>NZ_AUAA01000003.1 GCF_000428485.1 Epilithonimonas tenax DSM 16811 | reverse complement strand
TAAATGATAATTTATTTTACAAAATCACTCCACTTTTACCTGTCCGTTCATCAGCATAGGTAAAAGCCAGTCACGTAAAGAGCTAAGTTGTTGGTTTTGTTTCTGATTAGTTAATATTTTTGAATAATAGGGTTGAAATATATTATTATATTTTTCAATAATTATTTTCTTAGCCAGAAGTAAATGAATGTTATTTATTTGTTCATTACTAATATTTGGTTGTGCTGCACCGCTTGCTAATGTAAAAACAGCTTCCCTAAAATATTTTTGATTTAATGAATTTATTAAAAACGGAAGCCGCTGTTCAGGTTGGTTTCCCAAATCGAAATATCCTACACGTTGATTAATATATAAAGGTTGCTCTGTGTGTGGCACTATTGCATATTTGCCAACAGTTGCTCCAGTCATTGCAATCAAAATATCTCCTGGTTTTGCGATAAATTTATTATCAATATTTTTATCAGAAACATCCACAAATGATAAGTCAGATAAGTTGATTGTATAATCTTCCTGAATATCTTTTATTTTTACAACGGGCATCCCATAAGTTGACCACCAACTTGACTTAAATGCATAACCACCTGTTGATTTACAATAGTATCCAATATTTTTAACTTCCCATCCCTCAGGAATTTCCCTTTTCAAAACCTCATTCCAAACCATTTTGCCACCACTTGATTTATAAGGCTTTCCGTTTTCATCGGGGAAATCAAATTGCACAAACCAATAATCATAAATCGTTTTTGCCATCTGCTCTAAATTATCATTTAGCTGATTAAAATCAAGCCACTACGGATTCCCGTATTTTTTGTTAAATTCAAAAACGTATTTTTGTGAAACTTATGAATTTATTCAGTGAAAATTGAAAGTGGTTACGAGAAATAATTTTTAGCTTAAATTGTGTGTATGGATCAAGAATTACTAATTGAAAAGTGGAATCAATATAAAACATTGTTTTTTGATGACTCGTCTCGATACGAGGAAAAATACAAATGGGATGTATTGCAACAGGTTTCAGAAAAATGGGACTGGAACGCACCTGACAAAGGGAAAATGTTTAAAGAAGCATTTGAAGTAAAAGGAAGTAACAATCTATGGACTAGTGTAAATTATTATCCTATTACAATGGCTTCGTGGTTTTTTAATGATTTTCCTGAAGAAACAAAGTCTGCTTTTGATAAACTATTTGATGAAAATATTGATTTACTTACACGACTTAATGCTTTCAAAAATTATTTTGATAATCAACTGAATGTCTTAAAACGTAAATATCCTGATACTAAACTAAATTACCACAGTCAGGATATTAGAAGTATGTCTTTGTATCTTTTTATCAACAATCCACGAAAACATGCGCTTTTCAAATATAGTTTTGTAAAATCTTTTTCTGAAATTTTTGGCACAAAAAAAATAAAGCGAGGTCAACATCAGAATTACATTAATTACCTTGATATAATTAATGAAATTAAAATAATTGTAAGCAAAGATCAAGAGTTTATTTCGGAATATTTAGAGTCTAATACAAACCAACAATTGTTTGCAGACCAGTCGTTACACTTGCTTATTCAGGATTTTATGTATTGTACAACTCAGTACAATGACAAGGAGAAAAAACAATATTGGCTCTATTCTCCAGGTGAACAAGCACGAAAATGGGATGATTTTTTTAACGAAGGTATTGTAGCTTTAGGTTGGGATGATTTGCAAGATTTGAACAGTTATGAGAACAGAGAAGAAATCACAAAAGATTTAATAAAAGCTTATGGTGGAAGTGAAAACAAACCAAACGATACCTCTGCAAATGATGATTTTTTCATTAAAATGAAAGTTGGTGACATTATCATTGCTAAAAAAGGACTGCAAGTACTTCTGGGTTATGGTGAAGTGACTTCGGAGTATTATTTTGATGATAATGTTGATGAATACAAGCATAGACGAAAAATAAATTGGAAAAAAAATGGAAATTGGCATTTGGAAAATGATAGCTTAGTTCTCAAAACTCTTACTGATGTTACTAATTATAAATCTCCATTAGATGCAAATGATTCGTATCCAAAATATCTTTTGGATATTATAAATGGTAAAAAATCAAATAACCGAAATGAAAATAGTCCTATGATTGATCTTCTTCAATACAAAAAACAAATCATCCTCCAAGGTCCTCCCGGAACAGGAAAAACCAGATTAGCAAAAGATATAGCATTAGAAATGTTGAGTCTTTCCGACGTGAATGAACTACAGGAAAACAAACAATTCAAACTCATCCAATTTCACCCAAGTTATACCTATGAAGATTTTGTACAGGGAATTGTTGCAAAACCAAATCCTGATGGAGACGGAATTTTGTATGAAGCAGAAAACAAAACTTTGGGCTTATTTGCCAAAGAAGCTTTAAATAATTTTTTGGCAAGTAAAGGAAAACCAATTATAAATTCTGAGTTTCAATTCCGATTTAATATTTTGATAGATAAAATTAATGAAGAAATCAATTCTGGAAAAACTTTTAAATTTGGAGAAAAGAGTACAGCCGAAATAATCTCTGTTGGCAATGAATATTTAATATATAGTTTTCCAGAAAGAAAAGAGATACGATACAAACTGCTTTTTAGTGATATTGAGAAGGTTTATGGCAATAGAGAAGTAATAAAAATTCCGATTGATCTAAGAGATAAAGAAAAGGAATTTGATTTACTAATGAAAGGTAAATATCCGTACTATTTCATGATTCTTAGATTACTAGAAAAAATAGAGTTACCAGAAAATTTTAATTTACAAAATACTGATGTTAAAGAAAAGCCTTTTATTCTAGTTATCGATGAAATCAACCGTGCCAATCTTTCTTCTGTTTTAGGAGAACTCATTTATGCTTTAGAATACCGTGGCGAAAACGTAGAGTCGATGTACAAAGTAGGAGAGTCAAACCAGCTGATTCTCCCACCGAATCTATACATTATTGGTACAATGAACACCGCAGATAGAAGTGTCGGTCATATCGATTATGCCATTAGAAGGCGTTTTGCTTTCGTAGATGTGTTACCAAAAAATTTAGAATCAAAATTAGAAAGTGATTTTAAAGTTGAGGTTTTTGCTAAAGTTGCTTCATTATTTATTGAAAATTATGATTCATCTATCGATTATTCGGATGAGAATGTGGTGATGAAAAAATCAGAATATATGACAGCAGATTTCGATCCAAAGGATGTTTGGCTCGGACATTCTTATTTTATTCAACACTATGAAAAAAATGAAAAAGGTGAAGATATTAAAGAAAAACCTGTTGATTTCCGTTTTAGAATTAGGTACGAAATAAAACCTATCCTAGAAGAATATATAAAAGATGGCATTTTGAAAGAATCGGCAAGAAGTGTAATCAATTCTCTTTAATCGAAGATTAGAATGCTAAGAATTTCAGAACATTTTGAATATTATCATCAAGATCATATTTCTATTTTCCAAAAAATTGAAAATTGGGAGCACTATTTCGATTTATCAACTTTAGAAGATAAAATCAATTTTGAAAATGATGAAGAAAAAAACTGTGTTTCCATTTCATTAAAAAGAAATTCTGAGGAAAACCAATACTCCTGCAGTATTTCTTCGTCTTATTATATTGGTTTAGACTGTTTTCCAAATTTGGGAGCCAACATCTATATTGAGCCAAAATTGAATAACGAAGAAAAACAAGTAAATTATGTACAAATGCTACTGGAATCCTTGAAAGAACCAGAAAATTTTGAACATTTAGATGGATTAATTTCTACTAAATTTAATGAAGAATGGATAGAAATTGACAATCAATTACAACCACTTTTAACACTATTTTTAATTGCCCAGTTTTTATCTGTTGTAAAAAATTTGGTGAAAAAAGGTTTGAAAAAATCCTATTACGAAAAAGTTGAAAATCTCAACAATAGAGTAAAAGGAAAAGTATTGGTCGGACAACAAATTAAACAAAATTTATTTAAAAATCGCCACACAAAAACCATTTGTAAATTTCAGGAATTTGGCTTTGATATTGAATTAAACCAATTTTTGAAATTTGTTTTAGCTCGTGTTTCAATTCATTTGGAAGATTATTCGAAAAATTCAGACATTTATAAAAACTTAGTAGAAATTCTAAGATACTGCAATGGTGGTTTCCATCAGGTAAGCGACAATACTTTCCGTAAATTAGATTACAAAGAGAGCAATCCGTTTTATAAAAATTACAATCTCGCAATTCAATTAGGAAATCAAATATTGGCTTTAAATGACTACAATATTTCTAAAAACTCCAAAAAATCAAAAACATTGCATCCACCATTTTGGATAGATATGAGTAAGTTGTTTGAATTATTTGTATTTGGAAAACTTCGTGAAAATTTCGCTTTGCAAGGAGAAGTGCAATATCATAAAAAATTCAATAAACAAGAACCAGATTTTATTCTAGATACAAAATGTGGAATAAAAGCAGTTGTAGATGCCAAATACAAACCACGTTATTCAAACGGTAATCCCACGATGGAAGATGCACGACAATTGGCTGGCTATACCAGATTAAATAGTGTTTATAAAGAGTTAGGAATCGAGAATGATGTGATATCTGCTTATTTCATTTATCCCGGAAACTTAAATTTCACAGAAAAAGATCAGCATACTCAAGAAGATTTCAAAGTAAAAGAAGAAACTGAAGATATTCCCCTTTTCGAAAGTTCATTCAGAGTTTCTTCTTCGTATAAAAAGATGTATTTACAAGAAATTAATTTACTTGTGAATTAAACTGTTCACTTTAGAGTTACATTAGTAAGTTCTCAAAATCTTTTGTTAAAGTCGATCTTTCAGTAATGTTTTTTAAACGAAAATGTCGAATATCTCCTTTTCTTAATAAGCAATTTGCAATGATAAAAGTTTCTTCAATTTCATCTTCGTTTTCAAAAGTGCTAGTAGAGCAATTGGTAATTATTCTTTGCGTAAATCTTCCTTTTCTGTCGGTATAGTTGATTTCATAAAACTTATCTTTCTCCCAAGATAACTTTTTTACATCATTAAAAACTTGAGACGAATAGTCTGGAAATTTATCTTTAGTTAAATCTGTAATTTTAAACGTCGTTGCCTCAAAATTGAATTCTTGTATGTAAGATGATTTAACTTTTTTTGAAAAATAATCAGAATATACAATTCGTATTTTATGATTTAAAAGAATGATGTTGATGATTTCAACTAAGGTATTATTAATTTGTCTTTTATTATGTCCTTCAAATGGAGTGATTTTAGGAATTTTAAATAATTTACTTCCACTCATACCCAACTGTATAATATCAATTTTCTCTTGGTCAAAGATAACTTCCTCTACAATATTAAAAGGGATAAATTCCTCAGAAAATGATTGTTTGGATGGGTTGTACCATTTGCATTTTAATAAAAATTTGCAAGAATCTTTTTTCAACGTACCATCTTTTGGATCTCTTCTATCTTTTAAAAATTTAGAATTCTCAACAACATCAATTACGGTCATTACTGGCGGTAAAAAATCCATATAGGATTCAGTTCGAAATTTTTCTTTATCACTTTCTATACTCCAGCTGATTTTCTTTTTTCCCAATTCTGCATCAGCGGAATTTAAAATCACTTGCTTTCCTTTATATGCTTTTTTTACAGCAGTTAATTCGGTTGGAACTGTTTTTTTTTCCGCAATGTCCTTGTCTATATTCTCTTTTTCTGCATTGTCAATTAGAATGATTTCGTCTACATTAAACCAAAATTTTTCATAATTACAATTTTTAGAGCTATAGAAAGTGCCCAGAACTTGTCCTAAAAGTTTTTCTTCATCCTCAGAATCTGGATTGAATTTATTTTGCTTTAATATTTCAGTAACTACCATAATTGGTGGTGTCATTAAAGCATTTGCTCCAATTTTCGTCTTTTGATTTAAAGAATAAGGGTGGTTTTTTAAAGAAATAAGATCTCCAATTTGAAAGTTACTCATATTAGTTATTTAGTTTTTTATTTTCCTATATTTGATCTACTCGTAGGAAGTTGATTTTTTACATCTAGTCAGGACTAAAGGACTTCGGTCTTACTGCTTTTGCAGGATTAAAGTTTATCAAGCAGGTAATCTCCAACCAAGGAGCATCCACCTGTAAAGATAGCTAATAGGATTGTAATAATTGTTTTCATTAGATAATAATTTGCAGTTGAAGTTAAATCTTCGCCTAGTTTACGAACATCACAATGACTCAGTCAATGGGTACTAGTCCGCTCTTCGGAGGTATGTAAATTTAATAATCATTATTGCTAGAACTTTCTACGGGGTTTTTATGAGAAATGTTACAGACAAACCAAATTGGATGAAAACGAAGGGGTATTTGCATTTGTCCCCGAGTTTACGCATCAATGAAAATTGGAAAAGTTATCAAAAGAAAATT
Organism: Epilithonimonas tenax DSM 16811; assembly: GCF_000428485.1. GTDB lineage: Bacteria > Bacteroidota > Bacteroidia > Flavobacteriales > Weeksellaceae > Epilithonimonas > Epilithonimonas tenax. Next base: position 181,118 of record NZ_AUAA01000003.1, on the reverse strand, counting down.
CAAGATCCTTCTTTCATACAGAAATATGCTTTTTACCCTTTGATGCATTCTATCATCAAAGAAAGGAAATATAAAAAAGTAAATTCCGAAAAACATTTAAATGAAAAAGAGAGGACGCATAATTTCAAGCTTGATAATTTTAAATTTGAAAAAACTGCAAAAAAAAGACCTATTCATTATGCTACACATTTTGACGCTTTAATTTATGGATATTACGCCTCAATACTTAATGAATTATATGAAACGGAATTAAAAAAAGATCTTGGACTCGACGATTGCGTTAATGCTTACAGGAAAATTATTTTAGACGAAACTGGAAAAGGAAAGAGTACGATTCATTTTGCTAAAGAAGTTTTTGATGAGATTAGAGATCGTAGCGATTGCCAAGAGGAAGTAGGCGTACTAACTTTTGATATAGAAAGTTTTTTTTCAAGCTTAGACCATCAGTTGTTAGAAAAAAAATGGAGCGATCTATTAGGTGAGGAAGAATTACCTCCAGATCACAAAAACGTTTTCAAATCTTGTACAAATTTCAGTTATGTATTAAGAGATGATTTGCGAATTAGAATACAAAAAAGTGGTAAACGATCTGGTTTTGATGAAAAAAAATTAGCAAGAATAAGAAGAGAAAAAGGTTTTAAAAGTTTCTTTGAGTCAAATGCAGATTTTCGAAATACTATAAAACAGGGAAAATTAAGAATTTATAAAAACTCATTTTATAATAAAGATAAAATTCAAGTAGGTATCCCTCAAGGATTACCCATAAGTGCAGTTCTTGCAAATTTATATTTGTTGGATTTTGATAAAAATATTATAGAAAAAGTTGTAAAGAATAAAGGGGGATTTTATAGAAGATATTCTGATGATATTATCATAGTAGCAAATGTAGATGATCTAGAAGAAATAAAAAATTATGTTGAAAATCTTATTAAACAAAGCAATCTAAAAATAAGTTCTTCAAAAACCGAATCTTTCGTTTTTAGAAAATCTATATTCAATCAAGAACAAAATAGTAGACTAACTTCCTTTAAGCAAGTTGAAGGTAATGAAAGGAAAGACGCGCCTTTAATATATCTTGGATTTGAATTTCGAGGATTCAATACTTGTATAAAATCAACAAATATTGCTAAATTTTATAGAAGACTAATTTCTATTGTCCGACGAAGATCTAATCGAGCAATAAAAAACAAAAATCCGAATATTCCAAAAGCAGTGTTTAAAAATCAGATAAGAAAATTATACAAAAAACCGTTACGAGATTTAGATGGGGAGAATGGAGAAATTAAACAGACGTTTCGGAATAGAACATTTCTTGTGAAAAATGCGAGAGATGAGTTCTCAATGATCGTTAAGCCATCTGTAAATAAAAATAAATCTAATTATTTTAGTTACATAAAGAGGTGTGAAATGATCTTCGACAGTAATATCTTTTCTACACAGCTACGGAAAAAAGAACATTTGCTAAATACTGCAATTAAAAAACATTTGAAATACTAAGATTTGTTTTATTTAAAATGGAATAAAATGGAATGAAGATTTTCGAATATTTCTCTACCTTTAAAATTTAAAATCATTACCATATTTGTACCATAAAATCATAAATAATTGATAATCAGTTATGGTTATTTTTGAAGAAGAAAATACCGTAGGGAAAATTTATCTGGATTACGAAGAAGATTCTGAACTGAAAAACCAAATGAACTATTTGGTGCAAAACGAAACCGATGGCAAAAGCCAATTGATAGACGATATTACCCAACTCACGCTGATAGACCCAGCTTGCGGATCGGGACATATTTTGGTAACCGGTTTTGAGTGGCTCTACAAAATGTACCGCGAACAAGGTTACGGTGCCAAACAAGCCGTAGAAAGCATTTTGAAAAACAATTTGTACGGTCTGGATTTGGATGGCCGTGCGATGCAACTCTCTCGTTTTGCCATTTTATTAAAAGCCGCACAACAACTGGAAAATGCTGCCCGCGGCGAAGGAAAAACTTTGCTCGGCAACACTTTGGCCGTTTTGCCACACGTGTATGCGTTCCCAGAAGACCACGGTTTTGTGAGCGAAGACATTGCCACATTTACCAACAACCAATATGTAAAAGAAATCTACCAAACCATAGATCTGCTAAGACAAGGTAAAAACATAGGTTCTGCCCTCAAGCTTTCTTTGCCGGCAGAAGCCATTAGCATTTTGCAACAGCAATACCAGCAATGGCAACAAAAAAGCAATGCCGGAACGCTGGATTTGGAACAGCAAGCCATTTGGGCACATCTCAAACCTTATGTAGAAGTAGCTTTGGTGCTTACCCAACAATACGCCGCCGTGGTAGCTAACCCGCCGTATATGGGACAAAAATCGATGAATGGGGCGCTGAAAGATTATGTGAATATGCATTATCCTATGACCAAAGCTGATTTAATGACCATTTTTATGGAAGTAATTCCAAATTTGACAAAGGATAATTTTCATTTTGCTTTAATTAATCTTCCTTCTTGGTTATTTCTTTCTACGTTTGAAAAGATGCGTGAACATTATTTAACGAATTACCGCATCGATTCTCTGTTGCATATGGGAAGGGGAATTTTTGGGATTGATTTTGGTTCGGTAGCATTTGCCATTCAAAAGCAAAGTTCTAATGAAAATTCTAAAGGTTCTTACTTTAGATTACACGAGCGAAATTTCCAACATATTTATTTTGAAGATATTGAAAAACTGTTTTTATACAGCAATGGAAAAATAGATTATAAATACGATTTCAACCAATACCGTGATGATGATGGTGTAAGTGAAATTCCTGAAAACGGAACAGCAGTAGGTAAACAAATTTTCTATCCCAACATTCCCCAAACCAATTTTGAAAAAATACCGGGAAGCCCGATTGCGTATAGTCTATCCAATAATTTATTGAACCTCCTAAATAAGATTAATGTTAATACCTTATCGCAAGTAAAAAGAGGTATTGCGACTTCTGATAACGACAGATTTTTAAGATTTTGGTTTGAAGTGGGTATCGAAAAATCAAACATATCAAATCAAAAAGATGGATTGAAATGGTTTAAATATAATAAAGGTGGTGAATTTAAGAAATGGTATGGAAATCAAGAGTATGTTGTTAATTGGGAAAATGACGGGAATAAAATTATAAATTTTAGAGATAGTGAAGGTAGACAATTGTCAAGACCACAGAATATTGAGTATAACTTTAAAAGGATTATTAGTTATTCTTCTCTTACTTCTGGATCATTATCTTTTAGGATTTATGAGGATTTTATAAATGATCAAGCAGGGAATTTTCTATTTGTGAAAAATGATAATGACTTCGATTTAATACTATCTGTTTTAAATTCTAAAATTTCAAAATATTTTTTAAATATTATTAATCCAACACTAAATATAACAGTTGATAATATTAAAATAATTCCAGTATTGAACATCAAAGAATTGGAATTAACAAGTATTTTTGAAATAACCAAAATCGACTGGGATTCCCGAGAAACTTCCTGGGATTTTGAGCAGAATCCTTTGTTAGGGATTAGGGATTTAGGGATTTGGGATTTGGGGAGTAGCGAAAAGGGATCAGGTATGGAGAACTCGTCACTTGTCTCTACCAACTATTCCCTAAAAGAGGCGTATCAAACTTGGCAAGAAAAGGTAAGCAAAGATTTTTTCCAATTGCATACCAATGAAGAAGAACTCAACCGTATTTTTATAGACATCTACGGTTTGCAAGACGAGCTTACGCCAGAAGTGGCACTAAAAGACATTACCATACTGCAAGATGAGCTAAAAGCAGAGGATCTCACCGCTTTAGAGCCTGCATACAGAGCGGGAGAAAGCGTTGTTTTGCCTATTCAGAAAGAAGTTGTCATCAGTCAATTGCTGTCGTATTTGGTAGGTTGTATGCTTGGTCGCTACCGTTTAGATAAAAGCGGTTTGCACATTGCCCATCCCAATGCAAGTGAAGAAGAATTAAAAGAGTATTTAGTGATTGGCGGAAAGGGATTAGGAGCAAAGAGTCAAGAATTAATTTTAAACCACATACACTATGAGCATCCAGAGTTTTCGAGATCTGTTGGTTTGGCAGAAAGCTATGTTGTTGGTAACAGAAGTTTACAGTCTCAGTCACAATTTTCCGAGGGAGGAATTGTATGGACTCACGAGTCAAATCAGACGAGCAACGGTATCAGTTCCCAGCAATATAGCAGAAGGACATCAGCGGGGAACCAAGGAATTTCTTCACTTTCTGAAAATAGCGAAGGGTTCGCTAGCAGAAATGGATACGCAACTGGAGATAGCCTTTCGGCTGAATTATCTTCAGGAAACCCAGCAGAAGAATCTCCAGAATCAAATCATAGAAATACAGAAAATGCTGAGTGGATTAATGAGCAAGCTAAACAGCTAATCACAAATCGCTCATCCCTTTTCACTTTCACCATAGATGACGATGCTATTTTACCATTAATGGGAAATGCTTGTGCGTTTCCAGATGATGCTGTAAAAAGAATAGAAGATATTTTGCACCGCATTTACGGTGAAGACAGCCATACGCAAAACCTTAACTTTATAGACGATGCTTTGGGGATGAAGCTGGATAAATGGATGACAGAGAAATTCTGGCCTTACCATATTTCGGGCAATGTGTATAAGAAAAAACCCATCTATTGGTTGTTCTCATCCAATCCTAAAAAGCCACACACTGCTGCCTTCCGCGTATTGGTGTATATGCACCGTATGGATGGCTACACGGTTCAGAAAATAATGCAAAACTACCTGCATCCACATCAGGATTATCTAAAAGATAAACAGCAAGCGATGGAGAAAAATGAAGCCAATCTTTCTAAACAAGAACTCAAAATTTTTGAAAACCTAGAAAAGCAAATAAGCGAACTCAAAGCGTACAACGAGGTATTGAAAAAATTAGCTGCCCAACAAATCACTTTCGATTTAGATGATGGTGTAACGGTGAACTATGCGAAGTTTGATGGTGCTTTGGCGGTGATATAATGGCTTTTAGCCGTACGCTTTTGGCTAATGCCTTTTAAAATTAATGACTGAAATATCATACGTTAACTATAAAAATTTAATTTTATGCTTTATATTTCATACATTAGCATTATAATTAGATATTTATTTTTTAATGAGTGGTATTTCATTCATTAACATTAAAATTTAAGCTTTATGAGTGATATTTCAGACATAAATCTACTTTCCGACAAGGCGTTGTTGCAAAACATCGGAAATTTTATACAGCAAACACGCATTCAGCAAACACGTACCCAAGAAGATTTGGCAAACGATGCTGCAATCAGCCGTTCTACCTTAAGCTTAATTGAACGAGGCGATAATATTTCTTTGCTTAATTTAATTAAAATTTTACGGATTCTTGATGCTTTGTATGTTTTAAAAAACTTTCAGTTGCCGGAAGAAATAAGTCCGTTGCAATTGGCAAAGGGTGAAAACAAGACCAGACAGCGCGCTTCTAATCGCAGCAATAATCAAGAGAAAGAAGATTTGGGATGGTAACAACCGCATTTATAAATATTTGGGGAAAACGGGTAGGAGCCGTAGCCTGGAATCCAGATACCGAACTGGCAAGTTTTGAGTATGATCCTAAATTCTCATTAGAAAAATGGGCTTTAGCACCTTTGAAAATGCCCGATACCAGCAGGATTTATAATTTTCCTCAATTAAGAGATAATGAAACTTTCAAAGGTTTGCCCGGATTATTGGCAGATGCACTTCCTGATCGTTATGGTAAAGAACTGATCAATGCCTGGCTCGCAAGACAAGGCCGACCAGACAACTCCTTAAATCCTGTAGAACTGCTATGCTTTATAGGAAAACGGGGAATGGGAGCGTTAGAGTTTGAGCCTGTTATTTCTAAAGAATCCGGATCTTATGATGTAGAATTAAGCGATTTGATAGAAGTTACAAAGGCTCTTTTGGAAAAGAAAGAAGATATTCAAATTCAAACTTCCGGCAAGATGGAAGATGTGATGATGGATATTTTAAAAATGGGAACTTCGGCAGGTGGAGCTCGTCCAAAAGCCATCATCGCCTATAACGAAAAAACAGGTCAGATAAGATCCGGACAAGCTTTGGCTGATAAAGGATTCGAACATTGGCTGATTAAATTTGATGAAATCAGTGATGTGCAGTTTGGTGCATCAAAAGGATACGGGCGAATAGAAATGGCCTATTATAAAATGGCTACAGATTTCGGCATCGATATGATGGAATCTCGTTTAATTGAAGAAAATAATAGGGTGCATTTTATGACCAAGCGTTTTGATCGTAAAGATGGAGATAAAATACACTCGCAAACGCTCTGTGCAATTCAGCATTATGACTATGCCAATATTACGTCGTACAGTTACGAACAAGTTTTTCAAACAATGCGTCAATTAAAGCTTACTTATGCAGAGGCAGAACAGATGTACAAAAGAATGATCTTTAATGTGATTGCCAGAAACTGTGACGATCATACCAAAAATTTTGCTTTTCTGATGGATAAAACAGGAAAATGGAAATTATCTCCCGCTTACGACATCTGTTTCGCCTATCGCCCGGGAAGTGTTTGGGTAAGCCAGCACAACCTAAGCATCAACGGGAAAAGAAAAAACTTTGCACGCCAAGATCTATTGCAAATTGCAGAACAAAATTCTATTAGATATCCTGAAAAAATAATCAATGACTGCATTGCTTTAGTGAAAAAATGGTCTCAATATGCAGCCAATTATCAAGTAGATACAGAAAAGATGACCGCTATAGATAACGTTTTAATAAAAGAATTAAAATGATCACAGAAAAAATAAAGCAAAAATTCTCAGAGATTGATTACCCTATTCTATTCTTATTTGACGCCGATAAAGAGTATGAAGAAGAGTTGATGAGCTACGATCAATCCGATTTTAAAATAGTGACTGTAGACCGTAATTTTTTTGCGGTGAAACACGCGGTAGAGTTTAAAGAAAAATCAGACAAGATATTGTTGTATCACCTTTCTGAAGAGCCCAAAGAGAAAGAATATATCAATTATCCGCTCACCGATTTATTATTGGCAGGAAACATTCTGGCGATGGACGAAATCTCGGACTTGCTGCACCAATATAAAATACCGCTTCAACAAAGAGAAAATGTGGGACTTGTAAAAAAATGGATAAAAGCGAAGAAAAACCAGTCGAAAATACTACCAGCTTTAACTAACAAACCTTTTGAAATCAGCAAATTATATACTGCCGTTGTTTCTATTATTTTAGAAGAAAAGAAAACAGGCAATATCGCTTTTAACCTGATTCGAATTTTTGAAATTTTACAGGAAGGACAAACTGCTTGGGAGAAAAAGCAACAAATATTGGTGAATGCAGGATTAGACGAAACAGTAAAACTAAACATTGCACAACTGTTAAGTATAGAAGCAGAAGACCTTCGCTTTGATACCTTGAAAAACCTTTGGTTGCAACTGAAATACAATTTGCTTACCGCTCCCATTGCCGAGGCAGAACCAATTGATGTGTATAAAACATTAAAAATAAAAGACGACACGGCGAAAATAAAAATCACCAATTTCTTTAAAGATTGGCAAGATGATAAAAACAAATCCCTCCATTTTGAAACCATTTTTGATGAATTAGGAGCAAGCATCAACGAAGAAAAAATCTACCAATGGTATGGTTCTGCACAAGAATACGGCATTAGAACCAAGAAAATTGTACAGTCTTTGTTGAGCAATTCGCTGAAAGAAATTTTAATTAATCCATCGGAAATTGTATCGCAATACGCATCTTTTAACAATAACTCGGAGCAATATGAAGGCTATGAACAAAAAGTAAGTTTTATACTCAATACCGCTCGATTTTTTGAAATGATTCGCCGGTATTCAGATTTTGTTTTTAATAAACCACAAGAATATATCCAACGCTACGAAAAGGAATTGTATAAACTTGATGGCTTTTACCGAGTGGCATTTACAGCGTATCAACAATTTTCAGAAGAGATGTTATCAGATTATGAAACCGTTTTTGCAGAACTCAACAAAACCTACGATCAATATTTGATTGATGTGAATAATCCTTGGGTAAAAAGCCTGGATGAAATCGGTTTTGATTTTGATAAACTAACCACCGCCAAACAATTCAATTTTTACAACGACTTCGTAGCACCAATTACCAATAAAAAAGTGGTCATTATTTCCGATGCATTCCGCTACGAGCTGGGCATAGAATTGATGAACGAATTGAAAGTAGAATCAGATAATAACATTACTTGTTCGGCGATGTTGGCATCTATCCCATCTTACACCAATTTGGGAATGAGCAACCTATTGCCTAATAAAACTATCGGAGCCATTATTACAGATGAAAATATAGATTACAGTATTGCTGAAATCAAAACAGTAAGTACCAATCGGGAGCAGATTTTAAAACTGGCAGAAAGTAATTCTGGCGTGATAGATTATGCTACTTTTTCAAAATTCAATACAGAAGAAGGCAGAAATTATTTGAGAGATAAACATACCGTTTACGTGTACCACAACTGGATGGATGCTATTGGCGACAAGCAAGGTTCAGAATATTATACATTTGAATCGGCTGAACAATGCATCACCCAGTTGAAAACATTAATTAGAAAATTGTACGGTAACTTCAATATTTACAATGTTTTGGTGACTGCAGATCACGGTTTCTTATTCAACTATAAAAAGATTTCTGATGCCACATCGCAACAATTGCCTGTTTTGAAGAATACCTTAAAAGATCATACCCGTTTTTGTCTTACTACAGATACAAATGATTATGCAGATACGTATCAATTTCCTCTATCCGCCACTACTAATATCGTTTCAGAAGTGCAGGTGATTCTTCCAAAAGCCATCAACAGGTTTAGAAAAAAAGGAAATATCGGGAAACAGTTTGTGCACGGTGGCGGTGCTTTGCAGGAAGTAATTGTACCCGTACTTCAATTGTACAGGAACCGTAGGAATTTGGCTAAAAAAGTAAATTTCAAAAGAATAGATACTATAAAATCTGTTTCTACCAGTTTTTTTAAGTTAAATTTCTTGCAGGTAGAACCAATTGGCACTGATTATAAATCCCGAATTTTGCGAGTTGCTATTTATGATATTGACAATCAAATTATTTCAAACGAAGAAGAAGTTATACTAAATTTAACCAGCGAATTGCCGGCAGAAAGAAGTTTTGAAGTAAGAATGGAATTGAGTTCCAAAGGTTCAAAAACGAAAATAGGATACGTGAAAGTGTATGATAAAGAGGATAAATTGAATTCCTTATCAAATGATTTACTAAAAATCAACCTGCTGGAAGAGATAGATAGTTTCGATTAAACAAATGAACAAATGAAAGCATTAGACCAAAAAATAATTTCCCATTTTGAAGGTAAAGTGGTAAGAAAAGACCTCACGAAATTTCTGAAAGGCAACGCTGTAGTGCCTTCTTATGTGTTGGAATATCTTCTGGGGCAACACTGTTCTACCAATGATGAAGAAATCATCAGCATCGGCATCGAAAAAGTGAAGGGAATTTTGAGCAATCATTTTGTACATCGTGATGAAGCAGAAGTCATTAAATCTAAAGAAACTGCTTTGAATAAGCCTAAGACTTACTTATATAAATCATTAGAAAGAAAAGCACTAAGTAATGCCAATAAAATTTTCACAAGCAGGTTACATTGGAGATGGTATTTCCAGTATATTCAAGAATGAGTTTCCGGAAGAAAGCATATTCTTGGAGACAACAAATAATGTAGAAATATTAAAGTTAAAAGGTTTACTTGAAACAATTTCTAATTTTTCAATCAAAACTAATCGAGATTTTACAATCGACTACAATCAAATTCCTAAAAGTTTAGCTGTTCAAAATAATATTCTCACAAGAGGTTTACCTACTAAATCTCCTCTTTTTTTAGAGAAACTTCTTGAAGATATTGGTTTGTCTGTAATTGATGAGTCGAAGGCATTTGAATATCAATTTGATGTTGCACAAGATTTTAAAAGCAAATTTAACTATAGAAATGTTTTCAAAAAATTACATCTTATTTATCCTAGATTGGATATTCAAAAGAAGAATTATCTGGGGAATCTGGGATCTGATTTGGAGAATAAATTTTTAAAAAATTCACATCCAATTTTTAAACAAATTCTTCAATCACAAAGAGAATTTAGAACTATTACTAATTTTGCGCACAATGAAAGTTGGGTGGATTTCAGCCATACTATTCCTTATCTTTTTAAGGAGGCAATCAAAAGTCCTTATAGTGATGCAGTGTTAGATAATATTTATAAAACAAAAGTATTAGAGGTTGAAGATAATTATTTGTTTTTTACTTTGATTTTTTTCCTAAAAAATAATTCAAAACCTATCTTTGCAAACTCAAACAACAAAAAATGTTTTCAAAAATCACAGTTCACAGAGTCGGGAATAAGATCAATCAGGAAGCTCTGATGCTTTCTCAGCAGGAGTTACAGCTGGAAGAGGATATGAAGGAATTACTAGGGAATTACTTTATGAATGCCTTCAAATCAGAAGAGCAATTTCATTTTTACAGCGATTCCTATCTGGTGAACAATCCGGTTTACAGCTCTGTTTCCGAGATTTTTGAAGACAAAGCCAAATTCCAATGGGAATCCGAAAACATCGCGAAACATCTTTATGACGCAGCGGAAAACCCAAGAGTTCAGGGTGGTGAACTGTTCATCGTTTACTTTGAAGGCGACACCATAGAATCTGCGGACGGCGATAACAAGAAAATAGATTCTATCGGGATTTTCAAAACTGAAAAACGAGAAGGTTTCCTTAAAATTAATCCCCAAGACGAATCTTTTGACATCGAAAGAGACTTCGGCATCAGCCTGTCAAAAATCGATAAAGCGGCTTTGATCTATAACAGCGACAAAGAAAGCGGCTACGTTTTATCCGTGGTTGATAACAACAAAAACGGCGATATCTATTATTGGTTTGAGGACTTCCTGAAGGTAAAACAACGCGATAACGAATATTTCCACACACAGGAGACTTTGTCCGTTTACAAAGATTTTATCACGCAGCAACTGCCTCAGGAATTTGAAGTTTCCAAAGCGGACCAGGCAGATTTTCTTAATAAATCAATTAATTTTTTTAAAGAAAAAGAAGAGTTCAAATACGACGATTTTGTAAAAGAAGTTCTGGAAGACGAGAGCGTTATAGAAAGTTTTTCCAACTTCAAATCAGACTATGAGCAGGATATGCAGATCTCGATCTCAGAAGATTTTCCCATTAATACCCAAGCGGTTAAGAAGCAGCAGCGCCATTTCAAATCCATCATCAAGCTGGATAAAAATTTCCACATCTACATCCACGGAGACAGGCAGATGCTGGAAACCGGGCAGGATGATAAAGGGAAATATTACAGATTATATTTCGAGGAAGAGAAATAAGTACCACTTTTGATTTAACATAATATTCCTCAGTCTTAAAAAATTTCTACCTTTGCAACAATGTTGATCGTAAAAAACAAAACTTTCAAGAATTTCATTTCGGTATTTTTTACCGGGATGTATCTTTTTGTGGCTTTGTTTTCTGCGCAATTGCACAATCACGCAGGCGAATCTTTCTTCAAAGACTCCGGTTTCAAAAAGACAGAAAAAACCATTTCGTCTGATATTTCCACAGGTCAATCCGGCGACTGTCTTGCCTGTCATTTTTTGGCAACAGGCAATTCTTTGATTCCGGAACAGTTTTCTTTCCATTTTGCAAACCACACACACGACACAAAACAAACTTTTTCTGTACAGGAAAAAATATGGTCAGCGACCAGATTTACCTTTCAACTTCGCGGTCCACCCGCTATTTCATAACTTTTATTTTCCTCAATTTTTATCAAGGTTTTGAGAAAATATCCAGGAATTAATTTAGTCTGAAATTTATTTGAGCAGCTATTTGACATTGGTCGACAGCGTTATGATGCATTTTTTAGGGCAGCTTTTCCGCGCTCCACTCCCGCTATTTTTTATCGTCAGAAAAAGACGAAAAAAAATGAGCTCCGTTCAGCTCGGGCTGCTTAGCAACTATGTGCATTCTGAATAACCATCAGTATTTAATTCCAAAATTTCGCAGAAGTACACGGTACTTTTGACATTATACATTTTACATAAAAAAATAGTATGAAATCCCTATTAACAAAAGTTTGTACAAAACTAATTTGGTTTAGGCGATTGCATCTGACCCTAAAATTAATAAGCATTTACAGATGAAATATATGATTAGTCTGCTGCTGATCTGTTTTGGATTGGCCTCAGTTTCTGCTCAGAAATATGCTGTGGAAGGCATGGTGCAAGATTTCCACGACAAAACACCTTTGCAAAATGTGGTTGTATCTTTCGGAGCATATACCGCCAAAACAGATAAGTCTGGAACCTTCCGGATCAAGAACGTTGCTGCAGGAAAATATACGTTGAGCGCTTCTCATCCAGATTGTGACAATTATGCGGAGACGCTCACAGTTGGGAAAGATCTTCACCTGACCATCAATCTTGAGCATCACGTGAACCAGATAGAAACAGTGACGCTTCATGGCAGTCATAAAAACAACGGAACGATGGTTGTCAAAACCCTCGATAAAACTGAAATAGAAAGAAACTCCACCGAAAACCTCGGTAATCTCCTCAAAAATATCTCAGGAGTCAGCGGTTTGAAAACCGGTAACAATATCGTAAAACCTATTATCCACGGACTTTACGGAAGCCGGATTTCTATCATCAATAACGGCGTGAGAATGCAGGAGCAGGAGTGGGGGATAGAACATGCTCCTAATATTGATGTCAATAATTTTCAACACATAGATGTCATCAAAGGTGCGTCCGCTTTACGATACGGAAGTGATGCCATTGGGGGGGTTGTAGTGCTGGAGCCGGAGATCTTCCCCAAAAAAGATACTTTGAAAGGCGCAGTCAATCTTTCCGGAATCTCAAATGGGAGAGGCTTGGGCGTGGATGTCAATCTGGCCAAGATCTGGAAAAATGGCTGGGCTGTAAAAGCAGGCGGTAGCATCAGAAAAACAGGAGATCAAAGCGCGCGGGCGTACAATCTGAAAAACACCGGCTCGGATTTTTCTTCTTTTAATTTTACAGTGCAAAAAAACACCTTTAAGAATGGTTTTTCCTTTGATTATTATTTGACGGATCAGAATCTTGGGATATTGAGGGATTCGCACGTAACTACGCCGCGCGATTACTTTGAAGCGATGAATGCGCAGGTGCCGTTCTATTCAGGTAATTTCAGTTACGAAATCGATAATCCAAGACAATTGATACAGCACCATCTAGCAAAAGTTTCTGCGTTCAACCGTTTTGAGAATATCGGGAAAGTATCTGTAACCTACAGTTTCCAGTATAACCACCGTCAGGAATTTGATTTGAGACGAGGCGATCTCAGCAAAATCCCATCCTTGGATCTGGCTTTGATGACGCATCAGCTCAATATTAATGATCTTTTGGAAAGAGAAAAATGGTCTTTGGAAACCGGTATCGATGCCAGTTTTCAGAACAATTATTCTGACCCGGCAACGCAAGCCAGAAGGTTGATTCCTAATTATGACAAATATTCGGCTGGGATCTATTCTGTTTTCAAATACAAAATAACTCCGGAACTGAATGCCGAAGCCGGAATCCGATATGATCACAATTATTATGATGTAACCAAATGGTATGACAAAAGCGATTGGGAGAAGTTGTATGCGGAGGCCTATCCGGAATTTTATGTAAGGACCAATGCCAACCGGGTTTTAACAAGACCTAAGCTGACTTACCATAATCTATCTTATAACGCCGGTTTGGAATACCATCCGTCCAACAATTTTAATCTAAAACTGAATTATGCGAAAGTTGGCAGAACGCCCAATATAGCGGAGTTGTTTTCAGACGGCTTGCATCATTCTGCAGCGATTATTGAGAAGGGAAATATGGCTATCAAAAACGAAGAAGGTCATCAGTTCAATATCGTGGCAGATGCGAAGTTTGATATCTTGAAAGGTCTGGAGATCTCGGTCAATCCCTATTATTTTATCACCAAAAATTTTATCAATCAGATTCCAGATGGTACTTTGCAGCTCACGCAAGCAGGAACTTTTCCGGTTTGGGTCTATCAGCAGATCGATGCCAAAATGGGTGGTTTGGATGTGGATATTCATCTTGGTATTTCAGATCATTTCTCATACAGAGGCAGAGGCGCCTATGTCCGTGGACAGGACGAAACCCACGACGAACCTTTGATTCTGATGATGCCGATGAATTTTTCAAATGCGCTGCAGTTTCATCAACAAAAGTGGAACGGATTTTATCTGAATATCGAGAATCAGATTTTGATAGATCAGAAGCGTTATCCTGTTCATAATCTGGAATTTACAGACTATGTGGCAGGAGAGGAAGTGACGACCATTGTAGACATCAGTACACCGCCGCAAACCTATGCTATCTGGAATGTGCAAGCAGGAATTGATATCGGGAAAAACTTTTCGGCAGGCTTGACGGTTAATAATGTATTCAATCTATCATACAGAGATTATCTGAACCGGATGCGGCTTTTTGCCAACGATATGGGCAGAAATTTTATCCTGAATTTCAGATACAAATTCTAAAAATCCCATAAAAATTGCACCCTTTGGGTTGCGAAAGTGATTTTAAAACAAACAATCAATTATTAAAAATTTTAAACAATGAAAAATAAGTTCAATAGACTAGTAAGTGTTTTAGCCGCGTTATTTTTAATCTTCAATGTGATTTCTTGCCAGCGAGATGAGGATGTTGCGGCAGATGATCTGCCGCAGGAAGAACTCACAAATATCGTTCTTAATGTCAAAGATATTACTGCGGGCACAACGCAATCTTACAATTATATTATTGGGTCCGCTTCTCCGGTGATCCAGTTGACAGACGGTAAGTCTTACGAAGTAACCACTATTTTCAAAAATGGAAATGAAGATGTTACCCAAGAGATCAAAGATGCAAAGGATGAGCATTTCCTAATTTTTGATTTTCCAAAATCTACTGTTAACTTGACCAGATTGGATACAAGTTCCTCTACTGGCGCTTTAGGAAAAGTAGGTTTGATCACAAAATGGGATGTTGTAAAAGTGGTCAACGCTTCTTCGCCCTTATTGAAATTAACATTAATTCACGAACCTGCCTCCGCAAGCGAATCGCAAAACGGCACTGCGTGGGGAAGTGTCAGCGGAGGCGAAACTGATGCTGAAGTTACTTTTGGTCTTATTAATTAATCAATAGATACCACAAATAAATTCCGAACCTGCTTTCAAATAATGAAGGCAGGTTTTTTATGATTTTTTTATAAGTAATACCACTGTATTTAATTTTGAGTTTCTTTATAATTTGACTACTTTTGCAACCTAAAAATTTCAATTAATGAACGTTACAGCTACAAACCATGACGATGTAAGTGCATTGCTTACGGTAACATTGGAAAAATCTGATTATAAAGAAAAAGTTGAAAAGCAACTACTCAACTATGCAAAAAATGCACAGGTTCCTGGATTCAGAAAAGGAAAAGTGCCATTGAGTATGGTGAAAAAACAATATGAAGCTGGTATCGCTTTCGAAGAGATCAACAAACAAGTTTCTGAAGCGTTGAACGGTTATGTTAACGATAACAAACTAAGATTGGTTGGCCAACCGGTTCCTCAGCCAGTGAACGATTTCAATCACAATGCAGAATCTTTATCTGTAGCTTTCGAAGTTGGATATGAGCCAGAATTTACGGTGGATCTTGCGAACTATGAAGCGCCTCATTATAAAGTAGAAGCTTCTGAGAAAGAAATCTCGACCAGTGTTGAGAACATGCAAAAGCGTTTTGCAGAAAGATTACCGGAAGATAAAATCGGTAAAGAGTCTTACGTCGCTTTGGAAATTTCCCAAGTTGTAGAAGAAGGTGCAGAAGGTGAGCATAATCACGCTCCAAAAAACGTTACTGTTTCTAAAGAACAAAAAGAAGCCTACGAGTTGGTGAAAAAATTGAAAAAAGATGAATCTGTAAAAGTGTCTAAAGAAGATCTTCAGGCCAAAGAAGAATTGGCGACTCAACTAGGGTTTTCTAAAGAGGATGCAGAACACCTTCACCACAACGAGGTGGAAGTAGCAGTAAAAGATATCTACGGATTGAAATTGGCTGCACTTGATCAGGAATTGTTTGACAAAGTTTATGGAAAAGACGTTATTACCACTGAAGAAGAACTAAAAGCAAGAGTGAAAACTGAATTGGACGAATATTTCCAGCAAAATGCAGATGTTCATTTCGTCAACAATATCCTTCAGCAGGTTAATGAGAAAGAAGAAATCAAATTACCAGAAGCTTTCTTGATCAAATGGTTGTTGTTCTCCAACCAGAATATCACGACTGAAGAGCAGGCAAAAGAAATCCTTGAAAACGAGAAAAACATTATCAAAGGTCAAATCCTGGAAGGAAAATTGATGAACGATAACGATATTAAGTTGGACTACGCCGAGGTTCTTGGACAAGCTGAGCAATTGGTAAGAAACCAATTAGCAATCTACGGAATTCACCATTTAGGTGATGATGAGGTTCAGAAATATGCAGCAGAAATGTTGAAAGACGAAAACCAGGTAAGACAAATCTCTTCTGAAGTGGCAATGGCAAAACTGAAAGATGTGATCCTAGAAAAATCTAAGAGAAAAGAAACTGTGATCTCTCACGACGAGTTTCTTGAAGAATTGAAAAAATAATTAATTCTTAATTATAAATAAAAATCGATCCAAAAATTTTGGATCGATTTTTTATTTAATTTCAACAAAGAACGGATTGCAAATCTGTGGTATCTTGATTCTTTATTATTTTAGTCTTTTAAAAATTCTATAAACCATATATAGAATAAGAATTAAAACTAAAAAGCTAATTATTTGTAGTAAAAACAAAGAAGGACTAAATTCACTTATTGATCCCATATTATAAATCTGTAAATTGAATATTTGTTATTGTTCCGTTTGAGTTATTAATTGTATCAAACATTTCATTTTAATAGTTTTATTTAAGAACTAATCTCATTTCAAACTATCTTTAGGAATAGGAAACAAATCCCAATTCATATATTTTGGATGCTTACGTTTGATAATTTCATAATATACATAATAAGGTTTTGATTCTCCAATTTTAATATTTTCAATTTCTGTCGATTTTAAAATATTATTTTCGAAATGACAAAACATACCTTTTCCCTCTTTGAAAGAATACATCTTTATATTCATAGTGCTTTTATTTTCTGACACGCTTATAATAAAAAAATTTTCATCAAGTTTTTTTAACAATTCTTTCGCAGTTAAAAAGATATATTTATTTGAATTTGCAATATTTTGATTGTTTTTTTCGCGATAAATAATGGCCTTGTCTTGATATCCATATTCTTTAAAGGCTTGTTCAAGATTTTTATTAATATTATTCTGCTCTTGACAACATAAACACATTAGTGAAAGATACATTGTTATGATCCAACTTTTATTTTTTGTTAAGTGAAATAATATATTCATAAGCATTGTATTTTGTAATAACAACTCCATAAACTGAATTTTCAAATAAATTTCCGGCTTCATCACCTGCAGGATTAAATCCAGTCAAATAATTTCCATAATGTACAAACTCATGAAGCACCGTAACAGCAAGAAGAAAATTGGTCGCCTCAATCGTAGAAGGTAGTGATGCCTGCTGTAACCCCAATACATAATTTTCGTTTATATTTAGAGTATTCGGCGTATTATGTTTGAATTTTCCATAAACAGGTTTTCCATCATAAATTGCATTAGTCCAGGTATTAATTCAATTTGGGGGCCTTGTCCAAAAGTCAGTTTATCAAGAACTTGAGTTTTAGACATTCCTGATATTTCCACTAATTTATCTAATAATTGAGAATTACTTTCTGCATAAGCCTTCAATCCTTTTACCATTTGTGTGAATTTAGGATATTTGATTTGATCCAATCGTCTCATTTTAAAATTAGGAGAGTTCAAAAATTCATAATTTAAAATAGTTACTGGATTTTCTAAAATTATCTGTTGAAAAAGCCCAGTTGGAGTATCTTTTATAAACCAGTTATAAAACTGCTCCCAAGTCCTATCAGGATTATCCATAAAGAAATTAATACCCCAAATGGCAAATTTAGATTTTACCAAAGAATTATTAGATGCGAGATATGTTTTAAATCTTTGCGCAATGTTATTATTTTGGTGCAGATAATTTACCTATTTTCACAACATAAAGCCCCATTGCTGAGGCTTTTTTTAATTATTGTTTTACCAATACAATATTCTGAGGTAAAGTAATAGATGAATCATAAGGAGGTTGTCCAGGAACATTTATTCGTATTCCCTCATAATTTTCCAATTTCACTAATTTAATATGGGTTGTGTCTATGTACTCTATTTCAGATCTAACACTCTTATTTTTAGATAAATGACCTATTCCCACTCCCAAATTATTAGGATTATCTTTATCTCCTAAAGCAAACAACGTACTTTTTTTATCAGTATAAATTGTATTTGAAAACTGAGTAGAGGTCTCTATTACAACATTATTTTTTTTATACTGATGAAAGCCATATAAAGCGTCTGCTCTTATATTGTTTCCAATAGGGAGTTTAATATTTTCTTTTTTAAAAATCAACACCAAACTTTCTGTCTCATTTGCCCATATCCAAGTTCCTACAAATTTATCTAAGTTGCTGTTTTGTATATTGTCACCATTTTGTGGATAGTTTTGCGCATTACAGTTGAAAGTCATCAATAAAACTATAATCGTAAAGCTAATTTTTAATATATTATTTTTCATAAAATTAATTTTAATTATTTAAGGACAGTTTTGTGGCACTACATTACCATTTGAATCTTTATTTAAAAGCTGCCAATTACCGAATGATGCATCACCTTTAAGCATTTTTAAACCCGTATCAGCTGTTTTTAAATAACCAACAAAAGCATTTTCATTTACAGATGCTGTATTATTAGTTTTTATTTTATAAACAAATTCATAAATAGCTTCATAATTTCTTAACATATCTTCATCAATTTGATTTCCTGAAAAAAGTTTGTTCGCAAAAGCTCCAAATTTTGCAGGGTCAGTTACTACCCCAATTACAAATGAGTCCATATCTTTTATTTTTCCGTTTTTATACAATTGCGCCAGCGCAAACATATCAGACACGGAAAATACGGATAATAAACCAATGTAGTGAGAATGGATAAAACCATCAATTGGCGTGTTTACAGAAAAATTGATGCTGTGTTCTCCCGTGTTCCCCTCTATATAAGTTTCATAAATAGAACCACCACTTTCCGTTAATATGTAACCAAATTCCTTTGTCGAATTCACTTTTGGATGTAAAATTCCAAAGAGATCTTTTGTTTTATTGTTCTTACCAACTTTATTAATCTTATCACACGGCGTTTTTGGCACTTGATTCAAAAACTGCTCCCACGTAGCCCCGGGATTATCCATAAAGAAATTAATCCCCATATTGGCATTCTGAGATTACCAAAGAATTATTAGTTGCGAGATATGTTTTAAATCTCTGCGCTATCGTATAATCTTGCTATAGATAATCTATGAAATTATCAAAACATAAAGCCCCATTGCCGGGGCTTTTGTTATTTTATCATCTACCTTGCTTTTACCTGACGATTCTGTAAACCATCCACATCCCAAAACTCTATTGTATCTACAATTATATTTTTGTAAAAATTCTCTTCTTCTTCTCCCCAATACCAATGATTTTTATCTAAAATTTTCATAGCTTCTTGGTAATTAAAATATGGACTTCTGATATTTATGATGATGTAAGGCTGACTATATCCTTTTCTCCCGGACTCTACAGAAGTATCATAATCATCATTAAAATTAAGTTTTAAATATGTATTAAGCGTGGTATCATAGGATTTTACGTCTATATGATTTCTTTTCAATTCATTTAAAAAATCTGATAGTGGTTTTCCATAGAAATCAGTTTTGCTTTTAATAACCTTATTCAGATTGTTAACTGTTTTATTATAGAATTGGGGATAGTCCTTCATTGGTATTCTTTCTGTTTTTCGCTGTGCTGTGCAGCTAAGGGAAAAACTAATCAGTATAAAATATAAGATCTTTGTTTTCATTTTGTTGTTTCTATAGGTTAAGGACAATTTTCTGTTTTGTAAGCCGTAGTATGCTGACCACCGCTTGCAGGAATTACATAATCAAAACTTTTAGGGTTCAGGGTTTTGAAAACACCATTCGCATCCAACTTGGCCAGGCTCATTCCGGAATTATATTTATCTAATATGAAAGCCGTAGCAGATTCCATACCATCATTCTGGCTCGTGCTGGAATAAGTAGGGCATTTGCCCGTTGTAAAGTAATTTTTTATATCATTATATTTTTGTCCAACTTCTGAAGCACGAGTGAAGTCTTGCCCGTTAGCTGTCACATTTGCAGATGCCGGATAAGAAGCAAGGAAAGCAATAGTGGTTTGCCTGTCATTAACTGCTATTGCATATACATTACCATTGGTTGAAAAGATATAACAACCTGTAAAGGTATTATATTTAACTGCATTGCCTATTGCATTATAAATATCTGCTGGCGATGGCACAGCTGCTCCACCAGAATTATGGTTATGTGCATTGGCAACATAATCTCCTGTGGTTGGTGGTGGTATACCAACACTCCCTGAACTATTATCCGTGGAAGGTACTGCGATTGGTTCATTATTACTATCAAGATTATTATTTGGACAGATGCACTACTTTCGATTCTTTGTAAATTTATTTTACCAGCTAGTCCCATATTCTTTAAAGTTTCAAAAAGTAATTTTTCTACACCATTATTATTTATTGAGCCATCACTATTAACATATTTCGTTTCATTTAATAAAGGTTCAAAGAACTTTTTAATTTGATATACATAAAAATATCTAATGCTTAATTATAATTTAAAAAGCGATCCAGATTTTGGATCGCTTTTTTTATGCTTAATTTATAGAAC
Organism: Epilithonimonas tenax DSM 16811; assembly: GCF_000428485.1. Taxonomy (GTDB): domain Bacteria; phylum Bacteroidota; class Bacteroidia; order Flavobacteriales; family Weeksellaceae; genus Epilithonimonas; species Epilithonimonas tenax. Next base: position 160,088 of record NZ_AUAA01000003.1, on the reverse strand, counting down.
TCTTTAAATGTTCAATTGCAAATAATACCAGCGTTGTTCTGCTGAGGCTCTCGAAGCATATGAATAATAATATTCTTAAAAATTCAAAAATAACCTCGGATTGATTGGTTGATTGTTCTTATGAACTTCATAATGAAGATGAGGTCCAGTCGATCTTCCTGTATTGCCAGATTTTGCGATGATCTGCCCCACTTTGACTCTGTCATTAGCCTCAACCAAGACCTCAGAAAGATGACCATAAAGTGTTGCTAATCCATTGCCGTGTTCCACGATGACACAATTTCCGTAACCGCCTTTTACACCAGCGAAAACAACTTTTCCGGCTGCTGCACATTTAACAGGACTTCCATAAGCAACGGCAATGTCGAGACCTTTATGAAACTGCATCTGGTCTTTCTCCGCAGGCGCATTGCTGGAAGCGTTTTGATCTTCTTTGACGATCGCTTGCCTTTTAATCACATTTCCTAAGCTGTCTTTTTCCTCAGCAACATTAGTTTGGGCCGCTAGTTTTGACGCTTCAGCTTTTGGAGGAATGGGGTTTTTTCTGATGCCGAAGTTGGAGGAGATGTAGCCGTCACTCGGGATTCCAAGTGGGACCTGTTGCAATTTTTGTTCAAGATCAATCAGATACTGGCTGTAGCGATTACTCACTTTTGCAAGATAAACCTCGTTTTGAAGGCTGTCTTTGGCCAGATTTTCAATTCTAAGGTCAGAGATGTTTTTTGATTTCAGAAATCCGTCGATGCTTCTGATGCTTTGATCTACGATCGCAAGGTCTGTTTTAAGCTGAAGATGATCGATGCTGTCTTTCTCATTATTGATCTTGACAAGATTGACTTGATAGACTTTATCGTTTGCGCTATTGTATAACTTCGCGATGATCATTGCCTGAACAAAGCAGGCCATTAAAAGTAAAATAAGGACTATATTCTTTTTCTTTTTCGATTTTAGGAAATTAACCATTAATTGAAGTTTTTAAAATGGACTGCAAAAATAGGAAATTTTTATTCTCATTAATCGTAATCATCATTATGGGCAATTAACCCAACAAAAGTTAATTACTCTTAAATTATTGTAAATCGCAAATTAGATTTAGGTAAATTCACAAATTGCATTAGATTTGTAATCTTAGAAAGTAATAGATATTTACAAATGAAAATGCAGAAAAAGTATGAGCAAGAAATTGACTAAATCATCTAAAAATGTACGTGTAGGCGTTTTAGGGAGTGGGAGTTTTGCAACAGCCATTGTCAAAATGCTGGCGGAAAACTGTAAAACTGTGAACTGGTGCGTACGGAATGAATTCGTGAAAGGAGCCATAGAACAACGTGGTCATAATCCCACTTATTTGACAACGGTTTCCTTCAACCTGAAAAAATTACAGATCACAACAGATATCAATGAGTTGGTGTCCAATAGTGATGTCATTATTCTGGCGGTTCCTTCCATTTATTTGGCAGAATCTATGGAAAAAATGACCTGCGAATACCAGGACAAATTATTCTGTTCCGCGATCAAAGGTATCGTTCCGAAGCATAATGATATCGTGGCGCATTACCTGAAAGACCAGTTCAAAATAGGCTTCAAGAATCAAGCAGTAATTGCAGGTCCTTGCCACGCAGAAGAGGTCGCGATGGAACGTTTGTCTTATCTTACCGTGGCCGTTGCGCAAAAAGAGGATGCCGAGGTTTTGCAAAGCATTCTGTCTTCCTGTTATATAAAAGTGAATACAAGCTGTGATATTCTGGGTAACGAGTATTCTGCAATTTTGAAAAATATCTACGCCATAGGAGCGGGTATTGCCAGCGGTTTAGGCTACGGTGACAACTTCATTGCGGTGTATGTTTCCAATGCAATCCGCGAGATGGAAACCTTCTTGGAAGCTATCTACCCGGAAAAAAGAGATGTAAATGACAGCGCATATCTCGGCGATTTGATTGTAACGGCTTATTCCTTATTCTCAAGAAACAGAAATCTTGGAAACCTGATTGGAAAAGGTTACACCGTAAAATCGGCAATCCAGTCCATGAGTATGGTTGCAGAAGGCTATTACGCGACGAAAGGGATCTATTCTATCTGTGAGGAGAAAAAGCTGAAGCTTCCCATCATCAATGCCGTTTATGATATTCTGTACGAAGGGAAAAGTGCAGAAAAACAATTTGCAAAGCTGACAGACCGATTGACTTAGTGATTAATTAACAAAATATTACGATTTTCTATGAAGTGATTGGAATAGAATTTGCGAAATTTGATTAGTCGAAAAATAAAAAACAAACACACAATGAAATATTCAAAATTTAAACTGGCTCAGGAAGCAATCAAACACAAAGGTTTTCTCCAAAAGATCCCTTCTGTTGTCAGGATGTTCAAATTATGGTACAGAGGTGAGTATAAAATGAAATTCACAGACGTACTGATTCCAGCATTGGCTTTGATCTACGTGATTTCGCCCATAGATATCATTCCGGATTTTGTTCCCATTGTAGGAGCTTTGGATGATTTGGCAATTCTGGCATTGGCAATTCCAATGTTGATGAAGGAAGTGGATAAATTCCTGCTTTGGGAAAGTCAATTAAGAAAAGGACGTCCAGAAATTCAGGATGCTGAAATAGTAGAATAAAAAAAATCCCGAATCAAAAAATGAATCGGGATTTTTTATTTTTAAACGCTGACGACTTCTTCGATCTCCGGAGCGTGCTGCTTTATGGTAGTTTCAACACCCAGTTTCATCGTAGAACTGCTGATGCCACAGCTGGAACAGCTACCCAAAAGTTTTACAAACACTTTCTTCTCCTGAACATCTACCAATTCAATATCACCGCCGTCTTTTTGCAGGAAAGGACGAATGCTGTCCAAAGCATTCATCACCTTGGTTACCAGTTCTTCCTGGATTTGATTTGTATTATCCATTTTATTTTATTTTTTCTTAGGCGAACAACCGGCCATGGTTGTGATTTTTACGGCTTCGGTTGGTGGCAGGCTTTTGTTTCTTTCTACCAGGCTTTCTATCATATTCTGAGCTGTTTTCACATAGATCTCAGAGATTTTAGAATCTTCCTGAAGCGCAGCTGGTCTCCCGACGTCGCCCGCTTCTCTGATGCTTTGGATCAAAGGAATCTCTCCCAAAACAGGAATTCCTAGATCTTCTGCCATAAACTGAGCACCTTGCTTGCCAAAGATATAATATTTATTCTCCGGTAATTCATCCGGCGTAAAATAAGCCATATTTTCTATCAGTCCCAAAACCGGAATATTGATACTTTCCATATTGAACATCGCAATGCCTTTTCTCACATCCGCCAAAGCAACGTGTTGAGGCGTACTCACAATCACAGCGCCAGTCACCGGAACTTCCTGGATGATAGAAAGGTGGATATCACCGGTTCCCGGAGGAAGGTCAATCAAGAGGAAATCCAATTCGCCCCAATCCGCATCACGAATCATTTGATTCAATGCTTTCGAAGCCATTGGTCCTCTCCAGACAACTGCTTGATTAGCACCTGAGAAATATCCAATTGACAGCATTTTTACACCGTAATTCTCAATAGGTTTCATCAGGTTTCTGCCATTGACTTCTATAGAAATTGGTTTTTGACCATCGGTGTCCATCATTGTTGGTACAGACGGGCCATAGATATCCGCATCCAGCAATCCAACTTTGAAACCCATTGTTGCCAACGTCACCGCAAGATTGGCAGCAACAGTAGATTTTCCAACGCCACCTTTTCCGGAAGCGATGGCAATAATATTTTGTATGCCGTTGATCTGTTTTCCTTTGATCTCATTCACAGGCGTTGCAGGCAGTTCCGGAGAAGTGATCTTCAATTTAAGATTCACTTGTTCCCCAAATTGTGAAGCAAAAGCTTGCTTCATAGCTACTTCCAGTTTCTTTTTCTCGTGCATTGCCGGAGAATGAGCTGTCATATCAATATAAATATCGTCGCCCATCACCTGGAAATTATTCACCAGATCTTCTACTTCTATCTCTTTCAGGAAATCCTGAACCTTTGATTTCGTCAGCATAAAAATTTTGATTCTTAATCCAGCAAATTTACGGATTTTAAAATTAATTTAGAATCAATACGGTTTGTGATTTTGTCTATGTTGATGATTTTTGGCAGGTTGTGTGGAGTTGGTCAGTTGTCAGCTGATTAGTTTGTCAGCTAAAAATTCTGAAAATTCTAACCTCTAAAATCTCACTTCTAATTTCTAATTAAATTTTTTGGAGCCGGGAACCTGCTGTCCACTATATCTTTTTTGTCATTGCGATTGGCGTGCCGTATCTTCATTGAAGTTTTTCCCCGCAATGCCAAAAAAGGATGCCGTTCCCATCAGGGCTATGGGATTTTGTCTGCGAATCTAGTTTTTAAAATAAAAGCAAGATTTTGTCTTTCAATGACTTCCATTGAGAGAGCTGCGAAGTTGCTCACTGTTAGTAGCTTCGGGTAAAACCCGATGTCAATGATATACCACGAAGGAAGAGCCCTGAAGGGGTGGAATGTTTTATTAAGTCTTCAAAGTCAAATTGTGATCATTCGGTTCCCGTTGTTGTTGAGTGCTCCGCTTGGGCAAGCTTCTTGTTCGTGTCCTCATTTGTGGGTACGAGCGTGACGCTCGCACCAGCAGGGGATTATATGACCGTCACTCTTTTAAGAAAAACTAAAATTGAAAAATTTAATTTCGATGAGATATATCCCTTTAGCTCAAGAGTAATAGAAAAAACTCCTTTACGAAGTAAAATCCAACAGTGGTTAACAGTACTTGATGAAGAGTTAAAATTGAAAGAAGTAGGGTCAGGTGTAAGAAATAAATTGACAAAAGGAACTTATTGTTATAATTCAGGTGCGATATATACAAATTGTTTTGAGATAAAATAATATCCTATCACATTATCAGATTTATAAAATTTAGATAAAAATATAAGAAACATGGAAGGGTAATTATAATGGAAAAACGTATGAGGTTAAGCTCATAAAGGGCTTGTATGCAGAAATGGGTATAAAACGAGATATGTTGATCGGAAGATTGCAGGTAAAAGACTCTAGTGACTATATAATAGTATTAAGAAGATTAAATATGATACTATTGCTGTAAATAATAATTTAATTGATGGTTGTAATCATCCAAAATGCTATGATTGATAATTGCCACACAAACTAGAATTATCAAGCGTAATATACTTGAAGCAATTGAAAATTTATTTCTCTCTTAGATTGACATTCATTAGCTCTCCAACTGCCCTTCCCACTTACTCACAGCAGACGTTGCTAAAGCATTACCCAAAACATTCGTCATACTTCTTCCCATATCGCAGAAATGGTCGATTGGCAAAATCAAAGCGATTCCCTCTACCGGAATATCAAACATGCCACACGCCGCAACAATGATGACCAGACTTGCTCTCGGAACGCCGGCAATTCCTTTACTCGTAAGCATCAAAACCAAAAGCATTATGATTTGTTGTCCCAAAGGCATATCGATGCCGTAAATCTGCGCAATGAAAATCGAGGCAAAGGTCATATACATCATACTTCCGTCCAGATTGAAGGAATAGCCCAAAGGCAAAATGAACGACACAATTCTGCTGTTGCAGCCAAATCTCTCCAATTCTTCTACCAATTTTGGGAAAACAGCTTCAGAACTTGTGGTGGAAAATGCAATCAACAAAGGTTCTTTGATTCTTCTCAACAATTCGAAAAGTCGATTGCCTAGAATCATATAACCAACTAATAATAATACTAACCAAAGAATGCCGAGCGCAAAAAAGAAATCACGCAAATAGATGGCGTAAACTTTGAAAATCTCAAAACCATTCGTCGCAACCACCGCAGAAATTGCTCCGAAAACGCCTAGTGGTGCTACCCACATAATATAGCCCACCATTTTTAAAATGGCGTGAGCAATGATGTCTAAACCTTTGATAACCGGTTTTGCATAATCTTCGCCCATTGCAGCAAGCGCAATCCCAAACATGACAGAGAATACCACGATTTGAAGCACCTCATTGGTCGCAAATGCCTCGAATAAACTTTTCGGAATAATGTGTGTCACAAAGTCTTCCATAGAAAATCCTTTGCTGTTTTTTACAATGTCAGAAGCGGACGAAACATCCTGGATCGGAAGTTGTGTCACGTGGCCAGGTTCCAGCCAATTCACCAAAACCAAACCAATGGAGAGGGAAACCAAAGATGCGGTGATAAACCAGAGCATCGCCTTCGTTCCCACACGTCCCACCATCTTGATGTCGCCCATTTTTGCAATTCCGACAACCAAGGTCGAGAAAACCAACGGCGCAATGATCATCTGAATCAGTCGGATAAAAACGGTTCCCAACAACTTGATGTTCTTGGCAAAATCTTCCGAGTAGTCCGGATAATTGGTGTGAACGACTCCTCCTAAAATAACGCCCAAAATCAATGCGGCGATAATTGCGATAAACAGTTTATTCTGACCTTTCATAATTTTTTATATAATTTTAAATGTTTTGAGCACAAAGTTCACGGCGATTTAAATCTCTTTTTAGCGAAGCGGCTTTGTGACCCTAAAGCAGTTTCAATTTTAAAAATTTTTGTGTGCTTTGTATTTGGATCTCAGCACCGCAAAACTCAATGTAAATTGTAACTGAACAAAACTAATATTTTTGAGAGAATATCCACTTATTTTTTAAATTAATATTAAGACAATCAGGAAATTTTTCCGTTTTCGCATCATCAAATATAAAATACCATTCACGCACAGTTCAAATTAGAAATCGTTCTTTGTAAAAATCTGATTGTGAATGAAATCGCCCTTTATCCAAATATGAAACGTGATGTTGAAATAGTCATTATTTCCGATGTTCATCTTGGAACCTATGGTTGCAAGGCGAAGGAATTACTGCGTTATCTCAATTCTATCCGGCCAAAGACTTTAATTCTGAATGGTGACATCATAGACATTTGGCAATTCAAAAAATCATATTTTCCGAAATCACATTTGAAAGTTGTCAAGAAATTAATCTCATTTGCGACCAAAGAATCGGAGGTTTTTTACATCACAGGCAATCATGATGAAGCGTTCCGAAACTTCACCGATTTCGAATTGGGAAAATTGAAGTTGTGCAACAAACACGTTTTGAAATTGGGCGACAAAAAAGCCTGGATCTTTCACGGTGATGTTTTTGATGCATCGGTTCAGCATTCCAAATGGATTGCAAAACTGGGCGGACAAGGTTATGATATGTTGATTGCCTTCAATAATCTGGTAAATTGGTTTCTGGAGAAAATGGGAAGAGAGAAATATTCATTTTCGAAAAAGATTAAAAATAATGTCAAAAAAGCCGTGAAATATATCGGTGATTTTGAATTGACGGCTTCCGAATTGGCGATTGAAAATGATTTCGATTACGTGATTTGCGGACACATTCATCAGCCTCAAATCCGTGAAGTCATTGGAAAGAAAGGAAAATGTACCTACTTGAATTCTGGTGATTGGGTGGAAAATCTCTCCGCATTGGAATACGAAAACGGCGGCTGGAAACTCTTTGTCTATGAAGATGAAAAACACACTTTAACTGACGATGAACCTGACGAATTAAAAGAAATAAACAGTGAGGAACTGATGAAAATCGTGACTCAAATGATATAAAAAACACAAATTAATGAAAGTATTATACGCCTTCCAAGGCACAGGAAACGGACATCTCGCCAGAGCTCAGGAAATCATCCCGATTCTCAAAAAACATGCGCTGGTAGACACTTTGATAAGTGGACATCAAACGCAGTTGAAGTCAGATTTTGATATCGATTTCCGTTTCAAAGGCGTGTCTTTGCTTTATAACAAAACGGGTGGATTGTCGTACAAAAAGACGTTTCTTGAAAACAATTTCTGCAAAGCGGCGAAGGTTATTAAAGATTTAGATTTGTCGACTTATGATCTGATTATCAATGATTTTGAACCCTTGACAGGTTGGGCAGCAAAATTGAAAAATCTGCCAATTGTGGAACTCAGTCACCAGGCTTCTTTGACCTTTAAGGAAACGCCGAAACCTGAGAAAAAGGATTGGCTGGGAAGTTTGATTTTGCATAGTTACGTGCCTTGCAAAAAGAAAATCGGTTTTCATTTTGAAAATTACAATTCGCATATCAAAAAGCCGGTCATCAGACAAAAAATCCGAAATCTGAATCCAACAAATCAAGGTCATTATTTGGTTTATCTTCCCAGTTTTTCGGATGAGGTGATTACCAATTTCCTGACGAGAATTGATGTTCAATGGAAGGTTTTTTCCAAATATGCGAAACAAGTTCAGAAGTTCAACAATGTCGAGATTTTCCCGATTGATGAGAAAAAATATCTTGAATTATTTGAATCCTGCGAAGGAATCCTCTGCAACGCGGGCTTCGAAACGCCTGCGGAAGCCATGTTTATGGATAAAAAATTATTCGTGATCCCAATCGAAAATCAATATGAACAAGAATGCAATGCATTTGCACTTCACGAAATGGGCGTTGCGAATTCGACTAAATTGGATTCGACAAAAATCAGAAACTGGATCAATTCGGAGAATTTGATTGAGGTCAATTATCCGGATAATATTGAAAGTATTTTGACGAAAGAGGTTTTGTATTGATTTAAATTTCGTAACCAAAAAAATAGTAGTCTCAACACAAAGGCGGAAGAATTGGTGTTATTGACAGATGTAAGTCGCACAAAGTCAAAGAGGATAAGTTGATGATGGAAGCCAATTAAATTGGAGCCCGATTTAAAGCTTAAAAACACAATAAAACCCCTGAAAAATCAGAGGTTTTATTATGATTTAAATGTTTTTGAAATTAAGCTTTCAAATATCTTGCATAAGCATAGCCTTCTTCGCCGTCAGCTGTTTTGATTTTCCACCAGTCGTCAGAAGATTGCTCAACCAAAGTTACTGTCTCGCCTTTTGCCGCTTTACCAACAACGGCCGCGTCTGTAGAAGGTTCCTGACGGATGTTAAGATTAGAATCTTCTGTCGCTACAGTTAAAGTAGCACCAGCAGCCAATCCTGAAACCTGAACGTCCACATTGATGTCGGTTGCTGTGTATGAAGGATCAATGGCGCCAAGAGCATTCCAAACAGAATCTTTAGAAGCACTGCTTGTTGCTTTTCCTGTGATGTATAAAACCCCATCCTGCTCCTGAACAGAAAGGCCAGAAAGTCCGGCAGACTGAGCTGCAGAAACTACACTTGCGTATTTATCTTGTAAGCTCATGATTATTTGACTGTTATTTTGTTATCGTATTTACCAATTTTCAAAGCATCTACAGACTCTTTTACTTTTCTGGCGTTGGCAGCAGTAGTCGTTCCTGTAAGGGTAAGCATTCCGCCCATATCTTCAGCTTTTACACCTGGGATGTCTTTCAGTGCGGTATTTACTTTGCTTAGAACCATCGCGTCTACAGCGTTTACTTCCACAGTTGGCGCTGTTACCAAAGGAGCTACAGTTGCCATGTCGTGAACATCTTTCACACCTTCTACTTTTTTCAATGCATCGATAGCGGCCTGTTTGTCAGCTTCCGTCGCGAAAACACCGCTTAGGTGCGCTTTTCCTTCTTTCACTTCAACGGAAGTTCCGGGATAAGAAGTCATTACTGTTGTTGCCTGTGATGTCAAATCTGCATCAGAGACTTTCTTTTTACAAGAAACAGCTGTCATAGAGACCATCAAGGCAAGAGCAGCGATTTTAATTGTTTTTCTCATAGTATAAATAATTTATTATGTGTTTTTTTAAGTCATAAAATTGATGCCAAAAGGATTTTTACTCATATTTCCGACATTGAAATTTTAAACTTTCACTTGTTGTAAATTTAATTTTTTTTTTCGATACAGGAATTAATTTTAAATAAAATTAACATTTTTATGATGAAGTGATAGCGCAAATAAAAAATGGGAACACAACATTAATTGTATTCCCATTTTTAAATGTGGAGGTTGCTATTATTACTTGATCCTCAAAAACTCCTTCGCCAACTCAATCATTTTTGGGTCGCCGGTGTATTTTCCTTTTTCGTCGGAGAGTTTAACGGTTGGGATCCATTCATTATTAATGGCTTTCACACTGATGAGTTTCATGACGATGTTCATTGGTTTGAGGCCTACATCATTCGTCAGGTTGGTTCCTATGCCGAAAGAAATCCCGATTCTACCTTTGCAGTAATTGGTGATTTCTTCCACTTTTTCAAGATTCAGTCCGTCTGAAAAAATGATGTATTTGAAAAGTGGATTGATGCCCTGTTTCTGATAATGGGCAATGGTTTTGTCTGCAAATTCCAAAGGGTCGCCGCTGTCGTGACGGACGCCGTCAAACAACTTCGCAAATTTTTTATCAAACTGCTGGAAGAAAACTTCCGTCGTGTAAGTGTCGGAAAGCGCAACGCCGAGATCACCACGGTAAACATCTACCCAATTTTCCAATGCGATAGAATTGGCCATTTTGAAACCAAATTCTGCCGCGTGGAACATAAACCACTCGTGGGCGTGGGTTCCTATGGGTTTTACTTTATAAAGCATAGCGAGGTGAACGTTGGAGGTTCCTGTAAAAGTGGATGTTTTATCCTGAATCAAAGCGTCCATTACCAATCTGTGGACTTTGTAAGAATGCCGTCTTCTAGTACCAAATTCTGCAAACGGAACACCAAGTTCTGTAAGATGCAAGGCTTTTTCCACCGTTTTTTCAATGACTGCTTCGTTGGTCTGCCGTTCCATATGATTCATCTCGTAATGCAGTTCGCTGATGAGCGCCAAAAGAGGAACTTCCCAAAGAATAGTTCTGTACCAAAGTCCTTCAACAGAAACTTTTAATTCGTTGCCGGATTGTTCGATTTTTACTTCAGACGGATCATAATGAAAACCTTCCAGAAAATCGAGATAGGGTAGAGCGAGATACGGACAGGTGACTTTGAGGTATTTTTTTTCGTCTTTGGTGAGTTTCAGTTCTGCCATCGCATTGACAGATTTTCTGAGTTCTTCTGCAAAACCTTCGGGAAACTCGTGTTTTCCGCGGTTGATGAATTCATATTTTACAATTTCGTTGGTAAAAAGTTTGACCACCGCATTTTGCATTGTGATTTTGTAAAAGTCGTTATCCAGAATAGAATTGAGCCGAACCTCGCGCATAAAAATATCGTTTACACAAATCTAAGAAATTTTGTTGAGGAGATTTTAATGAGGAAAAAAATAACACAAAGGCACAAAGGATTTATTATTAAAGTGCTTTGTTGTAAGGCACAAAGTTTTAACGTCATTAAAAACAAAAAAATCAAAAGATTTTCCTTGTGACTTAAAGCATTAAGAAGAAAAATACCTCTTTGTGCCTTTGTGTTTTCTCTTTATCATATTACAATCCTTACTTTTGCAAAAATGATTTGAAATGGTAAAAGCGCTGATGTATTTTGTAGTTGGAACGTTAATTAGTTTTTTCCTAAGACGGTTGACAGGAAGTCCGGTGGATTTTTGGGTAGAACTTTATGTAGCTTCTGCTTTTGGGATTGGTTGGGGACTGGCTTATTTTGTGGACCATCCGGATTGGCCTTTGCCGAAGAAAATGGGGATTTCCTTTATTGGGATTATTTTCCTCGTTGTTTTAGGATTACTGCGTTTTGATTTCGAAACGGCAATTTCTTCTATCATCAAGTTCTCTACCGTTTTCGTAGCTTATTATATGATTGCAAGTTTCCGGGAAAGCAAATCGTTGAGGTATTAAGTGGCTGATAGCATTTAGCTTTTGGCAATTTGCTTTCAAGTCGATACTTGAAATTTATACAAAAGCCAGACTTCTCAGGAAATCTGGCCTTTTTTTGTTGTTTAATGGATCATCAGGAAGCTTATTAATGCAAGTCCACAAACTAAAAACAAAAATCCAATAAAGTTAATCGAGAATAGAATGAAGCCTATTATTAGGCTCACAAATCCGTGCGAGTGGTAGACTCTATGGTGTGCAATAAAGAAATAAACGCCGCTGTAGAGAACCATCCCTGTCATTACCAAGTATAATATCCAATTGATGGCACCAATAGGTATGGCTTCGGTTAATTTATTTAGGAACGAAAAAATTAAAATGTTGAGTAAAAGGAAAGAAAAATAATGAAGGGTGAAAATCCCGTGATCAAAATACCACCATTTCTTCTTATTATGGAATATCCACAAAAAGAATGCAAAAACCGGAAGGTAGATAAACAGGGCTTTTGGAAGATTGTGGAAAGAATTTTCAAATAGTTTTTTCAAAATATCACCTTTCTTCACACCTTGTTCCTTCAGTTCAAAATATTTGTGTGCAAACGGTACATTGATAAAATCAAAGGACGAAGGGTTTTTTGCAGCGGCAGAATCAAAAGATTTTCGGTTGTTGTATCCCGAGACTTTTATGTCATCATCTAGTGACTTGTTCATATCGAATGTTCCCTCTATCTCATTAATCTTGGCAGAATCCTTGAGAGCCGCGTCTAGTTTACTGATATATAAACGGTCTGCATCATCTAATTTTTCTTTGGCTCTGGCCTCACTGATTGCTTTCTGGATCTCTGTAATTTTGTTTTTCTGAGGTAATATTTTAGACGTTCCCTTTCCTTGGAAGTTGACCTCAAATGGCGGAAATAAAGCAAACAGAAAAAAGGTAATGAAACTGACAAAAATATACAGCTTCACAGGCGGTACAAATTTTTGCCTTTTTCCTTCCATATAAGTATTCGTAAGTTTTCCAGGTTTTAAGAGTAGATTCTTGAGTGTTCCCCAGAATTGGCCGTCGTAATGCGTGAAGTCTTCTACAAAATGAGTGAAGAGGTAATGGAAAGGCTGTCTGGTTTGGGTGTTTTGCTGTCCGCAGTTGGGGCAGTATTTTTCCTCAACCAGATGTCCGCAATTCAGACAGTCTTTTTCTTCTCTCAGTTTTCCGTGGCTCATTGTATAGATTTTCCTCAAAAATATAAAAAAGCAGACTTATAATTTGCTTATTAGTGTTAGCTTTTTGCAATTGGCTGTTAATTCAACGCTTTTTATTAAGAATAATTGATTATTACATTCTAATACATAAATGCTGAAGTGATATTTAATATTAATTTTAGAATTTTAAATCGATAGGTACTTCATAAGTTCTCAGTTTTTAGACCAATATCATAAAGCTAATTACCATTAGCAAATTAATAACTCATTAATTATTAGAAAATTAAAATCTTTTTTTGAGGATAATTTTTCAGACAGAAAATAATTCCTATCTTTGCACACCCGTAAGGGAAAATTATGTTTAATCGTAAACGATAAATTGTGAATACATTAAGTTACAAAACAGTATCGGCAAACAAGGCTACAGCAAATAAAGAATGGGTTGTTGTAGACGCTGCTGGGCAACCGTTGGGAAGATTAGCTTCTACCGTTGCAAAGATTTTGAGAGGTAAGCACAAAACGAACTTCACACCTCACGCAGATTGCGGAGACAATGTGATCGTTTTGAACGCTGGGAAAGTGACACTTTCCGGAAACAAGTGGGCAGATAAAACTTACATCTGGCATACAGGATATCCTGGTGGTCAGAAGTTTATGACTGCTGAGGAGCTTAAGAAAAAAGACGAACTGAAAGTTTTGGAAAGATCCATCAAAGGGATGCTTCCTAAAAACAGACTAGGTTCTGCTTTGTTCAAAAACCTTTATTTATATGAAGGAACAGAACACAAACATGAAGCTCAGCAGCCTAAAGTAATCAATGTTAACGAATTCAAATAATTAATATGTCTACAGTACACAAAATCGGAAGAAGAAAAACTTCTGTTGCAAGAGTTTTTGTTAAGCCAGGAACTGGCGTTATTAGCATCAACGGTAAAGACGCTAAAACTTATTTCTGTACGGATGTTTTGGTTTATAAAGTGAATCAGCCATTTTTATTGACAGAAACTGTTGATCAGTATGATCTTAAAGTGAATGTTTTCGGAGGCGGGATTACTGGACAAGCTGAGGCTATCAGACTAGGCGTTTCTAGAGCATTATGCGCTATCAACGAAGAATTCCGTTTGCTTCTAAAGCCACACGGATTGCTTACCAGAGACGCAAGAATGGTTGAGAGAAAGAAATTCGGTCAGAAAAAAGCAAGAAAGAGATTCCAGTTCTCAAAACGTTAGAAAGCTTATGGCTATTGGCTTTTGGCAAGTAGCTTTAAAACATTTCTTAAAATTTTTTTTAATCCAATGCTGGAAAGCCAATTGCCATTTGCAAGAAGCCAACAGCAATATTGCCCGTTACGTTTAGCATCCAAACTTTACTCCCATCTAAAGTAAAGTTGATTGCAGAAAAGCGGAAAGTAAACTAACAAAAAACAAGAAAACATGGCAAAAGCAAATGTAAAAGACCTTTTAGAGGCTGGCGTACACTTCGGTCACATGACTAGAAAGTGGAATCCAAATATGGCTCCATACATTTTCATGGAGAAAAACGGTATTCACATCGTAGATTTACATAAAACAGCTGTTAAATTGGACGAGGCTTGCGTAGCTTTGGAAAAACTAACTTCTGCAGGTAAAAAAGTTCTTTTCGTGGCTACTAAAAAGCAAGCGAAAGAAGTAGTAGCAAAACACGCTGCAGAACTTAACATGCCTTATATTACAGAAAGATGGCCAGGTGGTATGCTTACAAACTTTGTAACTATCAGAAAAGCAGTTAAGAAAATGAACTCTATCGATAAAATGAAGAAAGATGGTACTTTCGAAACTTTATCTAAAAAAGAGAGACTACAAGTTGATCGTCAAAGAGCAAATCTTGAGAAAAACTTAGGTTCTATCTCAGACATGGTTCGTCTTCCTTCAGCTATTTTCGTAGTTGATATTATGAGAGAGCACATCGCGGTAACAGAAGCAAAAAAATTGGGTATCCCAGTTTTCGGTATCGTAGATACCAATTCAGATCCAAGAAAAGTGGATTTCGTAATCCCAGGAAATGATGATGCTTCCAAATCTATTGATATGTTGTTGAGCGTAGTTTCAGAATCTATCAAAGAAGGTTTATCTCAAAGAAAAGCAGACAAAGAAAAATCTAAAGAAGAAGGCGAAAAAGTTTCTGCAGATGCAGATGCTGATTTCGATGCGGAATAATCAAAAGATTTTCTCTAAAATAGAAAAGCGGTTTCAAATTTTTGAAACCGCTTTTTTTGTGATTATATCTCAAGGCATTGGTACGTGTACTAATTTGGGCAGCTTTTCCGCCTTCCGTTCCCGCTTTTTTTGCCAGCGCTTTTCCCCATCCAAAAAAGAGCTCCACTCAAGTCGGGCTGCAGCTTCGCAAGATTGAAACCATTTTACCTTTGAATTTCCATCAAAGAAAATACGCCGTTGGCGTAATATCTGTCTAATAGAAATGAACAATACAGAATTAGAACTCCCATAGGTGTTCAATCTTTTACAGTAATTTAATAACAAAATGGGATGAACTGTTGTTTATGAACTCAATATATGCCATTCAGCTAAAACTTAAACAAATAAAAAACCCTTTCAAAGTTTTTAAACTCTGAAAGGGTTGCATTCTATTAGATTTAAAGGACTTAAGCCAAAAGCTAAAAGCCATCAGCTGCATCTTACCCTTTGAATTCTCCCATCGCAATGAATTTTTCCTGACGGTCGTTTACTAACTTTTCTGGAGCTTGCTTGGATAGTGTTTTAATGTCTTTTAAAAGCACTTTCTTTACATTTTCATAAGTGGTTGCAGCATCGTAATGTGCGCCTCCTAATGGTTCTGGAATGATGCCGTCAATCAATTCCTGCTTCAGCATATCATCTGCTGTCAGTTTCATTGTTGTTGCTGCAGTTTCTTTGTATTCCCAACTTCTCCAAAGGATTGCAGAACAGTTTTCTGGTGAGATCACAGAATACCAGGTGT
The DNA here is from genome assembly GCF_000428485.1 of Epilithonimonas tenax DSM 16811. Classification (GTDB taxonomy): domain Bacteria; phylum Bacteroidota; class Bacteroidia; order Flavobacteriales; family Weeksellaceae; genus Epilithonimonas; species Epilithonimonas tenax. The sequence goes on along the minus strand of NZ_AUAA01000003.1, from coordinate 144,220 downwards.
TCTCCATCATGTAGACTTTGTTTCCAACGCCAATTCCTAATGCGCCACCACTAGCACCTTCACCTATGATGACGGTGATGATTGGCACTTTAAGAGAGCACATCTCGAAGATGTTTCTGGCAATCGCTTCGCCTTGTCCGCGCTCCTCTGCTTCAAGACCAGGATAAGCGCCTGGCGTATCAATCAAAGTCACCACAGGAATGCTGAATTTCTCGGCCAATTTCATTAGTCGTAAGGCCTTTCTGTAACCTTCAGGATTCGACATTCCGAAACGTCTGTGTTGGCGTTCTTTGGTCGTTCTTCCTTTTTGAGTTCCGATCAGCATCACGGTATTACCGCTGATGCTGGCAATTCCGCCAATCATCGCAGGATCGTCACCGAAATTTCTGTCACCGTGAAGTTCCACAAAACTGCCTTCGTCTGCCAAACCATTGATGTAATCTAAGGTGTACGGTCTGTCCGGATGTCTTGATAACTGGACTCTTTGCCAAGGCGTCAGATTTCCGTATATTTTGGTCTTGGTTTCTTCTATTTTGGTTTTGATCTTTTTGCAGGATTCATCCACATCAATGCCGCTTTCTGTACCCAGTTGCACACATTTTTCGTATTGATCTATCAATTCCTTTACAGGTTGTTCAAATTCTAAATATTCCATGTTTTGTTTGGATTAAACCCTCAAAAATAATGTTTTTTTTATAAATCGATTTTGAAAAAGACAATTAATTTGAGCTAATTGCTTTTTCTATTCTTTTTAAAGTTTCTTCTTTGCCGATAATGTTCATAATGTCTGGAACGTCAGGTCCTTTCAGTTCTCCAACCAAGGCCAGACGAAGTGGCATCATTACTTTCCCCATTCCCAAAGAATGCTCTTCTGCAAAATGATGAATCGCTCCCTTCAAAGTTTCTGAATCAAATTCCGAAGTTTCCAATTTCGCTGAAAAATCTTTCAAGATTGAAGAAGTGGTATCGTTCCAGGCTTTCTTCAGAGCTTTTTCGTCGTAAGACGTAGGCGCTTCGAAGAAGAATGTTCCATCGTTGTAAATATCAATGACAAAAGTCGCTCTTTCTTTCATCAATGAAACGATTTTTAATAATTTGTTATCAGCAAGATCCAACGCTTTTACTTCTTCAACTTCTTTCAATAATTCTAAAACCTCTTCGTTTGATTTGGTCTTCAAATATTCCTGATTGAACCATTTGGCTTTTTGCGGATCGAATCTTGCGCCCGCTTTATGAACTTTATGAAGATCAAATTCCGCAATCATCTCGTCCATAGAAACGATTTCTCTGTCGTTTGCTGGTGTCCAACCGAGCAATGCTGTCATATTAATAAAAGCTTCCGGGAAATAGCCGGACTCTTTGTAACCTTTCCAGATCTCCTCACTTTCCGGATCTTTGAAATTCATCGGAAAAACGGGAAATCCGAATTTTGCGCCGTCTCTTTTGCTTAGTTTTCCTTTGCCTTCTGGTTTTAGGATTAGTGAAAGATGAGCAAATTCCGGTGCTTCCCAATTCATGGCTTCGTAAAGCAAAACGTGCAATGGCATAGACGGCAACCATTCTTCACCCCGGATCACGTGGGAAATTTTCATTTCAAAATCATCCACAACATTAGCGAAATGGTAAGTGGGCATTCCGTCATTTTTGATCAGAACCTTATCGTCCAAAGTATTGGTATTGACAGAGAAATTCCCTCTGATGATGTCCTGAAGATTCAATATCCTGTCAACCGGCATTTTGAAACGAACGACGTAAGGGACATTGGCATCCCGTAATTTCTGAACTTCTTCCTGAGAAAGAGAAATGCTGTTTTTGAGCTGTTGTCTTGTCTGATGATTGTAAGAGAAAACGTCACCTTTGGCTTCGAAGTCTTTACGGATTGCGTCCAATTCTTCCGGCGTATCAAAAGCGAGATACGCATAGTCTGTCGTTAAGATCTGTTCTTTATACCTGTCGTAGATGTCTCTTCTTTCGGATTGTCTGTAAGGCGCATACGGTCCGCCCACTCTCGGGCTTTCGTCTGGGATGATGCCGCACCATTCCAAAGAATTCATAATATAATCTTCGGCACCTTCTACATATCTTGCCGTATCTGTATCTTCTATTCTGAGAACGAACTCGCCGCCTTGATTTTTAGCAAAAAGATAATCATATAAAGCAGTTCGGACACCGCCTAAATGTAAAGCGCCTGTTGGGCTGGGTGCAAACCGCACTCTTACTTTTTTCATAATTAAAATTGATTTTTACAAGTCATTGCATGACTAAAAAATTGTGGTGCAAAATTAAGAAATTCTGAGCATTTTGCCTTTTGAATTTGGTAATTCTTTTCTGAAATAGTACTTTTGCTCATTAAAACAACAACGATGTTAGAAATAGGAGAAAGACCTTGGGGCAAATATTTTGTATTAGCAGATGAGCCTCATTACAAATTGAAAAGAATTGAAGTAAACCCAGGACAGAAACTGTCTTACCAATTCCATTACAAAAGACAGGAACAATGGACCATCATAGAAGGCAATGCAACCATTGTTTTGGATGGCGAGGAAATCCCGTTAGCTTACGGACAAAGTATTTTTATCCCGTTGGGCGCAAAACACAGAATCATGAATCTTAGCGATAAACCCGTTGTTTTCATAGAAGTACAGACAGGAACTTACTTTGGAGAAGATGATATTGTGAGGTTGGAGGATGAGTATGATAGAGAGTAAACTTTTATTTAATATAAAAAAAGGCAGCTCGATTTTGAGCTGCCAAATAATTTTATGCAAGAAATAATTTCTTTTAATATTAGATGTTATTGTTTCTTTTAACGATGTAATTTTATATTTAAAAATTAATCTTAATACTCTTACAATATCGTCTTTGATATAATTAAAATGTAATAGTTATGGATAATATATAGTTGCTTATACTGGAAACATGACGGACATCACTTAAATTAAACCTATATCTATTTGCAACATTGATGTCTGGTCTATATCTAAAAGTATTTCCTTGTGATAGGTATATTTGTCCTGTTGAGATATGTCTTATAAGTTCAGTATTAGGACCAATAGTATCTCCAAATGCAATAGAGGAAGTATTATATAGCATATTTTCATGTTTAAAAGGAAATAGGTAAATTTCGTTTCTTTTAAACACTTAAACGAAATATCTAAAATAGTGGAGGTTGATATTTCGAATTATTACAACGAAAACCTTCAAAAATCTATCATATTTCTAATAATGAAATTGGGAATATAGAAAATGTTTTTCTTGAAAATAAAGAACTTCTAAAGGAGTTATTGGAAACTAAAAACCAATTGATTGAGGTTTTGCGAGAGAAAAATGAAAATTAAATGCTAGAAAAAAATAATTCTAAAAAAGGCATCTGTTTTTTTTTTTTTTATTTATTGGAGAAAAATATCAAAAAAATATTTATAGAAAATCATCAGAAATTTTTCTGAAAAGTGTTTCTGAAACTAAATTTTTTTTAAAAAAAATAGTATTAAAAATATTTCTTATGACAACATTTTTAATTTCTTTGCAATTTTATGACTTTATGAAAAGGAATATCTATGAAAATACTATTAGATCCACAAATTTTTAATCAACAGACATACGGAGGAATATCAAGATATTACACGGAAGTGTTTTCTATTATTTCTAAGAAAAAGAATGTAGAAATTGTATTGCCACTCTATCAATCTGACAATGCTTATCTTAAAAATACGGATTTATTAATTGATAACAAACCTCTTAACTTCTTTTACAATATCCTATCTGCACTTAGAATCAGTACAAGATCGCTGAGAAAGAAAAAATCGGATCAACTACTCAATAAGATTTTTGAAGAGAATTCTTATGATTTGTTTGTGCCAACCTATTATCATCCTTATTTCTTAGATAAAATTCATGGTAAGCCTTTTGTTCTTACGGTCTATGATATGATTCATGAGCTGATGCCGCAATATTTTGAGAATGATCCTTATAATGTTGTTGAATTCAAATCAATATTGATTAAAAAAGCAACTAAAATAATAGCGGTATCTAACAATACAAAGAAAGATATTCTCAAATTTTATCCTCAGATCGAGCCTGATAAAATAGAAGTTATATACCACGGTAGTTCAATAAAAATTAAGCCCAATGTAAAAGTTAATTTGCCTGCTAGTTATATTTTATACGTGGGATCTCGTGCCAATTATAAAAATTTTAGATTTTTGGTTAGTGTGATGACTCCTTTGCTAAAAGCTAATCCCAAGTTAAATCTTGTTGCAGCAGGTGGAGGGGAGTTTATTGATGATGAAATGAAGTGGATTAAAAGTCTGTGTCTAGAAAAGCAGATAATTCAGAAGAGTTTTAAAGAAAATGAACTAGGATATTTTTATAAGAATGCTGAGTTATTTGTTTTCCCCTCATTGTATGAAGGGTTCGGTATTCCTGTTTTAGAAGCAATGGCGTCTGGTTGTCCAATTATTTTAACAAAGCACGGTTCATTTCCAGAAATTGCGGGAGAAGCAGGGATTTATTTTGATAGTAATTCAGAAGAAGATCTTAAAGATAAAATCCAAATGCTATTGGATAATAAAGAATTAAGACAGGAGTTTGTTAAAAAAGGATTAGAGCAAGTTAAAAAATACAATTGGAAAGATGCTGCAGAACAATGTTTGAAGGTGTATCAAGAAGCAATTTCCTAAAAATTTAAATACAATGTCAGTTAGATTAACAATCATTACCATCAATTACAATAATAAAGAAGGTTTGATAAAAACTTTTGAATCCATAAAAAAGCAGACTTGGTCTGATTTTGAATTTTTGGTTATTGATGGAGGGAGTACAGATGGATGTAAAGAGCTGATAGAAAGCAATAACCAAATTGATTATTGGGTTAGTGAAAAGGATTCTGGAGTTTATAACGCTATGAACAAAGGTATCAGGAAATCTACTGGAGAGTACATCATCTTTATGAATAGTGGTGATTTTTTTTATGATGAATATGTTCTGGAAAAAATACAAAATCAATTCGAGTCTAATATTGATATTTTATATGGAGATTCTGTTTTCTTTAATGATGAAGGTTATAGAAAAACGATAAAGGCGCCGGAAAATTTAACATTTGGTTTCTTTTATGATGGCGGTCTTAATCATCAGGCAGTCTTCATAAAAAGATCTTTATTCAGCGATTATTTTTTTTATAATGAAGCATATAAAATTTGTGCAGATTGGGAGTTTTTTATTGTCCTGATTTGTATTCACAATGTTTCACACAAGTATTTGGAGACCAAAATTTGTTATTATGATTTTTCAGGTATTTCTGCAAAGGTGGAAAACCTGCCTATTTATATACAAGAACGGGAGACAACGCTTAACAAATATTTTCCGGCATTCCTAGAAGATGCAGAATTAGCTAAGGAAACTCGGGCAAAAAGAGTAAAGCAAGTTTTGCACATAAAAAAATATCCAGTAGCCTGGCGGATTTTTAAATGGATGATTAGTCTATTCCTATTATTTGTGCCAAGACTTAAAAGTAATGCTTTGCCTAAATAATTGATTTGCCTTAGATCTTTCAATTATGAAACCTGCATTGCAATTCAGGGAGATTTCCGAAAAAGGCGTAATAGATAGCATTATTTTGAAATTAATTTCGTGTATAAATTTGGATAGTAGTAATACAAACGCACGTAGAAATAGTATTCCAAACCGATATCTGCGATTGGATATTTAAGAAAAGATTTGAAAGACAGCCGCATTTTTTCCTTTTCAGTTTTCATTTCCTCTTTGTTGGTCTGCCGAAGAATCCGCTTGAGAACCATTAATAGTTTCCGAACGATGTTTTTTGTAATCTTTGGGTTTTTTTTGACTTCTGTCGTGCTTTGCCAAAATTTGAAAACATCCATGATCGATAAATAGAAATAGTAGGCAGTTTCAGGAGACAGATTGTGTGAAAGACTATCTTCGTGCTGTATGTAGTGATAAAGCTTCTTGTTCGATTTTACAACTTTTATCGCTTTATCAAAAATCTTGAATAGTGTTGAATAATCTTCAAAACATTTTATATTTTCAGGAAAGTTGACATTGTTAAAAAAAGAGAGTTTGTATAATTTACCCCAAGGGTGACTTTGTATGACATTATCTTCCAATAAAAGGGCTAAAGCTCTTTTTCCGTCAAAAACCATCTCTTCGGAAATAGGTTTGTTAAAAACAACATTTCCGTTCTCATCTTCGTAAGAAGCCTCTATAATAGAAATATCCGCATTTTCTTTAACAAGTGAATCATATAGCTCCGAACAATAGTCAGGTTCTACCCAATCATCAGAATCTACAAAACAAAGGTATTCACCTGTTGCTACTTTTACGCCTGTATTTCTAGCTTTGGAAACGCCTGCATTGTCTTGTTTACAAATTTTTATTCTTTCATCATTGCTTAGGAATTTTTCGTAGATTCTTGACGTTCCGTCGGTAGATCCATCATCAATAATAATAATTTCTAAGTTAATATAAGATTGCTGAATAACAGAATTAAGACATTTTTTCAAAGACCGTTCGGCATTATAACAAGGGATGATTAGACTTATCAGGGGATGATTATTCATGCTAATGATGTGGCTGAGAAAAATTTATCTTTTAAAAAATCGTTTATTTATAGACGAAACAAAGACTTTTATAGATAGCTATACTTGCCGTATTTTTTATGCTGCAATTTAATAAAAATATATCAAGCGAAAAAAAATTGAGATCTACAGGTTTTCACTAAATTTGACCTTATAAGAACACAATCTACCATTCTTCGGAAGGCTTTTAAATAAGAATTTTATGAATATTGTATATTTAGTATTTGGCAACAATTTGGATAACTACCAGCAAGTTTATTTTTCAATGTACACAGCCTTGTCTCGTAAAAACATTGAGGACAGAATTATCGTTGTTGCCGAAGATCCATTATTATTCAGCTCTTTTGAAGATAACATAGAAATAATACCAATCAGCCGGGATCTTATCATAGAATGGGAAGGAATATATAAATTTTTTTGGCGGGTAAAAATTAAAGCACTTCAGTTGGTTGCCCAAAAATATCCTTTGGATTCTATTCTATATTTAGATGGTGATACTTTTTTTTATCAGAATATGGATATGCTTCGTGATGGTTTGAAAAATGGACAAAATTATATGCATATAGAAGAAGGAAAACTATCCAGTCTATCTACAAAAACCGAAAAGTTGATGTGGAAACAGATGAATGGAAAAGTCTATAATAATATTAAAATAGATGAAAATTCTGCAATGTGGAATGCAGGACTCATTGGGGTTTCCAACAGACATTTCGATTGTTTGGAATTAACATTAGGAATTAATGATGCAATGTGCGCTGATGGTGTAACAAGAAGGCTAATAGAGCAGTTTGCTTTCTCCTTAGGACTGAATGAATATTCAGCATTACAGCCTGCTTATCAAGTCGTTGGGCATTATTGGGGGAATAAAAATGAATGGAACAGAATTATTGACCATTTTCTGAAAGAAATCTTTATGAAAAATTATTCTTTTCGCGAAATAGTAGAACGGGTGAAAGAAAAGGATCTTACTCAAATTCCCATACAGGTGAAGGAATCTAGTACTCAAAAAAAACTTAAAAACCTTATTGATAAGTTTTTTAAGAACAAAAAGCCAGTTTATGTAAAGACGTAAAATATGATTTTAAACTGAAGCTATTTTAGCCCAGTAGCTACTTCAATAGTCGGCATTTTTTTCTAATTGTTTTTAAATATATCAGTTGCTTTTAAATTCAGAGTTTTGTGAGTTTCATATACATATAAGCTTTGAAGGTAGCTGATTTTCAAGCCGTTCATGCCGTCTAAGAATCCCAACTTGAGAAAGTAAGTTTTGGAAAATTTAAAAATAACTTTGCTCCATTGTACAATGACCGAATATTTTTCTCCTTTCAATTGAAGTTCCTGTCCTTTCAGTTTTCCATAAGACAACATTTTATTTTTAAAACATTCGTAATTTTCAAAAGAATAATGGAGAAGCTTGTGTTTCAGAACTCCGGTAGTTCCATTGACTTTTAATGTTTCGTGAACCTTTTTGTTTTCCAGATAGTGTGCTTTTGATTTTCTGAACAAACGGAAATTTTTATCATTTTGAGTTCCGGAAAAATTTATTTTTTTCGTTCCTACAAAGAATGTTCTGTAAAAATAGTAAGCATCTTTTGCATTAGGATTTTTTACTGTTTCAATGATTTCTTCCCGTAGCTGAGACGTGATTCTTTCATCACCGTCCAAAAATAAAACCCAATCATTTTTGGCCGTATTTAGAGCTAAATTCCTCTGTTTTGTGAAATCCTCAAACGTATTCTGAAGGATTTTTACATTCGGGAATGTATTTGCAATTTCTAAAGTTTGATCTGTGCTGAAAGAATCGACAACAATAATCTCATCACAAAAGTCAAAACATTCAAGAACTTCCCGAATATTTTTTTCTTCATTAAAAGTGATGATGAGTCCGCTTACTTTTTCTTTCAGTTCTTGCATTTTTACTTTTCGAAATCCAAAACCGTTGTCTCAATAATTTTCACACAATCCAACAGTTGCTCTTCTGTAATCACTAAAGGCGGAGCTAATCTGATGATGTTACCATGAGTAGGTTTTGCAAGAAGCCCGTTTTCTTTCATCTTAACACAAAGATTCCAAGCTGTTTTGCTGTCGGGCGTATCGTTTATTAAGATCGCATTCAGCAGGCCTTTTCCGCGAACTTTTGTGATTAGGTCTGTTTTCTCAATTACTTTTTCGATCTCAGAACGGAAAAGCTTTCCTAATTCTTCGGATCTTTCGGATAAGTTTTCATTGGCAACCACATCCAAAGCGGCAATTGCAACCGCGCAGGCAATGGGATTCCCACCGAAAGTAGAACCGTGCTGGCCAGGTTTGATAACATTCATGATCTCGTCATTGGCTAGGACTGCAGAAACAGGATACATCCCACCAGAAAGGGCTTTTCCTAAAATCAAAATATCAGGTTGTACATCTTCGTGATGACAAGCAATTAATCTTCCGGTTCTTGCAATCCCGGTTTGAACTTCGTCTGCTATAAAAAGCACATTGTATTTTTTACAAATTTCGGAAGCAGTTTTTAAATAATTCTCGTCTGGAACATAAACACCAGCTTCACCTTGGATTGGTTCAACCAAAAATGCTGCAATATTCTGAGCATCATTTTTCAAAGTTTCCTCTAAGGCTTCAAGATCATTATAAGGAATTTTAACAAATCCCGGTGTGAAAGGTCCATAATTTTTATTAGCATCCGGATCATTTGAGAAAGAAACAATTGTCGTCGTTCTTCCATGGAAGTTATTTTCACAGACTACTATTTTTGCTGCATTTTCAGAAATTCCTTTGACTTCATAACTCCATTTTCTGGCCAGTTTTACCGCTGTTTCTACAGCTTCTGCGCCAGAATTCATAGGAAGAACTTTATCAAAACCAAATAAAGTAGTGATCTTTTTCTCATATTCTCCAAGATTTGAATTATAGAAAGCTCTCGACGTAAGTGCTAATTTTTTAGCCTGATTGACCAATGCTTCCACAATTTTTGGATGAGAATGCCCTTGATTCACAGCAGAGTAGGCGGAAAGAAAATCATAATATCTCTTACCTTCCACATCCCAGACAAAAACGCCTTCGCCACGATCCAAAACCACAGGGAGCGGATGGTAATTGTGTGCGCCATATTGATTTTCGAGGTCGATGAAGTATTGAGAATTTTTTTCCTGAACTGCTGTTGACATAAATTTAATTTTTGTAAAAATAATAAATTTGATGTCAATAGAAGCAAATAAAAATGCCTAACTTTTACAGTCAGGCATTTTAATCTATATAAGTAATGTTTTTTAGATATGATTATCAAAACTTCTGTCCATGACAAAGTCTTCCATAAACTTAGTCGTGTAATTTCCAGCTAAGAAATCTTCATTTTCTAATAATTGTCTGTGGAAAGCAATCGTTGTTTTCACACCTTCGATATAGAATTCTTCCAAAGCACGTTTCATCTTTGCAATCGATTCTTCTCTGGTTTGAGCGGTAACGATTAATTTTGCAATCATAGAATCGTAGTTGGAAGGAATGGTGTAGCCAGAATAGACGTGAGTGTCCACTCGTACACCGTTTCCACCAGGAATATTAAGTTCCGTAATTTTTCCCGGAGATGGTCGGAAATCAGCGTAAGGATCCTCAGCATTGATTCTACACTCGATAGAATGTCTTTTTGGATAATAATTTTTTCCGCTGATTGGTGTTCCTGCAGCTAATAAGATCTGCTCACGAATCAGGTCAAAATCAACCACTTGCTCTGTAATTGGATGCTCCACCTGGATTCTCGTATTCATTTCCATGAAATAGAAATTCCTGTGTTTGTCTACCAAAAATTCTATCGTTCCAACCCCTTCGTAAGAAATATATTCTGCCGCTTTTACAGCTGCAGCACCCATTCTTTCACGAAGATCATCCGTCATAAAAGGAGAAGGCGTTTCTTCGATCAGTTTTTGATTTCTTCTTTGGATAGAACAGTCTCTTTCCGAAAGGTGACAAGCTTTACCAAATTGATCTCCGGCAACCTGGATCTCAATGTGTCTTGGCTCTTCGATCAGTTTTTCCATGTACATTCCGCCGTTTCCAAAAGCTGCAACAGCTTCCTGGATTGCAGAATCCCAATGTTCTTTCAGATCTTCTTCTTTCCAAACCGCTCTCATCCCTTTTCCACCACCTCCGGCAGTAGCTTTGATCATGACAGGATAGCCTGTTTCTTTTGCGGTTTTTTTAGCATCTTCGTAAGAATCGATCAAACCTTCAGAGCCTGGAACGCAAGGGATTCCGGCTGCTTTCATGGTTGCCTTAGCCGTGGCTTTGTCTCCCATTTTTTCGATCTGTTCTGGGGTGGCTCCAATGAATTTGATGCCGTTTTTAGCACATATTCTAGAGAAGTTGGCGTTCTCCGAAAGAAATCCGTAACCAGGATGGATGGCGTCTGCATTCGTAATTTCTGCAGCAGCAATGATATTGGGGATTTTAAGATAAGAGTCTTTACTCATTGGTGGACCAATGCAAACTGCTTCGTCCGCAAAACGCACGTGAAGACTGTCTTTATCGGCAGTTGAGTAAACAGCTACCGTTTTGATTCCCATTTCCTTAGCCGTACGCAAGATTCGCATTGCGATCTCACCACGGTTTGCGATCAATATTTTTTTGAACATCTTTTTAGAAATTTTAAATTTTAAATTTTGAATTTTAAATTAATTTTAAACGAATCGATTTCCATCTAAAATTTATAATCTTTCATCTAAAATTCCTTAAGAAGGGTCAACTAAAAATAATGGTTGATCATATTCTACAGGAGAAGCATCTTCTACTAATATTTTCACGATTTTTCCGCTAACTTCTGATTCTATCTGGTTGAAAAGCTTCATGGCTTCTATCACGCAAACTACTTTCCCTTCTGTTACAGAATCGCCTACGTTTGCGAAAACTTCTTTATCTGGAGAAGGTTTTCTGTAGAAAGTTCCGATCATTGGGGATTTAATCGTAATATATTTGCTGTCATCAGAAGCGTTTGTTGCTTCAGAATGATCGTTAGAGGCAGAAACTGGACTTGCAGCCGGTGCAGAAAAAGGAGTTTGATAAGAAACCTGTGGTGTTACATAGCTTACAGGCTCGCCTCCAAGTGGTGTTTTGATGTAGATTTCGAAGTCTTTATTTTTATATTTCACTTCGGAAACTCCTGCTTTTGCTACAAATCTTACAAGATTCTGAATGTCTTTTATATCCATAAAATTTTAAATGTTTTGAACGCCAAATATAATAAAAAACCACCCAAATTAATAAAATCCGAGTGGTTTTTTATGCTAAGTATAAGATTATCAAAGATAAATCTTAATTTTCTTCTATAGTTTCTACAGTTTTCTCTACTACAACTTTTCCTCTGTAGTATAGTTTTCCTTCGTGCCAGTGCGCTCTGTGGTATAAGTGCATTTCGCCAGACGTTGCGTCTTTAGCCAATTGAGGAACTACAGCTTTGTAGTGTGTTCTTCTTTTATCTCTTCTTGTAGACGACTGTCTTCTTTTAGGATGTGCCATTGTGAGTACTTTTTAAAAATTCTTACCGAATTATATTGTTATTTCTTAATTGTTGTCTTTTAATTTCTTCAAAGCTTCCCATCTTGGGTCGGTTTGTTCCTCTTCATCTTTCTCGATTATTTTTGGACTGTATTGGTCTAAAAGATTTTGATACTCATCATTATCTTTTACAGAAGGTGCTACTTTCTTCATTGGGATTGATAAAACCACCGTTTCGTAGATCAGATTCGCGATGTTAAAATCGCTGTCTTTTCTGTTGATCGTGATCACATCTTCGTTGCTGTCATCGTATTCCTCTCCAAATTTTACAAGAACTTTCAAATCGTTTTCTATGTTTTCGGAAAATTCCTCATTGCTAATGTCGCAAATCAATTGAACCGTTCCTGTAACTTCGAATATGAATTCCAAAAATGTCGTGTGCTTGTCCAAAAGAACATTGACATTAATATTGGGCTTGAAAAACTCCTGTTCAGTCTCAAATAAATCAAAGAACGCCTGAGTGATTTCGTAATTGAAATCGTGCTTTCCTGCTTTTAAGCCTACGAAAGCAATGTCGTAGTTTCTAAATCTGTCCATAAAAATGGTTTGCAAAAATAATTTAATTTTTTCAAATAACAAAATATTTTTTGGAAATACTTGAATTGCAAAAAATTAGTCCTCCAAAATTTATTTTAATGTTTCAATTTTGAAGAAAGTTTTAGCTTTCTTTTGGTAAATCCTCGTCTGGTCCGCTGTGAGCGTGGGTTGCTTTCGGACGGAGACGGTGCGCTCTCAATTCCTGATACTCGTCTCTGCTTTTAAAAATATTGATGGCTGTAAAAATAGCTTCGGAAAAAGATGTTTCGTCTGCCATATTTTTTCCCGCAATATCGTAAGCAACGCCGTGGTCTGGTGAAGTTCTTATAAAAGGTAATCCGGCAGTGTAGTTCACGCCTTCTTCGTAGGCAATCGTTTTGAACGGTGCCAATCCTTGGTCGTGGTACATTGCCAAGACGGCGTCGAATGCCTTATATTTCTCCGGTTGGAAAAAACTGTCTGCCGGATAAGGACCGAAAGCCATGATGCCTGCATTGAATAAATCCTGAATGGCAGGTTGGATAATTTCGATTTCTTCTTTGCCGATCACGCCACCGTCGCCAGCATGCGGGTTGAGTCCAAGAACGGCGATTTTTGGTTTTTCTACGCAGAAATCTTCTTTCAATGTTGCAACGAGTTGCTTGATTTGTTTCGTTAAGTTTTCTTTGGTAATGTTTGTAGCAATCTCGGCAACCGGAATGTGGTGTGTGGAAACGGCTACCTTCAGAGCTTCGCTAACCATAAACATGACCCCTTTTTTGCCTGCTTTTTCTTCGAAGTATCCGGTGTGCCCAGCGTGAGCGAAACCATATTTCATCATTTCGTCCTTGTTGATGGGCGCCGTTACCAGAACGTCGATTTCTTTAGACAATAAAGCTTCGGTCGCAGCATTCAAAGAATCGATGGCCATTTTTGTGGATTCTTCTGTTGGGATACCAAATTCTATAGTACTGTTCTCCTTGGTCAGATTTACCATATTGATTTTTCCGGCCTGAGCTTCTTTCGCTTCGTTGATGTAATTGAAATTGGTCTGAAGTTTAAACACATTTTTCTGATAAGTGAAAAGTTTTCCAGATCCAAAGATGACGGGCGTAAAAAAGTCTGTGATGGTTTTATCTTTCAGAGATTTGAGGATGATCTCGGGACCGATTCCGTTGAAATCGCCAATTGAAATTCCTACTCTGATTTTATGGTGTTTGGAGCTCATTTGTTTATCTTTGACATTTATAAAGAATTTACAAAATTACAATTTTTTAGGATAGGTTTTCTTATGAAAGGGACGCTAATATTTTTTTAAACCATTTTCTTTGCCCCAACCCTAAAGGGAGGAAGATTGTTTAAAAAGTGTATAGTTTCTAAGAAAGACGAAGCCTATAGCCCCGATTGCAACGGCATCCTTTTTCGCTTGGACTTCGAGAACCTCAGTCTGACAAAACGTGAAGCGAAAAAGATATAGTGGAAAGCGGGATTAAGCTCCTAAAAATTTAAAAATACAAAACGAAAATGTTTACAGGAATTATTGAAGCTACTGGAAAAGTAGAGAAAATTGACAGAAACGAAAGTAATATCGATGTGACGCTAAGCGGACCTTTCACTCAGGAGTTGAAAATCGACCAAAGTCTGGCTCATAATGGTTGTTGCCTCACGGTGGTTGAGATTACGGAGAATACTTATAAAGTGACGGCCATCAACGAAACGCTGGAAAAAACCAATCTTCATTTTTGGAATGTTGGGACGGAAGTCAACTTGGAACGGTGTTTGCGCTTCGAAGGAAGACTGGACGGACACATCGTGCAAGGTCATGTGGACAAAACGGGAACTGTGGAAAATATCGAAAATCAGGACGGAAGTTATTTCATTACCATCAATTACGAGGAATCTGCAGAATATACAACTGTTCCGCAAGGCTCGATTACAGTGAATGGAATCAGCTTAACGGTTGCTGAGAGCGGAGACGGGAAGTTTTCTGTAGCGATAATTCCATACACTTGGGAGTTTACCAATATGAAAAACCTCAAAAAGGGCGATGTGGTGAATCTGGAATTCGATATTATCGGAAAATACGTTGCCAAACTGTTGAAATCCCAAAAAGTCATCTAGAACAGAGATTTTGATAGCATAGGCGAGTGCATATGTCCGTTAATAAAATTAAAACTACATATGGAAAAAAAGAATGTCATTAAGTGATTACAAAGGCTACCGGCTGAGGAATAGGGTTTTTATTGGGTTTCTTACGATTTGTATCTTGAGTGTTGTCACGTCGGCAGCATTGTCTTTTGTAATCTTGCGGGATAATGCGAAGATGCAGAGCAAAACAGATATGCAGAACAAATCACAAGCGCTGCTCGCCTCTCTGGATTATGCGCTCAGCCATTCTCAGGTTCAGACCTACGATATTCCGCGCGTGTTGGAGAATGAGATCTACGAGATCGCTGATATTAACAAGCACGATATTATCATTTATGATCTGGAAGGAAACTACCTTCTGTCCAATAAAGATCCGCATCTTGTGGAGCAAAAGAAGATGCCTTCCAAAGTGTTGATAGACATCAGGAAGAACGGTAAGCAGTATGACGACAAGTCTTATGATGAGAAGTTAGGGGCGAGCATCGTGTCTTCTTATATGGTTCTGAAAAATAATATGCTGGAGGATATTGCCTATATCTACTTCCCATATTATCACAATGAGAGTGCTTATATGGAGGTTTTTAAGCATTACTTCGCTTATATTATAGGTGTTAATATTTTGATCATTATCTTCAGTATATGGCTCAGCTGGATCATCTCCAACAACCTGACGGAAGCGATTGTCAGATTTACCTCGATGATTAGCCGGATTAATTTGTTTGATAAAAACTTGAAGCCCATCAAATATTATAAAAATGATGAGCTGAATGCTTTGGTGAAAGCCTATAACAAAATGATCGCAGAGATTGCCGATCAGCGTGAGCGTCTCAGTTACATCGAAAAACAATCTGCCTGGCAGGAGATGGCGAAGCAAGTGGCGCACGAGGTCAAAAATCCGTTGACACCTATGAAGTTGATGATGCAGAACTTCGAAAGGAAATTTGACCCTGCTGATCCGAATATCAACAGTAAGGTGAAAAACCTGAGCGAGGTGGTCATCGGTCAGATCGATGTGATCAGTAGAGTGGCTAGTGCCTTTTCACAATTCGCACAGTTGCCGGATAAACACGACGAGGAAATCTCTCTCAACAAAGAAGTGAGGAATGCACTCACGATCTTCAGTGATGAAAATATCTTTGTACACGCCAATCAGGATCAAATTCTCATGAAAATAGACCGCGATTACCTTACCAGGATCATTACGAATCTGGTGACCAATGCCAGCCACGCAAAAGCGGAAGGGCGAAAATCAGTCATCAATGTTGATCTTGAAAAGATTGAAAAACGAATCCGAATAACTGTGGAAGATAATGGCGTAGGGATTTCGCAAGATAAATTAGACAAGATCTTTGATCCAAATTTCACATCCAAAAATAGCGGAATGGGAATCGGATTGACGATGGTAAAACGGATGGTTGAGGATTACAACGGTACAATCACTGTGGTTTCTGAAGAAGACAAAGGAGCGTCTTTCACCATTTCTATGCCTTCCAATTTATAATTAATGAAAACTTTCCGATTTCAACAGTTTGATATCTTGCAAAATTCTGATGTTTTCCGTGTGGGAACAGATGCGGTTTTGCTTGGTACTTTGGCGAATGTTTCTGAAGCAAAAAATATCTTGGAAGTTGGAACAGGAACGGGGATTATTTCATTAATGATAGCTCAAAGGAATCCGGAAGCGAAGATTTTAGCCATTGATATTAATTCTGACGCTGTCGTTGTTTCTCAAACTAATTTCTCAAATTCTCCTTTTTTTGATAGGATCAACAGCCAGCTTCAGGATTTTAAAAACTTTGAAACCGAAGAAAAGTTTGATTTGATTATTTCAAACCCGCCATATTTTGAAATCAATTCTTCAGAAAAAGATATTCTGGCGAGACAAAGATTAGAATTGAATTTCCTTGATTTAATAATAAAATCAAGTCAGTTGCTTTCTGAAAATGGACTTTTCACAGTCATTATTCCAATTGATTCTGAAAAAGAATTCACCAAGATTTGTTTTAATAATAATTTATTCCTTCAAAGAAAAGTGAGTATCAAAGGTATCAAAAGCTCAGAACCGAAACGTTTAGTTTTAGAATATGCGTTTAAAGAATCAGCAACCAAAGTGGAAAAATTCGTCATAGAAAAAGCGCCAAGAGTTTATTCCGACGAATATCTCGAACTTACAAAAGACTTCCATCTCTTCAACAAAAAACCTCTCTGATAGTTCAGAAAGGTTCTGTATTTTAAAAAGGTTAGAATTAAATCTAACATCTAAATTCTAATCTCTAACTTCTTCGATTTATTCAAAAAGTTCCGCTGTATCCAAGACAGAAACCTGTCCATTCTCGCAACGGATGGCTTCACCCGGATAATTCTGGATCATATGATAATCGTGCGTCGCCATTACCACTGCGCAATGGTTTTCTTCCGCAAGGTTCTTTAGAAGCGTCATAATGTCGTTTGAAGTCTCTGGGTCAAGATTTCCTGTCGGCTCATCTGCAAGGATTAATTCTGGATGGTTTAACAAAGCTCTTGCAATTGCAGCACGCTGTTGCTCGCCTCCGGAAAGTTGATGCGGCATTTTGTGCTTTTTGGTTTTCATCCCCACGCTAGAGAGAACTTCATCTATTCTGGTTTCCATTTTCAGTTTGTCTTTCCAGCCAGTGGCTTGTAAAACGAATAGAAGATTTTTTTCAATATTTCTGTCTGGTAAAAGCTGGAAATCCTGGAAAACAATTCCCAGTTTTCTTCTCAGGTTAGGGACTTCCGATTGTTTCAGTTTTTTCAAATCGAATCCTGCAACCTGTCCGCTTCCGCCCTGCAGAGGCAATTGTCCGTAAAGCACTTTCAAAAGAGAACTCTTTCCGGAGCCTGTTTTTCCAATAAGGTAGCAGAATTTTCCTTTTTTGATATGAAGGTCAACATCATTCAGGACTGTGAAATTTTTCTGGACAATCTTAGCGTTGCTTAGATCTATAATATCTACTCCCGGGTCGTTTCTGTGCGGCATAATTGATAAGTTATAATTGATAAATGATTAAACAAATCATCAATTCAAAAATAATAAAAACATCTTGTAATGCTTCTATTTTTGGGAAATTTTAACAACAAAAAATGTCTGAAACAATGTCCAGACACTTTATGTATATAATAATTTTAAGAAAATTATCTCTTAGCGCGAGATGCACTAACAGTTAAACTCTTTCTGCCTTTCGCTCTTCTAGCTGCCAACACTCGTCTTCCGTTTGGTGTAGACATTCTTTCACGGAAACCGTGTTTGTTTCTTCTTTTTCTCTCAGATGGTTGGAATGTTCTTTTACTCATCACTAATATATTTAGTTCGTAATTACTGTTAAATTTTCAGATTGCAAATATACAGCTTTTATTTTGCTCCACAAGTATTTGAAAACTTTTTTACAATAATTTTCAACTTTCTGATATTTGAAAAATTAAGGCAGGTAATTTTCATTCGTCGAAATCGTTTTATTCCATTTTTTATGGCAGCTTGTCCGCCTTCCACTCCCGCTTTTTTGCTATTGCAGCCGATCTGGGCTTATCAGCAGAAGCTTTCAATAATTGCAATAGCAAAAAGAGCTCCGTTCAAGTCGGGCTGCAGATGCTGCGCCAGATAACACTTGTTTTTAATTTTGCTTTTCACAATTGCAGCATCCGAAGTGGAAAGCAAAATTAGTATTTTATCTCCTCTCTGTTTTCTAAAAGTCTGTCAGAATCCTTAGATTTGCCGTAGAAAAATAAAAGATGACATCGCTATACAATCTTTTCGTCCGCCTGATGATTTTTGGGATGCAGGTCTTTGCACTCATCAATTCCAAAACCCAAAAAGGAATCCGAGGCAGAAAACAATCTTTGGAAATCGTAAGAAATGCTTTTTCTCCCAAAGATAAAGTCTTGTGGATGCACGCTTCCAGCTTAGGCGAATACGAGCAAGGTTTGCCAGTCTTGGAAAAACTGAAAGAACAGTTCCAAGATTATAAAGTTTTAATCACATTCTTTTCACCTTCAGGTTACGAAAATGTGAGGAAGAAAAAACACTTGGCAGATGCAATTTGTTATTTGCCTTTCGATAAAAAGAAAGACGTTCAGGACTTTGTTTACAGCTTTGATTGTCAGATCTTCTTTACGGTAAAATATGACTATTGGTACAATCTTTTAAGTGAACTGAAAAATAGAGGAACAAAAATTTATGTGATCTCCGCATTGTTTTATGAACATCAAATCTTCTTTGAAAATTACGGAAAATGGTTCGTCAAACAACTGAAAAACAACATCGATTGGTTTTTTCATCAGACCATCAAATCTTCTGCCTTGGCAAAAAATGTTGGCTTAATTAATTCCTCCGTTTCCGGCGACACGAGATTTGACCGCGTGAAACAATTTTTGGACAGGGACAATCATTTGGATTTTATTGAAGATTTCAAAGGCATTCAAAAACTAATCGTTTTCGGAAGCAGTTGGCAAACCGAAGAGGACGTTGCCCAGCTTTTGGTCAAAAAACTCCCCGAAACCAAGTTCGCCATTGTGCCGCACGACTTGCATCGCATTCCGCATTTGCTGAAATTATTTCCAAACGCAATTCTGTACAGCGCACTTTCCAATTCTCCAACGCTTCAAACTTCGAATTATCAAATTCTAATCATCGATAGCATTGGAAAACTCTCCAAATTGTATTCTTATGCAGATTTGGCGGTTGTCGGCGGCGGTTTTCATTCGGCGGGATTGCATAATATTTTGGAAGCGGCGGTTTATTCGGTTCCCGTCATTTTCGGAAATCAATATCAGAAAAATCCAGAGGCAGATGATTTGGTTACAGCAAAAGGCGGGAAGCATTTTGATGATTTTGTAACCGCAGCAGCTTTCATCGAGGAAGTGATGAAAAAAGATTTGACCACCAATGAAGGTGAAGTTTCTTTCTTGAAAGAAATGGCAAAAAATGCCGGCGATTTTGTGAAATCTCAGCCAAATTCTACGGAGATTATTTTGAAGAAAATATTGAGTTTATGAAAATCAAACTTTCTATTTTATTATTTTTAATTTCAGTGTTGAGTTTTTCTCAGGACAAGAAAACTATTAAAAATTTTGTAGAAAGTTTTGTGGAGTATAGAATGAAAGATGGTAAATTTATTAAAAGAACAAAAGGCATATTAGCTGTTGGAATGTTGAATTCTGAAGAATTTAAGAATAGCAAACTATTATCAATTCATTTTACTTCTATCGATTTACTGAGCGGATATCCTTATAAAAGTGTTTTTAAAGTAAAAGATTTCAAGACAATAGTTTATGAAAATGAATTTGCTCACAATTTTAATGGCATTTTTAAAAGGATGCCTTACGAGGTCTTTAACTTGGCAAAGTATGAATATAACTACAATCCTAAAATGTGGAATTTTGTATTTAATAATAAAAGCGAGATTGTTATAATATATGGATTCCAAGGGAATTTTGAATTAATAGAATTCTTGAAAACGAAAGGTTTCAAATTTTCCAAAGACTTCAAAGAAAATATGGATTTAGATTAATCTACCTCAAAAACCCTTCACTCTTAATTCCTTTCACAATCAATTCGAAATGGTCGGGAATGTTTTCGCATTTCAGCCAATTGAAATCTAAGCCATTGTTTGTGCAAAGTTTCTGGAAATAGATATTGCTATCGATTTTTTCATTGAGGTTTTCCAAAAATTCATCGATTTCCAGCCAGTAATCTTCATCCAGTTTTTTGGTCAAAGTCAGGGCTTTGAAGATTTTATTGATGAGATAAATGTAAAGCTTGTAAACGCTGTCAAATCTTTGTGTCGCAAGTTTCTCGTTGTATTCTAAGATTTCGTTAATTAGAAATAAATTCAACGAAACATCACCGAATTTGTCGGTCGTTATTTTTACGTGTTCAGTGATTTCGGCACTTATTTTTCTGATGAGAACGAGGAAATATTTCTGGTTCGCAATGTATTTTGAAGCCAAAGAAACTTTCTCACGGATGTTTTCTTCCATCGCATCACGTTTGTCATCAACGTTTTCAAGGTCAATCAATTCGAAATAAAGTTTTTTGGAAAGCAATTTATCTTTCTTCAACAGTCGGAAAATCAATTTGTCTTTTTCCGCTGGAGAAAACTCACTCAAAGCCTGCTTGAATTCTTTTGAATATTCCATTAATTGAAGATTTTAGAATATTTGATAAAACCGTTGAAAGCCCAATTCGCCGTGTAATACAACGATTTCAAAGTCGAAAATTTCATATAATCTTTGTACACCAAATATTGGTCTTTCATAATGTTCATCTTATTTCTGGAAACGCTGTTGGCCAGCATTCGGTATTTTGATAAGGTTTTTTTTAAGGGTTTTCCTTGTGGGATTTTCTTCAAAAGTTCCAGCCACATCACGTGGTCTTCGCGTTTGGTGCCTTCGGGAAAATAGAATTTCCCCACTCGTTTGGAATCATACATCGAAGCTAACAAAGATAATCGACAAGTTTTTAGAAGATTATTAAAATTCACAATCGTGTCTGCTTCGAAATCGCCAATTGTAGGATTCAGATTTTCGTCGCAACGGGAATAAGTGGAGTAGGCCAATTCTGTATTTTCAGATTTCATAAAGTTGATCATTTCTTCGAGGAAATTCGGTTCCCAAAAGTCGTCTGCGTCCAAAAAAGTGATGAATCTTCCTGTTGCGTTTTCAAGGGAAATATTTCTTGCGTGTCCTGCGCCCCCGTTTTTCTCAGCCTTGAAAACTTTGATTCTTGGGTCATTTTGCTTTTCCAGAATTTCTATAGAATTGTCGGTTGAGCAATCATCGGTAATGAGCCATTCCCAATCCGGAAAAGTTTGATTGAGGACAGAAGCGATGGTTTCACCCAAATATTTTGAAGAATTGTAGCTCGGTGTGATGATTGAGATTTCTGGCACTTGCGATTTTTGACAAAGATAAAGATATAGACTTTAAGATAATGATTTTTCAGATAATAGACTTTGAGATAATAGACTTTTTTACAATGAAAACACTTCGACTCCGCTCAGTGTGACATCTCTAATACTAACTGTGTTTTTTTAATTGTCAGTCTGAGCGGAGTCAAAGACTTCTGTCTTTTTTGTGCGTCACTTCCTTTTTAATGACAAATGTTGATTCGGAGCTGGAATCTGCGCCCCGGCCTGAGTAGAGCTCTTTTTATTTTTTTTGCGTTGGGAAAGGATTGGGAAAAAAGAAAAAAGCGGGAACGGAGGACGGATAAAGGCGCCCAAATAATTATAAATGTTGAAATGTGAACTCGAAAATTTAAAATTGTCTATTTATTTCAAAATCTTAACTTTGTGACTCTTAAAAAAATTATTCATTACTAATTCTTACTTTATAGAATGTTTTACGACCATCAGCAGATAGAAAAAAAGTGGCAGAAATACTGGGAAGACAACCAAACTTACAAGACTTCCGACTCAACCGATAAACCGAAATTCTACGTCCTCGATATGTTTCCGTATCCTTCCGGAGCGGGACTTCACGTGGGTCATCCGCTGGGATACATTGCGTCGGATATCTATGCGAGATTCAAAAGACATCAGGGTTTCAATGTGTTGCATCCTGTGGGTTATGACAGTTTTGGACTTCCTGCTGAGCAATATGCAATCCAAACCGGAACGCATCCTGCCATTACAACGGAGCAAAATATCACGAGATACGAGGAGCAATTAAGGAAAATCGGTTTCTCTTTTGACTGGAGCCGGGAAGTGAGAACTTCGGATGCTTCTTATTATCAATGGACGCAGTGGATTTTTATCCAGTTGTTTCATTCGTGGTACAATAAAGATACGGACAAGGCAGAATCTATCGAAACCTTAATCAAACATTTTGAGGGAAAAGGAACGGAAGAATTAGATGCCAATCAAAATGAAGAATTAAATTTCACTTCTGAAGAATGGAAAAATTATTCTGATATTAAGAAAGAAGAGGTATTATTAAATTACCGTTTGGCTTTCCGTGCGGAAACGACCGTGAACTGGTGTCCTGCATTGGGGACAGTTTTGGCCAACGACGAAATCAAAGACGGCAAATCCGAGAGAGGTGGTTATCCTGTTTTTCAAAAGAAAATGATGCAGTGGAGTATGAGGATTTCTGCATACTCAGAAAGATTGTTGCAAGGTTTGAAAACTTTGGACTGGCCTCAGCCTTTGAAAGATGCTCAGGAATATTGGATTGGGAAATCTCAGGGCGCGCAGGTAAGATTCGCAACTGAAAATGGAGAAACGATTGAAGTTTTTACTACAAGACCAGACACAATTTTCGGAGCAACCTTTATGGTTTTGGCGCCGGAAAATCCTTTGGTACAAAATTTAACAACTCCAGAACAAAAAACTGAGGTTGATCATTACATAGAAGAAACTTCCAAAAAAACAGAACGTGATAGAATGGCCGACGTGAAAAACGTGAGTGGTGCTTTCACGGGAAGTTATGCCATCAATCCGTTTACTGGGAAAAATATTCCGGTTTACATTTCGGATTATGTGTTGATGGGTTACGGAACTGGCGCTGTGATGGCTGTTCCTGCGCACGACGAGCGCGACCATAGATTTGCGAAGAAATTTAATTTGGACATCATCAAGGTTGTAGAATCTGATGTAGATGTTCAGGAAGAAGCTTACGATTCTAAAGATTCGGTTTGTGTGAATTCTGATTTCTTGAACGGTCTTCATTATAAGGAGGCGAAATCGAAAATAATTACTGAAATCGAAAACCGAGGAATTGGTCACGGAACAACGAATTACAGACAGCGTGATGCGATTTTCTCCAGACAAAGATATTGGGGCGAGCCGGTTCCTATCTATTACAAGGACGGAATGCCGTACACTTTACCCAATTCCGCTTTACCGTTGGAACTTCCCGAGGTTGAAAAATATCTACCTACAGAAGACGGCGACCCACCATTAGGCAATGCGAAAACATTTGCCTGGGACGAAGCGAACCAGAAAGTGGTTGATACAGATTTGATTGATGATAAAACTGTTTTCCCATTAGAATTATCCACAATGCCAGGTTGGGCAGGAAGTTCTTGGTATTTCCTAAGATATATGGACCCGAACAATGATGCGGTTTTTGCTAAAAAAGAACTGACTGATTATTGGGGACAAGTTGATTTGTACATCGGCGGAAGCGAGCACGCAACAGGACATTTGTTATATTCCCGTTTTTGGAATATGTTCTTGAAAGACAGAGGTTATATTGAGCAAAATGAGCCTTTCCAAAAGTTGATTAATCAAGGGATGATTTTGGGGATGAGTGCGTTTGTTTACAGAATTGATGGAACTAATCAATTTGTTTCAAAAAATTTAATAGATGAACACAAAACTCAGGCGATTCACGTGGATGTTTCATTATTAAAAGGAACTACAGACGAATTGGATACCGAAGCTTTCAAAGCTTGGAGACCAGATTATGCGGATGCAGAATTTATTTTGGAAGCCGGAAAGTACATCACAAATCGTGAAGTAGAAAAAATGTCCAAGTCAAAATACAATGTCGTCAACCCAGATGATATTTGTAATGAATATGGCGCAGACGGTTTAAGATTGTACGAAATGTTCCTTGGTCCATTAGAACAATCCAAACCTTGGAACACGCAAGGTCTTAGCGGCGTTTACGGGTTCCTGAAAAAATTCTGGAACTTGTATTTCAACGGTGATACGTTTGAAGTTTCTGATGATGAGCCTACAAAAGAGGAATACAAGATTCTTCATACATTAATCAAGAAAGTGCTTTTTGATATTGAGAACTTTTCTTTCAACACTTCGGTGTCTTCCTTTATGATCGCTGTGAATGAGTTGCAGAAGTTGAAATGCAACAAAAAGGCAATCTTGGAACCTCTTGCTATAATTATTTCACCGTATGCGCCGCATATCTGTGAAGAGGTATGGAATTTGCTTGGAAATAATTCGTCTATAGAATTCGAGAAGTTCCCAGTGCTCGAGGAAGCTTATCTTTTAGAAGATGAGATAGATTACCCAGTAAGTTTTAACGGAAAGATGAAATTCAAAATAAAATTGGCTTCTGAATTAGGAAAGCAAGAAGTTGAGAAAATTATTTTGGAAAATGAGGATACAAAAAGGTACTTGGATGGAAAAACGGTGAAAAATTTCATCTTTGTCCCAAAGAAAATCATCAATATTGTGTCATAAGTAAGCAATGAAAGAGCGGGTGCTTAGAGTTTAACAAAAAATTATTGTATATTGTAAATGATATTATTGAATTTCTAAACATAAAAATAATTCGCATTTTTTGGTATTATTTTAGAATGTTTCGAAATATTGATAATAAATTCATAAAATATATGTTTAATTTTAATGATACCTTAATAGACTTGATAGGGCGTTGATAAAAAAAACAAAAAGTAACATTATTTAGTTTGCATTTTTAAATAATTTGACTTTATTTTACAAAATAAAATTTAACAATTATAATTTAGTTTTAATATGGAAATGAATGTTTCAAACACAGACGAGCAAGTAGTTGCTAGAAAAAAAGGAGGTCTTAATCCTGCGGTAATTATTCCAATTTTATTCGCAATTGGTATTGCTATCTTTTTATTTGTATTAGGTAATCCATCTAATTTTCAGGATGATCCACGTATCGCAGGATCTGCTTCAGTAGCATTTTCTGATATCAAAGGTACTGAGTTACATCCACACGGTTTAGGAGTTATCTACATGGGAGGAGTTCTTGTTCCTGTTTTGATTACTTTTATGATCATCGTGATTGTTTTCGCAATTGAGCGTGCTTTCGTTTTAAGTAAAGCTGCAGGTAGCGGAAACGTTGATAACTTTGTTCTTAAGATCAGAAGTTTATTGAACACCAACAAAGTAGATGAGGCTCTTGAAGAGTGCGACAGACAGCAAGGTTCTATCGGGAATGTTGTAAAAGAAGGTCTTACGACTTACAAAGCGTTAGCTCACGATACAACTTTGAACAAAGAACAAAAAATGGCTGGCCTTAACAAAGCGATCGAGGAGGCTACAACTTTAGAAATGCCAATGTTGGAGAAGAATATGAACATTCTTTCTACATTAGGAACTGTTGCAACATTGGTAGCATTGTTGGGAACTGTACTAGGTATGATCCGTTCATTCCAGGCATTAGGGGAAGCAGGTGGAACACCAGATGCTGCTGCATTATCAATCGGTATCTCAGAAGCCTTGATGAATACAGCTTTAGGTATTGGTACTTCTGCAATTGCGATTATCCTTTATAACTATTTCACATCTAAAATTGATGGGTTGACTTACAAGATCGATGAGATCTCTATGAGCATCCAACAGTCTTTTGCTGAGTTTCACTAAGAAACAACTGGCATAACAAACGAAAATGTACATTATACATTTTCAAATTCATAAAAATAGTTAACAAAGACATTAATAAATAATGGCGAGAATTAAACCAAAAAGACATGGAGTGGCTTTGGATATGACAGCAATGTGTGATGTTACATTCTTACTTCTTACATTCTTCATTATGACCACTCAGTTCAAAAAGCCTGACGTGGAGCAAATAAAACCGCCTTCATCTATATCAGAGAAAATACTCCCTGATGCAAGTCTTATGACGATAAATGCTACAAAAGATGGCTTATTTTATTTCCAACCGGTAGAAAACGGAACAGAAAGAATAGAGCTTTTGGATAAAATGGGTCAAAAATATGGTATGACTTTTACAAATCCGGAAAAAGCAGCATTTGCCAAAATACAGGCGGTAGGAGTGCCTATGGGACAATTGAAAGGATATTTAGGGCTTTCTGAAGATAAACAGAAAGATTTTAAATCCAAAGAAGGCATCCCAATGGACAGTACAAACAAACAGTTGATAGACTGGGTACAACAGAGTTTAGCCGTAAACCCTAATTATAAATTAGCGATCAAAGGGGACGTGACTACGAAGTATCCAAAAGTGAAAACTTTGTTTGAAGGTTTAAGAGATATTGATTTTCTTAAATTTTGGTTGATCACATCACAAGAAGGGAAACCTGGAAATTAAATCATAAGAAATGGCAGAAGTACAAGTAAAAGAGGATAGCGGGAAAGGCGGCAAGGTCCGCTCGAAAAAGCAGAATCCCCGTGTAGATATGACACCAATGGTTGATTTGAATTTCTTGATGTTGATGTTCTTTATGTTTACCACAACATTTAGTAAACCAAACGTGATGGATCTTGGTCTTCCGGCAAAACCGAAGAAAGATCAAAAACAACCAGATACTGAAATTAAATTGAGTAATTCAATTTCTCTTATTATTGGTAAAGACAACAGAATTTTTTATCATCAGCAAGATCAAGCAGGTCTTACTGATCAGACACTTTTTGAAACCAATTTTGACAGAGAAGGTATTACTAAAGTAATAGAGCAAGCAAAAGCTAATGCGTTTGATAAGACTAAGTTTACAGTAATTATCAAGCCAACAGACGACGCAGTATATAAAAATTTTGTAGATATTCTTGATGAGATGGCAATTACCAAAAGCGAACAATATGGTGTTACCGATGTGAAGCCTTGGGAATTGGCAATCTATAAAAAGAAAGTAGGAGAACAATAGTTTTCTTAATTTACAATATCATTTTTTAAAAAAATAAAATGGCAGAAGAAAATTTAAATTACAATCCGTCTCTTAACGAGATTGTATTTGAAAAAAGAAATAAAGAATACGGTGCTTATGACCTTAGGACTACATACCCTAAAGTGCTTACAAAATCTTTTATAATTGGTACCGCTTTTTTTATTCTTCTTGCAGTTTCGCCCCTTATTTATCTTAAGATTCAACAAATGAATGCAAAAGATGCTGTAGAGGTAGATGCAAAATTGATGGAGATTCTTCCAGATCAGCCGATTTTGGAACAGCCGAAGGAAGAAGAACCACCACCACCACCTCCTCCCAAAGAAGAGGAAAAGCAAGAGGTTATTCAGAATGTTGTACCAGAACCAAAAAGAGCTCCTAAGATTGAAACGCCGCCGCCGCCAATTACAAAACAGTTGGAAACGACGACTGGATTGAACAATCAGGAGGGTGTTAAAACACCAACTTATACACCGCCACCACCACCACCGGGAACAGGTAAAGTAGTAACGGCTGAGGTAAAAGTGACTAATGAGGTTTATGAGTCAGTTGAGCAATCTGCTGAGTATCCTGGAGGTATTAATAAATTTAGACAGAAATTTTCGGATAGTTTTGATTCTGGAAGTCTAGAGGGAGAAGGAACTCTTAAAACCGAAATTACTTTCGTTGTTGAGAGAGATGGATCTCTAACTCAGATCAAAGCCAATGGACCTAATTCTGACTTTAATAAGGAAGCTGAAGCTACCGTAAAAGGAATGAAGATAAAGTGGGCTCCAGGTAAAAACAACGGACAACCAGTAAGATCTAGATTTAGATTACCAGTTACAATGAATTTCCAATAAAGATTCACATGATACTGTATTATAAAAAAGAGAAGTTTTCATAACTTCTCTTTTTTTTATTAAATTTGTTATATGTTAAAATGGCTTTCTTTGGTAGTGGGTTTCCTCTATATCGCATTTGGAGTATTTATTATTTCTTATAGATACCTGTTGATTATAAATTCTAATATCGCCTATCCTTTGGGTGGATTGTTAGTTGTCTATGGTATTTTTAGATTTGTAAGAGCAATCCTTGCATTCAAAAATAATGATTAGAATGAAAAAAGTATTTTGTGTAGTCGTAGCAAGTTTTGCGATGATGTGTTCTTGTTCAAAAGATAATACCAGAGAACTGGATTTGCCAAATAAAGGCGAAATAACGATAGAAACAGACGGCTCTTTCAAGAGTGTTACAGATGCTTTGGCAGAGAGATATACCGCCCTTAATCCCAAAACAAAAATAACTGTTGTGGAAAAGAAAGAAGATCTGGGCTTACTAGATCTACTAAACAAAAAAACACGAGTTGTCGTAATGTCCAGAGAATTATCGGATAAAGAGAAACTTGCTTACGACCAGCGCATCGATTTGCCTTGGAAACCAGCAAAGTTTGCGGCCGATGCTGTTCTTTTTGTGGTACCAAAAGATTCCCCACTAGAATCTATTTCTATGGAAGATATTTTATCAGAATTGAAGTCCGATAAAAAAAGACTCATTTTTGATGGCATCAACTCTAGCAATTTGAATTTTGTGGCTCAGAAATTTCAAAAAAAACCATCTGATCTGAAGTTTTCTATCATTAATGGAAATGAAAATGTAGCAGATCAACTTAAAAACTTTCCAGATAAAATTGGCGTCATTAGTTACAATACCATCAGCAGGCCTTTTGGTAAAGAAGCTGAAAAACTCAGAAATGAATTGAAAGTACTGAAGATCATCAAGGGTAATAAGGCATACGACGTTTCCGGTGATCATTTGAAGAAGATGACCTATCCATTTACAAGAGTCCTTTACTTTATTACGAATGAGTCCTATTACGGTTTAGGAAATGCATTCATACGATTTTCCTGTCAGCAGCTGGGTCAGATCATCGTGGAAAAAGAAGGATTACAGCCCTATAACATTTTCAACAGAGAGGTTCAAATGAGGTAAGTTAAGTTTTAATATATTTTTAACAGAAGAATCAAATATAATTTTTTAATTTGGTCTGAATATTGTCGATAACACAAAAATTTATCAGTTACGAAAAAAAATGAAAAAAGAGAATAAAATGAATTTATCAAAAAAAATTGTTGTTACAGCTGCGGTAAGCTTTTTTACAACTTTAAGCTTTGCACAATCTGTACAGGATGGTATCAACTTGGTTGATAGTCAGAAATATGCTAAGGCAAAACAAAATTATACGGAATTAATTAATCAAAATCCTAAGGAAGCTAGTCATCATTTTTATTTAGGAAATACATATTTAACACAGTTTGACCCTAACTTTGATTTGGCACAAGAAAGCTTTAACAAAGGGTTGGCTGTTGATCCCAAGAGTTATTTGAACAAGTTGGGCTTGGCATCTATCAAACTGGGTAAAGGTGATAAGTCTGCGATTGCAGACATTCAGCAGATTGTAAAAGATTCCAGGGAAAAAGATGCAGAAGTGCTTTTCAGAGCTGGAGAAGCGTTGACTTTGTTTGAAAAAAACAGTTCGCCTGACCTTGCGATTGGTTTCTTGAATAAAGCAATCGAAAAATCGCAAAAAGCTGGTGTTCCTGCCAATTATTATTACTCTTTGGGTGATGCGTACAGAATCAAAAAGGATCCGGGAAATGCAATGACGGCTTACGACAGAGCAGAATCGGTTGCTAAGAATAAAGCGTCTGTTTATACAAGAAAAGGAACGCTTTGGATTGCAGCACAACAATGGCAACAGGCAAAAACAAACATTGACAAAGCCATTGCCGTAGATCCAACTTATGCGCCGGCTTATAAAGCTTTGGCAGGATTCAATATCAAGTATCAAAAAAATGCAGAGGCTACTCAGAATTTGATCAATTATACCAAGTATGCAGATGAAGATCCTTATACCCAGTTGGAAATTGCAAAACTATATTTCTCTAATGAAGATTATGCCAATGCAAAAATAACATTAGATTCTGTATTTGATAAAGTGACAGATCCTATCAAACACAAGTTGAGAGCATATATCTTGTATGGAGAAGGAAAATATATAGAAGCTAAACAAAGTATGGACACTTTCTTATCTCAAGCAGATAAATCCAGAGTGCAGGCTTCTGACGAAGGTTTGCAAGGTTTGATTGCTGCTGGTTTAGCGAAAGACGAAAAAGACACAGCTAAAAAAGCGGAGTTGGAAGCTATTGCTAAGCAAAAGGTGGCATTTGCTAAAACAGCAAAAGACGAAACACTAAACTGGGACGAAGAGCTAGCGAAAATCAAAGGAGGACTGGCAGGTATTTCTGCTGATGCAGCCGGAACATCACCGGAAATTGAAGCGTTGAAATCCAAAGTGGCAGCCAATGCTCAGGATACAGATGCCATCTACAAATTGGCACAGGCGTACCAGGATATAAAAAACTGGAATGGTGCGATCCTAACTTGGCAGAAGATGATCACTTTGCTTCCAACTTGGGAGCCGGCTTATTACAGTCAGGGTTATGCTTATCAGCAAGCAGGTAGCCAAGAGTTAGCGGCTTCTGCGTACCAAAAGTATATTGATACCTTGATGGCTAAGTCAGCTGCAGATCAGGAAGCTAATAAGGAAACAATGTCTTACGCGTATTTTGCAATTGCTTTTATTGCAAAAGACAGTGATAAAGAAAAAGCGAAAACGAATGTTGCTAAATCATTGGCGCTTAATCCAAGTTATGAAGATGCTCTCGCGTTGCAAAAGACACTTAATCAATAATCTAGAAATAGATCAACTGAAACTTCCCAATTCGTAAGATTGGGAAGTTTTGTTTTTAGTACTTTTGTGTACCTATTTTGAATATGAGGTTGCGTTAAGCAGCGATTCCGTATAACTATTAAAAATAAATAAAGCAGTCTATGAAATGTGATATTCTTGCCATTGGCGCACATCCTGACGATGTAGAATTGGGATGTGGAGGAACAATTATCAAATTAATTTCTGAAGGGAAAACAGTTTGTGTTATTGATTTGACGGAAGGAGAATTAGGCACTAGAGGAACTGCTGTCACCAGAGCGGAAGAAGCCCATAATGCAGCGCAGATCTTAGGAATCAGTGCCAGAGAAAATCTAAAATTGAAAGATGGCTTCCTACATAACTCAGAAGAATACCAACTCAAAATTGTTGAAAAAATAAGAAAATACAGACCAGAGATTGTCCTTGCAAATGCAATAGATGACCGGCATCCTGACCACGCAAAGGCGGCCAAATTAGTTTCAGATGCATGTTTCTTAGCGGGGCTGCAAAAGATTGAAACTTTTGACAACAAGCAGCAACAGCAAGTCTGGAGACCCAAACATATTTTCCATTACATCCAATGGAAAAATGTAGTGCCAGAATTTGTGATCGATATTACGGGGTTTCTTGATCAAAAAATAAATGCTTGTATGGCATATAAGACCCAATTCTACAATCCAGAATCTAATGAACCTGTAACTCCTATCGCAACAAAAGATTTTCTGGAGAGCCTCACTTACAGAGCTCAGGATCTAGGTAGGCTTTCTGGCGTTGCGTTTGCAGAAGGCTTTACAACAGAAAAATTAATGGCAATGAAAAATTTTGATGGAATAATTTGTGATTAAACGATAAAATGCTATATTTGCACACGCAAAAACGGTGATTGTAGCTCAGTTGGTTAGAGCGCCGGATTGTGGTTCCGGAGGTCGGGGGTTCGAGACCCCTCATTCACCCCAAATTAGAAGAAGCATCTCAGTTATGAGATGCTTCTTTATTTTTATAAACCAAACAAAAAAAACGCATCTGGACAAATGCGTTTGGTTTTGATCTTGTAACTTTAGACCTCCTCGTCGGATTCTATTGTGTAAGATTTTGATTTGAAGTCTTTTTCGTGTCTTTCAGAGATTACATCTTCTCCTTTTTGTTGGATGATAAAGTCTGTAGAGTCGTTAAATAATTCCTGGAAACTTTTGAAGTCTTCTTTATAAAGATAAATCTTGTGTTTTTCAAAAGTTGCTTCTCCATTTTCCCCAAAATTCTTTTTACTTTCGGTAATGGTCAAATAGTAATCACCTGCTTTGGTTTCCCGCACATCAAAGAAATACGTTCTTCTGCCTGCTTTCAACACTTTAGTGAAAATCTCATTCTCATGTCGTTCCTTAAATTCACTCATCGTTCAATATTTTTTTAGAAATCTGTATTAACAAATATAACAGAATTCTCTGAAATTCAAAATGTTTTGTTAAAAAAACCTTGAAAATGGGTGTTTTTCTTAAATATTTGATAAGTTTATTAACAATTATTAATGGAATTAATTCAAATATAGGATTTTGTCAGCTCTTTTTGCGCTTGATTCTCTGTGGGTTATGATGATTGAAGTGGTGGATTTGAGGTCTTTGTCTATATTCTGAAGTATATTCTCTTCAGTTTCTGTATCCAGGGCAGACAGGCAGTCATCAAAGATCAGGATATTGGGTTGCTTTATCATTGCTCTGGCTATGCAAATCCTCTGTTTCTGCCCACCAGAGAGCATCACGCCGCGTTCACCCACCATCGTTTCATACTGCTCTTTGAATTCTTCAATGTTTTTATGAACATCTGCTTTTTTCGCCATTTCTACGACCAAACTTAGGTTTGGCTGGTTGATAGCGAAGCCGATATTGTTCTCAATCGTATCAGAGAAAAGGTAACTTTCCTGTGGTGTGTAGCCTAATTGATCTCGGTAAAGTTTTAGATTATGGGTTTTCAGATTTTTTCCGTCCACCAATATTTCACCTTCGTCCGGATCTATTAATCTACAAATCAATTGTGCAATGGTTGATTTTCCACTTCCTGTTTTTCCCATGATCGCTAGAGATTTTCCTGCCTCGACTTTGAAACTTAAATTCTCAACCGCTTTGATTCCCGTATTTGGATAGGTGTAACTGACGTTACGGAACTCGATAGCGCCGTTGATTGGATACGTTTCGTGGTTGGTATTCACGATGTCAGATTTCATATCCATAAACTCATTCACACGCTGCATACTAGCCTCAGCTCTTTGATTGACAGAGGTGACCCAGCCCAGCATAGAGAATGGGAAAATCAGCATATTGATGTACATAAAGAAGTCTGCAATGGTTCCCACGCTCATTTCGCCCGCAATATATTTTTGTCCGCCAATGTAAAGAATGGCGACATTCAGTAATCCGACGACAAAAAGGATGATGGTGAAAAAGTAGGCTTCTGTTCTGGCGAGATCCAGTGCTTTGTCCTGATAATCTTTGACTTTGATACCATAGTTTTTCTCGATGTATTTTTCTTTGCTGAAGAATTTTACCACACGGATTCCGGAAAAGCTGTCCTGCACGAAGGTTGAAATACCAGACTGGCTTTTCTGCATCACTTTGGATTTTTTATTGATGATATCACTTACCTTATAAATCCCAAAAGAAAGAACAGGCAGCGGAACGAGCGTCCAAAGTGTCATCTGGATATCGGTCATAAACATATAGACGCTGGTGATGAGCAGTAAAATAATAAGATTAATAACGTACATCACACCGGGACCAAGATACATCCTGATGGCAACCACATCCTCGCTCAGGCGGTTCATAAGGTCTCCAATGGTTGTTTTTTTGTAGTCTGTTACAGACAGTTCTTCATAATGGGTAAAAATCTTATTTTTCAGTTCATATTCGATTCTTCGGGAAGCAACAATGATAGTCTGCCTCATCATAAAAGTGAAAAAACCAGAAAGGAGAGAGCAGCCAATCAGAATACCAGAATTGATGAAGATCATTCTGAAATAGCTCCAATTATTTTGGATGTTTTCTAAGAGGCTTAGTTTTTCTGACAGCTTCAGCCCACCGTAATTTTTATCAATGATATTAATGGTTTCTCCGATGTACTGGATCTTATATATGGCAAAAAAATTACTGAGAATAATGAAAAGAAATCCCCAACATAATAGGACGCGGTGTTTCCAAAAATATGGATTGAGTGTTTTTAAAGCTTTCATTCTATTTGCTTCGATTTTCCAAAGGCAGTGCAAAATTAATGATTTAAAATTTCAGAAAAGATTTTATAGACCGATTTGATATTTCTTAACAAATGGTAAGTTTTTTTATGAAACGAAAAAGCAACTAAAAACAGTTTTATCAGTATTTTTGTACTCGAAAAATTTAATATAATGAATCCGAAACCAAAATATGATGTTGCACTCATTGGTGGTGGTATTATGAGCGCCACGCTCGCTACAATGCTTCATGAATTCGATCCAAAACTAGAGATCGTTATTTTCGAAAGACTGGAAAAAGTGGCCAAAGAAAGTTCATCCGCGTGGAACAATGCAGGAACAGGACATTCTGCTTTTTGTGAACTCAATTATACGCCAGAGAAAGAAGGGAAGATCGATATCAAAAAAGCAGAATATATTGCAGAACAGTTCGAGGTTTCAAAACAATTTTGGTCTTATCTGATCAACAAAGGAATTATTGATCATCCAAAAGAATTCATCAATTCCTGTCCGCATATGAGTTTCGTTTTCGGGGGAAAAGATGTAACCTATCTTAAAAAGAGACACGAAGCGTTGCTGCAGTCGCCTCTTTTCGAGGGTATGGAATTTTCCGATGATCATAAAAAACTGACAGAGTGGATCCCGTTGATGATGCAAAAAAGAATGGCCAGCGATCAATTAGCAGCCACAAAAATGGATCTGGGAACCGATGTTGATTTTGGGAAATTGACCGTCAAACTCATAGAACACCTTCATAAAACCGAATCTGTAGAAGTTTTCACTTACCACGAAGTAAAGGAAATAGAAGCAGACGGCCATGGAAGTTGGAATCTTGAAGTGAATGACAGGAAAAACCTTCATAAGCAGACCGTGAATGCGGATTTTGTATTCATAGGAGCCGGTGGTTATGCATTACCATTATTGGACAGTTCTGGTATTGAGGAGAGCAAGGGTTACGGTGGATTCCCGATTAGTGGACAGTGGCTGGTTTCTACAAATCAGGAATTGGTTGCAAAACACCATGCAAAAGTGTACACGCAGGCCACAGTTGGTGCGCCGCCGATGTCTGTTCCTCATCTGGATCTTAGAATTATTGATGGTCAAAAAGCCCTGCTGTTTGGTCCATTTGCAGGATTCTCTACCAAGTTTCTGAGAGAGGGCAGTTATCTGGATCTTCCGGAAAGTGTAAACTTTAAAAATATCCGTTCGTTATTCGGTGTTTGGTGGCATAATATGCCTTTGACAAGGTATTTGATACAGCAGGTGACGATGAGCAAATCTCAGAGAATGTCTCACCTGAGAGACTTTGTGACAGATGCTCAGGAAAAAGACTGGGAACTGAAACAAGCTGGACAGAGAGTTCAAATCATCAAAAGGGACCGTTTTGAAGGTGGAAGATTGGAATTTGGGACAGAAGTCGTGGTGAACAAAGACAAAAATATCGCCTCACTTCTTGGTGCCTCTCCTGGTGCGAGTACATCTGCGTTTGCCATGATTATGGTTCTGGAGAACTGTTTTGCAGATAAACTGAAAACAGATTGGAAAGATAAATTGGTGGAAATGATTCCAAGCTATGGCAAAAAACTTGCGGAACATCCAGAATTGATCACCGAGATCAGAAATTATTCTAAAGAAAAATTAGAACTGGCATATTAATGGTCACTCTATCTTTTTATAAAACCGAAGATTTCGGCGATCTTACGCGTTACGCTTTGGACGAGTTGCAAAGTCAATTTACAGCGATGCCCGAGGCGACTTTAGAAGTGATCAAAGAAAAAGATACGGGCGACAAATTCCCAGTCACTATTGTTTATCATGACAAAGCCGTTGGGTTTTTTGTGTTGGATTTTGGATCAGACAAACTGGATTTTACGCCGAATGAAAATTCGGTTTTAGTGAGGTCTTTATCCATTAATCCTGATTATCAAGGGCAGGGCATAGGCAAAACCGCAATGACTGGGCTTTCTGATTTTATCAAGCATCATTTCCCGAAGTGTTCTGAAATGGTCTTGGCGGTTAATTTTAATAATAAAAGAGCTTATGACCTGTACCTCGATTGTGGTTTTGAAGATGAAGGTAAAAGCCGGAAAATGAGCAAAGGAGTTCAACATTTGTTATCAAAAAAAATAGAATGAGCGAGACAGTCGTAAAACCAAAAATATCAGAAGAAATTCTTCAACAACTGCATTCTGACATGATAGAGGAGAAGCAGGTGATCCTGCATTGCTGCTACAAATCGCAAGATTTTTTAGAAGAAAAGATCAGGATTTGGTCATCTACTTATCTGGTCGATAGACGCTCTGAACATATTTCCAAGCTGATTCATTTTGAAAATATCAGTTTGTTTCCCAAATGGACTGATGTTCCTCGTGGGCAGGAGTACTGGTTTACTTTGGTTTTTGCAGGATTGCCAAACGATTGTCAAGTGTTTGATTTCATAGAACTGATTCCCCAGAATGGTGGTTTTTTTGAGGAAGGCATCGTCAGGAATGGATCCGATGTTTACAAGATCAAATTGAATGTATGAAAAAATAAAAACGGTTCAGAAAAGTCTGAGCCGTTTTTGTTTTTTTTACGAGAGTATTTGCATTTCTGCTCTTATTTTTTCCTGTAAGCCTTCAGAAGCTTTTACAAGTGGAAGTCTGAGGTAGTTTTTAATAATACCCTTTTCTGCCAAAATGGTCTTGACGCCACAAGGATTACCTTCGGCAAAGATCAGTCTAGTGATTTCTACCAGCGCGTTGTGGATCTTGTACGCTTCATCAACTTCTCGGCTGAGGGCAAACTTGACCATTGTAGAAAATTCTTTAGGATATGCTTGTGCTATGACGGAGATCACGCCATCACCACCTGCCAAAGTTACGGGTAAGGTATATTCGTCATCACCAGACATGAGGGAAAAGTGATCTGGTTTCTGTCTCAGAATGTCAAAGTACTGCAGGATATTGGGTGCCGCTTCTTTCACCATAAAAAGATTTGGGAATTCATTTGCCAGACGCAAGGTGGTCGCAGCTTCTACATTCTGGCCGGTTCTTCCCGGAACATTGTAAATGATGATTTTTGCGCCAGTCTCTGCCAAAGCTTTATAATGTTGGTATAATCCTTCCTGATTCGGCTTGTTGTAATACGGAGACACAGACAATACCGCTTCGAAATCCGAAAGATCTGTGTCCAGAATCTGTTGCTTAACTTCCGCTGTGTTGTTTCCGCCAATTCCCAAAACCAACGGCAGTCTGTTGTTGTTGATCTTTGTGATATGGGCAATGACCTTGTCCTTTTCCTCCTTGGAAAGCGTTGCAGCCTCGGCTGTAGTACCCAAGACAACCAAAAAACTGGTCCCGTTGTCTATGTTATAATCGATTAATTTGGTAAGAGAATCAAAATCTACAGAAAGATCTTCATTGAAAGGTGTTACCAAAGCCACACCTACGCCTTTTAACTGACCCATTTTTATTTGAAATTTAATTTTCCCAAATTTAATTTATTTTAAATGAATTTTTGCTGTCTGTAATCCGAATTTTTGATTGATCAATAGATGTGTTGGTAAATGCTGACAGAATCGTAGTCTTTCTGCCAGGTTTTGATGGGATTGCTGTACGACTTTAGGATGGTATCATTTTCAAGATTCAGAGTATCTTCAATTTTTTTTGTCATAGCGTTTTTGATGAAATAGGTGGGTTTTTCGTTCCGGACTTTGACAAAAATACCAATGAAACTATAATCATCATTTCTGATAAATGCAGATGGCAAATTGATATATCTGATGTTGTTTTTCTCTAAAAACTTATCAAAAGGGAGGAGGGCAATGTCATCGAAAAATGATTTGTTGGCAACCAAACCATCCGCGGGAATCACATTCATATCCGAGTAAAAGGCAAATTTTCCAGGGAAATCATAGGAGAATATTCTGGCGTTCGGTGGTAATGTATTTTTGATATGCTCCGCAAACACTTTCACTTCATCTTGACTTCTGCCTGATATTTTTGAATTCTCATCCATCAAAGTGAACTGAAGGCTAAAATTACTGCTCATTTTGAAATAGCCAATGCCGCAAGATAACAAGATGCCCAGCGCTAAAGCCGGATATAGGAAATAATCCGGATTTCTGTGTTTTATTAACAAAAATACCAGATCACCTATGAGTAAGATCAAAACAATCGTTTGTGCAACGTAATACCATTGTCCAATCTGAGATTGGAAACCAATGTTGTAAAGAATCTGAAATAATGAGCCAAAAGCAAAAAACAATTTGAGAGAACGGAATTGTATGTTTTTAATAACGATTAAAAAAACGATCCAAATCATATTAATACCTAAGAAAAACTGAGAAATAACCGATAAGGAAATGCTTGGTTGAAGGTTCGGGAATGAACTTTTGATACGTCCGCTGATGGGAACCACACTACCGAACCAATACAAATTACTTAATAAATAAGCGCCACAAATACATAGAATAACAACGGCAGATTTGAGAACAACACGATAATCCCATTTTCTCTGGATCAAGTAATAAAGTGCTAAAAATGCCAAAAGAAATACATTGTCCAATCTGCTAAGAAAGACCAACGAAAATAAAAGACCGAAAAGCCAGTCATTCGTTTTCTGTTTTGCTAAAAACCAGATCAGTAAGCAGATACAAAAAATGTTGAGATGTGCTTCTATCAGATACAGCGTGCCGAGGCTGAAAAATAAAATACTGATACAGAAAAATCCCATTGTTTTTCCAACGATGTTGTCTGCGAAAAAAAGGTCGAGTTTTTTGAAACTCAGTACCACAAACGCCACTTGGCAAATCCAAATGATAAAGACGACGTCTTGCTTTGTAAAAGGATTGATGAATTCTGCCAAAACACAGACAAGCATCCAAAGTGGATGGTAACCGTTTGTAAGATAAAGATCATTGAAGTAAGAACCCTTGCCGTGAACTATATTGTAGGCAATTTGAGGATAAAAAAAACCATCATCAGCGGGGAATTTTGCAGGATTGAAAACGAAAAATAAAGAGGCCAGACAAAACAAAGAGTATAAAAAATAATTGGATTTCAGTAATTCGGATTTCATAGTTGATCTTGTCGGACAAAAATATAGGATTCAGCATTAATAATATCTAAAAAACAAATAATCTTAACCTAATTTTAGCAAAAACAAAGAAATCATTAGTTTTGTAACATGTACAACAAGGTAAAAAAAATATTCCCGAAAGATTTTTTGATCAAAAATGAACTTCTGTTCAGAAAATTAGTCTACATTTTTTATTGGGGTAAAAGCCATCAGTGTATGATCTGCGACCAACAATTCCGCAGGTTTCTTCTGAACCAACGCGGCGAAAAACTCTGTCCAAGTTGTGGAAGCATGCCCAGAGACAGAAGATTGTTTGCTTTGTTTAAAAAAGAATTACCCGAAAAAGAACAAATAAGCCTGTTGGATTTTTCGCCCTCCAGATCACTTTACAGAAAACTGAAGAAAACTAAAAATATAGAATATTTCCCGACCGATCTTTCTACAGATTTTATTTCAGAATATCAATATGATATTACGAAGATCCCTTTGGGAGACGAAGTTTTTGACTGCATATTCTGTTACCACATCCTGGAACATATCGACGCAGACAGTGTGGCCATGAAAGAGCTGCACAGGGTTTTGAAGAAAGGAGGGAAAGCTTTTGTACAAACGCCTTTCAAAGAAGGCGAGATTTATGAAAACGCCGAGATGAAAACTGTAGCTCAGAGATTAGAACATTTTGGACAGCAAGACCACGTGAGAATATACTCTGTTGTTGGGCTGCAAAAACGTTTGGAAGCGGCTGGTTTTGATGTGGTTGTGAAAATTTTTGAAAAGGATGAGCGTTACGGATTGTCTGAGAATGAAACCATTTTGTACCTCAGGAAAAATTAATTTCTATTGATTGATCTAAGTGCTAATAAGTTAGTTTTAAAACAGTAAAATTCTTAGATTTGTATTCATATTTCTTTTGATGAAAAATAAACTTTTTGGATTCGGGATCATTGGATTGATGTTGATGGGATGTAGAACACCACTCCATGTTACAAACGTCCATACCGAAAAAAACATTTACATTACAGACCAGTTACAGCAAGACAAGGCAATAGATGATGTCATACAGCCCTATAAGCGGGAGCTGGAAGGTAAAATGAATACCATTCTTTCCTATACCAATGTAGAACTTACAAAATCTGGCGACAACAGTAATCTCGGCAATCTATTGGCAGACTATACCTTTGAAGGGGCTGAAGTTTGGGCCAGAAAAAATAATATACCCGCCATAGATGCTGCTGTGATCAATATCGGAGGTATTAGAACAACCATTGCAAAAGGTAATATTCTTACAAAGCAAATCTATGAAGTGATGCCTTTTGAAAATGAGATTGTGATCATCAAAATAAATGGAAAAGATGCAGAAGGCTTGTTTGATTACTATTTGAAAACTCAAAAAAACAATCCAGTTTCTCATCTCACGATTGAAACCGAAAACGGAAGACTTTCGCAAAAATTAATCAACGGGAAAACAATAGATGCTAATAAAACTTATTACATCGCAACATCTGACTATTTGGCATTGGGCGGAGATCAAATGTTTTTCTTTGGCAAAGGCGAAATGATTTCCACAGGAATCAAAATGCGTGATCTTTTTCTGGAAAAATTTAAACAGAAACCAGAAGTAGCGGTGCCGAATGACGTAAGGCTGATCTTTAAAAATAAAAAAGTACAGGAGTAATGAAAAGAAAAGAATTTCTAAAGTATCTAGGTGGAGGAAGTCTTGCTTTGGCATTGGCTCCCAATCTTTTGCTGGCAGAACAGCTTGAGCACATCACTAAAGAGTCGAGCTACAAATTAACCGTCCTTCATACCAATGATCAGCATAGCAGAATAGAGCCTTTCGATGCCTCATATACCAAAAATCCAAACCAAGGCGGCTTTGCCAGAAGAGCATCATTGATTCAAAAAATTAGAAGCGAAGAGAAAAATGTATTGCTTTTGGACTCTGGCGATATTTTCCAAGGAACACCTTATTTTAATTTCTTTGGAGGTGAGCTAGAATTTAAGCTGATGAGTATGATGAGGTATGACGCCTCCACTATGGGAAATCACGATTTCGATAATGGTCTGCAGGGCTTTATGAAAGTTTTGCCCAATGCGAATTTTCCCTTCATCTGTTCCAACTATGATTTTAAGAACACTATTTTGGACGGTAAGACAGAAGCCTACAAGATTTTTATCAAAGATGGGATCAAGGTCGGTATTTTTGCTGTTGGTATAGAATTAAACGGACTGGTGGGCAAAAAGAATTATGCCGAAACCATTTATCAGGATCCAATAGAAATGGCGCAGCATTATGCAGATTTTCTTAGGAACGAAAAAAAATGTGATCTGGTAATTTGTCTTTCCCATATCGGTTTTGATTATCAAGATCAGCCAGATAAAATATCTGACAAGCATCTGGCTGCAAAAACATCCGGTATAGATTTGATCCTGGGAGGACATACCCATACCTTTCTGAAAGAACCTCTCAAATTTAAAAATAAAAACGGCAATAACGTGATTGTAAATCAGGTAGGTTGGGCTGGTATTTTATTAGGTAGACTGGATTTTTATTTTGATAAAAATAAAAACGTGAAAAATATTTCTTGGAATAATCAGTTAATAGATGAAAACATAATCGTTTAGGATGAAGAAAATTTTATTTTTTATATCGTTTTGCATAGGGCTAATGTCGTTCGCACAGACAACCAGCAAATGGAGTGATATGTTTTCTTACAAAAATGTTCTCACTATCCGGGAAGATGGCAACAGAGTGATTGCAGCTACAGAGAACGGTATTTTTTATTATTATCCATCAACGGGTGAGATTAAGAAACTTTCTAAAGCCAATGGCCTTCACGATGTCAAAATATCTGCTTTCGATTACAATGCTGATACACAGACGGGTATTGTAGGTTATCAAAACGGTTCTATGGATGTCATCACGCCAAATGGTGTTTTTCTGGTCGTAGATATTCCATTGGCCACAGGATATAATGGAAGTAAGAAAATTAACCATATCTCCATCAATGGAGATCGTGCAGTGGTATCTGCAGGATATGGTGTTTCCATTTTTAATATAGCTCGTAGAGAATTTGGTGATACAGCATTTTTTGTCTCAGGAGGTAGTTATGTGGCAGCAAATGCTGCCGTTCTTAAGGATAACACAATATATGCCGCAACAAACGCAGGCATCAAATCGCACACGATCAATCCTACATTTCCTGTTTATACAACTTGGTCCACCATAATAAACGGCGATTTTAAAAAAATAGATGCTTCCAATATCATTGCTTTTTCTACCAACAATCAGGTAAGATATGGAGCCGGGAATAATTTTGCAACACTGCCAACAAACTTTTCTAATATTAGAGATGTTCGGGTTACAGAGAGTAAGATTATTGTAACGGATCAGACTCAGGTCTATGTTTATAATACAAATGGATCATTCCAGAAAAACTTCAATGCAGGAGAGGATATTAATACCGCAGTATTATATAATAATGAAATTCTGACTGGTACCATAAACTCAGGCATCTATAATGAACAGAAAAATAGTTTAAAACCTGATGGTCCTTACAGCAATACCTCTTACAAATTATCCGTTTTAAATAGTCAGATTTGGGTATCTACTGGTAAAAGAGATTCTTATGACCAGGTTCCCATCCCATCCAGAATAGGCTATTACCATTACGATGGCAGCAAGTGGACTTATCCTAATTATTTTCTACAGAATCCAGACCTTATTTTTAATATTTTAGATGTTATTCCCAATCCTTCTAATCCTTCCGAGGTTTTCTTTACAAACTATGCCCACTCAGGCAGCAAAGGGATCTATAGAATGCTTAATGATGAGCTATCCAAAAGTTATCTGACAAACACGCAGAACGACTATTTGTTGAGGCCAGTAGGTTGCGTTTTTGATGAAAAAAACAACCTCATTTGTACCGTTACAAATACACCTACGGGAATCGGTTATTATTATTTTAACAGACAGTCCGATAATTTTATTTTAAATAACATACCCGTCACTCAAAGTAACCAAAAACCAGTTGCTAAAGAAGGTGTGCTGTATGTGCCGGTACCTTTTGGCAGCGGTGGAATGCTGGTTTATAACTATAACAATACCCCAGAAACAACATCCGATGATAACTTCAAATTTTTGAACAAAAACAATAATTTGCCAACAGAAAGATGTGTGAGCGCTGCAGTGGATAAAAATGATGATCTGTGGATCGGAAATATGGAAGGTCTTAGGATCTTGTCAAACCCCAAATCTGCAATCTTGGAAGATAGTCCACAAACCGATAATATCGTCATTGAAGAAAATGGCTTGGCAGAAGAATTGTTTCGGGATGCCTTGATATTACAAATTACCGTAGATTCAGGAAATCAAAAATGGGTTTCCGTAGAGGGCGGAGGTGTCTTTTATC
This sequence comes from Epilithonimonas tenax DSM 16811, assembly GCF_000428485.1. Lineage (GTDB taxonomy): Bacteria > Bacteroidota > Bacteroidia > Flavobacteriales > Weeksellaceae > Epilithonimonas > Epilithonimonas tenax. Next base: position 100,392 of record NZ_AUAA01000003.1, on the reverse strand, counting down.
TAAGTTCTAACGGTGATAAAACCATTTATCATTTCACAAAATCTAATTCCCCCCTGCCCAATGATAATGTGACAGATATCCAGATTGATGAAAAAACAGGAAAGGTTTACTTTGCCACCTTAGATGGGATTATGTCATTTCAAGGCGATGTGACAGATGTGACCTCCAACTTTGGAAATGTCCTGGTTTATCCTAATCCTGTAGTCTATGCGCAATACAAAGGCAATGTTAGAATACGAGGTTTGGCCGCAAAATCTAATATCAGAATCACAGACGCTGCTGGTAATCTTGTCCATTCTGCCGTTGCCACCGGCGGCTATTTTGAATGGAATCTCGCCAACCAAAGAGGCACAAGAGTAGCATCCGGAATCTATTACGTCCTGATGACCAACGAAGACGGAACCGATACTGCAACGGCAAAAATTGCGGTAGTAAATTAAAATAATTCTAATCTAACTTCTAGAATATCATTTCTAACATCCATTCTTGATGACGCAGGAAGTTTTCTTATTGTCCTATACAAAATATGGAGATCACGACGCCGTGCTCCATTGTTTTTGCAGAGAAAATGGATTCGAAAGTTTTTTTGCCAAAGGAATCTATGCGGCAAAAAGTAAGAAAAAAGCATTCCTTTTTCCACTGAACGAATTGCTGCTTTACACTTCCGATAGGAAAAAAAACATTCAGAATGTTCTGAAAATGGAACAGAAGAATGTAGATCTTTTCAGTTCTGATATCAGGAAAAACGCCATTTTATTTTTCATTTCCGATCTTCTCAATCAGGTATTGAGAAATGAAAATCAAAATATTGGCATCTATTCCGAGATTTCAATTTTCCTCAGTCAGTTGCAAATTGATAATTTTCAGGCGCATTTGATATTTATTTTCAGGCTATTGAAACAGCAGGGTTTACAGCCCTTGTTTTCTGATAAAACGTTTTTGAATCCTGAAACCGGAAACTTCGAAGATAGAGAAGTACATCATTTTTTCAGTAAAGAAATCTCTTATGTTTGGAAAGATCTCATTACCTCGCAAGATCCATACAGTCTAAAACTCAGCAGAGCCGAAAAGCAAAATTTCCTGGATTCTGCCTTAGTCTATTTTCATTACCATTTTACAGATTTCCGCGAACCAAAATCATTGGAAATTATTAAAGAGATTTTTTAAATTAGCAGTTAAGTCTTTGCTGAGTTTTATGCCTTTGCGAAACTAAAAATATTTTCAATACAGGATGAAGAATCTTGGCGGACTTTGTGTTAAAACTTCATCTTATCAAACATTATTTATGATTATCAAAGCAACAGAAAAAGATATTCCTACCATTCAAGAACTTGCACAAAAATCCTGGAAATCCGCTTATGCTGATATTTTGCAGCAAGAGCAAATCGATTATATGTTGGATCTGATGTATTCTGAATCTACCTTGAAAAGCCATTTCGAAAATCCGAATTATCAATATTATCTGGTGGAAGAAGCGAATGTTTTTCTAGGATTTGCCGGCTTCGAATTTCATAACGAACCGCAAACAACCAAACTTCACCGCATTTATTTCCTGAAAGAAGCACAAGGAAAAGGACTCGGCAAAAAAGCTTTGGAATTTATAAAAACTGAAACCGAGAAATCAGGCGACAAAAGATTGATCCTGACTGTTAATAAAAATAACAGCGCCAAAAATTTCTACGAATCACAAGGCTTCAAAATTTATCAGGAAAAAATATTAGAAGTGGGAAATGGTTATGTGATGGATGATTATCTCATGGCTTTTGTTTTTGAATGAGTCTTTTTTAACCGGACAGTATTCTCATACTCTAACTGATCTTTGCCCACTTATTTTTCCCTTTATATTGCTTGATGTAATATTGTTTCATCATCTGATTATCAGGATGCGTCAGAAGTGCATCTTGTTCCAATATCTTTTCCACAGCCAGTTTTGAAGCTTTGATGATGGCTGAATCCTCTATCAGGCTCAGTTTTTTGAAATCCACAACACCACTTTGCTGAGTTCCAAGAATGTCGCCAGGTCCACGCAATTCCATATCAACCTCGGAGATTTTGAAACCGTCCGTCGTTGCCACCATCGTTTTGATTCTGGTTCGGCTTTCCTTGCTCATTTTATCACCAGTCATCAGGATGCAATAGCTCTGTTCCGCACCTCTTCCAACACGGCCCCGCAACTGATGAAGCTGTGACAATCCGAATCTCTCAGAACTTTCTATCACCATCACAGAAGCGTTTGGAACATTCACGCCAACTTCTATCACGGTGGTTGCAACCATAATTTGTGCCTGTCCGGAAGCGAAATATTGCATATTGGCGTCTTTTTCCGCAGGCTTCATTCTGCCGTGTACCATCGTCACGTTGTAGCTTTTGAAGAAGTTCATTACGCTTTCTAGGCCTTCCATCAGATTTTTGTAATCCAAAGTTTCGGATTCTTCGATGAGCGGATAAACGAAGTAGATTTGTCGCCCTCTCTCTATCTCTTCTCTGCAGAAATTGTACACCGAAAGTCGGTCTTTTTCCCGTCTGTGCGCGGTAATGATTGCTTTTCTTCCGACTGGCATTTCATCAATCACAGAAACATCCAAATCTGAGTAGAAACTCATCGCCAAAGTCCGAGGAATGGGCGTTGCGGTCATTACCAAAATATGGGGCGGAATGTTATTCTTTGCCCAAAGTTTTGCCCGCTGTGCGACTCCAAATCTGTGCTGTTCATCTATGATTGCCAAACCAAGATTCTGGAATTTCACTTTGTCTTCCAACAATGCGTGTGTTCCAATCAAGATAGAAAGTTGTCCGTTTTCCAGTTCTTCATGAATGATTTTTCTTTCCGAAGTTTTGGACGACCCTGTCAGAAGTCGAACGTGGATATTCGTATTTTGAAGTAATTCTTGGATGGAATTAAAATGCTGTTGCGCCAAGATTTCCGTCGGCGCCATCAAACAAGACTGGAAACCGTTGTCCATCGCAATTAACATTGTTAATAAGGCAACCATCGTTTTTCCGGAACCCACATCACCTTGAAGCAATCGGTTCATTTGGGTCGACCGTTTCATATCGATTCTGATTTCTTTCAGAACCCGTTTTTGCGCATTTGTGAGTTCAAACGGGAGATTATTTTCATAGAAATTGGTGAAATATTCTCCGACGATTGGAAAAGGATTTCCGAAGGATTTTGTTTTCTGATGAAGTTTCTTCAAGCCATATCCGAGCTGGAAAAAGAAAGCTTCTTCAAACTTTAATCTTCTGTTGGCTTCATCAAATTGTTTTAAATCTTTAGGAAAATGGATGAAATAATAAGAGTTGAGCCGTCCAATCAACGTCATCGATTTGATCAAATAATCCGGCAGATTTTCCTGAATCAAATTGGGTAAATCTTTCAGCAGGTTGAAAATAACGGTTTGAAATAATTTATTCGTGATTCCTCGCTTCGTCAGTTTTTCGCTTCCTGGATAAACGGGTAGAAGTGTTCCGGACAGGGCTTTTTTTTCATCAACTTCAATTTCCGGATGTGGCATCGAGAAGTTTCCGTTGAAGAAATTGACCTTTCCGAAAATAAAAATCTCCTGATTCAAAGGAATTGCATCTTTCATCCAGTTTGTATATCGGAACCAGACGAGATCCATCGTTCCAGTCTCATCACGGAATTTCGCAGACAATCGTTTCCCTTTGTTGTAAACCACTTCTTGGATGTCCGTAATCTTTCCCTTCAGTTGGATGTCTGCTTCAGAATCTTTGGCGATATTCCCAATTTTGTGGATTTTACTTTTATCGATGTACCGGATGGGGTAAAACGTGAGCAAATCTTCCACAGTCGCTATTCCCAACACGTTTCTGATGAGTTTTGCGCGTTCGGTGCCGATGCCTTTGAGAAATTCTATGGAAGTTTCTAATGTCAAGAAAGGAAAATTTGTTCCGACGAATTTCGGGTTTTTTATCTAATTAAGAAAGTGTTTTTGTACATAGAATGTGTCGCAGCCCGACCTGAGTGGAGCTCTTTTTATTTTTTTTGCAAAAATAAAAAAGCGGGAACGGAGGGCGGAAACAGCTGCCCAAAATAGATTACTCTTTGATCCTGGACCTAAACTTCTTCTGATAACCTTCCCATTCCTGTCGGGATTTGATTGTTTTGTACTCATCGGAAGCAATCATTGTGAAATAAGGTTCGACTTCTTTGGCTTTCAAAAAGCCGGAGAGGCTTGTTATGGGATTGCTGCTTTCGTCCAGGAACACCATCGTCGGGATCATATTGATGTTCATATATTTCGTAAACTGATGGAGTGTGTTTTTGTTTTTTTTGGTTTTGAAGTCAGGATTTGTAAAGCTGTGCCCTGCGTAGCTGATAGATTCGTTTCCGTCGCTTTCAAACTTCACAGCGTAGAAGCTTTCATTGATGATCTTGGCTATTTCCGGATGGTTGTAGGTGTACTTTTCCATTTCCTTGCACGGTGCGCACCAGTTGGCATAGAAATCGATCAGGATCTTTTTGGGCTCTTTCTTCTGTGCTTCTATGGCTTGCGGAAGTGTCATCCAAAGGACTTGTGCAAATCCCGAAAGTGGAATCAGAAAGAGGACTGTTAAAATTAAGATTTTTTTCATTTGTGTTTTGATTGTTGAAAAGGATTTTAGTTAAATCATTATCGCACACCTTGCATTAATTTTTTCACTAATGGAGATATCAAAATTAGGACAACTCCTGCAATAACTGCATATAATCCCAATTGTTTGTATCCATCGGTGTAAGTGATAAGGGCATCATAATTGGTGGCTCCGGTTTTCACTTTTGCAAGTCCTGCGCCAATTTGTCCTGCTACGTACTGCCCGTACGCCGATGCAAGAAACCACATTCCCATCATCATTCCCTGAAGTTTTTCGGTGGAGAGTTTTGTCATGATCGATAATCCGATTGGCGACAGGCACATTTCTCCCAAAGTAATCACAAAAAGCGCCACTGTAAAAATATTAAGAGAAGTGATCCCTTGGAGATTGGCGAAAAATTTTGTGGCGAAAATGACATAATAGCCCAATCCGAGGAAGATGAAGCCTAATCCAAATTTGATAATCGTGTTGGGTTCTAATTTCATTTTATTCAGCCATATCCATACTAATCCGATTGGAACGGCGATCAGCAAAATAAAAAATGCACCTCCGGAATTGTTGACACCATTGGGATCTAAACCTAACAAATCTTTGTTAAGATTATTTGCTGCAAAAATGCTCAGAGATCCTCCGGATTGTTCATAGATTCCCCAGAATACAATTGAAAACATAATAAAAATTAATGCTGCCCAAAGTTTTTTTCGCTCGGTTGCGGTTACTTTTGACATTTCGTAGAACAGATAAATCAACGTTAATGGTCCTACAGTCCACATAAAGTAATCTGTGTATTGCGGTACGGAAACCATGGTCATAATCAGTGGCACGAAGATTAATGATAGAATATAAACACTGTATTCATTCCATTTTGCGAAAGGCGAGAATGTTCCGTCTGCGTTTACTTTTTGAGGAGGAAGTCCAATTGGACCCAGGCTTCTCTGGGTGAAAATGAAATTGATCAAGCTGATGACCATTACGATTGCTGCCAAGCCGAAAGCCACATTCCATCTTTTACCTTCTGGAATTAAGCTGGACATCATTTCGCCCTTTCCGATTGCAATACAAAGATAACCGCCAAGTAGTGCACCCAGATTGATTCCTGCGTAAAACAAAGAGAATCCTGCATCTGTTCTTGTGTCATTAGCTTTGTATAATTTCCCAACCATCGTGGAAATGTTGGGTTTGAAAAATCCTGTGCCCACAACGGTGAATGCAATGCCGAGGAAGAAATAGTCGTGTGGATTTGTGGCTAGAATCAAACTGCCAACAATCATCAAAATACCGCCCCAAAAAAGAGATTTTCTAAATCCCAGAATTTTATCCGCAAACAAGCCTCCCACAAAAGTAAAAGCATAAACGAATGCCTGCGTGGCGCCGTACTGTAAATTAGCTTGTTCGTCCCCGAATTTTAATTGAGAAATCATAAAGAAAACCAGCATTCCGCGCATTCCGTAGAAGCAGAATCGTTCCCACATTTCTGAGAAAAAGAGTGACCAAATCTGTTTTGGGTATTTTCCTTTAAAATTCTGTATTTGTTCGAGGCTAAGGTTCATTTTATATTTTTATGATACGAATTTAACAAAAAACCACCGAATATTCGGTGGTTTTAAATTTTTATGTTCTTCGGATTTTAACTCAATCCGTGCATCATTTTCTTTAATCTTGGAGATAAGATCGCTAGTATTACTGCTGCAATACCACAAAGTACGACGAATACCATAAAGAATTCGAACAGGTTGTGGATCTCAACACCAGCGAAAGTGGTGTTGGCGATTGGCAGTTGCTCTTTTTCGAATAAAGCCACTTGCTGAGGTGTCAAGGTTACTTTTTTGTCCAAAACGTCCTGAAGATTAACACCTAGTTTTTCAGCTTTTACAAATTTGTCTCCTGTTGCAGGAATAATTGCTCCCAGTGAACCAGCCAATGCATAACCTGCAGCATTAGAAATGAAGAACACTCCATATAATAAAGAGGCAAATCTTTTCGGAGCCAATTTTCCAACCAGAGATAATCCAATAGGTGATAAACAAAGTTCACCCATTGTCTGGATCAGATACAACAACATCAGCCATTTGATAGCCAACAGTCCTGTGTTTCCAAGATCTTTGACGTTGTAAGCGATGATGAAATAAGATAAAGCAATCAATGCCAAACCAATCGCTTGTTTCATTGGTGAAACTGGCTCTTTGCCTTGTGCTCTCAATTTGTCCCAAAGCAAACTGAATGGTAAAGCCAAAGCAACCACGAATAACCCATTGAAAATCTGAACCATAGATGGTGGCATATTCCAGCCAAATATATTTCTGTCGGTTTGGTTATCCGCAATGAATGTCAATGATGATCCTGCCTGCTCAAAAGCTGCCCAGAAGAAGATGATAAAGAATGAGACGATATAGATTACCCAAATCCTTTGTCTCTCTATTTTATTCTCTGCAGAACTCATAATCAGGAATGCCAATGAAATCCCGGCCGCGTAGATGAATGGATAAATTAATCCTTTGATCAACTGTCCCATTCCCACAGAGCTAAAACCAAATTCGCTGACCAAAATATATCGGAAGACGAAGAAAAGGGCAACAAATAACAAGGCTGCGATTCCCATATTCTGTCCAGAGAATTTTGCAGTTTGTGTTTCGCCTTCTTCAAAATCCTCGCTCGTGTTGTTTTTTGGTAAACCACCAATTGGTCGGCCTTCCGGCGTTACAACATATTTGTTTTTAAGGATAAAGAAAGTCACCGTTCCTACCATCATAGCGATAGAAGCGGCTAAGAAACCCCATTTGAATGCGAAAATATCTCTCACGCCGCTAGCATCTTTCACATCTCCCAAATAAGGACAGATGAATTGTCCCAAGAACGCTCCGATGTTGATTCCCATATAGAAAATCGTAAAAGCAGAATCAAGTTTAGATTTTTCCTGTTTTGGATAGAGACTTCCCACCATAGAAGAAATATTCGGTTTGAAGAATCCGTTCCCGAAGATGATGACGAAAAGTGCAAACCACATCAGTCCTTTTGCACCGCCTAGGTTTGTAGAAAATGTGGAGGCGCTGAAGAATAGCAACAATTGTCCAATCGCCATCAAACTTCCACCTGCCAAAATTGCATTTCTGTTTCCAATATATTTATCAGCGATGAAACCGCCCAAAAGTGGCGTCAAATAACACAAAGCTAAAAACCCACCGTAAATAATTGCCGCATCTGCCTCTTTAATGAGGAGAGAATTTACCATAAAGAGCGTCAGTAATGCTCTCATTCCGTAAAAATTAAAACGCTCCCACATTTCCGTGCCGAATAAAACCCAAAGACCTTTCGGGTGCTTTTGTTTAGCTTGTACCGCTGTATCCATATTTTAATTGTTAAATTTTCTTAAAGGTAACAAATATAGTTTTTTTTCATAAACGGGAAAGGTAAATTGCAGACGATTAACACAATTGTACCCTATTAGCTCAAAATTATGGACGTCAGAAAATCAAATCCGGAAGATATCAATCAAATAATGAACTGTATAGACACAGCCAGACAGCTGATGCGAGACAGTGGAAACAGCACCCAATGGACCAATGGTTATCCTTCCAAAGCCTTGATTTTACAAAGTATAGAGAAGGGTGTTAATTTTTTGATACTTGAAAATGATGAGATCGTTGCGGCATTTGATTTCATCATCGGCGACGATCCTACTTATAAAGTGATTGAAAACGGAACTTGGTTGAATGATGAAAAATACGGTGTCATCCACAGATTGGCATCCAGCGGAAAAGCGCGAGGCGTTGCACAATTCTGCTTTGAGTGGTGTTTTTCGCAATTCCCAAACATCAGAATCGATACCCATGAAAGCAATATCCCGATGCAAAAAGTGCTGGAAAAACTAGGTTACCAAAAATGCGGTATCATCTACATTGCAGATGGAACGGCGAGATGGGCTTTTCAGAAAATATCAAAGTAAAAACTAAATCAATTCCTTTTAGATTAGTTTTCTTGAGTCCAAAATTATTTATCTTAATGGCCGGGGAATCAAGTTTCCAATCGGGCAAATTTTCAAACAGTTGATTCCCTAATTTTTCAAAACCTTCTGTTTGCTGACTATTGAATTCGTAGTTCTTTGCTTCTGTAATGATTTCTAGTCCATTATGCTTTGTTCTATGTAAAACGGGAATAGTAAAAGCATTGACTTCCAAAATATCACTCCATTTTATAAATTCGGCATTTTCTTTTCGATTAATGTAAAAGCCATCTTTTTTGTATTGGAAGATGCCATCAATATTTTCTAATCTATCAATTTCTTTTTCAACTGAGTAATAATTTTCTTTGTCTTCTTTTGCACTGACTATTTTTGCAATCGAAAAACAGATTGTTGCAAAGCACACAAATACAGAGATGTAGGCAAGTCCTTTATTGTCAAAGTTTGAATAATTATATAATACAATTATAAAAAGTAAAATGCCAAAAACAAGAATTATTCTCTCTTTCATTTAATGGAATAAATTAATCCACACCATTCTCCTTCATCACTTTATTCAAAAACTTCAACATAAAAATTCCTAAAACAAAAGCGAAGATCAGCAGGGCGAAGTTCACAAGGAAGTAATATTCTTTATTTTCATAGTTGTACCAAGTGCTGGCAAGGATTCCGGAAAGCTTGTTCCCAACAGAGTTGGCGAGGAAAAACCCACCCATCATCAACGCAGTTAATCTTGTTGGTGACAATTTTGAAACCACAGATAATCCCATCGGCGAAAGGCAAAGTTCTCCAATCGTCACAACGCCATAACTGGCAACCAACCAGAGCGGTGATACTTTAACGGCGCCGTTTTGCCCGGCAAACACAGCACCTACCATCACAAGACAAGACAAAGCGGTGATGAAAAGTCCTATCATAATTTTCGTTGGCGTCGTAGGCTCTTTGCCACGTTTTCGGAATAATGCCCAGAATGCCACGATGACAGGTGTGAGCACAATGACCCAAAACGGATTCACAGATTGGAAAAGTTCAGTATTGAATAAGTAGACTTCCTGCTTGGGATCTGTAGCCAACTGAGCGCGTTCTTCAGGATCGATGTTTTTAAAATAGACATCTTTTCCGGATACTTTCATCGTTTCACCAGATTCATTTTTCTGAGAACGGAATTGGTCATCGTAAACCGCCACTTCCTTATCTTCAAATGATTTTCCGGTCGTTCCGTCTTTCCCATCCAGCATATAGATGCCACGCATTGGTTCTACCAGTTTCTCAGGAATACTTCTGTCGGTATAATAATTGGCCCAACGTGTCAAGGCTGTTCCGTTCTGTTTGAAAATCGCCCAGAAAAACATACAAACCAAAAATATCATCAGCAATGCGCCAATAGACCTTTTCTCATCCTGATGCGCTTTGAAGTAAAGTGAAACGTAAAAATAAATCACCGGCACGCAGGCAAAGATAAATGCATCTGTACTGTCACTTCCGAATATATTGCCAGGAAGAATCCAGCCAATTGCACCCACGATCAACGCTGGCAAAAATACTTTTAAGAGAACGTCAGAAATCTTACTGTCGCCTTCTTTTGCTGCTTTCATTTCGCAAGCGTGACGGATATGTTTCAGTCCAAAACTGAATATCACCAAGCCAATCAACATCCCGATTCCGGCAGCCATGAAAGCTTCGCCCCAGCCAAATCGGTTTCTCATATAGGCGGCAATAATGTTGCAGATGAACGCCCCAATATTGATTCCCATATAGAAGATGTTATATCCAGTATCTTTGTTTTTTTTGTAAGGTTCTTCTGAGTAGAGATTTCCTAAAATCGTGGAAATCGTCGGTTTGAAAAAGCCGTTCCCGATGATGATCAATCCCAAAGAGCCGTAGAACAAGGGCAGCTCTTTGAATAATCCCAATCCAATATAACCGGCAGCCATCAATATCCCGCCGAGATAGATAGATTTGATATAACCTAAAAGACGTTCTGCAAGAAAACCACCAAGGAAAGGTGTCAAATAAGTCAGCGCTATATATGTTCCGAAAACATCATCCGCCATCTTGTCCGGCAATCCAAGACCGCCTTTGTCGCCGTTTGGTTCTATAACATAAAGGACAAAAATTCCCAAAATCAAATAATAACCAAAACGTTCCCACATTTCTGTGAAAAATAGATAGGGTAGACCTTTAGGATGCTTTTTCATACGTAGATATTTATTTTTCGGGTAAGTCGTATGCCACCGCTATAGGCGATTTCACAACTTTTATTTTCTTTGCTCGTAAAAATATAATTTTAAAATGAATAAAAAAAAACCTTTTAAGTAGTTTAAAAGGTTGGTCTGTTATTTTTTCTTTGCTTCCACCGGTGGAGGTGGCGATGTGTACTCTATCGTTTCAACTACTTTTGATTTTTCTGTTTTTACCAAACCATTAATGAAATTCAGCATTTCCGATTTGCTTTTTTCGAATTCCTTTTCGTAGGTAAACGCTACCAAATTGCAATAGCCATCTTCTGTCAAATAGTAATTTCCGATATAATGAAAATCCATTCCTGACGTGTTTAAGGAGTAATCGATAAATAAAACTTTCATGCCGTTCACGGTACGGTATTCAGATTTGTTCAGTTTGAAATAATCTGCTCTTGACTGGATAGAAGCCAACATAAGATCCCGAAGGTTTTTCAAAGTTTGTACTGGCGCATTTTCCGACATCAGGCATCCCAAAGTCATTATATTAGGATTGATCAAGCTTTGAAACGTGTATTCTGCTGTCGGCAATACAGCCATTTTAATGGTTTTCCATTTTTTAGGATCAAGATAGATTCCGGCATCTACCTTTTTGCTTCTCAGAAGAAAACTGGACGTGTTGGTTTTGGAGAAAGGAGCTTCGTTAGTTTCTATAACGTCCAATGTTCTTTCATCAGTTTCATTCACAAACCGCCAGGTTTTATTTTCCAAAAGGATGACCTCTCTTCCATCTTCTGTGAGGGCTTTTGTTTGTGACGTCAGCAAGGTATAAGTCAGTACGAGAAAGAGAATAGTGATTTTTTTCATTTTAATTGGAGATTCGAAGTTGTAGTTTTTATTTTCTTGAATTGTAAAAATAGGATTTTAAAATGAATCTTAGACCCTGTGTTAATGTCATCAAAATTATTTCTCAGGCACTAAAACGGCGTGATTTTGCCAAAATTCCCAAGGTGTTTTTCCGCCCTTTAGGTTTGGGGAAAAGAAAATTGTTTTGAAAATTTTATTTTTGCATCATTTTTAAGTAAACTCTTAATCCTGTAAAAAAAATCCTTCCAAAATGAATTTGAAAGGATTTCATCATTTTAACCGAATTGATATTAAAGATTCTCCAAAATAAAATGCGTCATTTTCTCATAAAGCTGAGGTCTGGTTTGTCCTCCAAAAATGCCATGATTCTTGTCTGGATAAGCCATAAAATCAAATTGTTTTTTGTTTTGGATTAATGCTTCTGAAAATTCCATCGAGTTCTGGAAATGTACGTTGTCATCAGCAGTTCCGTGGATCAGTAGGAATTTGCCTTTCAACAGTTTTGCAAAAGTTGTTGGTGAGTTCTGGTCATAACCTTCTGGGTTTTCCTGTGGTGTTTGCAGGAATTTTTCTGTGTAAACACTGTCATAATATCGCCAGTTGGTGACCGGTGCCACAGCGATTCCCAATTTGAAAACATCCGCACCTTTTGTCATCGCCAAAGCACTCATATAACCGCCAAAACTCCATCCGAAAATTCCGATTCTGGATTTGTCAATATAGGATTGATTTCCCAGCCATTGAGCTGCGGTGATTTGGTCTTCGATTTCGTATTTGCCCAATTGTTTGTAAATCACTTTTTTGAATTTTGAACCTTTGAAACCTGTTCCTCTTCCGTCCACACAAGCTACGACGTAACCTTTCTGCGCCAGCATCTCAAACCAGATTGCGTTGCCGCCATCCCAGGAATTGGAAACCTGCTGAGAACCCGGACCAGAATATTGGAACATAAATAAAGGGTATTTTTTATTCGGGTCAAAGTTTTTTGGTTTGATGATCCATGCGTTCAGTTGATCACCCACAGAATTTGGGATTGTGATGAATTCTTTGGTGACAAAGCTGTCTTTCTGAAGTTTGGAAAGTAATTCGTTATTATTCTGAAGTTCTTTGATCTCTTTGCCGTCTGCATCTTTCAATACATATTTATGAGGAGAAGCTGCGGTAGAATTTGTATTAATAAAATAATTAAAAGTCTTGCTGAAACTTGCCGAGTTATTTCCTTCAGGGTAAGAAATCAAAGTGGTCTTTCCTGAGTTGATATTCAGTTTGGAAACTACTTTATTAAGACTTCCTTTTTCTGTGGTCTGGATGTAAGCGTCTTTGGTTTTCGGGTTGTAACCGTAATAATCCGTGATTTCCCAATTGCCTTTTGCGACTTGTTTTTTCAGTTTGCCAGATTTGTCGTACCAATACAATTGTCTGTAACCATCACGTTCGGAAGCCCAAAGGAAAGAGTTGTCATCCAAAAATTCCAAAGTCAGATTGTCGGTTTCTATCCACGCATTATCTTTTTCCGAGAATAATTTGGTTAGATTTCCGGATTTTGTATCTACTTTGATGAGATCAACCTGGCTGTGGTGTCTGTTGCTGGTGGCGATGACGATTTCATTTGCATCATTGGTCTGCCAGATTTGAGGAATGTAGTGGTTCTCAACACCTGTGATATTCAGCGGCGTGGTTTTACCTGAAACTAATTGATAAAGCTGCGCAGAAACCGTCGAGTTGGTTTCGCCGGCTTTCGGATATTTGTATCGCATTTCCGTTGGGTAAAGGGATTGTCCGTAGATAGGGATGTAAATTTCCGGAACTTTTGACTCATCGAATTTTACGAAAACGATGGCGTCGCCCGCTTTGTTCCATTGGTAATAGTCTGCATGACCAAATTCTTCCTCATAAACCCAATCGCCAAGTCCGTTGATAATAGAATTTTTCTTTCCGTCGTTTGTAATTTGCGTGATTTTCCCTGCAGTCAAATCCTGATAAAACAAATTATTGTCAACTATGAAAGCGACTTTGCTCCCGTCCGGAGAAAATTTTGGTTCCTGGATCCAGTTGCCGTTGTTAAGTGGCGTTACTTTATTTGATTTCAAATCCTTCACATCAAATTTCCCCAAAAACGAATGTCTGTAAATGTCCTGACTTTCTTTTTGCAGCAAAATTTTTGATTCATCGGAAGAGAATATATACGATTCAAATTTCCCGTCTACGATATTTCCGGATTTCTGAGATGTTTTGTAATTGTATTTTGCGATGCCGTCTTTCTCTATGGTCGCGTAGTTTTCGCCATCATTTAGGGATGCAATACCTGCGATTCCTTTGCCGCGGTAATAGCCAGAGTAGATTTTATCGAGTGTAATTTCTTGAGCAAATGTGTTTTGTGAGAAAACTGCTGTCATCAGAACAACAGATAAGAAAACTTTCTTCATTTTTAAGATTTTAGAGTTGTAAATATAATAAAGAAAAATGGTATTAACGAAGAATCGTCATGCGTGAGGGATAGTAGTGGAAATCCTTTTTTGTGGATGGGAAAAGTTTCAATCGATTGGAGAAACGTCTTCCACAAAAAAGATTGTAACGGATAGCCCGACCCGAGCGGTGGCCATTGGTGTTGGCGAGGGGCACGCCCAAATACTGATAACTGTCAACCGAAAACTGTTGTCCAAATTTCTTATCTTTGCGCCATTATTGTTCTCACTTAAAACGTTTATAGCATGCAACTGTACAACACCTTAAGCGCAGAAGAAAGAGCCAGACTTATTGATGAAGCTGGTAAGGAACGCCTTACATTGTCTTTCTATGCGTATGCCAAAATTGAAAATCCCAAGAAATTTCGCGACGACTTGTTTATAGCCTGGAACGCCTTGGATGCGCTCGGGCGAATCTATGTGGCGCACGAAGGAATCAACGCTCAGATGAGTGTTCCTGCAGATCAATTTGAGGCTTTCCGCGAAACTTTGGAAGCTTATGATTTTATGAAAGGCATCCGCTTGAATGTGGCTGTGGAGCAGGATAATCACTCGTTTTTGAAGTTGACCATTAAAGTTCGAAACAAGATTGTTGCGGATGGTTTGAATGACGAAACTTTTGATGTGACCAACAAAGGAATCCATCTGAAAGCGCAGGAATTCAATGACTTGTTGGCAAATCCAGATACAATTGTGGTGGATTTCAGGAATCATTATGAAAGTGAAGTCGGTCATTTTGAAGGAGCGATTACGCCAGATGTGGAAAATTTCCGGGAAAGTTTACCGATTATCAATGCGCAATTGCAGGATTATAAAGAAGATAAAAACCTTTTGATGTATTGTACTGGCGGAATCCGTTGTGAGAAGGCGAGTGCCTATTTTAAACACCAAGGTTTTAAAAATGTTTACCAATTGGAGGGCGGAATCATTGAGTATGCGCGTCAGGTAAAAGATGAAGGTGTTAAAAGTAAATTCGTAGGGAAGAATTTTGTGTTTGACCACAGATTGGGCGAGCGAATTACAGACGATATCATTGCGCAATGCCACCAGTGTGGCAAACCTTGTGACAATCATACCAATTGTGCGAATGATGCTTGTCACTTGTTGTTTATCCAATGTGATGACTGTAAAGCTGTGATGGAAAATACCTGTTCTTCAGAATGTCTGGAAACCATTCATTTGCCTTTGGAAACGCAATTAGAATTAAGAAAAGGATTGCAAGTTGGCAATAAAGTTTTCCGAAAAGGGAAGTCAGAAGCTCTGAAGTTTAAAAATTCTGGTGAGTTGACAGATAAACCTTTGGCGAAAGCAAGAGATATTCGTCAGAAGATAAAAGTCAAGAAAACCCTTATTGGAAAGGCTGAACATTATTATACCAAGTCAAGAATTGCTCAGTTTTTACTTTCAAATGAACTTTCGGTTAATGATAAAGTTTTAATTTCCGGGCCAACAACTGGAGAGAAAGAGATTGTTATTAATGAAATGTTTGTTGATGGACATTCTGTTGAAACTGCAAAAGCTGAAGACCAAATTACTTTTGAGCTTCCCTTCAGAGTGAGATTATCTGACAAGTTGTATAAAATTCTTGAAGATTAAAGAGGTTTTTAATATGATTTTAAGTCTCACAAAAAAAGAACTACGAACGATTTATCAAGCAAAAAGAATGGCCTTATCGCAAGATGAGGTCATATTTTTATCAGATAAATTGCTTAAAAATTTTATTTTACAATTTAATCCTATTGAAAATCAAAAAGTTAATGTTTTTTTGTCGATAGAAAGGTTTAATGAAATCCATACTCAGATTTTCATTGACTATTTTTTTGAAAAGGAAATCAGGGTTTTTGTCCCGAAAATCACAGGCGAAACAATAATTTCTGTTGAGATTTTCCCCGATTCTAGGTTTGAAGTTAATCGTTGGGGAATCAAAGAGCCAATGTCGAATATCGCGTCAGATGTGCATCTGGACTGTGTTTTGACACCTTTGTTATATTGTGATGCCTCCGGAAATAGGGTAGGCTATGGGAAGGGCTTCTATGACCAATTCTTTTCGGAGAATTTGATGATTAAGAAAAAAATAGGATTAAACTTTTTTCCTCCACACGAAGTCATCGCTGATGTTTATCAAAAAGATGTCCAAATGGATGTATTGCTGACGCCGAATCAAAGGATCGATTTTAATGAAAACAGTTGATAATCAATATGCTCTATTTGTAAATTGTTTTTACAAGCTTATTACAAGCTATTTTTTAATGATTTTTGTCAGACGGTGCTAATTTTGTCTTGTCATTATAACTCAATAATTAAGACAACAATAATATAATAATAATTAATTTAAATTTTAAGAACATGAAAAAGTCATTATTCGTAGCTGCTATCGCTGCTATCTCTCTTGTAGCTTGTAAAAAAACTGATAAAGTAGAAGCTGCTGCTGTTGATTCTGTTGACGCTACTGCTGATTCTGCTGTTGCTGCAATCGACTCTACTGCTACTGCAACTGTTGATTCTGTAAAAGCTACTGCTGATTCTGCTAAAGCTGACGAAAAAGCTGTTAAAGAAGAAATCAAAAAATAATTAGATCCCAGATCTGATTAAAACAAAACCCGCTAACGAGCGGGTTTTGTTGTTTTTGTACTGTCGGTTTCTTGTTTGTAGAAATTATTGAAGTAGAATTTGAACTCCTTCTGGAATTTCACCGGCGAAGCTTTCAGCATATATTGCGCCTTGCGATTGACCGTCGTGATATACGTCTTTTTCTTATCGTAATATTCGACATCAAAATTGGCGAAGTCCAAAGTGTCTTTTTCAATAATTGATTTTGATGTTTTCAAGTTATTGACTTTCGCAAACCTCACTTTTAAACTGTCCATCTCTTTTAGCAAAGGCTTTAAATTGTTAGAATCCTTTGTTAAAAAATGTGCCTGCATTTGGGTGTAGATTACAGAATCTATTTCCGTGTCCTTGTTTCCGGAGGTGTACAGCGTAGAAAGATCCAACAGATCTTGTACTTTTTGCGAGGTAATCAGATTGATAGCCTGTACACTGTCCAGACTGGATTTTGTATAAGTGACTTTGTTGTTCGCATTTCTTATCGTTTCCAACGAGTTATCTGGTCCTTCATACTTTTTGTTGCAGGAGATAAATGCTGAGATGATTACAGATAAAGCTGTTATCCACCAGTAAAATTTATTTTGATTTTTCATCGTCTGTAATTCTGAATTTAATCATGACTATTTTTCCGTTTTCCATTTGTGAATCAATCACTTCCAAATTCTCAAGAGAAGTTGTCGGAAGCGTAACCAGCGAGATGTATTTTTGCTTATCCATCGTTTCTATCCCGTAGATATCACTGTCAACTACCTGATAAATAAGGGCTTTGTCACTGATCAAACGGTTGAGCTGATAGGTTTTTTTCTTGAAATCCTTGATCGATTTGGAATAGTAGAAAAGTTGTATCGCGTAGTCGTTTGGTTTCAGTTCTATATTTTCTGATTCGGGCGCGTTTGTGAGATCTCTCGTAACGACATCCGTTTTGTAAAATGGCGAGGAAATCACCATTTTAAGCTTCTTGCTTTTGGTTTCGTAAACAAATGGCGAGTTTGGTTTTACTTTGAAGAGGATGGGAGATTCATTTTCCCGAATGATTTTGACATCTAATTCTCCTTTGATAGAGGAATTTCTGTCTGCATCTGTGAAAGCGTACGTATATTTCTTATAGAATAGGTTGTCATAAAACACCAAGACAAGAACGGTTGCAAACAGTAACAATGAAATGCCCAACCATAGATATTTTTTTAAGAAAATATGTTGGTTATTGGTAGATTTGGGTTTTTCTGTGGCAGTAGATGGCTGGTTTTCAACATGTATGCGCTGTTTTTTGGGCTCTATTAATGCTGTTGCCTGTACAGGAAATACATCATTCGGCACAGAAATATCGGGTGTTACAACGGTTTTTTTCTCCTCTGCTATGGGATTTTTCTTGCGGAACTCGGACCAGGAATTGAATCCCACATAGACAGAAAGGATATTGAGCATATCGATTCGCGGGATCTTTTCGTGCGCATTGTTTTTGAAATAGGTATAAAACGTTTTTTCGCTGATATTTCCTTTTGCTTTTTGTCTAAGGTCTTCCTGAAAATAAATGATATCAATACCGCGCCATTTTGAAATATCATCAAATGACGGAGAATGAGATTCAAGGTATTTTTCCTGAACAGCTCTTTTTAAGTTTTGGAAATATAAAAATTCTATGTCGGTCAAAATTCTATTTATGCTTAATTTGCTGATTTACAGTATTATTAATTTGTAAATCGTATTTTACAAATATATTACAATTAATATTCAAATACAAAATTTATTTATTGATGTAGTTTTGCACCGTTCAAAGGAGAACATATCTATTAACTAACAATTTAAATGTAATTATTATGAAAAAGTCATTATTCGTAGCTGCTATCGCTGCTGTAACTCTTGTTGCTTGTAAAAAAACTGAAAACGTAGAAACTACTTCTGCTGATTCTACTGCTGTTGATTCTGCTGCTTTGACAGTTGATTCTGCTGCTGCTAAAGTTGATTCTGCTGCTGTAAAAGTTGATTCTGCTGCTGCTAAAGTAGAAGGAGCTGCTGCTAAAGTTGATTCTGCTGCTGCTAAAAAATAATCTTAACCCTGTTAAGAATTTAAAACCGTTTCTTTCGAGAGACGGTTTTTTTTATTGCGCCAATTTCTGCCTCAGGATTTCGTAACATGTAATTGCTGCTGCATTGCTCAAGTTTAGAGAGTCAATGGTTCCTGCCATTGGAATTAAAACGTTTTCTCCTTTCTGTTTCCAAAAATCACTCAAACCGGAATGCTCTGTTCCGAATAAAACGGCCGATTTACTTTTCAAATTTTTCTCCTGAATGTTTTTTGCATCCTCGCTCATAAAAGTGGTGAAGATCTGATAGTGGTTGATTTTCAGAAATTCCATAGTTTCGTCATTGGATGCTTGGAAAATATTCATTCCAAAAAGACACCCAACACTTGAGCGGATCACATTGGGATTGTAAAAATCTGTCTTTGGGTCGGTGACAATCAAGGCGTTGATACCGAAAGCTTCGCAACTTCTCAAAATAGCACCCAGATTTCCTGGTTTCTCAACACTTTCTAAAATGATGATTGCTGAATCTTTTTTAGGTTTGAAATCTTCTAAAGTCCTTTGTTCCAATTTGTAAATCCCAATAATTCCTTCTGTTGTACCTCGATAAGCGATTTTCTCGTACAATTTTTCCGAAACGTAATGGATTTTTGTTGAAGGCAATTTCCCTTTGAAGATATCTTCGCAGATGTAATATTCTTCCGGCAGATTTCCGAATTCCAAGGCACGCTCGTTTTCCTGTTGTCCTTCTACGATGAAAACGCCGGCTTTTCTTCTTTCCTGATTTTTGGTGAGAAGTCTGGTCAGTCTTTTGATTTTTTCGTTTTGAAGGCTTTCTATCAGCATTTTTGGAAATTTTTCACAAATGTACAATGTTAAACGTAGAATGTATAATGTACAATGTAAAATGTACAATGTAAAAATGTTGAATGTTGAATCGAGGCGAAGCGCGTGAGGGATTTACTTCGTACAGTTCGGCTAAAGCCTCGGGTGCAGTGGAAAGCCCGGAGCGAGGCAACGAGTGAGGACTTGTAACGGAAAGCCCGACCCGAGCGGTGGCCTCAGCGCTGGTGAGGGGCACGCCCAAAATTGTTGTCATCAGAAGATAAAAATTTCTATATCTTTGTTTTATGATTTTACGAGGAGAAAATTTAATCAAGGAATACGGACCAAAAAAAGTGGTGAAAGGCGTCTCATTGGAAGTTAAGCAGGGCGAAATCGTCGGACTTTTGGGACCCAATGGAGCGGGGAAAACAACGTCTTTTTATATGATTGTTGGATTGGTGAAACCGACTTTAGGGAACGTTTTTCTTGATAATCAAAATATTACGAAGGATGCAATGTACAGGCGTGCTCAGAAAGGCATTGGTTATCTGGCTCAGGAAGCGTCGGTTTTCCGGAAGCTGTCTGTGGAAGATAATATTCTGGGCGTTTTGCAATTGACGAAGCTTTCCAAAAAAGAACAGCAGAAAAAATGCGACGAACTGATTGAGGAATTCCACCTGGAACACGTTCGTAAAAACCGTGGCGATTTGCTTTCCGGAGGTGAAAGACGTCGTACGGAAATTGCACGTTGCTTGGCGACAAGTCCGAATTTTATCCTTTTGGATGAGCCCTTTGCTGGTGTTGACCCGATTGCGGTGGAGGATATTCAGAAGATTGTAAGGTCCCTCGTAGAGAAAAATATCGGGATTTTGATTACCGACCACAACGTTCAGCAGACTTTGGCGATTACCAACAAAACGTATATTATGTTCGAAGGGAAAATTCTGAAAGAAGGTATTCCTGAAGATTTGGCAAATGACCCAGAAGTAAGACAGGCTTATCTTGGAGAGAATTTTAGGTTTGAGAAGATATAACTTTTAGAATTTTCTCTAATCAATCTTAAGATAAAATGTACGTACTAATCCAATCAAATATTCACAAAGACCCTGATTTTGATAGAATTTATCCAATTTTGGATGAATTAAAAATTCCATTTGAAAAAATAAATTTGAATTCATCTATTACAAAAATTGAAATTTCGGAAAATAGAAATGATGTTTTTGTTTACGGGTCAGTTAAACTTGCAATGTTAGGTAAGGAAAACCCAAATTGGAATTTTGGTTCTTTTTATGGCGGAAATCATTTATTCGAGATTAATTCAAAATTTTATAAAGAGAATCTATTAAATTATCACACAGAAGTTAAAGAGCTTTCGGCGATACTAGATTGGCAAGACAAGGAACAAAAATTTATCAAGCCATATAAATTTGCGAAGCTTTTTACCGGAAGTATATTTACTAAGATAAAGTGGGAGAATTTTGTGGAAAATAGTCTACAAAATCCTAACAATCCATTATTAGATTCGAAATCTCTCGTTCAAATCTCAATACCAAGAGATATAATTAAAGAAGCGCGCTTATGGATTGTTGGAGGAAAGGTAATTGAAGCTGTTTATTATAAAATTCTAAAAGATATTCCTTTTGAGGAAAATGTCGAAAAAGAAGGTATCGAATTTGCTGAGCGAATGATTTCGATTTTCAATGTGGCGGAAGCTTTTGTTATGGATATTTGTCTTACAGATATTGGTTGGAAAATTGTAGAAATTAATTGTATTAACAGTGCAGGTTTTTTTCCGAATGCTGACGTTAAAAAGGTATTTCAGGCATTAAATGAATTTTTTAACGGTACTTTGAAATAAAAATATTTCATAATCAACAAAATCAAATCCCCTCCTGACAAACTCCTGTCACAACCTCGCTGTACATTTGTATCAAATAAAACAAACTATTATGAATGCAACAGCCACAGTCCTCAACTCACAACAACTTTTAATCCATTGGCAAGGCCACAGAAATCTGACTAGAAGAGTCATTGAAGCTTTTCCTGAAAAAGATTTATTCGAATTTTCAATCGGTGGAATGAGACCTTTTTCCAAATTGGTTCTGGAAATGATTGCTATCGCCGGACCAGCTTTGAAATCCGTTGTTGACGGAACAATTAGCGAATTTGATGAAGCGTTCAATCCAACTACAAAACAAGAAATTTTGCAGAAATGGGACGAACAAACAGAAGTAATAAATGAATATTTCAGTCAGATTTCTGAAGAACGTTTTCAGGAAACTTTCAATTTATTTGGACAATATGAATTTCCGATTTATCAGAATATTCTTTATTTCGTGGATAATGAGATCCATCATCGTGGTCAAGGTTACGTTTACCTGAGAGCTTTGGGAATCGAACCACCGTTTTTCTGGGAAAGAGAAAGATAAGAAAGACACAAGAATAAAGTAAAAAGATTAAAAATTTAACTTTGTCAAAGTTTGGAACTTTGGCAGAGTTTTTTATGTTAGTTTATTAGAAATATTTTGAATTAAATTAGCCATCGTATCTTTGAGATATTCAGGTTCAAGAATCGTCGCATCATCCGCAAAGGTAATCAACCAGCGTGGAAAACCCTCATCAATCCAGCTCGTTTCGAAGGTGATGAGCATTCCTTTTTCCGTTTCTTCATCGGCAATCCAGCCATAATACTTCATCGAATGCATTATGTGAGGCATTATTTTTTTCTCGACCAAAAGCTTGACCTGAACTTTTTCTGTATTCGATTTTTGCTTGTAATCAGTGACTTTTCCATATTCTTGTTGAAAAGGATTTTCGGTTTTAATAATTTTCAAAATCCGGTCCACACGGAATTGTCGGTAATCTTTCCGCATCGTACAAAACGCCATCACATACCAATAATTGAATTCGTAAAAAATCCCGACCGCTTCAATAATTCGTTCTGAAGCTTCGTTTTTTGCACTTTCATAATTGATTTTCAGCTGTGTTTTTTCAGAAATACTTTCCAGAATGGTAGGAATAATATTTTTAATCGAATCCGTTTTTTCTGGCTGATAAGAATAGATATTGATTTGATTTTCAATATCGGTCACCAGATTTTTCTCCGAATTTCGAAGGACAGATTTTACTTTTTCCATCGCCGAATTGTAATGAGAACCAAGACTTTCGTGCGAAAAATTCTGCATCAGTTTTTCTGCTGTGATGAAACTGAGAACTTCCTCTTTCGTAAACATCACAGGCGGAAGTTTGTAGCCATCCACCAAAGAATAGCCGGAACCAGCTTCTCCAAAAATCGGAATGCCCGCATTTTCCAAAGTTTTTATATCTCTGTAAATCGTTCGTACGCTGACTTCGAATTTATCCGCCAAATCTTGCGCCCGGACAACGGGCTTGCTTTGCAATTGCACGAGAATCGAGGTGACGCGGTCTATTTTTTTAATGTAATGGTCTTCATTCATTGTCTATTATTTGAAAGGTCTTCGACTCCGCTCAGACTGACACAGTTTAGAGTCTTCGAGAGCCTCAGACTGACAAAAGTAATTATTAGCGGTGTCACACTGAGCATTTCGACTTCGCTCAATATAAACTCCGTTGAAGTGTTTTCGTTACAAATCTCATTCATCTTTATAAGTTTTTACCAATCTATCAAGATTCAGACTTCTTGCAGATGCATCGAAGATTTCCCGATAAGTTCCGTCTTTTTCATAAAGCTCTTCATGTGTTCCATTTTCCACAACTGCGCCTTTTTTCATCACATAAATCATATCCGAATCCAAAATCTGCGACAAGGAATGCGAAATTATCACAACCGTTCTTCCTTGTTTTATTGCATCAAGAGAATTTTTAATTTGTTCCGTGGCGATGGCGTCTAGGCTTGCAGTTGGTTCATCAAGGAAAATAATGGGCGGATTTTTCAGGAACAATCTGGCGATGGCAATTCTTTGTTGTTGCCCGCCGGAAAGTTGTGTGGCGTCGTGGTTGTAAGCTTCCGGCAAATCCATAATCTGCTCGTGGAGATAAGCTTTTGTAGCCGCTTCTTTTATTTCGTCAAAAGTAGCGTGGAGATTTCCGTAACGGATATTATCTTCGATGCTTCCTTTGAAAATGTGATTCTTTTGAAGCACCAATCCAAGATCATCACGCAGATAATCATTATCAAAATCATTCAGATTATTGCCATCCAAAAGGATTTCGCCGGAATCTGGTTCATAAAATTTACAAAGTAAATTGATAATCGTCGATTTTCCTGCGCCACTGAGTCCAACCAACGCAGTTGTTTTTCCATTTTCGATTTTTAGGGAAACGTTGTGAAGTGCTTTCATTCCGTTTGGATAAGTGAAATCCACATTTTTGATTTCGAAATTTCCTTTGATTGGGATATTGTTGATGGTTCCGTTTGGTTCAGTTTCTTCGTCAGCATTCAGGATTTCAAAATAACCTTCGGCATAAATAAAGGCGTCATTCATATCATCATAAATCCTGTGAAGCTGGCGAATAGGCGCAGAAACATTGTTGAACAACATAATGTGAAGCATAATCGCACCAATCGTCATCTGCTGGTCAAGCACGAGATAAACCGTCAAAAGGATAATCAAAACGACACCAAATTGCTCTATAAAAGTCTTCAAACCGTCATAAATAAAACTGGTTCGTCTTGTGTAAAGTTGACTTTCCATCAGTTTCATCTGAAGATTGTACTGTTTGCTGCCTTCAAATTTTTCTCGGACAAAACTTTTGATGACCATTATAGAATTAATCAAATTTAAGAGTCCGGACGTTTTCTGTTCACGTTGATTTCTGAGTGTTCGTCTTACGTTTCCTAATTTTTTTGCCTGCCTCGAAGTGACATAAAAATAAATCGGAATGACCATCGTAGAAACCAATCCGACATAAATATTCTGCATATACATCACAATCAATGCAATAATCGCAGTGGAGAAAAGCGGAAGAATATCAATAAAAAAATTCTGAACCAATTTTGTGAGGCTTTCGATTCCTCGGTCGATTCGGATTTGAAGTTTACCAGATTCGTGGTTTTCGTCGTTATAATAGGCGATTCGGTAAGTTAATATTTTGTTGATGGCTTCCTGTGCGAGTTCTGAACTGACATTGATTCTAATCTTTTCACCATAAAATTTTTGTCCAAACTGAATAAAGATATTAGCCAATTCTTTTCCTAAAAGGATGATTGAAATTAAAGTCAGAACGTGGATTCCTTCTTTCATAGGATCGGGAAGTTGCGTCAGTTTGGTCACTTCGTCCACCGTGTATTTCAAAACCAACGGATTGACCTGAGCAAATAATGCACCGATGAAAGTCAGGAGCAAAGTCACGAATATCATCATTCGGTAGGGTTTGATGAAGCGTCGCAACTGCTGATAAATGTGAATGAGATTGGTGGTTTTTTGAAATGGCTTTTTTATCTGCATCTTTTTTATTTATATGTATTTATCAGATGTAATGTCCATCCTATTTCTGCTTTTGTACAAACTTAGCCTTCCACTTTTCATTACAGCAATTTAAGAAAAATATAAAATGTAATGATGACATTATTTTCGAATCAAAATCTTATTTTTAAACTTTCGTAAAAGAAGGAAATGAAGATATATACAAAAACCGGCGACAAAGGCGAAACCGGACTTTATGGCGGAAGCAGAATCTCCAAAGCCAGTGCAAGAGTGGAATCTTACGGCAACATCGATGAGCTGAATGCGAACATTGGCGTTGCAAAATCTCACATTGATGATGAAAATGTCATTAATCAACTCAAAAAAATCCAGTTTGACCTTTTTACAGTAGGTTCCGAAGCTTCGACACCGATTGATAAACTATTTTTGGCTAATGGAAAAGCCAGATTACCACTCGTAATTTCCGACAAAGAAATCGAAGAATTGGAAACTTGGATGGATGCGATGGAAGAGAAAGTGGAACCCTTGCAGTATTTCATTTTGCCTGGCGGTGGAAAAGCATCGACTTTTCTTCACGTCGCGAGAACGGTTTGCAGACGCGCAGAACGCAGTTTGGTTTTCCTGAATCAATCTGAAGAAGTGCGACCGGAATTAATCAAATATTTGAATCGTTTGTCGGATTATCTTTTTGTGTTGGCAAGATATGTTTCAAAATTGAATAATGAATCTGAGGAATATTGGAATCCTAATGATAGAACTTAGATGAAGAAAGTAATTTTAATCATAATCGGAGCTGTATTTTTAAGTTCTTGTACAATTTCTAAACCGACTAAGGAAACTGAAAAAGGCTTTTTCTTCAAGACGAAACATAAAAAGGATAGTGAAAAATAGAGCCTTGCTTTTCATCAATGGTGAACCGCCAAAAGAATTCCCTAATCTGTCAGATTATGAGTTGATTGCTTGTACCGACGGCGCTTTTCATTATTTGAAGGAATTGAATTTTCCATTAGAAAAACTGGATTTTATTTCAGGAGATTTCGATTCGTTTAATTTGGAAACGCTTCGAGAGCCTCAGCGTGACAGCTTTGAAATTTTCGAAACGCCCGACCAGAATAAAACTGATTTCCACAAAGCTTTGGAATTAATTTTTGAAAAAGGCTTTGATAATATCGATGTTTACGGCGCAAGTGGAGGAGAACAAGATCATTTTCTGGGAAACTTGAGCGTGGCTTTTTTCTTTAAAGATAAATTGAATCTTAGATTTTTTGATAATTATTCGTCATATTATTTTATTACGAAAGAATTCGCAATTTCTGATGTGAAGGACAAAATGATATCACTGATGCCGTTTCCAATTGCTAAAAACATTGAAACCAAAGGATTGAAATGGCCTTTGTATAATGAAGATTTGATTCTTGGAGAAAGAATTGGAACGCGGAATATTGCAGAAAATGAGGAAGTTTCAATTAAATATAAAGAGGGTGATTTGCTATTTTTTGTAGGAAAATAGAATTGTAGCACTTTTTTTGTAAAATAATTTTTATCTTTGCAGAAGCTCAGTAACCATATTGAAAAATTAGAAGTGTTAAAGGAGTTTAGAAACCGTTTAGTTATAACTAAGCGGTTTTGGCTTTTAAATAGGCTTCGTATTCCTTTATTTTTTTTCTCAAAGTATGATTCTCTTCAATATAAAACGCTGTCCAGAATAGATAAAAACCTATTCGTTCATTTAGTACGACTAGATATTGTTCACTTTCATTTAAGATATGACTTCTGTTATCTCTTCCAATGGTCTTTTCCCAAATAAAAAAATCCTTGTTTGCATAATTATCAATGCAAAATTTTGGAAATCTAATCCTTTCCATTCTTCGGAAGTCCGGACTTCTATCATTTTCAATATCTCCTACGTGAGTAATGTGATAGAATGTTCGATGAATCCCATCAACTTCTGGGTGTTTTTGTGCAGAAACTTTTAATCCGTTATAAATCGGTTGGTGGGCTATGAAATTAGAATGAAATACATTATAGACAACATCAAAATACGATTTGAAGTTACCGTTAAAATCTTCAAACAGAATTAATTCAGGAAAATTCAAACTCATATAAAATAAGGCTTTTGCGGTTCCCAAATAAAAATGTTAAACTTTCCTTCTTTTAAAAGAGTAGATTTTGTAAGTGAATATTTGGACCTTTTTCTAATTAATTCCACTAATTCATTTTTAGGCTTGCTTTGAGAAAGTTTCCGGTTGACATATGAAAGTGCTCCTGTTAATAAATCCGTTAATTGTAATATTTCTACTTCGTGAGACCGAACTTGTTGAACTTTTTTTATAATTTCTTTCGAATAATCGTATTTGTCATTTCTGAGAATAGCTTCTAGCTTATGTACTTTTTCTTTACTTCTAGTGTCTTTGATGTCGATGTAAATATGATGTGAAAATTCTGGATTTAATATTGCTTTTAACATTCCAAAATACATTTTATAATAAAAGGTGTCGTGCGTATGTTTGAATGTTTCATAATCTACTTTGTCCTTATTTGAAACCACCAAAATCCTAAACTGTAAATCATCATTATCAAAAAAATAATTTATTACATCTTTGTAATATTCTATTTTTGATTTTGAGACTTTATTCCATTTAAGCTCATAATATGTTCTATTTTCTTTTTTGTTTTTTTTGTATTTTGGAATTAAATTGTGTTTTTCTTTAAAACTATATAGACGTTCAAAAATTTCTTCTTTTTTTTCAAGAGGGCAATATACAGCGCCTAAAGACATAATAGATTCACCATCATTTTCCAAATGACAACTTTCGTCGCAATATATATTTATAGTTGGTCTCATTTTGTATTTATAGTAAAGACAAAATTAATTAATTTAACAGACAAATTAAATGAAAAGTAATAAAGTCAGTTTTTTGATTTTTTTGTTAAAAAAAGTCATTGTTTTTTATAGAATTATTAACGTAGAAATTCAGTTTATTTCATCATTTTTGTACCGTAAAACAATTAACTTTTTTTAGCCGGAAATGAAAATAAAATATTCTGAACTAATTGACCAAACGCTTTATTTTCCTACAGAAGAATTCAATGTAGAAGAGAATACGCTGAAATTCCATGATATTAATCTCATGGAAGTTGTGGAAAAATTCGGAACCCCTTTGAAGTTCAATTATCTCCCAAAAATTTCTCAGAATATAGAAAGAGCAAAATTCTGGTTCAAGGAAGCTTTTGAAAAGAACGATTACCAAAAATCTTACAGATACTGCTACTGTACGAAGTCCAGCCATTTTGCCTTCGTTGTAGAAGAGGCTTTGAAAAATGACATCAGTCTGGAAACCTCTTCCGCTTACGACATGGACATCGTGAAATCCCTTTATGACAAAGGAAAAGTAAGTAAAGATATCGAAGTAATATGTAATGGTTTTAAAACCGACGATTATCTGGTCAAGATTTCTGACCTCATCAACAGCGGTTTCGAAAATATCACGCCGATTTTGGACAATTACAGAGAACTGGATAAGCTGACGGAAAGCATCGACAGAACTTTTGACATTGGAATCAGGATTGCCGCAGAGGAAGAGCCGAAATTCGAGTTTTATACCTCCAGATTAGGAATCGGATACAAGGATATCATACCATATTACAGCCAGAAAATTGCGGAACATCCGAATGCGAGGCTGAAAATGCTTCACTTTTTCATCAATACCGGAATCAAAGACACAGCATATTATTGGAATGAATTGTACAAATGTCTCCGAGTCTATGCCAGACTGAAAAAAATTGCACCGGAAGTAGATTCTCTTAATATTGGTGGTGGTTTTCCTATCAAGACTTCGCTTAATTTTGATTATGATTACCAGTATATGGTCAATGAGATTGTGTCTCAGATCAAGAAATTCTGTGAGGAAGAAGGTGTAGAGGAACCAAATATTTATACAGAATTCGGAAGCTTTACCGTAGGCGAAAGTGGTGGTCATCTTTATAAAATTATTTCTCAGAAACGTCAAAACGACAGAGAGAAATGGAATATGATCGACTCTTCTTTTATGACGACTTTGCCAGATACGTGGGCTATTTCCCGTCACTTTATTATGTTGCCGCTTAACCGTTGGGAAGATTCCTATGAAAGGGTTTTTCTAGGTGGATTGACTTGTGATTCAGATGATTACTATAATTCTGAACAGCATACGAATGCGATTTATCTGCCAGTTTTCAATGAGACCAAATCTTTGTACATCGGGTTTTTCCATACGGGCGCTTATCAGGAAACGATTGGCGGTTATGGTGGTGTTCACCACTGTCTCATGCCTCAGCCCAAACATATTTTGATTGATAAAGATGAAGATGGAAATTTCACTTACGAGCTTTTCCGGGAAGAACAACGGGCGGAAGATGTCTTAAAACTGTTAGGGTATTAGAATAGAAATTAGAGCTTAGATTTAAACCTTAAAGCATACAAAAAGCGTCCTGAAATGATCAGGACGCTTTTTAATTTATTTGATTTCTGTGATGAATTCCTCGTTTGGTGTTCTGTATTTTTTCAGATTTACAAGCCAATCTCCGCTGGTGTCTCTGTAACCTAACGGTAGAATCACAACGCTTTTTAATCCTTTTTCATTGAGGCCCAAAAGTTCATCCAGAGCTTTACTGTCAAAACCTTCCATAGGTGTTGCGTCTACTTTTTGTTCAGCTGCAGCGGCGATGGCTAAGCCGAAAGAGATGTACGCCTGTTTTGCAGCGTGGGTGGCGTGCCACTCATTTCCAAGCGGCTCGTACATTCCCCAAAGTCTGGCCTTGTAATCGTCCATCGCTTCTTTAGGGATTCCTCTTTCTGCGGTTGTTTTTTCGAAAACCTCAGAAATGCTGTTGTGAGAATAGCCGTCCCAAGCCGCCCAAACCAAAAGGTGAGAACCTCCTGTAATCTGAATCTGGTTAAAGGCAATAGGCTGAATTTTTTCCAGCAACTCCTTATTGCTAATGACAAACAATCTGTAAGGTTGTAAACCGGAAGAAGAAGGTGCAAGCCTCGCAGCTTCCAAAATGTAATCTACTTTATCTTGAGGAACAGTTTCTCCGTTCATTTTTTTTGTTGCATAACGCCAGTTAAGGTCATCTATTAAGCTCATTTTTTTATATTTTTTTAAATTGATAATACAAAGTTACTTAAGAAAAGTTTACTTTTGTAATAAGGTTACAAAAAGTTATTATTACCAAAAAGTTACTGATTTGTAAAACAGGTGATTATGTAATTTTTGTCCATCATTTATTACCATATGATATCTATCTCACTACTTTGAGCAAATTCAAAAAAAATACTTATGAAAATAAAATGCTGTAGGACCAATATGATGGCCGTGCAAGATACCATGGATGTTTTGAAAGGTCGTTGGAAGATTCATATCATCGCAGCTTTATGCTATGATAAACTCAGGTTTTCTGATCTGCAGAAGGAAATAGTAGGTATATCTGCCAAAATGCTGAGTAGCGAATTGAAGGATTTGGAAATCAATAAGTTAGTAGAAAGAACCGTACTGAAAACGCAACCCGTAAGCGTAGAATATGAATTGACAGCATATGGCTATACCTTGAAGAAAGTGATAGAGAATCTTGCCGATTGGGGAATCCAACACCGGAAAACGATCATTGGGAAAGTATTGGAAAATTGATCGTGGTTTTTATATTTTAAATCGGATTGAGCTAAGAATTTTTTATCTTTAAACCTTGTCTTTGATTTTTCAAAAAATGATGGTCAGAATTTTTTCTTTGCTGTTGTCTCTCGTATTTGCAGTCCATGTAAATGCACAAGTCAACGATGCACAAAATCTGACAAGGGACATAAAAGCACTGATGTATTCTGACCCAGACAAAGCCATCAAGACAGCACAATACATAGTGTCGAACCAGAGTTTTGGAACGACAGAAGATGTTTATAACGCCCTGCTTTTGCAGTCCGAAATTTACTTTAATCAAAGAAGATACAATGATGCGGTTGTAAAACTGATATCAGCCGACCGGATTTCCGTAAACATTGACAACGATTTCCTGAAGACAAAAAATGAATATCTGATTGGGAAACTTTATCTGGAACTTGGTTTTCTGGATGAGTACAATGAAGTCATGACTGATATTGACGAGCTGGCGGCATCATTGAAAAATCAGGAAGAAAAAAAATGTGTTGCATCCTGGAAAAATGAGCTAGAGATTTTGAAGTACTATCACCAAGGCAAATACAAAGAAGCTTTGGTGAAAGTTAAAAAAAGTACCAATGGTGAGACAAAACTTGACGCCTTCTACAGGTCACGTTTGCAGTTCTTTAACTTAGTTTTAAACCATAGCAAAGCGGATAGTTCTCAAGATGCTGAGCCTCCTTATTTTCAGTTTCTGTCAGAACTGATCGGTTTGAGATCCCAAATCAAAAATGGCACTTTCACAGCGTCGGATCTTTATCAATTAAAAAATCAATTTCCGCAGTACAGGGATGGCGTTTTTTATACAGAGCTCTACAGAGATTGGTCGCAAAACGAGTGTGGAAGCGATGCTGCTGACTGTTTCAGATCCAGGAAAGAATATATCAAATTATTAAAATCAACGATTGCCGACAAACAAGAGGCGCGCGTTAATATCATAAATCTGATTGATCAAAAAGAAAATTCGAAAATCCACCAACAGAAAGAAGTTCATAAAAAGATCTTGTTTCTATCAGCTGTATTGGCCGTTTTGTCTTTGATAATCAGTCTTGTTTATTATTTTATCATGAGAAACAGAGCCCATGTTGCAACGGTAGAATTTGAGAAAGAAAACATTTCTAAAGAATATGAGCAGAAGTTAAGTGATCAATTAAAAGATTTTCAGGCGAGTCACGTGTTTACGATTCCGGAAAAGACTGAAAATCTAATTCTTGCCAATCTGGAAGCCTTTGAGATAAGCCCCAATGTAAGAGATCCTCATCTTTCTTTGGTCGTTCTGGCAAAAAGGATGAATACCAATTCCAAGTATCTTTCGGAGATCATCAATAAGCACAAAGGCAAGAATTTTAATAATTATCTTAATGAGTTACGAGTCAATTACATCGTTGATAAATTAACTCAAAACCCGGAATATCTGCAGTATAAAACCAGTTATCTAGCAGAGGAAGCGGGCTTTGCATCACGCACGACATTTACGACTATTTTTAAAAATGTGACCGGGAAAAGCCCGTCGCAGTTTATCGATGAACTTAAAAACGGATGATATGAAAAAAGTTTTGTATCTCTTGTTTTTGGTATGGGCAATCTTTGGTTTCTCTCAGTCCGAACCCAAATTTGAAAAGCAGATTTCGGAAGTGGACAGGATGGCCTTTATTGATCCTGATTCTGCGCTGGTCATGGTCAAAAAACTGGAGCCGAAGATCGATGATGACAAGCTGCAAAGTAAGTTACTGCTGGCAAAAGGAAGCGCCTACTCTGTAAAGCATTTATCTTCTGCTGCGCTTAAAGCCGGATTCGAAGCTTTGGATATTTCTCAGAGATCGCAGGATTCCCTCATGATGGTCAATACTTTGGGATTCATCGGAAATCAATATTATATACTGAAGCTGAATAAAAAAGCAATCAATTACCTCAACAGGGCAGAAACTATCATTAATTTTCTGAAAGATGGATCTTTGGACCAGATGAGTGCCAATATCTATTTTGTTAAAGCGTTGATTTATAAGGATAATCTTGATCCTGAATTTGCGATCACTTATTTTGATAAAGCGATCTATGAGTACAACAAATACAATGACCGCAGCAGCCTCCTCAATAAGAATATTACCAAGATCCAAAAAGGATATTCTCTGATTGATATCGGGAAGGCTGATGCCGCAGAATTTCTTTTCATGGAAGTCATCAAGGCATCGGATCGGTATAAAATGTCGGAAGTTTCCAATTATGCAAAAGTTGGTTTGGCTATTACTTATGACAACAGAAAAGATTTTGTCAAAGCGAATGAGGTCTTAAGGCGTACAGAACAAGTAATTGGAAATACGGGAAATGTTGGACTCCTAACAGAAGTTTATGATGCGCTGAGTCAAAATTATCTCAACCAGAATAATGCGCCGCAATACTATTTTTACAACCAAAAGCTGGAAAAAAATCTGTTAACTAATGATGAAGTAGAGAAAAAATCTTTCTCGGATCTGCTTCGTAAAAATGTAGAAAC
The DNA here is from genome assembly GCF_000428485.1 of Epilithonimonas tenax DSM 16811. Lineage (GTDB taxonomy): Bacteria > Bacteroidota > Bacteroidia > Flavobacteriales > Weeksellaceae > Epilithonimonas > Epilithonimonas tenax. Next base: position 67,278 of record NZ_AUAA01000003.1, on the reverse strand, counting down.
ACAGAATGATGAATTTCAATATAATCAAAAAATGTACTATTTGTTTGTTGTTTTAATAATTATATTGGCGGTTAGTAGCTTGTTTTATATATTAAAAAAGATAAATACACTCAAGTCTGTAAAACATTAGGTTTGGTCTGTTTGTCTTTTCAATTTATTGGTTTTCAGGTGATTGTGTTCGTAAAAGCGTGTTTATAATCGTGTAAATTCATTGATTCTAAACAGTAATAATTTTCTTTAAAATCATTTCATAGTTACATTTGATTATAATTAAAAATCAAAAATATGAAATTAAAAATCGCCTTTTTTGCATCCCTTCTTTTATCAGCCATACTACCTGCACAGACTATTTCTATTGACACTACAGTGCCAAGTCATCCTGCTGCTGAAAACAGCATTTTAGAATATTGGTATTGGGCTTATGGGGTAAAAGTAACAGGAAGTGGTTTTGCCGCTAACTCAACAATAAAGTTGACCTCTGTTGATCCACAAGGTGGTCTTAGATCTTTATCATCTACGACAGATGCTACAGGAAATATGACATTCCAATTCAATGGCTGGACAAATGTTTCGCCATTAGGATATTATACTTTAAATGCAGTAGATGGTTCAGGCGGTACAGCTTCAGGAAATTATACCGTGATCAAAGATCCTAAGAATGTAATCACCGGCACCGCTAGTCCTGCTGAATTTAAAATGCTGGATTTCGATTATGGTTCCAGAATTGCGGTTAAAAACCTTACGCCATACGGTCAGGTAAAAATTAATGTCGCAAATCCTGCTTCTGGTGCCTGGGAGCTGAATAAAGATGAAGAGATGTATGCGGATGAAAACGGAGAACTGACTATCGAGTTTAACAGTGATTCCAAACTTTTTGCGCCGGCAGGTTTGGTTCCTCTTCAGCCTGTGGAAGGTAATTGGACGTTGAGTTATAATGACTGGTCCGGAGGTGGTCTCAAAGGAAGTACGAAAATAAGAGTCCTTCCAAATAATCTTAGTACCTCTTCTTACTGCGGCGTTTCCGCTACAGCGTCAGAGCCTATCACCTCAGTTACATTTGCAGATATATCCAATACAACAGACCCGAATTCTACCGCTTCTTATGAAAGTTTTCTTTCAAAGGTAGCCAACCTGGAAAGAGGAAAAGAGTACAAGATCACAGTCAAAGGTAATACGTACGGATCTTTCAAGGCCAGTACTTTCACAGCTTTTATCGATTGGAATAGAAACGGAATTCTGGATAACGAAAACGAAATCTACAGAATTGGTTTTGTAAAAGGAAGTACCGGTATGGATACGCAATTTGCAGAACTTAGTATAAAAGTGCCTGCTGATGCCGTTGTAGGCAGTACAAGACTGAGAATTCTAAAAGTTAATTCACCTTCTACCTTTGCAATGTTCTGGCCAACTGGAGCTTGTGGTACATATACCAATGGACAGGTGGAAGATTACTCTATTGTAGTAAAAGAGGCTTTGGCAACAGGAGAAGTGTCTCTCAGCAAAACCCAGTTCTATCCAAATCCTGTGAAAGATGTTTTGACGGTGTCTTCTGGCAAAAAAGTGAACTCCATTTTTGTTTATAATGCTGCTGGGCAATTGGTGAAAACCTCTCAGGATACAGATACAATTGATATGAGTCTACTGCCTGCGGGTGTTTATGTGATAAAAACTGATGTGGAAGGGAAAACGGAAAGTTCCAAAGTCATCAAGAAATAATCACTTTCAAAAACAAATCATAGTGATTTACCAGCTATTGTTCAGGTCCCATCTTTTTGATGGCCAGGTTTTTCACTGTCCAATTTTAACGACTAATATAACTAACTAAAATGAAAAAATATTTATCAATTCTATCCATTCTGTTGGGTGTTACAGCCTTCGCACAAGTTGATGTAACGGCCACCTCCGGTACGCAGACAGCAACTTACACCACGGTAAAAGGAGCTTTTGACGCCATCAATGCAGGAACGCATCAGGGGGTTATTAATGTCATCATCACGGCAAATACTTCTGAAACTGCTACGGCAACCCTTAACAGAAGTACAGGAACATCAAACTATACATCGCTATTATTAAAACCTGCACCAAACGTGACTGCGACTATCACCGGCGCTGCAGCAGGTCCGGTTTTCAGAATCTTGGGAAGCAATATGACAATCGATGGAAGTAATAATGGGACAGGTAGCAGCAACCTCAGTCTTGTAAATGGAAATGTGTCTGGGGCTCAGGTGGTTGCAATGGGTTCTTCAGACGTTGCAAATCCATTGACCAATGTGACTGTAAAAAATACCACGATTATCAATGGTGTCAAAACTTCTGGTTACGGGATCATAGTTAGCAACACTGCAGGCGCAGCGATGGCGGGTTATTTCAGTAATATCAGAATAGAAAATAACTCTATTCAGAAATCTTTTAATGGGATTTATCTGCTAGCGGTGTCGGCCATAGGAAACGGATCTGGTTCTGTCATTACAAAAAACGACCTTTCCACAAGTGGAGATAACTGTAACAGGGCTATGGGGATTTATGTAGGCGGAACAGATGGCGTATCCGTTACGAGTAACAAAATAGGAAACTTCGAAACTACCGTTAACGAATCCAAAAGAGGTATTTGGCTTGCAGTAGCAACAATGAACACTACAGTTAGTGACAATATCATTGATAACATCGGCGTCAATAATGCTGCGGGAGGCAGTGTAACCGGAATCCAGATTTTCACCAATGCAGGATTTGGTAACGCGCCTTCAGCTAATAAGATCCTGAGAAACAAGATATCGACCTTATTCAGCAACGGGTTCAATGGTTCTACTGTGGGGATCAATTTAGGGTCCAGTTCAGTAACTGCTGGTACGGTGATCAGTCAAAATGATATCAGTAATCTGGTAGGAACAAGAACAGCAACGACAGTGGGTTATGGCGCCGAAGCTATCATACTAGGTGCTGGTAATGCTTCTAATACAATAGTTTCCAATAACTTCATTTCAAAAATATCAAGTTATGCGGCCAACACTTCATCAGCAAATTACACAGGAGGTATTTTGATCAACGGAGGTTCTGGCTACAAAGTTTATAATAACTCTGTGTATTTGACAGAAACCCAGAATGACGGTACAAACAAAGGCCTTCCAATTGCTTTCAGTGTTACTTCGGGGGTTTCCACTGCTGGCGCAATTGATCTAAGAAATAATATTTTTGTTGTCAATTTATCAGACAGTTCAATCCCGGCGTATTCGATAGCAGCGCCGCCTGTAGCTTCCTACTTTTCTAATATAGATTACAATATGTATTACAGTTCCGGACCCAATTTAGGACAAACGCCAGGAGGTCCACCAGCATTTACAGATCTTACAGGAATTAAGAGTATTTTGGGCGGTAATGTCAATTCTTTGAAAGCGCTTCCCGTTTTTACCTCCAAAGCAGATCTTCATCTTTCTCAAACATCTGATAACTCAGCTATTGATAACAAAGGTATTTCTTTAGCAGGTGTGACGGTTGATATAGATGATGCCGCAAGAAGTGCTGCCACCCCAGATATTGGCGCAGATGAATTTACTACAGCTACGATGGCGGTAGGTGAGGTGGCCAGCAAAATAAAAATCAGGGTTTATCCTAATCCTGTGAATGATATTCTTACCGTGTATTCTGGAAAAAAAGTAAGCCATATTTCGGTTTATAGTGTTGGCGGTCAAATGATTCGGCAGGTAAACAATACAAATGTCATCAATCTTGCGAAGCTTTCTACAGGTATTTACTTCGTGAAAACCATCGTAGAAGGAACAACAGAAATGACCAAGGTGATCAAGAAATAAATTTCATTCATCATATTTTTTTTAATGAAAGCGAGGCTGATCTTACCGAAAGGCTTCGTTTTATTCGTGATGATTGTTGTAATTTTTATAATAAATATGAAGAACATTTTTATAGTTTTTTCGTTATGCGCAGGGATGATATTGGCTTTCGCTCAGTGGAGTCCGGCTCTGATGACAGGTATGCAAACAAAAGAAACAAAAGCGCTCACTTTCTATTCTCTTGATCTTGATACCTTCAGAGTCCAACTTGCGGCAGCTCAGATTATTGGCAAAAACAGTAAGCCAGTCATTATCGATTTTGCAACTTTAGATGGGCGGATAGAAAAATTTGAAATTTATAGTTTGCCGGTGGTCGAGAAATCCTTAGCAGATCGTTATCAGCTGGGTTCTTATGTAGGTACAAAAGTTGGAGATCCTACAACCTATGTCAGGTTCAGTGTGTCGCCATACGATTTGCAGTCTATGATGTTCAAAAATGGCCAGTATGAATTCATAGAACCATTAAACCAAGAAAAAACAGTCTACGGTGTTTTCTCTAAACCAGGAAACCAGAAAGGTGAACGTGCATTTTCCTGCTCCACTTCCGAATCTCTACAAAAGCAAAATCAGCTGGATAAATTATCAGCTGGGTCTGATTTTTCTAACTCCGCAACGGACTTCAGCAAAGCGAGCGATCAGAAATACAGAACTTACAGATTGGCGATTTCTGTCATTGGAGAATATTTCCAGTATTTTGGAGGCGTAGCTCAGGCCTTTGCTGCCATTAATGCGACGATGACAAGAGTCAATGGGGTCTTCGAAAAAGATTTTGCAATTCATATGAATGTGTTGGATCTTCCTCAGCTTATTTACACCATTCCTGCAACAGATCCTTATTCTAATGCAAATGTAGGGATCGGCGGAGCCTGGAATCTGGAGTTACAGCGCACGCTTACATCTGTCATTGGTAATGACTCTTATGATATTGGTCATCTTTTCGGAAGAGCTGGCGGAACGGGTAGTGCTGGAGATGTGGGCAATGTATGCAGAAATCCGTCTGGTAATAATGATGCTAAATCCAAAGGAGCAGCTTTCAGCACACCAAGAACGGGCGGTCCGGAAGGTGTACGTTTTGATATAGATATTGTGGCGCACGAGATGGGACATCAGTTTTCTGGGTGTCACAGATGCTAAAAAAATCTCTGTTCAATATTATCCTAATCCGGTCAAAGATGTTCTGACGATTTCTTCTGACAAAAACGTGAGTCAGATCTCAGTTTACAGCGTAACAGGACAATTGATGGAGCAAAATCATCATTTTAATAGCATCAATCTTGGTAAATTTTCGTCGGGGATTTACTTTGTAAGAACAACCATCGAAGGTCAAAATAAGATGATCAAGGCGATCAAAAAATAAATTTCATCATAATTGTGTTTTTAATCGGAACGAGGCTGATCCTATGGGAAAAGCCTCGTTTTTTTATTTTAATTCTTCGTGAAGTGATACGTTTTGCCGTTTTGCAGAAGCTGCATCTGATTCTTATCCGGAAAGAAATTGATTTTGATCCCAGCTTGTTCAAATTTGAACTGACCTTTCTCCACCAGTTCCAGCGGAAACTCCGGCTGTCCTTTTCCCTGTGCAAAAAGATGGTCATCTTTTACAAAAATTTTCAACCCAAGAGGAATATCAGAAGAACTATAATCGCTGGTGTATTTCTTTAGTTTTCCATCAGAAGCGGTATTTTCTGTGTGGTTTTCAAACTTTGGATAGGCAGAATTCTGATCATAAATAATATTAAGGATACCGACGGCCAAAGCATTATGAGGTTATTCTTCACCATTGATCAGCATAGTAACAGAATAATCTTCTTTCGCACTATAGGACGTTACGGAATGGTTGCCAGCCGTATCGCCACCGTGACCAAAAGAAACCTTGTTGTAAAAAGGAACAGCCATCAATCCCAGACCAAATTCCAATTTTGATCCCGGTTTTGGCATCATCCTGTCAAGTGTTTCTTTGTTCACAAATTTATTTCTGAATAATGCATTGATGAAAAGATTAAGATCATAAGTTGTAGAAACAATATCACCCAAACCGATGCAATTATGGAAATCAAAATCCTCTATTTCTTTCTAGTTCCCACCGTTATTCTCATAAGATTTGAAAACGTTTGTCGGATGGTCAAGCACAGAAAATGTGTTTTTCATCCCGGCTTTGCCTGTGATATTTTCTTTCAAAAGGACATTGTAAGGTTTCTTAGCTACTTTTTCCAAGATTCTGCTCAACAGGTAATAGCCAGAATTAGAATATCTTGTTTTTTCACCAGGTAAAAATTCTACACCCTGCGCTTTGATGGTGTCAAGAATCGCTTTATTTCCAACCGGTTTTTTGAAAAGCCAATGGTAGTGTTCTCCAACGTAATCGCCCAGTCCGCTGGTGTGATTTAGCATAGATTCCAAAGTGATTTTGTCTGCATTTGGAACTTCAGGATAATATTTGGAAAGCTCGTCAGCGATGTTCAGTTTTCCTTTTTCTACTTGTTGCATCAGCATTACCGCTGTGAACAACTTGCTGATAGAACCAATCTGATAACGGGTGTCAGCATCCCATTTCACATCAGATAACTACTCTTGCCCGAAGTCTTTTTTGTAAACTTCCTTCCCTTTTCGGAAGATAGAAATACTGCCTATGCTCTGTTTATGCTGAGTGATGTACTTGAAAAAATCATCCAGTTTCGCAGTGTTGATTTCGCGGTTTCCGATGTCTTTTATTTTCTCATTTTTCGGATCGGGCTCGCCCTTGTTTCTAAAAAAATTCAGCGGGAATGACCGTTCTCTTTGGGTAAATGTCCCTTCAAAATTATCGGATTTATATGTGCCTTTATAAGAAGCTCCCAGTTCATTCATTTCAAAGATCAGCTCATTATTAGTGAAGTCGGTTTTATCTACCGTGATAAGTTTGTCGCCTTGTTTCGGACTTCTTGCAGATGAAGTGTAAGCGTTGTTTTCTTTTTTAATATGGAGGATGAGAGGCAGTTGCATCCCGCCCAGGTCGATATCGCCTTTCCAGGAACCTGTTAAATCTTGTGCGTAGAAAGTCTGTGCTAATAGAATCAGCACCAATAATAATTTGGTTTTCATATGTGATTTTTTATTGTTTTGTTTAGGTCAGATGCAATCGCCTGCAATGATTTGTGTTATATTTATAAATTTAGCAACGATTTCATATAGGTAAATTGTATTTACAGCATAGTTTGACTTATGATGATTTGCACAAATGAGACGATGACAAAGAGTACTATTTGTTGCCATTTTTTCACGTTGGTAGCCGTCTGGAATCCGTTGTAAAAGAGGACGCAACTATAAATCATCAATGGTAGGGTTGCAAATCCAAAAACTGTGACTACGATGAGACTTAGCGGGTCTATTTGTTTTGGATCACCCGCACTTTCGGTGATCCTTTGTGTGGCATCTTTTAGAAAAGGCAGCGCCGTGCTACTGCTATGATGATAAGTGGAATTGCCGATATCAAAACAGTATTTATGATGTCGATGATACGCGTTTTGCTATTGATGAATTTTGCAAGAACAAACAAAACGGAGATGGCGAAAATATAACTTAGAAAATTGATTCTAACAATATCCCAGATCGTCTCATTCTCTTCCAACAATGAAAGATGGAAGACGCTGTCGTTTACCATTCTCGTAAAGTTGCAGGCAAAAATATTAATGATGAAAAATATAATACCCACAAAAGAACATACTTCTCATCAAATTTCTCAAACGGATTCAAAATAGTTTTCCAGTTCATCGTTTTTAGTTTTGAAGTTTTTTTACTTTTTGTATAAGATCATCCATCTTGTTCCTCATTGTTGGGTAGGAGAGTTCTGCCTGTTTCGCCATTTCCTTGATGCTGCCGCTGGAAAGGAAAAAGTTGAGGATGAAGTCCTGATCATCCCGGCTCAGTTTCAGAAGAACAGGCAGCTCATAGTTTCCGTTCACCTGTGTCTCACAAGACGGACATTTCATTTGGCTCACATTCAATGTATGATCGCAGCTCGGACATATGATCGGAAGTTTCATTTCTTTAATTTTGTTTTACAAATGTAATAATTATTTTAATAAAGTTAAATAATATTTTAATTTTGTTTAAATTTGTGTTGACTTAATGGCATAAAAAAACTTCCAAAAGAGGAAGTTTAATTTTGGAAGAAAAAATAACGGATTATCATTTCGGGTTATTGCGGCCTTGATCACTTTTTGTATAATCACTGTAGTTTCCTTGGTAATAAGCTTTTTGTTCCATTTTGCCTAGCTGTTGCCTGCTGTGTTTCCAATAAGTTTGTTCAAACTTTTTGGTAAGGGTAATTGAGCATATTGGACTTTTGCTTGTGATTTTTAATTTTACCATCTTGATGTAATTGATGTCAGAGAAAAAGAACTGAGGGATTTTCTCCGTAGATTCTTGGCTCTCTCCATTTGCGTAAGTCACTGTCCATCTGTAAAGATAATCGTTTGAATTTTCGTTTGGAAAAAATGAAATGATTGTTTCTGTAACTTTTACATCCTTAAAATCATCAATCAGTATTCCACAGTTATGTTCTGCAATAGTTTGTTTTGGATCTACGACATTGATTACTTGCTCACATTGCAATGGTCCTTGATTGGTCAAGACTGAGACCGAAAGTGTAGTTTTTCCAACGCCAGTCGCTTTGACGGTTATTTGTTGAGTTTTATTTTCCAAGTCAATTTTAAGATTTTTCTCAACTGATGATTTCCAAAAGTAACATTCTTCACACTGTGCTTTGGGATCTACTGAGAAAAAGCCTGATTCATTAACATTCATTGAAGTGTTTCCGGCAATAGTACATTGCGCAAAAGCAATGGTTGCCAGAAATCCGGCAGCCAGAGTCAAAAATTTTTTCATCTGTTCGTGTTTTTACAAAAGTAATATAAATTTTACACCTGTATCACACCCAGATTGAATTTTTCTGTGATCGGAGAATGATTCGCTGCTTCTATTCCCATACTGATCCATTTTCTGGTATCCACAGGATTGATGATCGCATCTGTCCACAGTCTTGCCGCCGCATAAGTTGGTTGGGTTTGTCTGGTGTAATCTTTCAAGATTCTGTCCAGGAGTTCTTTTCTATCTTCTTCTGTGATCTCTTTCCCTTGTTTTTTAAGAGCAGATTCCTGTATCTGAAGAAGCACTTTTCCCGCCTGCGAACCGCCCATTACAGCGAGTTCTGCCCAAGGCCAGGCGACAATCAGTCGCGGATCATATGCTTTTCCGCACATCGCATAATTTCCTGCGCCATAAGAATTGCCAGTAATCACTGTGAATTTCGGAACCACGGAGTTGGCTACTGCATTTACCATTTTTGCGCCATCTTTGATGATGCCTCCTTGTTCAGATTTGGAACCCACCATAAAACCTGTCACGTCTTGCAAGAAGACCAACGGTATTTTTCTCTGATTACAATTGGCGATAAATCGGGTTGCTTTATCAGCAGAGTCAGAATAGATCACGCCTCCAAACTGCATCTCGCCTTTTCCGCTTTTCACCAGTTTTCTTTGGTTGGCAACTATTCCCACGCTCCAGCCATCTATTCTTGCAGTTGCACAAATGATGCTTTTGCCATAATCAGCCTTATATTCTTCGTATTCAGAATTGTCAACCAGACATTTGATTATTTCCAGCGTATCATATTGGTCGGATCTGATAATGGGCATTAATCCGAAAATATGATCGGGATTTTCCTTCGGCGGTGCACTTTCTATCCGGTCAAAGCCGGCTTTTTCATAGTTGCCGATAGACTTCATGATGGTTTTGATCCTATCCAGCGCATCTTTGTCGTCTTTGGCTTTGTAATCTGTCACGCCAGATATCTCGCAGTGCATCGTTGCACCACCCAGACTTTCATTGTCAATATTTTCTCCAATAGCTGCTTTCACAAGATAACTTCCTGCGAGGAAGATACTTCCAGTTTTGTCGACGATCATCGCTTCATCACTCATAATGGGCAAATAGGCGCCGCCGGCCACACAGCTTCCCATGATCGCAGAGATCTGAACGATTCCCGCTGAACTCATCTTGGCATTGTTTCGGAAGATTCTTCCAAACATTTCTTTATCTGGGAAAATTTCGTCCTGCATCGGTAAGAAAACACCTGCGGAATCTACTAAATAAATAATAGGCAAACGGTTTTCCATCGCTATTTCCTGAGCACGTAGATTTTTCTTTCCCGTGATGGGAAACCAGGCGCCTGCTTTTACCGTGGCATCATTGGCAACGACCACGCACTGTCTGCCGGAAACATACCCCATCATCACGACAACGCCGCCGGCAGGACATCCGCCGTACTCTTCATACATCTCGTAACCTGCAAAAGCACCGATTTCTATAGATTCAGAATTTTTGTCGAAAAGATATTCCAATCTTTCTCGGGCGGTCATTTTTCCTTGGTCATGTTGCTTTTGAAGCGCTTTTTCGCCACCACCCAGTTTGATCTTTGACAAGGTCTTTTTGATGTCAGAATATTTCAGTTTGTTGATGTCTTCTCTTTTATTGAACTCTAAATCCATTGGTTTTTTCTTTGCTCTAAAGATAAAATATTTTAAATAATCACAAAACGGAATCTATCATTCTTCGTTTTTGAGGATTGGCGTAAAATATATGGGGCTTTTCTCCGTTATCAATCCAAATGAAATAAATTTTTAGTTAGTTTATGTTATTTTAATAAGTTCTTTATTAGAAGATCCGTCCCGAAATTTTGGACGGATTTTTTTATCAAAGAATGTTTCCGATTGTTGCTTTTTAGAATCAGAATCTCTATTATTTATAGTAATTTTGCAAACTGAAAATCAATAGTTACAATGAAGAATTCCTATTTGCTGAGGTTGCATTTTATCGTTTTTTTGTGGGGTTTTACGGCAATTCTTGGGAAATTGATCTTAGCAGAGGCTCAGGTACTTGTGTTTTACAGGATGTTATTTGCTGCAGTATTTCTTTATTTATACTTAAGATTAATAAAAAAAGAAAGCATCAAGGTTTCTAAAAACTTACTAATAAAATTGGTGGGAATCGGGAGTGTAATGGCTTTTCACTGGCTGTTTTTTTTCCAGTCTATCAAGGTTTCCAACGTTTCTATTGCTTTGTCTTGTCTTTCATTATCAACATTATTTGCCGCATTGATAGAACCATTGGTTTATAAACGAAAACCCGATTGGGCAGAAGTGATCATCGGAATCATTATTGTGATTTGTATTTCATTGATTTTCAATGCAGAGCTGAAATATAAGGAAGGCATTGTTTATGGGATTTTCTGTGCGCTTTTTGGGACGATATTCTCTGTTCTGAATGGAAAAATGTTTGGAAAAACCAGCTCTGGAAATATTATTTTTTACGAGATTGCCGGCGGTTGGATAATTATCAGTCTGTTTTTTGTTTTCACAGGACAAATTTCTTCTGTCGGCGAAATAAGTTATGCCGATATTGCGTTAATAGTATTGCTGGCTTCTGTATTTACGGCTTACCCAATGTTTGAAAGTGTGAAACTGATGAAGTTCATTTCGCCTTTTACATTGATCCTGACTGTTAATCTGGAACCGGTTTACGGGATTATCCTAGCTTTTTTTATCTTTGGAGCATCAGAGCATATGAGTCCTGTTTTTTATGGTGCCTCTTTCGTCATGATTGCCTCGATTGTGGTTAACGGAATTATCAAATCGAGAAGAAGACAGGAAGAAACCATTACAGAAACCTCTGTAAATAACGTGGAATGAAAAGAATTTTATTTTTTTTACTGATTATTTTAACCCCGTTTTCTGATGCACAGATCATCAGAAAATATTCCAATGAGTTCCTGAATATTGGTGCCGGTGCAAGAGGTCTTGCGATGGGTGGTGCTGTGGTTTCCAATCAGGACGATGTCTATTCTCCGATGTGGAATCCCGCTGGATTGATGAAAATCGATAAAGATTGGCAGGTGGCGGCCATGCATGCAGAATATTTTGAATCCATTGCCAAATACGATTATCTGTCCTATGCCAAACCACTGGATTATGGAAACGGCGTTTTTGCCATTTCTTTTGTCCGGTTAGGCGTTGATAATATCCTCAATACAACCCAGTTGATTGATTCCGAGGGGAATATTGATTATGATAAAATCAGTTCATTTTCTACCTCAGATTATGCTGCTTTATTTTCTTATGCTTTTCATCCGAACGGCAACCAAAAACTAGACGTTGGGGCTACAGCCAAAGTGGTTTATAGAAATGTCGGAAAGTTTGCAAGCGGTTACGGTTTTGGATTCGATCTTGGTGCGATCTATCATACAGATACGGAGTGGAATTTGGGTTTTATGCTCAGAGATGCCACCACTACAGTTAACTTCTGGACAATCAATCAGAAAGAATTGTCAGCGGTTGTCAATGGAGAAGAGTTCAACCCGGCGCCAAAGGACAAGATGGAAATCACAATGCCAAAGCTAAATCTGGGTGTCAGTCGTACATATGAATTCAACAGAGATCTAAAACTTTTGCCGGAAGCAGGTCTTAATATTGATTTTGCTAAAACCGCGGCCCTGGTTTCTACAGATTTCGCAAGTATCACGCCGTATGCTGGTGGAGAACTGATTTTCCAGGATATGATCTTTGTGAGGTTGGGACTCAATAGGTTTCAAACTATTTCTGATATCGAGGATCTGAAACGCAAAGTTTCTTTCCAGCCAAGCGCAGGTATTGGGATCAAATATAAAGGATTGACTTTGGATTACGCTATTACCAATTCCGGAATTGGCGGCTCCAATTTTTACTCCAATTTCTTTTCTTTAAAATTGGATATGCAGGGCTTTAGATAATATTATAAACTTCAAACTATGAAAAAGATTTCAATTCTTTTATCCATTTTTTTTATAACTTTTGTGAAGTCTCAGGCTTTTTCTGATTATAAATATGTGGTCATTCCAAAAGAATTTCCGGACTTTAAAAATAATAGATCATTTGGTTTGGACGGTCTTCTTGAAAATGCTTTGAAAGGAAAAAAATACACAGTACTTCCTGAAACCAAATCCAGTTGGCCTTCCGAAGCACTTATAAATCCATGTGCAGTTCTAAATGCTGAGATCTTGGATGATAAAAGTATGTTTAGAAACAAAGTTATTGTGCAGTTCAAAGACTGTAACAACCAGGTTGTTTTCACACAGAAGGCAAGCAGCCCTATCAAAGAATTTGAACCAGGTTATCAGGATGCGTTGAAACAGGCTTTGATGAAAATGCCAGTTTCGAAACCTGCGGCCATTACAGGAAAATCCGCGGATGCCAAACTTCAGGAGGTGATAAAAGAAGCGGAACAGACTGCAACAATTGAGGTACACCCACCAACTAACGTTGCACAGAGATTTACCAAAGGTAATTTGTCATTACAGAGGATTCAAATTGCAGAAGATCAGTTTATTTTAGTAGATGGCAACAGCTCTGTTCCCTTTGCTACATTCAGATCTACAGCCAAGAAAGATGTTTATAGAGTAAAATTGGGAACAGGAGAATCTACAATTGGCTATTTTGAAAATGGAAATATCACCATCGAAATGCCAAAGAGCAATGGCGAATTTTCCAATGAAGTATTCTATGCTCAGTAATTTGAAAGGGTTTTCTCTTAATAGAACAATGATGGTCAGAACTGCTTCTGACCATCATTGTTTTAATGCATTTATTTGTTCGGTTGAGGTGTGTACCGTAAATAAGGCGTGACGACTTTCACCCCTTTGCTGAATTTTTTCTCCGCATCTTCCAGCGATAATGCTGCCGGAACAATCACATCATCGCCATCTTTCCAGTCTACAGGCGTTGCCACACCATAGCCATCTACCAATTGCAAAGAATCCAGAACTCTTAGGATCTCTGTGAAGTTCCTACCTGTGGATGCAGGATATGTAATAATTAGTCTTACTTTTTTGTTTGGATCGATGATGAGTAAAGATCTTACCGTCAAAGATGCACTGGCATTGGGATGGATGAAGTCGTATAATGCTGAGACCTTTTTATCTTGATCCGCAATGATGGGGAACTGTACTTCTGTGTTCTGGGTTTCATTAATATCCGTGATCCAGCCTTTGTGATTCTCTATTCCATCTACGCTCAATGCCAAGACTTTTGTATGCCTCTTATCAAACTCTGGTTTCAGTTCTGATGTTTTACCAAGTTCCGTTGTACAGACAGGCGTATAGTCTGCAGGATGAGAGAAAAGGATTCCCCAAGAATCTCCTAGGTATTCGTAAAAATTAAGTGTTCCAAGACTGCTTTCCGCATCGAAATTGGGAGCCGTATCACCAAGTTTTATAGACATAATATATTGTTCTTTGTTTAGTTTAACACAAATTTAACCATAAAAATTCAATTCATACTAATTTGGTATTATTTATTTTCAACCTATAAAAAAGCCATCCCGGAATTCCGACATGGCTTTATTTTGTCAATTAAAAAATTACTTTAGAATTTGCCAACGTTACGGTCATTAATATGATATTTTGCAATCACTTCCTCATAAGACAAAGTTCTTGGATCTACGCTATTTTTTCCATAAACTGCTGGTACTAATACCACTCTGAAAGTCTGTCCCGTAAGGAAAGTGCTTCTGAAATTATTATCATTTTTGATGGAGAGATCAAAATCTGCTCTAAGGTCAATTTGCACGTCGGTAGTGGTAAAATCAAATGTATAATCCATAGCACCTTCATTGAAAAAGTAGGTTTTTGGAAGAGGTTCCCACACCGCACTGTTGTTACCTGGATTACTTTTGCGGTAAACCAAAACAATATCTTGGTTTAGTAATGATCCGTCAAATGGCTGATTGAAGCCATAATAATCTGTCGCATTTTGTACAAGGTTAATATTCAAATCATAAACAGTTGGATAATCTACAACTACTTCTTCGTCATCATCTTTACAACTGAAGATTAATATACTGGATATCAGTACTAATAAAAGGGGAAGGAATTTTTTCATAAGTTTAAATATTTACGTTATCATTTATTTACAAATAACAGACCATAAAAATAGCCATTTTCAGCGGATTTAATATCTTTATAGAAAGTTTTCTAAATTTTAGATATCAAAAAAATGAAAAGGTTAAGTCTTATTATAATAACTTTTATTTCGCAATTTTATTACCCTCAGTATCAGCCAAAGAATATTTCCAAGTCGGATATCAAAAAAGCAAATGATTGGGTTGATCATACCTACAGCAGCCTTTCTCAAGAGGAAAAACTAGGTCAGCTTTTCATTGTTGCACTGTATACCAACAAGGACGAGGCTCATATCAGTCAAATCAGAACAATGGTGACCAATGAGAAAATCGGTGGATTGATTCTGATGCAAGACGATGCAGCGAGAGAAATTAATCTGGTCAATGAGTTCCAGTCCAGGTCAAAAGTACCATTGATGATCGGGATGGATGCAGAATGGGGCGTTTTCCAGAGAATTGCGAAAGCACATAAATATCCTTGGGCAATTACTTTGGGAGCGATTCAGGATAAAAATCTGATTCACGATATGGCATCCAAAATTGCTGAAGATTGCAAGAGAATGGGCATCAATTGGGATTTTGCGCCCGTTGTAGATGTGAACACCAATCCAAATAATCCAATTATTGGGAACAGAAGTTTCGGTTCTGATGTCGGTAATGTCGTGAATTCTGCTTTGGCCTATTCCAACGGTTTACAAGATAATAAAATTCTTGCCGCTATCAAACATTTCCCTGGTCACGGCGATACCGATAAAGATTCTCACTTGGATTTACCAGTTGTTTCTCACAATATGGCACGTTTGGAAAAAACAGAATTGGCACCTTTCAAAGCAATGATGGACAAAGGAATTGGTGGTGTAATGGTGGCGCATCTTTACGTTCCGAGTCTTGAAAGTGAAAAAGGAATTCCGGCTTCAATTTCAAAAAAAATAGTGACTGGAATTTTGAAGGAAAAATACGGTTACAAAGGTTTGATTATAACGGATGCGCTTAATATGGGCGCAGTTGCAAACAAATTCAAAGCGGGAGAACTAGATGCACTAGCTTTCAAAGCTGGGAATGATTTGATGCTGTTTTCGCAAGATGTTGCCACAGGAAAAAAACTGATCCAAAAAGCAATTGATAACGGAGAAATCCTGCAAAGTAGAGTAGAAGAAAGCGTAAAGAAGATCCTTTTGACCAAGTATTTTTTAGGACTTGATCAGTATTCCAACGTCAATCCAAAAAATATCAATGAGGATTTGAACAATGCTTCCCATTCGCAAATCGTTCAAAAAATGTATGCCAACGCTTTGACTTTAATTAAAGATGACAAGAAATTATTACCGCTCGATTGCAAAGAAACGTACTATTATGTTCCATTGGAAGAAGCAGGTTTTGAAATGTTCCTCAGTCAACTCAATACAGAAACAACGGTGATTTTGAAAAAAGCTTCAGAAATCAATTCAATTCCAGCCAATTCCAAAGTGATTGTCGGTTTTCATAAAGATAATTCCACGGCTTACAAACCTTACAAAATTTCAGATTCAAACAAAAAGATTCTTTCAGATTTAAGCAAAAACCAAAGTGTGATTCTGGATGTTTTTGGAAGTCCTTATGCCTTAAAAGATATTGATATTTCCAAAGTTTCCACAGTCTTAGTTTCTTACGAAAATAATGACGATGCGATGAAAGCCACAGCCAACGGACTTTTAGGACGAACGAAAATATGGGGAAGACTGCCAGTTTTGGTCAGTGACAATCTGAAATACGGAATCGGAATGGATGTTGATGCAAAAATACCAACCAATCAACCTGATAGAAAAAATAGTTCAGAAACGAAAAATTCTAAGACGGTAATTGAGTAAATTTGGAATGTTATTTTAGACTAAGATCAAGAGTCTTTATACTTTTTACAACATACATTGTACATAAAAAAATGAAAATAGGTATACTTTGTTACCCAACTTACGGCGGAAGCGGAATTGTAGCAACAGAATTAGGAATGAGTCTTGCCGACAAAGGTTATGAAGTTCATTTCATAAGTTCTGCATTGCCAGCACGTTTGGACGTTACCAACCCTAATATTTTCTTCCATAAAGTGAATGTTCAGACCTATCCGCTGTTCCAGTATCAGCCTTACGATATCGCCTTGTCATCAATGATCTATCGCGTTGTCAATCTTTACAAATTGGATATTTTGCACGCGCATTATGCGATTCCTTATGCTTATGCAGCGTTCACGGCGAAGCAAATGCTCAAAGCAGAGCACAAAGATGTGCCTTTGGTGACAACGCTTCACGGGACGGATATCACTTTGGTAGGACAACATCCAAGTTACAAACACGCCGTCGAATTTTCTATCAATCAAAGTGATACGATAACATCGGTTTCCGAAAGTCTGAAAAAAGATACGCTTCAGTTCTTTAATATTCAGAAAGAGATCCAGGTGATTACCAATTTTATTGATAATTCTGTTTTTGATGAAGATTGCAAAACCTGCCATAGAGAGCAGTTTGCGACTGACGATGAGAAAATTCTGATTCACGTTTCCAATCTGCGTCCCGTCAAAAGAATTCAGGATGTGATGGAAATTTTCAAAAACGTCAATAAAAAGGTGAAATCGAAGCTCATCATCATTGGCGAAGGTCCGGAAATGGAAAAAATCAATCAGTTTCTGGAAGAAAATCCAGAGCTGATCGGGAAAATCAAATTACTCGGAAAAGTGAATGACCTTTATAGAATTCTACAGCTTTCAGACGTCTTTCTTTTGCCTTCAGAGCAGGAAAGTTTTGGATTGGCTGCTCTGGAAGCAATGGCGGCAAAAACACCTGTCATCAGCAGTAATGCTGGTGGAATCCCGGAGGTTAACATCCAAGGTGAAACAGGTTTCCTGGCGGAAATCGGGAATGTAGAAGCGATGTCCAATTACTGTATCAAACTTTTGAGTAATGAAGACCTATTGGCCACGATGAAGGTGAACGCCAAAACGCAAGCTATGAAATTTGACCTCAAAAATATCCTTCCAATCTACATCGAAATGTATGAAACAACGATTTCGAAGTTTGAAGAAGCGAAGTTGATTGACGCTGGGAATTAAACTATTTTGACGAGGTCAATCTTTTTTTGCAGACGATTTCAGTTTAAATAGAAATAGAGTCAAAGCAAAAAAGGATTTCCGTTCAAGTCGGGCTGCAGAGTCCGCATACTACAACAGTTGTCCTAAAACCCAATTTTGTCGTTCCGTAGGAATCTCAACACACGGAAAAGATAGCAGTTTAGATTCCTGCGGAATGACAAAAAACTGTTAAAAACTCAATCATTACTGATTACGCATATTCGTAAATATTTTTGCTTTGATGAGTTTTACGTCTTTGCGAAACTTAAAAATATTCTCAATAATTATAAAAAAAATCTTTGCGAACTTTGCGTTAAACTTTATTACTACTTTTTCGCTGTCAAAAATAATTAGAAATTTCCAAAATTTTTATAACTTAACCCTTTCGAAGTCACGTACTTTGAAGGGGTTTTTGTTTAACGAAAATCAAACACACAAATGAATGAAGAAATATTACAATATCTCTGGAATTTCAAAAAATTCCGGCGTTTCGATTTTGTTTCCGTCGATGGAAAGAATATCGAAATCCTCGACTTTGGCGAGTGGAACAAGAATTCGGGACCGGATTTTTTGTTGGCTAAAATTAAAATTGACAATATCATTTTCGCCGGAAACATCGAGATCCACACCAAAGCTTCCGATTGGTTTTTCCACAACCATTCCGGAAATCCCGAGTTTGGAAATCTGATTCTTCACGCCGTTTACATCAACGATTGTGACATTCCGGAATTGGAAAACCAGCAGATTCCTACTTTGGAATTGAAAAATTATATTGATAAAACCTTGATTCACAAGCATCAGAATTTACGGGAAGAACATTCGTTTATTCCTTGTGAAGATTTGTTTGATAAAGATAAAATCCCATTGTTTTTCGAAGAAGAAGTTTTTCTCAAGAAATTAGATTACAAATCTGAATCTCTGGAATTGTCCTTAAACAAAAATCAAAACAATTACGAAGCGGTCTTGTTTCAGCAATTGGCTTATACTTTTGGATTGAATGTCAACGCGGCGATTTTCCTGCAGTTGGCGGAAAGTCTTCAATTTTCAGTGGTTCAAAAAATCAAACAAAATAGGACACAATTAGAAGCTTTGCTATTCGGTATTTGCAACTTTCTCGAAGAGCCAAAAGATGAAATGATGACAGTCTGGAAACGCGAATTTGATTTTTTGAAAGTCAAATTCAATCTGGACGAAGTTAGAATCGCTCCAAAATTTTCCAAGCTTCGTCCACCCAATTTCCCCACCATTAGGCTTTCGCAACTGGCAAATCTTTATCATTCACAGCCCAATCTTTTCTCAAAGATTATTGAAGCGAGATCGGTGAACGATTTGTTTTCAATCTTCGACGATATTTCCGCGTCAGAATATTGGGATCATCATTTTAATTTTGGAAAGATTTCTACGGTAGAAAATCAGAAGTTATTGAGTAAAAACTTCATCGATTTGATTATCATTAATGCCATTTTACCGATCAAATATTTTTATCAGAAGAATCACAATCCAGAAATCGTGGATGATATTTTTGATTTCTACAAGCAACTGAAACCAGAGAAAAATTCTTTGCTTGAAGATTGGATAAACTTGGGTGTCAAGTTTGAAAATGCGTTGCAAACACAGGCTTTTCTTTACCAATACAAAACATGTTGCACTCAGAAAAAATGCTTAAATTGCGGTATCGGTTTTCAGTTGTTGAAAAGCCAAGATTAACGTAACAAGAATAGGGATGAAAGAACCAGTTTCAATCAACAGAATGCGCCACAAAATGGAAAGAGAATGGTTTGGCGTGTTGACGCGATACGGACACAAACTGGGAATTCCGGTTTCTAAGCTTCGTGTTTTCTTTATCTATTCCACTTTTGCGACTGCTGGTATTTTCTTCCTGTTTTATCTTGGAATGGCTTTTATGCTTTGGATTAAGGATTGTATTGTCACGAAAAGACCAAGTGTTTTTGATTTGTAAAAAAAATTAATCTCGCAGATTTAGCAAATTTTTCAGATTTCAAGTTAAACATCATATTATCATTCCGTAGAAATCTATACTGTTGAGATTGACTGCGTAGAACCACTTTGTTAGGTTTCCTACTGAATGACAAACTTTGTGTTTTTAGATAAATATTGTTTTTATGCTGAATCCCGCAGCCCGGCTTGAGTGGAAATCCTTTTTTGCTTTAACTTAATTTCTATTTAGACTGAAATCGTCTGCAAAAAAGATTGACTTCGTCGAACCACTTCGTTAGGTTTGGGAACGGAAGGCGGAGAAGCTGCCCAAATCATTTCCAAACAAAAAATCCGATTGAAAAACTCAACCGGATTTATATTTTGAAATATTAGTCTAAATTCTAAGATCTAACTTCTAAAATCTAGATTATGGATTCGCAGTTTTCAAGTTTGCAGATGCATATTCTCTGTTCATTCTAGCGATGTTCTCAAGAGAGATTCCTTTCGGACATTCTACTTCACATGCACCGGTATTGGAACAGTTTCCGAATCCTTCTTCGTCCATTGCTTTTACCATATTCAGAACTCTTCTGGTAGCTTCTACGCGACCTTGCGGTAGCAATGCAAACTGTGATACTTTTGCTCCAACGAAGAGCATTGCTGATCCGTTTTTACAAGAAGCAACGCAGGCACCGCAACCAATACAGGCCGCCGCGTCCATCGCTTTATCAGCGTCTTCTTTTGGAACTAAGATTGCATTGGCATCCAAAGTGTTTCCAGAAGTATTCACTGATACAAATCCGCCTGCGGCCATTACTCTGTCAAAAGCACTTCTGTCAACCACCAAATCCTTAATTACTGGAAAAGCAGCGCTTCTCCAAGGTTCGATATGGATGGTTTCACCATCTTTGAAATGACGCATATGCAGCTGGCAAGTTGTGATTCCTGTATCCGGGCCGTGCGCTCTACCATTGATGTAAAGTGAACACATACCGCAGATTCCTTCTCGGCAATCGTGATCGAAAGCAACAGGATCTTTCCCGTCGTTGATCAACTGCTCGTTCAGGATATCCAACATTTCTAGGAATGAAGAATCCGTAGAAACATCAGAAATCTTATAGGTTTCGAACTGTCCCTTTGTTCTATTATTTTTTTGTCTCCAAATTTTCAGCGTAAGATTTAAGCCTTTTTTTGCACTCATAATTTAATAATTTGAGAGGATTTTAATCATTTTTTAAATCAAATTCATATTTAATACCGCAGGTAAAACCGAGGCCTTGTGTGCGATAGGAAGATGGAGCAATTTTGGTGATTCCAGCTTCTCCTATTGCTCCAATAGAAGCAAATATTTCATTTTTATAGATAGACTTTTCTAATCCTACACCAAAAATAAAATTGGTTTCTGATTTTTTTAAATCCAAGTTTTCATTTAAATTGTTAAAGGCCAATTTGGGTTCTTTGTCTCCAAAATAATAAGTTGAATTATTATCAAACGTATTAAATCCGAGACCTAAATCTCCGTAAAACCTTAATCCATTACCAATTCCTCCTGCTATTCTGTATTGCAGATTGATGGAATTGACATCAAACTGATATTTATTAGAAGAAAAATCTTCACTTATTGAACCTTTTTCTGTTCTCTTATATTCAACCTTTATAGCAGAAGATATTGCAATATTTGGATTTTTGAAGTAATAAACTGCCGATAAACCATAATTTGGTTTCCACATAGCGGAACCTATTACAGCTCTTCCTTCTGTTACTTTAGAATTGACAATGTTTGAAAAACCATAACCAAAGTCAACTCCAAGATCTAACTTTTGAGAAAAAGCAATGGTGGGTAAAATAATCAATAATAAAATTAATTTCTTCATTCTTAATTACCTTCAAGCGCTTGCAAAAAGCTTTCATTATTGATGAGCTGTACTACAAGATTATCAATCGCAGGAGGCAAAAATTTTGAAAAATTCGCACCCTTTGTATTGGCTTTTCCTACGAGTATATCTGTCCACACAATCTTATTATTTTCATCAATAAGTTGGAATTTTACCGTGATTTGAGGTATCAACTGAACAGATGAAAATCCTGAAACTGCTTCATAATCAAATTTTTGAAGACTCGATTTCAAGGTTTTGTTTGTAGTCCCTGTAGTATTAATTCCTTTTTTAACTAATCCGGAACTGATCGCTTTGGTTAATAATTGCGGAACAGGTTCTTCTGCTAAATAGGCACCAGACATAGTCTGATTATACATATTCTTTTTGTAGAAGATAACTTTTTCATCAGTATAACCTCGTTCATCTTTCATAGGTTCTACTTTAACACCGCTAGCAGAAGTTACTGTTTTTTCTACAGTATATGCTGGTTGATAATTAATCTTTTCTATGGAATTGCTAAGTGCACAGCTGGTTAACACGCTTCCTGCAAATATGACAGCTCCAATTTTAAAAATGATGCTTTTCATAGTTTTTGTTTATTTGTAACTTCTTGCTTTAACTTCAATATTTTCATACACAAGATCTTCTTTGTGTACTACGGATTGATTGATGTCCATACCTTTGTATTCCCAAGCTGCAACGTATTTGTAATTCACGTCGTCACGTTCTGCTTCACCTTCCGGTGTGGCATGGTCTTCACGGAAGTGTCCTCCACAAGATTCATTTCTGTTCAATGCATCAATCGCCATCAATTGTCCCAATTCCAAGAAATCAGCCACTCTGAAAGCTTTCTCCAATTCTGGATTCATATTATCTGCATCACCAGGAACTCGTACATCTTTCCAGAAGTTATTTCGCACTTGTTCGATTTCTTTGATGGCTTCTTTAAGACCTTCTGGCGTTCTTCCCATTCCTACTTTGTTCCACATAATGTGACCCAATTGTTTGTGGAAGTGATCTACTGTATGTGTTCCTTTATTGGTTAGGAAGAAATTGATTTTTTCTTTAATTTCCTGTTCAGCATTGTTGAATTCCGGCGTGTCTGTTGGGATCTTTCCGGTTCTGATATCTGAGGATAGGTAATCTGCGATCGTATAAGGTAATACAAAATAGCCATCTGCCAAACCTTGCATCAAAGCAGAAGCTCCAAGTCTATTAGCCCCGTGGTCTGAGAAGTTGGCTTCTCCGATGACGAAGCATCCAGGGATTGTAGACTGTAGATTGTAATCTACCCATACACCACCCATGGTGTAGTGCACTGCAGGATAGATCTTCATTGGCGTTTTGTATGGATCGTCAGCGGTGATCTTCTCGTACATGACGAATAAATTACCGTATTTTTCCTCAATCCAAGCTTTTCCAAGATCATAGATTTGCTGATCTGTCGGATTATGAATATTTTTCTCGATAGCGGTTTCTTTACCTTTTTTCATGATTTCTGTTGAGAAATCAAGGTAAACGCCTTCTTTTGTATCATTATTTTCGATTCCGTAACCGGCGTCACAGCGCTCTTTTCCAGCTCTGGAAGCGACGTCTCTTGGAACCAAATTCCCAAATGCAGGATATCTTCTTTCGAGATAGTAATCTCTGTTTTCTTCAGCGATATTTTCTGGTCTTAATTTTCCTTCTCTAATGGCTACAGAATCCTCAATGTTTTTAGGAACCCAGATTCTTCCTGAGTTTCTAAGAGATTCTGACATCAAGGTCAACTTTGACTGCTGCGTTCCGTGAACGGGAATACAAGTCGGGTGGATCTGTACATAACAAGGGTTTGCAAAATAGGCTCCTTTTTTATGAATTTTCCAAGCTGCAGAAACGTTGGATCCCATCGCATTGGTAGAAAGGAAATACACATTTCCGTAACCACCTGATGCGATCACCACCGCGTGAGCAGAATGTTTTTCGATTTCACCTGTGACAAGATTTCTTGCGATGATTCCTCTGGCCTTTCCGTCTACGATGACAAGATCAAGCATCTCGTGACGGTTGTGCATTTTGATTCTGCCTTTACCAATTTGACGGCTCATCGCAGAATAGGCGCCTAATAATAGCTGCTGTCCGGTTTGTCCTTTTGCGTAGAAAGTTCTTTTGACCTGAACGCCGCCAAATGAACGGTTGTCCAATTGTCCGCCATATTCTCTTCCAAATGGTACACCTTGTGCAACACATTGGTCAATGATATTTGCGGAAACTTCCGCCAATCTGTAAACATTGCCTTCTCTAGCGCGGTAATCGCCACCTTTGATGGTGTCATAGAACAATCTGTAAGTAGAATCTCCGTCGCCCTGATAGTTCTTAGCAGCATTGATACCACCTTGAGCTGCGATAGAGTGCGCTCTTCTTGGAGAATCCTGATAACAGAATGCCTTTACATTATAACCTTGCTCGGCAAGTGTAGCAGCGGCAGAACCTCCGGCTAAACCTGTTCCAACGATGATAATATCTATTTTGTCCCGGTTGTTAGGCGCAACCAAGTTCATGTGATCTTTATGATTTTTCCATTTGTCCTTAATAGGACCAGCAGGAATTTTGGAATCTAAACCCATAATTTATGTTGTTATTATTGAGTAACGAAATGATAAATTGCGATGATGATAAATCCTAATGGAATAATGATAGAATACCAGTTTCCAAACGCTTTGATAAAAGGTGTGTACTTAGGATGTCTTGCTCCAACAGATTGGAAAGAAGACTGAAATCCGTGTGCCAGATGCAGACCTAATAATACAAAAGCAATCACATAAAGCACCACTCTCCACAAATCGTGAAATTTGTGATGCAATTCTTCCCAGTATCTGATCTCGTCCGGGTTATTACCTTGGATGTACTTGTAACTGATCTCTGGAAGCCAAAAATCATAAAAGTGCAAGGCAATGAATGCTAATATCACAGCGCCAGAAATAATCATATTTCTCGACATCCAGGTAGAATTAGCAGAACCTTGGTTCATCGCATATTTCACTGGTCTAGCATTGTTGTTTCTGATTTCTAGAATGAAACCCATTACAAAATGGAAAACAACTCCGAAGATCAAAATCGGCTGCATCAGAAACTGAACGGCCGGATTATATCCCATAAAATGGGAAGCGGCGTTGAAAGTATCCTCACTGAAGATTGAGATCATGTTGGTGGACAAATGTATCACCAAGAAAATCAGCAAAAACATTGCTGAAAGTGCCATAGCATATTTTCTGCCTATAGAAGACGTAATCCCTGCCATAATTCTGTTTGTTATTTGAATTTCCACAAATTTAGAAAATAGTTGACTCAAGTAACATTGAGAAATGTCACAAAAATACAGTTTGTAATCTTTCTAAATAACTTTAATGGAATGTTAATTATATGGTTAATTTAATGATCATTCTGTATCAAACAAAAGGAAAAATCCCGAAAATGAGTCGGGATTGTTTCTATTATAGTTCTTTTCTTAATCTGGCTACCGGAATATTCAGCTGTTCGCGGTATTTTGCGATCGTTCTTCTGGCAATGTTGTAGCCTTTTTCTTTTAAAATGCCTACCAAAGCATCATCTGTACAGGGTTTTCTTTTGTTTTCCTTGTCAATGGCTTCTTGCAAATGTTGTTTGATCTCTTTGGTAGAAACTTCCTCGCCGTCATCATTGGTTAGAGAGTCTGAGAACAGATTTTTCAAATAAACAATTCCGTTGGGTGTGTCGGCGTATTTGCTTTTTACCACCCTTGAGATCGTAGAAATGTCAAATCCTGTGATATCTGCAACATCTTTGAGGATCATTGGTCTGATATTTTTCTCATCGCCTGATATAAAATAATCCTTTTGAAGTTTTACAATTGCCGTGATAGTCTGCATTAATGTATTCTGCCTTTGGTTGATGGCGTCAATATACCATTTTGCGGCATCCAGTTTTTGTTTGATGAAAAGCGCTGCCTGCTTGTGTTCTGCGGATTTTTTGTCGTGGGAATAAGTGGTCAAAATTTCCTTATACTCATCCGATACACGAAGAGAAGGTGCATTTTTGTTATTCAATGTGGCGGTCACCTGATTGTCTTTGACTTGGAGTACAAAATCCGGAATAATCTCCTGATTGATGGTGATTGTTTGTGTATCGAAGTTTCCACCTACTTTTGGCGAAAGTCTTGCGATTTCGTCCAAAGCTTCTTTTAGGTCTTCTTCTTCGATGTCGTATTTTTGAAGGATTTTATTGTAATGTTTGTTAGCCAGTGCATCAAATTGATTTCTTAAGATATTTCCTGCCAAAATGACAACAGGATTTGAACTTACTTTTTTCTCGATTTGAAGTAAAAGGCACTCTCTTAGATCCCGTGCACCAACTCCTGGTGGATCCAGTTTCTGAACATAATTTTCAAGGATGTAAGTCACTCGTTCTGTAGTGGTGTAAATTCCTTGAGAAAAGGCGAGGTCGTCCACAATAGATTTGATGTCTCTTCTCAGATAGCCGTCTGTGTCAAGGTTTCCAATCACATATTCGCAGATTTTCAAATCGTCTTCTTCTACGGTTGATAGTCGGATTTGCTCCAGAAGATAATCATAAAGCGTTTGTCCTTCTGTCAGTAAGGATTGATTGTCAAACTCTTCATCGTCCGCAGAATAATTGCTGCTGGCGGTTTTGTAATTAGGCTCATCATCGTAAAGATAATCATTGACATCGAAATCTGTTTCTATGCTTTCCGTACCTTCGTTTTCGTATGCTTCCTCTGCCGCTGTGTAGTCATCTTCTTTGCTTTCTTCTTCGTTGACTTTTTCCAAAGCAGGATTTTCCTCAAGCTCTCTCTCGAGTTCTTCTTCAAACTCCAAAGTGTGAAGTTGTATCAGCTTCATCAGTTGAATTTGTTGAGGGGCAAGTTTCTGCCCAAGTCGCATTTGTAGATTTTGCTTTAGCATATTGGTAACGTTTATCAGTTATGATTAACGTTTACGAAGTTAAAAAATAATTTTCAAAAAACAACAAGTTTAGCACGATTTTTGATGAGTTAATAAAAGTTAACAAAAAAACCTTCAAAGGAATCTGAAGGTTTTTGCTTTATGGTTCAAGATTTTCTGGATTTCTTCGGTTATCCCAAAACGCAAGAATTTCAATTGTGCCTTTTTCAATTCTGAAAAATAATGAATAATATTTAAGAATTTTAATTTTATATATTTCATCAAAGACGGTCTTTATTCCAATTTTAGGATTTTCAGAGAGCTCTAATTGTTTTTTCTTTACTTCAAGTCTCAACTTTTTTGAATAAGTTTCGGATGAATTATGAATATTCCAATATTTTAAAGTTTCTGCTAAATCTAGCAAAGCTTTTTTCGTCCATTTTATTTGAAACATTTATCAAGGATTTTTTCAGCTTCATCTTCAGTGAAGAATTCACCTCGCTTAGCTTGGTCAATACCTTCTTGCAATTGCTTTTGTTGCCAATCTGTTAACTTTTCCTTTTTCGAAACCTCAAATTTTATATTCAATTCCTTCAAAAGCGCTTCAATTAATTTTAATTGATTTTCAGATTCGTTATGTAAAGTAATTGTGCTCATTGTAAAATTTTAAGTAAAGTTAATAAAAAATTCCTTCAATAATAACTGAAGGAATTTGCTTTTTATATGTTAATTAATGCCTAAAATTCTGCATTTTTAGGTGTTCTTGGAAAAGGGATCACGTCTCTGATGTTCGTCATTCCAGTTACGAAAAGAACTAATCTTTCCAATCCTAAACCAAATCCAGCGTGCGGCACAGAACCGAATTTTCTCGTATCAAGATACCACCAAAGTTCGTGCTCATCAACACCGAAGTCTTTCATTTTTTCAAGAAGAACATCGTGTCTGGATTCTCTTTCAGATCCACCGATGATTTCGCCGATTCCTGGGAAAAGAACGTCCATTGCGGCAACCGTTTTTCCATCGTCATTCAGTTTCATATAGAAGGCCTTGATTTCTTTCGGATAATCGAAAAGGACAACTGGCGTTTCGAAGTGTTTCTCCACCAGATATCTCTCGTGCTCAGACTGCAAATCTGTTCCCCATTTCTCAATCGGATATTGGAATTTGCCTTTTTTATTTTCTTTTGAATTTAATAAAATCTCAATCGCTTCCGTGTAAGAAACTCTCTTGAAACGCTTCGCAACCACGTTTGTGAGTTTCTCTATCAAGCCTTCTTTTGCTCTGTCTTTCTCCGGTTTTGATTTTTGCTCTTCTTCGAAACGTTTGTCTAGGAATTCCAAATCGTCTTTGCAGTTATCCAAAACGTATTGGATTACATATTTCAAGAAATCCTCAGCAAGGTCGATGTTATTCTCAAGATTATTGAACGCCACTTCTGGCTCAATCATCCAAAACTCAGCTAAGTGACGCGTTGTGTTAGAATTTTCTGCACGGAAGGTTGGTCCGAACGTATAAATTCTTCCCAATCCCATCGCTGCAGTTTCGCCTTCCAATTGACCAGAAACGGTCAAGTTGGTTTTCTTTCCGAAAAAGTCCTGAGAAAAATCGATGTCGCCTTCTTCGGTTTTCGGCATATTATTAAGATCAAAATTGGTAACGCCGAACATTTCGCCAGCGCCTTCTGCATCGGCTCCGGTAATAATTGGCGTGTTGATGTAGAAAAATTGATTTTGATTAAAGAAAGAGTGAATCGCAAAACTCACCGAGTGACGGATTCTGAAAACCGCTCCAAAAACATTGGTTCTGAATCTCAAATGTGCCTGCTCTCTTATCGTTTCCAAAGCGTGTTTTTTTGGCTGAAGAATAGTTTTTTCTCTTTCTTCAGAAAAGTTGTCGCCTAAAATGATAATTTTTTTAGCTATAATTTCTACGGCTTGTCCTGCACCCTGACTTTCTATTACTTCACCTACAATTTTAAGAGAAGAAGCTGTGCTTATTTTACTAATAATATCGGCATCAAAATTTTCGAAATCAACAACAATCTGCAAATTATTAATTGTGGAACCGTCGTTAAGGGCAATAAAGCGATTCGCACGGAATGTTCTCACCCAACCCTGAATGGTAATATCGTGATGTAATACTTTTTTGTAATCTGCTAATAGGTCTTTAATTGTCTGTCGTTTCATTATCAAAAATTAGTGAGTGCAAATTTACGAAAAAACGTTGTAATTAAGATGTAGTACATTTTAATGATTTAAAGTTTTATAGAAATCGTCGCTTCTGCGGAAAATACATTGAATTGATTTGGAACAGTTGTTTTGTACCAAAGTCCATACGGTGTGATGCTGGCTTTGATTCCAATTCCAATATTTCCTTTCCAAATCCGCAGTCCTTGCCCAAATTGCAAAGTGGGAATAGATTCTGCATCGATGATGATTTGAGTCGTATTTTCAATTTCAGGTTCACGGATTGGATCGTCCGGAATTCCGGTTCCGTCCACGAAAAGTGTGTTGAATGTTAACTCGCTTATCCATTCTATTTTTTGATTATTAATAGAAAATTCCTTCACAAGCCTTCCTCCAAGATTAAGAATATAGCCTTTGGATTCGATTTTATAAAAACTTCCATTCTTTCCGTAATCGAAATTGTAAATAGTCGCTCCGGATTTCAAATTTCCTCCTAATTCCAATCTTGTATCGGCTTCCATTGGATATCGATACCGGATTCCAAAAGCAAACGCGGGATTTGGTTTTGAAATTTTTGAAGAATTATCAGAAATGATTCCTAATTCGACAATCAACTTGTAATCTTTGCTTTCGGTTTGATTCTGAGCATTCGCCAGAATAATTCCCAAGAATATAAATAAGAATTTCATCGCTTTAAAAATTAATTAATGGTAAAGTTCTTTTCGAATTCTTGTTCCAAAATCCGATTTGCAAACCTCTGTTTTCGGATTTATTAATGACGCCTACTTGCAGACCTTTTAGTTTTTTAGTAGAATTATAAAACCCAATTTGAACACCGTTTCCTGAATTAATCTCATTAGCGAGACCAATTTGAAAACCATTGAATTTTTCAGCCCCGTTTGAAAATGAAAGTTGAAGTCCATTTCCTTTTTCGATAGAGTTATTCAGCCAGGAGATTTGTACGCCATGCATTTTTCCAATATTACTATTGAATCCATTTATCGAAATACCGTTGGTCTCCTGAGAAATATGATACATAGAAATCCCGATTCCGTTTAATTTTTTGCCGTCCATCATTCCTCCTGTCGAAATATGAAGGCCATTTACGGTCACAGTTTCCTCGCCTTCTTTAGGAAGTTCAATAGCTTTCGGAATTAATAAATATAATAACGTTACAGGATTAGCTTGAATATTAATGCCATTGATTCTTTGTTTCTGATAGGCATCAAAAATTCCGAGATTTAACCCATTTGTATTTCTTGCAACTTTTGAAGGATTGAAAGTGACCAACGCGGATTTTGGTTTTAAATCTTGCTTTAAGGAATCTTGTCCAAAAAAGAAGGTGCAAATAAAAATTGAGAGTATTAATAATTTCGTTTTCATAACAGTTGATTTTAATTATGAGTCAAAATTATATTTGAAACTCAAGCTTCTCAATGCGGAAAAGAATTAATGTTTTTTCTAAATTTGTGAAAATCGCAAAAGATGTATCAGGAACTTTTATTGAAACAGATTCGAAGCAAGATTGGAGACAAATCTCTGAACGATGAGATTGCCAATGTTCTCAACATCAGTTACGACGCATCGCACCGAAGAACCTCGATGAAATCTAAATTTTCTCTGGAAGAAAGTCTGGTTTTGGCAAAATTCTATAATATTTCGCTCGACAGTTTTATGGAAAGTAACAACCAAATCATTGCGAAGAAAACCAAGCCCATCAGAACGGTTACGGATTTGCTCAATTATTTTGATGACGCATTGCATCTTCTGAACGATTTCAAAATCAATAAAGAAACTGAGGTTTATTATTCCGCGAAGGATATTCCGTTTTTTTATACGATTTCGGACTCTGTGTTGTCGAGATTTAAGTTGTTTGTCTGGATGAATCTTCTTAATGAAAAAGATTTTATGCAACCATTCGACGATTTCAAATTAGAACGATATTCTGACAAAAGTGAGGATTTGAAAAACCTTTATGAAAATTTGAACGTGACAGAAATTTGGAACAACACGACCATTTCCAGCATTCTGAACCAGGTTTTATTTTATTCAGAAATCGAAATTCTGTCCAAGGAAACAGCGAAATTAATTCTCGAAGAACTAAAAATATTAGTCAAAAGCATCGAGAAAAAAGCAGAAAATAAAAACAAAAATTTCCATATTTATGCCCACGATATTTTGATTCTGAACAATAGTATTCTATTCAAAAATGAAGAAAAATCATCGCTTTTTGTGCCATTCAATATGTTTGGCTATATGATGACGGACGACCAAAGTACTTGCGATGACGCACTCAATTTCTTTCAGCATCAAATCAAGAGCTCAACATCGCTCAGTTTTTCCGGACAACGCGATCGTAAAAAATTTTTCAATTGTATGTTGGAGAGAATCGAAAGTGTGAAGAATTCGATTTAGAGATTACTCGTCTTTTTTCGAAGGAATCAGGAAAACATCCATCAAACCTTCCGGCAAAAACATTTTGATAAATTTCTCCTCACGGTTGACTTCCAGGATCCAGTCTTTGATAATCGGTATCACGATTTCTTTTCCGGAAAGGTCCAGAAAGAAATAGTTCTGAGTCGTCATATCATTGATAGAGACAATAGTGCCACAAGATTTTCCATCCTCTTCACGGATTTCGTAACCTATAACCTCGTGGTAATAGAATTTTTTCCCAGTCAGTGCAGGAAGCGTAGAAAGCGGAAGGTAAACACCTTTCCCAATGGATTGATTGACCAAAGCTTCGGAAGAATTTTTGAAAGTGATGATTTTGGTATCGCCTCTCTGCCATTGCTGTTTTTCAACAAAAAAAGGCACCAGCAAACCATTGATTTCCAAAAAAATCGATGTTAGTTTATCGTACATTTCAGGTTGGTCTGTGTCCAGTTTCAGGATCACGTTGCCTTGCAAGCCGTGCGTTCTGGTGATGGTTCCTAAAAAATAGCAGTCTTCTTTTCTCATGATTTCAAAAATTAATTTTCTTCTTTTCCCCAGCCCTAAAGGCTGGAAGAAACCTAGCGAAGTGGTTCGACGAAGTCAAAATCAAATTTCTCCCGTTAAGTTTGGGGAAACAAATTGGTTTTTATTAAACAACAAAGACACGAGATTATCGTGTCTTTGAGATTGTATCTTTTTGTAAAGAATTAAGCCTGAGTTTCTTCAGTTCCTTCTGCTTCAGCAGTTGGTTCTTCAGTCGCAGTTTCTTCAGTTGCAACTTCTTCAGCAGGTGCGTTTGCAGCCTCTTCAGCAGCTTTTGCATCAGCTTCAGCTTTCGCAGCAGCATCAATTCTTGCTTGGTTTACTTTAGCTTCAGCTTCCAAAGCCGCTTTCTTAGCGTCAGATTTTGCTGTAGATAAACCTTCAACTTTACCTAGTACTTTTGCTTCTTTACTTTCCAACCAAGCACCGAATCTCTTTTCAGCTTCAGCCTCGTCAAAAGCACCTTTAGCAACACCGCCTTGAAGGTGTTTTTTGTACAAAGCTCCTTTGTAAGAAAGGATCGCTCTTGCAGTGTCAGTTGGCTGTGCACCGTTGTTCAACCATTGTACAGCAGAATCTACATTCAATTCAATTGTAGCAGGGTTAGTAATTGGGTTATAGATCCCTAGTTTTTCGATGAATCTACCATCTCTTCTAGCTCTAGAATCTGCAACCACGATGTGGAAAAAAGGTTTCCCTTTAGATCCGTGTCTTTGTAATCTGATTTTTACTGACATAAATTTTAAAATTTTGGGAACACGTCCCGGTTAAATATTAAGTGCGCAAAGATAGAAAAATATTTTAATGTAACAATTTGAAAATCTAATAATCTACCAATTTGAAAATTATATTGTCACATAACATTTTTCAGGAGCCGGGAACCTGCTTTCCGTTGCAATCTTTTTTGCTTCACGTTTTGTCAAACCATGGTTCTGGAAGCCCGCGCAAAAAAGGATTTCCACTTCAATCAGGGCTAGGCTTTGGCAAAAAGTACAGATCTAAGCCAGGCTTCCCATATAAAACAAACCCAAACATTGCTGATTGTCTTCGATGGTGAAAGAGTCTTTCAATTGCTCAACAATTTTTGGAGAACTCCAGTAGCAACCGATATTATGTGCCGTACAAGTCAAATACATATTCTGAACGGCCATAGAAACGGCTGCAATCTCCTCCCAATCCGGAACCAACCCACTGTAGTTGACAACAATCGAAATCACTGCATTCGCTTTTGAGATTTTGAACCCGATATCATCGTATTTTTTCTGCAGAAACTGCGCTTCCGGTGTAGCGTTTTTATAGATTGTCTGAAGTTCTACTCCAAGCTTTTGTTTTTCCTCGCCTCGGAAAGTTTTGAAACGCCAAGGTTTCGTACGCTTGTGATTGGGAGCTAGAACGGCGTTGCTTAGGATTTCGTCAAGAATATGTTGGGGGATTTCTGCATCAGAGTAATCTTTTGGGAAGATGCTTCTGCGCTTTTCTATGATGTTTTTTAAAATTGTAGCGTTTTCCATATTCAAAGATACGGGAAGAAAAACAAAAGAGCAAAGAGGAAAGAAAAAAGAGTCAAGTAGTAACTACCCCCGTCAAAAATTGTTCAAATTTTCGCGACCCCTGCAAAGGATTGGGATTTTAAAAAACCTCCACAATCTCCTGCCCAATCTTGTTCAGGACGAAGGAGTCGCCGGGTTTCATTCCCATCATCGTCTGCGCCATTGGACTTTCTGGCGAGATGGCATAGAAGCGGTCGCCTTGGAAGAAAAATTCTCCCAAAGAAACCGAGATGTAAAAACGTGCTTTGTTGGTGATGACCAATGAGCCGAGTTTTACCTGATCCGAAACCGAATTCAGGACTTTTCTCATCGCCCGCTGCATATTTTTCAGCGACACCATTTGTTTGTCCAGAAGATAAATTTCTTCTTGGATTTCTTCTCTTATCGAATCGTATTTTGAAGTTTTCTTGATGTCTCGGCTGGCTTCCAGAGAGAAATTAAGGTAAAACTCAAGCGTTTTTACTTTCCCGGAAATGCTGTCATTCACAAAATTGCGCAACTCACTTTTATTATAAACCGTCTTCTGCATAAATCCAATTTTGAATAAAGATAATCATTAAAAAAATAAATAAAAAGCCTCTCTAAACATATTTAGAAAGGTATATTTCGACTATGAAAATCATAAATTATTCCAAAACCAAAGCTGTTTATTTATTGATAAAATAATTCCAGGTGGCTTTTGTGATATCGGCGATGATTTTCTCCGTGTCTTCCCTTGATTCGGTGATGTTTTTCAGGTAAATGGAAAGGATAAAATGTCTTCCATTCGGAAGTTTCACTATTCCAATATCGTTCATTGCGACACGCAGATTTTTATCATTCGTTCCGGAAATTCCTGTTCTGTGCGCCAATTCTGTTCCGTCGGGAAGTCCAGCTTTCATCCAAGTTGTTCCTCTCGAACATTCCACCATTATTTGGTAAAGATATTTTGTAGTAGCTTTTTTCAGAATGTTTCCTTTGTAGAATTTCTCTAATAATTCTGTCGTAGCTATCGGTGTTGTGGTGTTGATGTAAAGATTTTCCCAAGTTCGCATTTGGTCTTCATTCATTTTGATGGTGAAATCTTTTATTCCGCTTTTATTGATGAATTTCTGAACTGCTTCTGTACCGCCGATTAATTTCAAAAGAATGTCACAACCATTATTATCGCTGTGGGAAACGGTGTAGCGT
The DNA here is from genome assembly GCF_000428485.1 of Epilithonimonas tenax DSM 16811. Lineage (GTDB taxonomy): Bacteria > Bacteroidota > Bacteroidia > Flavobacteriales > Weeksellaceae > Epilithonimonas > Epilithonimonas tenax. The sequence goes on along the minus strand of NZ_AUAA01000003.1, from coordinate 32,749 downwards.
AACAATTGGTCTAAGGTCACATCCATGTTTCCATCCGGGAATTCTTCACGCATTGGGCTCCAAGTATCTTTCTTTAGATCCTCTTTTTTGATGAAAAATTTCTGTTTCAAATTGCGTTTACCCTTATCCACTTCACTCAAAACTGCTAATGCAATATGGAATTTGAAAACGCTCATCATTGGCATCTTCATATTGCCGTTGATGCTCAAGGTGTCTTCATCTTCAATTCCTTTTATAGAAACACCAACTGTTGCATTCTTTGTGGAGATGATCCCATTAAGTTCTTTCCGAAGTTCAAGCAAGTGCTGAGCAAAGGCCTGAGCAGAGAAAAGGGCGAGGCAGAGGATTAATATTGATTTTTTCATTGGATAATATCAATTCAACAGTTTAGAATCGTTCACAATCTTTCTGATTTCCTGCTCAAAATAATAAGCAATACCGAAGTTTTCATTCGCTTGGTTTTCCCAAACGATAACGCTAGTTTTGGTTTTCGGATCGTATAAATGAGCCGCTGTAACACCTTCATCAGGATGAAAACCCGTGGGTTAAAAGTGTGGTTTTTATTTACGGAAATTAGTCCAAAAGATCAGGTCGTCTTTCCTTCGTCACTCGTACGGCTTCATCGTGCAGCCAATCTTCTATGGCAGCGGAGTTTCCACTCAGTAAGATTTTCGGGACAGATAATCCTTTGTAAGTTTCCGGTCTTGTGTAAATGGGCGGCGAAAGAAGATTATCTTGGAAACTGTCTGTCAAAGCGCTCTGCTCGTCATTTAGAACACCGGGCAGGAGCCGGATGATCGAATCTGCCAAAACACAGGCTGCTAGTTCGCCGCCAGTTAAAACATAATCGCCGATAGAAATTTCTTTGGTAATATGGAGGTCCCGTACACGTTGATCGACGCCTTTGTAATGTCCACAAAGGAAAATCAGGTTTTTTTTGATAGAAAGGGTATTGGCAATTCTTTGGTTGAGCGTTTCGCCTTCTGGCGTGAGATAGATGATCTCGTCGTAATCTCTCTGGGATTTCAATTCAGAAATGCAGAGATCCAGTGGTTCTACCGTCATGATCATTCCTGCGCCACCACCGTAGGGCTCGTCATCTACTTTACGATGTTTGCTGGTGCTCCAGTCTCTGATGTTGTGAAAATGCACTTCTGCCAATCCTTTTTCCATTGCTCTTTTCAGGATCGAAGTTTGAAATGGGCTTTCCATCAGTTCTGGAAGTACACTTATGATGTCTATGCGCATATTAATAAATGATGAATGATAGTGATAAGTGATGAATTGCAATCAATTATGATTTGCAACTATCGATTATATTACTGTTCTGTTGCGTTTTTTCTGCTTGGTGCAATAATCAGCCTCAATGAAGAGTCTTTATTGATGTAACTCCACATCCAGTTGAAGAAAATTGCGATCTTGTTTCTGACACTCAGAATCAGCATCAAATGTAAGAACATCCAGAAATACCAAGCAAGGAATCCCTGAAATTTAAATTTCGGAAGATCTACCACCGCGCGGTGTTTCCCAATGGTGGCCATGGATCCGCGGTCTGTATATTCGTACTGTTTCCAATCTTTTTCAGATTTTTTTTTGAAATTACGAGCCAGATTTTTCCCCTGATTGATGGCGACATTCGCTAACTGAGGATGTGCCTGCGGATACTTTGGTGTTTCCATGTAAGCGATGTCACCTATGGCAAAAATATTATCGAAGCCTTTTACTTTGTTGTATCTGTCGACGATGTATCTGTTTTTTATCAGATTTTCTTTGTTAAAATCATCAATGATATTGCCTGTGACACCGGCTGCCCAAATGACATTGTTGGTTGGGATAGAGTTTCCGCTTTTCATATAGATCACCTCACCGTCGTAATCGGTGACGCGCTCATTTTTCATGAAAGTGACGCCTAACTGAATCAGATATTTCTCTGCAGCATCTTGGGATTCCTGACTCATTGCGTCCAGAGGTTTGTCACTGGAACTGATGAGAATGATGTTAAGATCTGAGAAATTCATTCTTGGATAATCTCTTGGCAGTATGCTGGATTTCATTTCAGAAAATGCACCCGCTAATTCCACGCCTGTTGGTCCGCTTCCTACTATGACAAGGTTCCAATTTCCATCATCACTGGCTTTTCTTTCAATAATCATTTTTTCGAAAGTCATTAAGATATGATTTCGGATCGTGATGGCTTCCTGCGTGTTTTTCATTCCCAGTGCCAGCTTTTGCATCTTTTCGTTTCCGAAAAAGTTGGTTTTGCAACCAGTCGCGATCACGAGTTTGTCGTACGTGAAAACGCCGTCGTCTCCAATGACTTTATTTTCGGCTGGGATGATCTGTTTCACCTCCGTCATCCGGAACTGGATATTCTTGGATTTCTGAAATATTTTTCTGAAGGGGAAGGAGATATTGGATGGCTCGATTCGGCCTGTTGCTACTTGATAAAACAACGGCTGGAACATGTGGTGGTTCATCTTGTCGATGACCATGACTTTGTATTTTCCCTGGTTGTTAAGATGACGTGCAATTTGCAAACCTGCGAAACCACCTCCGATAATGACAATCTTTTCCCTCATTGCGAATTTTTTACAAAATTAAGGTTTATTTTTTGAGTTTTGGATAATGCAAATAGTATGCTTAAATCTGCATTCATTAATACTGGAGTGTTTCCAAAAAAGCCTTGTCAAATTTTGACAAGGCTCTTAGCGTAATTAACTAATGAAAATTAATTTTTGTAAAAGGCATTAACGCCCACTCCTGCCGAAAATGTTTTCGTCAAAGTTCCTTGCATAGAATAAATGAAGATCTTGCTTGGACCATTGAAATTAACGTCAGAGATGTAAATTTTATCATCGATAATATTAAATCCGTATAGATATAATCCTGTTGTTTTGCTGTATTTGAAAAGTTTTGTAGCGGTGGTAGTGGCTGCGGTACCCTTGCTGTAAATGTTGCCATCCGAGTCTGCAAAGTACAATTTGTTGTCTGAGAATCTCAGTTTACTGGCTCTTATTCCAGTTAATTTGGAAGTGGTGAAAGTGCCGGATTTTGCATCGATTTCATAAATGTAAGAATCTGAATTTCCTGTAGAAAGTACATACGCATAGCCGTTTCCGGAAACTAAATCACTGATGATGCCGTTGTCTGTGAGTGTGATGGTTTTATCCACCGTGTTGGTTGCGGAATTGATTGTCGTGATCGTATGCCCTGATGGAATTTCGTTGTAAGGAGGCGTGCTTTCGTACGTAGAGCCGTCGGTCTGTACCACGATTTGATCTCCAACATTCACGATTTTTTCGGCATATCTGTTAAAAGATAATTTTTTAACTGGTGCAAAAGTGGAGGCGTTATAAACATTCACTTCGTATTTGCTGAAGAAATCGTTGCTTGTAACATACACATAGTTACCTGTAAATGCAATTCCCCTTGGTTGCTCCACCTGGAAAGTGGTCGTTTTTTTAAAAGTATAACGGTCTACAACGTCTACTTTATTTGAGTTGTTAACTACTAAGAATGCCTTGTCGTCTTTGAAGGCAATCGTCTGCAAAATATCTCCTAAAGGCTGGTTCGCATTATTGGTTGCGAAGATATTTTCCAGGAAGGTAGACTGATCGGCAGAAAGATAAGACACTTCTGCTTGGTTCTTATTAAAACCACCTTCAATACCCATCAGGATCCCACCTTCATAAGCGCCTTTTGTGCCGCCGTCGGTTTCGATAAATTCATCGTCTTTACAGGCTGTTGTTAGAAGCAATGTTGCGGCAAAAAAGCCTGCTAGTAATTTTCTGATTTTCATAAGATTTTATAGATTAAAAATTTAAATTCAAATTGACGGCAAAATTCCGTTTCGGCATATAATAACCGTAGACAGTTCTGTAAATTTTGTCTGTAATATTGTTGACTTTGATCCCGACTTTGGCACCTCTGATGATTTGTACAAATACACCGGCATTACATAGGGCGAAGGACTCCAAAGCCAATTTTTCCGACTCTTCAGAATCGCTGAAGATTCTTCCATTCCAGAGGCCCTGAGCAAAAATCTCATACCTTTTATATTGATAAGAAAAAAAACCATTCAGATTATGAAAAGGAACGTAAGGCAGCTGCTTTTTCAGTTTTTCATCTGTAGATTTGGTGTAGGAATAGGAAATTTGCGTTTTTACCTGATGGTGATTCTTGGTATAATCATATCCAATCTGCGCTTCCAGGCCCCAGGATCTGACTTTTTCTGTATTGGTGACTGCGTACAAGCCAGTTGGGTTGGGAATCCATCTTATCATATCTGTGATGTCCATAATGTAAGATGTGACGGAAAATTTCAAGTTCTTGTATTTAAGCATTTGAGATAATTCTGCCTGGTGAGAAGTTTCAGATTTTAAATCTAAACTGCCACCTGGTTCCCAGTACAGATCATTGAAACTTGGTGCTCTGAAGTTTTTTGAGAGATTAAATTTCATCTGATACCAAGATGTTGGCAAGAATTCAATTCCGGCAGAAAACAGATAAGGACTGACGAAATCTTCTACGAAATCTTTCTTGGCGCCAGCTTCCAGGAACAGGTTTTTCAATGCATGATTTCGGTATAAAACTGCAATAGAGCCTTGATTTCTGTTGGAAGGCAAACGGTTGGTATTAAGGCTTTCAGATTTTATATAATTGTACTCTAAGATTGTATTGATGGAAGATTTTTCAGTGAAAGCATAATTAAAATCGGTCTTTAAAATATATTGTCCGGAACTACCTCCACTTTTAGAGTCCTTTCTGTCAGAATTTGCAAAATACTGGTAATCATCTGTCAAATACGCAATTTTGAATTCGTTGCTGAGTTTTGTCTTCTTCAATTTCCAGCCAAGAAGACTTCGGAAATTTTGGGTGTCATATTTTGTGGGTGTAGAAAATTCAGATAAAAGGGCATATTTTTGAACACCGTCAAACAGTTGGGTCTGCCAATACAACTCATTTTCAGCGGATATTTTATGCGCCATTCCAAGATTGAATGCTGAGTTTTGATACGCGCCATTTCTGTTCTTATAATATTTTTCTTCCACTTCATACGCGTTTTCACTTTGCGAATGGTTGATGTTAACATTGAAGCTTAGATTTGCTGTACTGAGTTTTGCCGACGCAACCGAGTTACTTGTCGTAAACGAACTGTATTCTGAGAAAAGTTTTCCTTCAAAACCACGGTTAAAAAGCAATGTGTTGTTTAGGTGAATAGAACCGCCAATAGCACCGCTACCATAGATCACGCTGCCACCACCATATTTGATTGCGACATTTTCATAACTCAGCGGACTCATCGTATTTAGATCGCCTTGTCCCAGAAAAGGTGAGTTGACATTGATTCCGTTCCATACAAAAGCCGTCTGTTGAGCTGTAGTTCCCCGGAAAGAGGGCGATGAAGTGGCACCACGGCCATTTTCTTTGATGTAGATATTGGAGTTGAACCTTAGAAGATCGGATAAAGAAGTAGAATTTTCCAGAATTTTATCAGAACTTAGATGGTTGATTTTTGCTGTTTTCGAAACTTTAGCGAATTGATTGTCGATAAATACAGTATCAATCAGTCTTTCCTGAGCGGAAACCTGATGCAGAACGAGCAGAGAAAAAAATGTAAATAAACGTTTCATGATAACCTGCCTTTCCTCCGAAAGCATTTGTTTTAAATTATTTCTGGCAGGTCTCCTGACTTTCGCTGATTTTGCGCCTTCTCATCCACCTTGGGCAGACAATGGCATTGTTGCAAAATACTTTTGTTGCGATCTACAGTTGCGGGGACAGTTGAAGATTTACGCTTCATTCCCTTTTAATCCCGAAACATTCGGGAACCAAAATCTCGGCAAATATACTGAAGTTCAATTAATATTTTGAAATTAGTTTAAAAAGGAAATTTTCCAATTTCCGGGATCTCTCTTTGCTTGTAAAAATTTTCTAATGGTTTTGGGAAAGATTTTTCGTCAGCTTGGTTTTCATCAACAATCAAATAGTCATAATCAGAGGCACATTTTTCAAGTTCTTTTTTTGATTCCAATGCGATGGTGTTGATCTCTATCGTCATGTTTTTATGCGTCAGTTTGTGGTTGATGATTTTGGATTGGATGATCAATTCTTCCCAAGCTCCAGGAACCGAAGTCGGGAATTCATACAGTTTTTTCCAGATGAAATCGTTAGCTCTTTGTTTGATGAGAAACTGGTTTTGAAATTTGATAAAGTAATATTTCAGATTCAGATCTGTGACTTTTGTCTTTTTGGTTTTCACGGGGAATTCGGAGATTCTGCCAGTTTGGAAGGCGATGCAGTCATCATTCACCGGGCAGTCACCGCACAGTGGATTTTTGGGCTTGCAAATTTCCGAACCAATGTCCATAATGGCCTGATTAAAGTCACCTGGTTTGTCTTCTGGCATAATTAATAAGGCCAGATCTGTGAAATATTGAAACGCCTTAGAGTTTGACATATCAAAACTATCCGCAAAAATCCTCGACAAAACCCGGTAGAAATTACCATCAACCGCCGGTATTTTTTCATCGAAACAAATGCTTGCCACTGCAGCAGCGGTGTATTTTCCGACACCTTTGAGTGTCAGGATATCCTGGTAATGCGTCGGGAATTTCCCATCAAATTCCTCGATGATCTGGTGCGCCGCTTTGTGAAGATTGATTGCCCGGGAATAATAGCCCAAGCCTTTCCAGTAAAGCAATACCTCGTCTTCGGGAGCTTGGTGAAGTTCCTCTACATTCGGGAATCTTTCTATAAACCTGAGGTAATGTCCGAGACCTTGTTTGACCTGCGTTTGTTGCAAAAGGATTTCGGATATCCATATATGATAAGGATATTGGTTTTCTCTCCAGGGAAGTTGTCTGGCATTCGTATCGTACCACTTTATGAGCTTTTTTCCAATGTGAAGAAAATCAGCATTTTGTTTGTTTGTTTTCAAAAATATGTATTATATTTGCACACCAAAAATATAAAGAAAATTAGAAAATGACAAAGGCAGAATTGGTAAATACCATCTCGAACAAGCTGGGAGTAGAAAAGAATGATACACAGAAAGTTATAGAGGCTTTCATGCAGGAGATCAGAACGTCTATGTATAACGGAGATAACGTTTACTTAAGAGGTTTTGGGTCATTCATCATCAAAACAAGAGCGGCTAAGACAGGCAGAAATATTTCTAAGAATACAGCAATAGAGATCCCTGCTCATAATATCCCGGCTTTCAAACCTTCAAAAACTTTTGTAGAAAAAGTGAAAACCAAAGTTGCAGTAAAATAAAATAATTAACTAACGTATAAAAATATAAATTATGCCAAGCGGAAAAAAAAGAAAGAGACATAAGGTTGCAACTCACAAAAGAAAGAAAAGAAGAAGAGCAAACAGACATAAGAAGAAATAATTTATTATTTTAACGTCTTACACATATAAATATAGTTGGTTCTATTGCCAACTATATTTTTGTTTTATATTTACAACCTAATCTTAGTAAAAAAACCAGTTTATGAAGTTATGAAGAAAGAACTGATAATTTCCAATGAGGAAGACGCTTCAAAGATCGCATTGTTGGAAGATGGACGCCTTTTTGAACTTCACGAGCAGAAAACCAAATCCGATTTTGTAGTTGGAGACCTTTTTTTAGGGAAAATAAAAAAACTTGCCCCGAACTTAAACGCTGCTTTCGTAAGCATTGGAACAGACAAAGATGCATTCCTGCATTATCAGGATCTAGGCCCACAATTTCTCTCCTACAAGAAGTTTCTCAAAAATACCCTCGCCAAAAAACAGCAGACGCCAAGTCTCAAAAATGCTGAACATGCCAAGGATATAGACAAAATGGGAATGGTGGACAAAGTACTGACTGCCGGTGATGTTGTCCTTCTTCAGATCACAAAAGAACCAATCTCTACCAAAGGGCCACGTATTTCTACGCAAATCTCTCTCACAGGACGATTTTTGGTTCTAATTCCTTTTGATAACAAAATTTCGATTTCCAAAAAAGTGAGTGACGGTGCTGAAAAAGAACGCCTCAAAACTTTGATCGAAAGTATCCGTCCGGAAGGTTTTGGGGTCATCATCAGAACAGTAGCAGAAGGAAAAAAAGTAGCTGAACTTCATAATGATATGAATCAGCTGGTGAAAAAGTGGGAAACAAGCTTCAAAAATATTCAGAAAAATAAAGTTCCGAGTAAGATCCTAAGTGAGGAAGACAAAGCATCTTCTATTCTTCGCGACAACTTCAACCAGGATTTTGTCAGCATCATCTGTGATGACGAAAAAATGGTAGAAGATATGAAAGCTTACATCGAGGTCATTGCTCCTGAAAGAAAAAACATCGTTCAGTTTTACGATTCTCATATTCCGCTTTTGGAATATTACAATGTCGAAAAACAGTTGAAGCAGAGTTTCGGGAAACACGTGAATATCCCCGCTTCCAAAGGTGCGTATCTCGTGATCGAGCATACAGAAGCACTTCACGTGGTGGATGTGAATTCCGGAAACAATATTTCTTCATCTTCTACTAATAAAATGCACGCATTGACAGTCAATAAAATGGCAGCCACAGAAATTGCAAGGCAACTTCGTCTTCGTGATATGGGCGGCATCATCGTGGTGGATTTTATTGATATGGTAGATGCAGAACACAGAAAGGAACTGTACGAACATTTCCGGGACGAAATGAAGCGTGACAAGGCAAGACACAAGATTCTCCCACCTTCGAAGTTTGGTCTGATCCAAATGACAAGACAGCGCGTCCGCGCAGAAAAAAGCATAGAAACCAACGAAGAAAATCCGAATAAGGACGGCGAGATCATCGCCCCGATCGTGATTATCGAAAAGATGGAAGATTCTATCAAAACACTTATGCAGACAGAGAAAGGAAAGCTTTTCCTTCACGTGCATCCATTTGTAGAAGCTTATCTGACCAAAGGTCTGGCAAGCATCCAGAACAAATGGTTTCTGAAGTACAAAAAATGGGTAACAATCATTCCTAGAGATTCTTTCAAGATGTTGGAGTTTCATCTCTACAATGCAGAGAAAAAGGAATTGATTAGCTTTTCCAATTAATAAAACACAAAAGGTCGCTGGAAAAACAGCGACCTTTTTTATGATTAGTAAGCTTGTTTCTAAGAAGCAAGATGAGTTTTCGAAAAAGTAAACCTTATTCACTAAGTCTTTTACCCTCATATTTCGCCCTTTCCGTTCTCAAAGAAACCAACCAATCCAAATACATATTTTCAGGCATACTGCGGTAGCCTATTTGATGGATGTGTGCATATTTCTTGTTCATCAAATCAAATAATTCTTTGGCGTCTGGTTCATTTATTACGGCTTGAATATCCTTTTGTATTTTACTCCAATATTCCATTGTCCGTTTTGAGAAAAATATCTCGTGGTTCCAAAAAAACCATCATAACTGCCCTTATATCCACCAGATGAAAATTCGGTGGAATAAAAAAATACCCAGTGATTTTAAAAAAAATAATTAGTCACTCCTTAAAATACAATTAACGCACTGAATATTAATATTTTAAATATCAATCTACTTGTTTTTCCTTGCAAAAATTTGTATCTTAGAACTTTAAAACCTTGCAAATATGTTGGGAAAAAATCCAGAAAGACTGCCAGAATTATTCCGCCCTATGTTGGTGGATTTTATCAATAGCAAGCATGAACTCGTTTTACTTTCAGAAAAAATTGATAATTGAAGATTGAGTTAACATAAAATATTTGTGTTTTTATCTTCTAAAATAATAAATTTCTAAAAGATTTAAAAATATATTGATATACTGAGCCTGATAATTGATTGTAAAATTAAATTTTCCTTTAACTAATATTTAACGCCCATCTTCGGTTATTTACATATTATTGTGATATTTTGGTCATACTTTTGATACTTTAAACTTAAATAAAAATATATGTCAGGAAAAATTTTATGGATCGATGATGAAGTAGATCTGCTCAAACCTCATATTGTCTTTTTGGAAAATAAAGGCTACAGTGTAACACCAGTAAACAATGTAAATGAGGCTTTGGAATTGATAGAAAAAGAAAGATTCGTGCTGACACTTCTTGACGAAAATATGCCTGGGATTTCTGGTCTGGAAGCTATTCCAATGATCAAAGAAAAAGATAATGCGATCAAAATCGTGATGGTGACCAAAAGTGAAGAAGAGCACATTATGGAGCAGGCCATCGGCTCGCAGATCGAAGATTATATCCTGAAACCAGTGAATCCAAACCAAGTCCTTTTGTCACTCAAAAAGATTTTGCAAAGTGAATCGCTTGTAGAGCAGAAAACAATTGTAGATTATCAGCAGGAGTTCAGAAACCTGAGTATGGAGCTGTCCTACCTCAGAACTTATCAGGATTGGGCAGAATATTACAAGAAAATCCTGAACTGGGAAGTCAAATTTGATAAAGTTTCTGATAACGAGTTTGCAGATCTGCTTCAGAATCAAAAAGAAGAAGCCAATATTCAGTTTTCGAAATTCATAGAAAATAATTACGAAGAATGGCTTACTGGTAGTAACAAACCAATGATGAGCCACACGCTCTTCAAAGACAAAGTGAAACCGGAACTGGAGGAAGAAAAAGTGCTTCTTTTGATGATCGATAATCTGAGATACGACCAGTGGAAAGTGATAGAACCTCTGTTCACCAAGTTCTACAACAAAACGTCCGAGGATTATTATTTCAGTATTTTGCCAACGGCGACTCAGTATGCAAGAAACTCATTTTTTGCAGGTTTGATGCCATCAGAAATCGAAAAAAGATTCCCGAACAATTGGTTCAATGACAACGAAGAAGGCAACAAAAACGAATTCGAAAGAGACTTCCTGGAAGATCAGATGAAACGTCTGGGATTGTCCGGCAAATCTATGAAATACCTGAAAATCCTGAATTCGGATTTTGAACGCAAAGTTTTAGAAGATTTTAATCAACATAAAAACAATGATTTGCTAGTCATTGTTTACAACTTTATAGACATCCTGTCTCACGCAAAAACAGACAATAGTATCGTCAATCAATTAATTAGAGATGATAAAACCTTTAGATCTCTGACATACAATTGGTTCGAAAACTCATCTTTGCTGAAAATCATCAAGGCCGCCGCAGAAAGTGGATTCAAATTGGTCATCACCACAGATCACGGCACAATTTATGTTAAAAAACCTAGTAAGGTCGTGGGCGACAGAGAAACGTCTACCAACATTCGATACAAAACCGGACGAAGCTTAACCTACGAAGACAAAGACGTTTGGGCGGTAAATGATCCCGGCAAACTCTTTCTACCAAAGGGAAATCTAAGTTCAAAATATATATTTGCGAAGAACAATATTTTCTTAGCATACCCAAAAAACTATAATCACTTTGTGAATTATTACAAAGAAACTTATCAGCATGGTGGGATTTCCCTCGAGGAGGTCATCATCCCGATCAGCATATTGGAACCCAAATAGTTTTTTCATAGTTTATTAGATTTGGGTTTATCAGGGCGGAAGAAGCGCATGCTTTTTCCGCCTTTTTATGTTTCGGAGCAAGACGTTTGGTACTTCTTTTCACCAGTCCAACCCGCTATCCACTCTATCTTTTTTGCTTTCAGAACGTTTTGTGATCCAAATAAAATGTCCTCAAAAAGCAAAAAAGGATGCCGTTCCTATCGGGGCTATGCTGAGGTTTGGTATCTCTTTTCACCTTTCAAAAAGTCGAATCCAATATTTCTTTTGACCATTCAATCCAAATTCCCGAACTTTGAAAAATCATTCGTCCACCATCATTTATCAATTATAAAAACTATGAAAATCATTTCCTACAACGTCAACGGCATCCGCGCGGCATTTACAAAAGACTTCCTCGGCTGGCTCAATGTTGCAAGTCCGGATGTCATATGCATTCAGGAAAGCAAGGCAGGAAATGACCAAATCGATATAGAAAGTCTGGAAAAAGCCGGTTATTACAGTTATTGGCATTCTGCAGTGAAGAAAGGTTACAGCGGTGTGGGAATCGCTTCCAAAGTAAAACCAAACCACGTAGAATCTGGTTGTGGCATTGAAAGTTATGACAACGAGGGCAGAATTATCCGTGCCGATTTCGACGGCTTTTCCGTGATTTCTGTTTACGTGCCATCTGCTTCCAATATCGAAAGACTGGAATTTAAAATGCAGTTCTGTTTTGACTTTTTAGAATACATTAAGGAACTCAGAAAAACCATCCCAAATCTCATCATCAGCGGCGATTTCAATATCTGCCACGAATCGATTGACATTCACAATCCGGTGGGTTTGGCCAACACATCAGGATTTCTCCCAATGGAGCGGGAATGGCTGACCAATTTTATGAAAGAAAATAGTCTCACAGACAGTTTCAGACATTTCAATGACCAGCCGGACCAATATTCCTGGTGGAGTTACAGGGCTGGTTCCAGGGCAAGAAACAAAGGCTGGCGTTTGGATTACAACTTCGTCTCAGAACCGTTGAAAGACAAAATGACCAGAGCCCTCATTCTGCCCGAGGTCAAACATTCTGACCATTGTCCGGTGATGGTGGAACTGAGTTTATAGATGATAAATGATAATCGATAATTGATTTTCATTAGCGATTATTTTTTTATCTAACGTCATCATTTATCATTAATCAATCATCATTTATAAAAACCGTGCACGAACAATTTAATCTTATTATAGAAATCCTTGGAACCATTTCCTTCTCGATGTCGGGCAGTTTTGCAGCGATGCAAAAACGTCTGGATCCTTTCGGTGTTTTGATTATTGCCTTTGTTACATCGGTTGGTGGCGGAACGGTGAGAGATCTTTTGCTGGATGTTCCGGTGTTTTGGATGACAGATCTGCTAACATTTGTTCTGATTCTTGCCACGTGTGTATTTTCTATGATTTTCAAATCGATTGAGAAAAACTTCCGGGTGACGCTGTTTATCTTTGATAGTTTTGGATTGGGACTGTTTACGATTATCGGCATACAAAAAGGGCTTAATGAAGGTTTTCATCCCTTGATCTGTTTGACTTTGGGGACTATCACCGGCTGTTTTGGTGGGATCATCCGTGATATTTTGCTGAACCGGATTCCATTGATTTTCAGAAAAGAAATCTATGCAACGGCCTGTATATTGGGTGGTGGTGCATTCCTCTTATTGACAAGGTTTTCTACACTTTCTTATACTTTTGTTCAGGTTTTTACCATTGTTCTTATCGTTACGATCAGAACCCTGGCCGTAAAATACCACTGGAGAATCCCAAAATTCTACGGTTACGAAAGCAATCAGGAAATGTAAGACATTAAAAAAGGATCGAAAAATTATTCCGATCCTTTTTATTGTTAAGTCATTGATCAAAATCTGACCTATAAACTTTATTAATTTTAGAATTTCCCTCTTATTCTCATATTAGGGTTGTGCATATGTTTTTGCATTGTCGGCATTTTCATCTGATCTTTGATCATCTTGATCTGATCTGTCATCATTCCCGCAGAGTCCAGCTGTTTTGCTTCTTCAAGTAATTTCTGAGCTTCAGATTTTCTTCCCTTTGCAAGTGCGGACGCAGCAAGATTCAGTTTTGCCATTGCTCTGTCGTGCTTCATATTCAATCCGTAATCCAATGCTTTTCTCATCAATCCTTCTGTTTTTTGAGGATTATCCTGAGCCGTTGTCAACGCTTGCAGGTAATGAAAATAACCGTATTGGCTTTTGTGAAGCTGAGATTTATAATCTGTAATGTTGGATAAAAACTTGGATGCTTTTTCCATATTTTGTTTTCGCAATTGCCAGAAAGCCAAAAGGATATTTTCATTTTTGAAGAAAAGTGCAATTGGAATAGCGGAAAGAATAACCACAACTACGCCCCAGCCAATATTCCGGTTGAACATCAGATAGACACCCAAAGCGATAATGATTGCCGCAATTACAAATTTTATGTATTTGTTCATGTTTAAAATTTAGGTTGCAAAGATAATAATTAACAGTCGAAATTCCGAATCAATCATCACTTATCCGACAAAGGTTTTTGTCATGTTTGAGTTTGATTAACTGTTGAAAAACGCCCAAACTACTTTTGCTTTTACTTTCCCGAGAATTTCTTCTAGTGTTACAAGATCCGCTTCTTTGATTCTTTTGACAGATTTCAGTTTTGTCAGAAGCATTTCTATGGATTTTGGGCCCACTCCGGGGATTTGCTCCAGTTCAGATTTGATGGTCGAGTTTGTCCGTCGGGTTCTGTGGTGTTTCACACCAAAACGGTGCGCCTCGTCTCTTACCCGTTGAAGGATTTTCAGGGTTTCCGCTTTTTTATCAATGTATAAAGGGATAGAATCCTCTGGGAAATAGATCTCCTCAAGACGTTTTGCAATCCCAACGATGGTTATCTTTCCGTACAGTCCTAGCAGTTTCAGGCTTTTGACGGCGGAGGACAATTGTCCTTTTCCACCATCAATCAAGATCAACTGAGGCAGGTCATCGCCTTCGTCCAGCAATCTTCTGTAGCGGCGGTAGATCACTTCTTCCATCGTTTTGAAATCATCCGGGCCAACCACCGTTTTTGGATGGAAAATTCTGTAATCCGCTTTGCTCGGTTTCCCATCTTTGAAAACCACACAGGCAGAAACGGGATTGGTTCCCTGGATATTCGAGTTGTCAAAACCTTCAATATGTCGTGGTTCTACAGGCATATGCAGGAGTTTTTGCATTTCCGCCATAATTCGGTTGGTGTGTCTTTCCGGATCGATGATCTGGACTTGCTTCAGTTTTTCCAGTCGGTATTCTTTGGCGTTTTTCTCGGAAAGTTCTACGATTCTTTTCTTGTCGCCCACTTTTGGAACGATCAACTTGACATTTGGGATTTCCAAACCAAGATGAAAAGGAATCAGAATTTCTTTCGAAGTCGAATCAAATTTCTGTCTAATTTCCACCAAAGCTTCCTCCAGCATATCTTCATCGGTTTCTTCCAGGACTTTTTTGATCTCAGTCGTAAAACTCTGTACGATAGAGCCATTCCTGATTTTGAAATAATTGATGTAAGCGGCCGTCTCATCGCTCGTCATCCCGAAAACATCCACATCATCAATACTTGGATTCACGACGGTATGTTTTTCCTGGTAATTTTCCAGAGATTCTATATTATTCTTAATCATCTGAGCCTTTTCAAACTCAAGATTCGAAGCAAAACGGAACATTCTTTCTTCCAGATATTTTCTGGCGAAGCGGAAATCCCCTTTGATAATGCCTCTTATTGCTTCCACCTTTTCGTCATAATCTTCCTTGGATTCCAAGTCTTCACAAGGGCCATTGCAGTTTTTGATGTGGTATTCGAGACAAACTCTATATTTTCCTTCATCTATTTTTGAAGGCGCCAAATTCAGATTACAAGTACGGATTTTATAAAGATTCTTGATGGTGTCGAGAAGAACCCTCGCGGGTTTTACTTTGGCATAAGGCCCGAAATATTCTGATCCGTCTTTTATTTTGGTTCGCGTCAAAAATATTCGCGGAAAATCTTCATTTTTGATGCAAATCCACGGATACGTTTTATCATCCTTCAGCATCACATTGTAGAATGGCTGGTGGGCTTTTATCAGATTATTTTCCAACAGAAGTGCGTCATATTCACTATTCACAACTGTAGTCTCCAATCTGTGAATCTTCGAAACCATCATCCGGGTGCGGTAACCATTTTGGTTTTTGTTGAAGTACGAAAGGACTCTTTTGTTAAGATGTTTTGCTTTTCCTACATACAATAGATGGTCGTTCTTATCATAATAACGATAAACGCCGGGTTCCGAAGGGAGTGTTTTGAGCTGAAGTTCTAGGTCGGGATTCACAGTGCAAATTTACGCAATGATATTGATTCTTGAGAAAGGTTGGTGCTATATTTCTTTGGTGAAATAATCTTCTGCGCCTTCGGGAATTGGCAGATAAATTCTTTCCCAGCCATTGGGATCCATCATTTCCCAACTGTGTCCTTCGCCAATCGTATCTTCCGCCAGCAGAATAATTCCAGGCTCAATAATAAAAGTAGAACCATCGCTCACTTTGAATTTAATTTTCCCTTTGGTTGTGATTACATGCTGCTTTCTTGGTGCAGGATGTTTGCTTTTTTCCCATTCTTCGGTCTTGTTGCTGATCCAGAAAGTAGTGGTGTTCATTGGTTTGAGCGTGGGAATAGTTCCTCTTTCAAAACTACTGGAACCGTCTTCTTTAGTGAATAATCTGATGGCTGGAATTGATTCTGTACCCTCGTGTGGATTGGTTTTCGTTTCGATATTTTCTTTGTGTTCCTGCATTAGATTTATGGCCTAGAAGCTAAAAATACAAATTAAATTTCCATTTAGTGTAGCATCTTTTAGAAATGTGCGCAGAGAAGACTTCGCGGCTTCGCAGAGACGACTTAGTGCGTGCACAGGGATGACTATTCCCAAGCAGCTATTGGGTTTTATCACTATCATTTTTAATTTCTAAATTATTGATAAATTTGTACCTTGCCTCTACGAAACCGAAATATTATGAACGAAATCATTTGTCCGAATTGTCAAAAAGCATTTAAAGTGGACGAAGCGGGATTTGCAGAGATTCTGAAACAAGTTCGCAATCATCAATTTGAAGAAGAACTACAAGAGCGTGTAAGAATTGCTGAGAGAGAAAAAAACAGTGAGATTGAACTTACTAAAGAAAAATTCAAAAGTTATCTGCAAGAGCAACTCTCCAAAAAAGATGCTGAAATTTCGCAGATAAAATCGGTTAGCGAACTGAAGATGACGGGCAAAATTTCTGAAAAAGAAATGGAAATTCTGGAACTCAAAGCGACAATTGAAAAAGCTGAAACAGAAAAAAGATTGGCGATTTCAGAAGCAGTTCAAAAAATCGAAAATGAAAAAAACAGTATCGAAAATGAAAAAAATGAACTGAGTAATAAGCTGAAAAATAAAGATTTGGAAAAAGAACTTTCTGAGAAATCTTTAAAAGAACAGTATGATGAAAAGCTCAAATCAAAAGATGTTATCATTAGATATAAGGACGAAGAAATCGACCGTGTAAAAGAAATGAAAGCCAGGCTTTCTACAAAAATGCTTGGTGAAACTCTGGAGCAGCATTGTGAAATCGAGTTTAATAAACTGCGTGCAACCGCCTTTCAAAATGTGTATTTTGAAAAGGATAATGATTCCAGGTCTGGAAGTAAAGGTGATTTTATTTACCGGGAATTTGATGATTCTGGGAATGAAATTATTTCAATCATGTTTGAGATGAAAAATGAAGCTGATCAAACGGCAACCAAAAAGCGGAATGAAGATTTTTTCCGAGAACTGGATAAAGACAGGACTGAAAAAAAATGCGAATATGCCGTGATGGTTTCATTGTTAGAAGCCGAAAACGAGTTTTACAATACAGGGATTGTAGATGTTTCGCATCGTTTCCCAAAGATGTATATAGTTAGGCCACAGTTTTTTATACCAATCATTACACTTCTGAGGAATGCTGCCATGAGCTCTTTACAGTACAAAAAAGAACTCGCTTTGGTAAAGAGCCAGAATATTGATATTACCAATTTCGAAGAGAAAATAGATATATTCAAACAAGGATTTGCGAAGAATTATGAGTTGGCGAGCAGGCAATTTAAGACCGCAGTTGATGAAATTGATAAAACAATCACTCATCTTCAAAAGACAAAAGACGCTTTACTATCCTCTGTTAACAATCTGCGGCTTGCCAATAATAAAGCAGAAGATTTGACCATAAAAAAACTGACTTACGGAAATCCTACAATGAAGGCGAAATTTGATGAGTTAGAATAAGAAAGATGTTATATTTTCCTGTTCTTTGCCAACATTGGGATGGAAATCAAGCCCATGACAAGCATAATGACGATCTGTAAAGGCAATGTGATGAAAGAGTAGGTGAGGCCCAATTCTCCGCCTGCTGTGGCGTCCTTTCCCATCGAAATGAATAAGGCCATAAAACCGAATTTCATCGCTAGATTAAATGCCCCAATGCCGCCACTTGCAGGAATGATCATTCCCAAAGTTCCAATAACGAGGATGAAACAACCATCTGCTAATGTAAAATCTGATGTTTCAGGAAGTGCAAAACAAACGAGATAAGAAGCGAAGAAATAGCAGATCCAGATCCCTGCTGTGTAAAAGATGAATTTTCCTTTTTGTTTTAAATTGAAAATTGATTTTAAACCTTCAAAAATTCCGTCAATGAAATCAATGATTTTTGAAATCACAGCAAAGCGTCGAAATTTTTCTTTGAATTTGAAAAATAAAATCAATCCAATGATTCCCGCAGCCAAAATTAAAATGAATATCGCAGGGTTTGGTTGGAAGCCAGAATTGTCGTAGAAACTTCTGATCGCCTCAAATTTGAAAATCAAAGTGAGTCCAAGAAATAACATCATACAAACCAGATCAATGACACGTTCCAAGATAATGGTCCCGAAAGACTTGTCTACAGGTACTTTTTCTACACCGTAAAGCGCTGTAGATCTTGCAACCTCGCCACTTCTTGGAATTGTAAGGTTCATCAGATATCCAAAGGAAATAGACCAGAGCGCATTGGTGTTCGATATTTTGTGACCCATAGGTTCCAGAAGAAGATTCCATCTGATGGCTCTGAACCAATAAGCGGAAACTCCAAAAACCGAAGCGAATGCCACCCAGAAATAATTAGCCTTTTTGAGAGAAACTTTGATCTTATCCAGGTGCAATCCTTTCAGTGCAACCCAAAGAAATAGTCCCGCAATAGCGATAGAAACCAGCACGGTGACTGCATTTTTGAATGCTGAGGATTTTTTTTCTTCCAATGTAGCAGGGAATTATGTAAGGAGATTGGTCGCTTCGTCTGGGAAAACAATTTTGGGCTGGAAATTCTGGGCTTCCTCAGGTGTCATTTGTGCATAAGCAATAATGATGATGATGTCACCCTTTTGTACTTTTCTGGCTGCAGGACCATTAAGACAGATTTCTCCGGATTTTCTTTTCCCTTTGATCACATAAGTGTCAAAACGTTCGCCGTTGTTCACATTGACGATGTAGACCCTTTCGCCCACGATCAAGCCGGCAGATTCTATAAGATCTTCGTCAATGGTAATGCTTCCAATATAATCAAGGTCTGAGGCCGTAACGCGTACCCTGTGGATTTTCGATTTAAAAACTTCGATTAACATAGTTGCAAATTTACGTTAAATAATAAAAGTGGAAAAGAACATTTTGTTTTTCCTGCAGTTGTGGCGCGTTTTGTCCAAGTTGTACCGATTGTAAATAGTCATAAAATGTAGATTGCTTTTTGTGAATTTATGAATTTGGCACAATTTTGTTACGAAGTATTATATTTGTTGATGAATAAAGGTAAATTATTAAAAATGTACGGTCTATAAATGCGTGTTTTCGTTAAAATGTCATTTGTTGAAAATTCATCAGATTTTATAAAAAAGTACGTAGTTCACTAAATTTTGTAAAAATATTTGCACGATATCAAAATTGTCTTATATTTGCTATAACAACATAACTTTAATTAATAAATATTATGAACAAGTCTGAATTAATCGACGCTATCGCGAAAGATGCAGAAATCACAAAAGCTGCTGCTAAAAAAGCTTTGGAATCATTTGTTGCTAACGTAACGGAAACACTTAAGAAAAAAGACGGTAAAGTATCTTTAGTAGGATTTGGTACTTTCTCAGTATCTGAAAGAGCTGCTAGACAAGGAATCAACCCGGCTACTAAAAAGCCAATCCAAATTGAAGCAAAAACTGTTGCTAAATTCAAAGCTGGAGCTGATTTGGCTACTGCGGTTGCTGGTCCTGCTACAGGAAAGAAAAAATAATGTTATTTGAATTTTCAAATAAAAAAACCGTCGTAAGACGGTTTTTTTATGTTTTTAGGAGTCCGTATTCTCATCATCCAGAAGATGTCCGAAGAATTCTTTCTTGGTTTTAAGATACGAAGCGCTGGCGTCGTTTGATTTGATCTGCAAAGGTATTCTGGCGTTAAAACCGATAGCACTATCTTGGATGATTTTTATTTTATCGGGATTGTTGGTCATCAGATTGAGAGATGTTACGTTTAGGGTTGTTAGTATGTCTATAGCGATCCCGAAATCACGGTCATCAGCTGGTAATCCCAATTCCAAATTGGCCTGAACCGTATCCAGACCTTTTTCCTGTAAAGCATAAGCCTTAAGTTTGTTGATGATACCGATGTTTCTTCCTTCCTGTCTTAGATAGATGATCATTCCGCCGTTTTCCTGCATATATTGCATCGCAGAATCCAGCTGCTGTCCGCATTCGCATTTTTGTGAATGAAACACTTCACCCGTAATACATTCCGAATGGATTCTTACATTGACAGGCTTGCTGAGATCTGTGTTTTTAGCAATCAGAGCCATATGAGGCATCCAATCTTTTTCATTTTCAGAAAAGGCCATCATTCTGAACTCCCCGAAATCTGTGGGAACATTCGATTCTGCTTGTAATTTTAACATTAATTAGCGTGTTGTAAAATTAGTTAGAAGACATAGATATTTCTTCTGTCTTTGACTGAGCAGCTTCCAAAAGATTGATATTGGTTTTGATTTTGACCATATATCTGTTCAGGACTTCCTCATCATCTTTTACCATGAATTTTCTAAGTTTCTGAATCTTTTTATAATATTTTTCGAAATCTTCTAAAGATTTATGCTTAGACGATTGATTGAAATCTCTGACAGCAACGAGGTAGTCTGAAAGTGAAACTTTTAGGGAAGAAACTTCCTTGTTGACCGCATCATTTCTGAATTTTGGAAAAGTTGCGATAAGATTAGAAATGGACGAAGCGTAAACTATGGCTTCTGGAGAAAGATAGGAATAGGTGTCTGAAAGCAAATCAGAATGCACCTGCTCCGATGCTGCAGAGTTTGCGGAGCAAGATCCTAAAAAGGCTGTAATAATTGTTATCGTTAAAAGTTTATGAAAACTTTTCATTTTTTCTGCATTTTTTGATACAGGACTGGATTAAGACTTTCGTCATTATACATCTTCATTTGCTTGTAAAGTTTCATCTTAACTGCACCTTTCTCGATATCAGAAAGCAACTGATCTATGGCTGTAGAAAGGTCTTTTTTCTGTTCCAAAAGTACATTTAACTTTTGAGAGCACTGTAATTGATGTTCTTCGGAAGCATCTGCGCGAGACGCTTCAATAGACATATGGTATATTTTCAAAGAAAGAATCGAAAAACGATCTATACACCACGCCGGCGTTTCGCTGTTTATTCTGGCATCGGAATTTGGTACTATATTTTCGAAATTTTTATAGAACCAAAAATCGATCTGTTCTACCAGATCTGTTCTTTTTTGATTGAGTTTATCAATTCTTCTTTTTATTTTTAATGCATCCGTTGGGTCGATATCTTCCTCACGGATAATATCTTCCAAATGCCACTGAACCGTATCTATCCAGTTCTTTGAATACAAAATCCATTCCAAGCTGTTGGTTTGGAATGGATTGTTTTCTTCAGTGTTAACGTCGTCTGTGATGTGATAATCTTTGACCGACTGGTTAAAGATTTCCCATGATTTTTCTGTTAAACTCATTAATCAGGTTATAAATTTTGAGAAGGATCATTCGTTGTAGAGGAAGAGTCTTTCTTTTTGTCTTCTTCTTTTACAGCATCTTTAAACTCTTTGATACCAGAGCCCAAACCTTTCATTAATTCGGGGATTTTTTTTCCGCCAAACAACAAAAGCAATATCAAGGCTACAATTAGGATATGCTGCCAAGAAATACTTAGTATAACAGTTGATAGTGTCATCTTGATTTTTTTACAAAGTTAAATTATTTTTTAATACGAAACCCAACCTAATGGATCAACCGGATTTTGACCATTCCAGATTTGGAAATCTAATGTATATGACCCATCAAAATCACTGCCAACTTCTCCAATCAATGTGCCAGCAGAGACTTGTTGATTGGCTTTGACCAATGTATTGGACAAGTTCGAGTATATGGTGAAATATGCACCATGTTTGACAAAGACGGTACGGCTACCGTTGATGACCTGGATGGTAGAAACAACACCAGGGAAAACGCATCTGGCCTTTGATCCTGCGGAAACAGCAATTTTAATACCTGTATTTTCTTCCACTATGTTTTTGAAAATTGGATGTGGCTGTCTTCCAAATCGGTGGGTAACGGTGCCTTTTTCTACAGGAAAACCTATTCTTCCTTTGTTATCAGCAAAATTATTACCTACAGTAGACCCTACACCGTAGCTTTTCATTACTTTTTTCTCAACTTCGTCTTGGGCATCCTCTTTCTTCTTGTTAGCGGCAGCTTCATTGGCCTTGGCTGCAGCTAGCTTGTCATTGGCAGCCTTGGATCTTTCGGCTGCATCTCTTGTGGCTTTTTCTGCGGCTTCTTTTTTCTCGATGGCCTTATTGGTTTCGGCTAGTCTTCTTTGTTCTTCCGCACGTTTTGCGGCAAGTTCTGTTGCACGTTTAGCTTCTAATTCAGCTTTTTTTCTTTCCGCTTCTGCAGCTGCTATTTTTGCTCTGTTTTCGGCTTCTATTCTGTCTTTTTCTTTTTTAGCAGCTATTTCAGCCAGTCTTTTTCTCTCGGCTTCGGCTTTTCTTTCTGCTTCTTCTTTTGCCTTGGCTGTTCTTATTTCTTCAGCAATGATATTCCTGATCTGACGTTCTAATTCTTTGGATTGGGTCTGTTTCTGTCTCAGCTCTGCTGTCAGTTTGACCTCATTCTTTTTGAACTCGTCCAAAAGCTTTTGTTTCTGGATCCTTTCCAGCTCTATGGTTGCCAGATCTTTCTTCTGATTGAGAAGCAGATTGTCTTTTTCCGAAACCGATTTTTTCTTCAGGCTGATGTTCTTCTTTATCTCATTTGCCTTGTTGGAGATCTCTGCGGCTTTTTTGTCCTGATATTCTGAGTATCTTTTGAGATATTCTATCCTACTGAGTGCCTCACCTACATTTTTCGAGGAGAGGATAAAAGTCACTTTGTTTTGAACACCTTTCGTCTTATACGCTTTGACCAATATCTCAGCATAGTTTTTCCGGAGAACCTCTAATTCTCTATTGTTTTTATTGATTTCCAGCTGTCTTGTGTAGATGTCATCTTCAATGAATCTTTTTTCTTTCTGCGTATTGTTGTACACTTTTTCGCGTAAAGTCAGTTTTTGATTCACGGCATTCAGGTAAGCGATAGAAAGTTTGGATTCCTGTTTGGTTTGATTTAATGAGGCATTGATGGTAGATATCTGTTTCTTCAGATCAGCATTTTGCTTTTGCAAAACCTCTTTATCTTTTTGTCCAAATGCGCTTCCGAAAAGGATGATACTTATTAAAAAACTTAATTTCTTGATCATTTAATCTCTGTCTTTTTGTAATTGGCAGGAACGGAATAAGTAGTTTCCATCCGGGAAAAGTCAAATTTCGTATTTTCTAATAATATTTCGTCTGTTTTATTGGCTTTTATAATTATTTTAACACTTTTTGGAAAGCTCTCATTGTTGAGTATTTCTCTGTTGGAGTAAGTGATTTCCAACTCATTGTTATTAGAGATGTTGGTTAACAGGACGTGATTCAGGTTGAAATCCCGATCATAATCTAATGCGATTTTAAATTCGCTCGTTTTTCCATTCTCTGTAATTTTCTGAGTCTGTTTTGAATTCAAGCTGAAACCGCCAGCATTTTGTGTGACATTATAATCCTTTTCAGACACAGGAATAAAGGTTTTACCCAGCAACAGATTCTGCAGTGCGTTGTAATCAATAAAGTTGACATTGAGAAGCTTATTGAGGTAGCCAAAATCCGAATCAATATAGGTTTTGTCCAGTTTATAATAGCCTTTGATTCCTTCAGGCGTTGCAACACCTCTTGCGGCTTGCAGAATGACAGCTACGAGATTCATCCATACTTTTTGGCCATTTTCTATGTAAATGACAGCATCCAGAGTTGGGATGAATGAGCCTGTTTTTGCATCGATCTTACTGCTGATTTTGACCGCATCGAAAGTCGATTTTTTCTCAATTGCAGAAAAGAAATTGGCATTATCGGAAAGTGGTTTGGTGGTGCTTACGGGCGCTGTATTCTGTGTTTTTTGGACTTTACAGGAAGTTACAGCTAGAGCAGAAAGTAGGATTAAAATATATTTTTGCATAATTTTTTTGGATAAAAACTTACAATATTAACGCCAAAAATAAACTTATATTTTCGCATAAGTATCTAAAAAAAACTTTGTCAAAGTTCTGGACCTTGACAAAGTTGATGTATGATTAAAATGAAATTAATCTTTCGAAACGAAATCCAAAACGGAATAATCTCCCAAAGATATTTCTCTCGCAACGCCGAAGTATTTGGCAGAGTTTCCAATCATTGAGTTACTTAGATTCCCGTGATCGATGATTGTATTTTCCTGGATCAGTGAGTTGTCGATATTAGAATTGATAACAATAGTGTTGTTACCTAGAGACACGTTAGGTCCAATTTTAGAGTTCAGGATTTTCACATTTTCCCCGATGAAACAAGGTGGGATGATCATACAGTTTTCGATTTCTGCAGATTCCGGAAAATTCGCCATATTAGCTCGTTCGTACTGCAATATCTTGCTGTTGGTTTCTACAGTTGCGTTTTTGTTACCACAATCCATCCAGTCATCTACTTTTCCCAGGGAGAATTTTGCACCTTTCGCTCTTAGATTTTCCAAGGCGGTTGTGAGTTGATATTCTCCACCTTCTGTAATGTGATTTTCCATAATATGGTCAATCTCTGTCATCAGTTTCTCTGCAGAATTGAAATAATAAATGCCAATAATGGCAAGATCTGAGACAAATTCCTTAGGTTTTTCCACAAAATCTGTGATGAAGCCATAGTCATCCAGTTTTACAACACCGAAGGCAGAAGGATCTTCCACTTTTTTTACCCAAATCACACCGTCAGCATTGGTGTCAAGGTGGAAATCTGCACGGAAGAGTGTGTCGGCAAATGCAATAATTACTGGCCCACTCATACTTGCCCTCGCACAATTGATCGCATGTGCTGTTCCTAGTGGTTCTGTTTGAGCATAGATACTTCCTTTTGCTCCCAGATTCTCGGCTACTTTGATAAGAGATTCTTCAACATCTGAACCGAAGTCACCAATGATGAAAGCAATCTCTTCAATTGGTTGGTTCGCAACTTTTGCAATGTCTTCTACCAATCTCTGTACAATTGGTTTTCCACCGATTGGAATCAACGGTTTTGGAACGGTTAATGTATGCGGCCTAAGTCTGGAACCACGTCCAGCCATTGGGACTATTATTTTCATAAGTTTCTATTGTTAAGTTGTTGACTATTAGGCGGGTAATAGGTTTATTTCATTCCGATTTTATGGAGCATCTTCTGAGGGATCAAGTTCTCTGACTTCATCAAAATGGTTGCCAAAATTAGAAATATAAGATTTCCCAACCAAATGTTTTCTTTTAAATATTGGTAATATGCCAAAGATACTACCATTGTTACAAGAATGACCATGGCGTTCTTGTAAATGTGGTATGGAACTGGGTATTTGGACTGTCCCCAAACGTATGATACAACCATCATTGCAAAATAACTGGCAATGGTAGCCCAAGTGGAAGCCCAATAGCCGTATTTAGGAATAAAATAAAAATTAATAATGATGGTTATAAAAACCCCAATAGCAGAGATATATGCGCCGATGATGGTTTGATCTGTCAATTTATACCAAATCGAAAGATTGAGGTAGATTCCTAAAAATAAACTGGCAAAGAACAAAATGGGAAGAATAGAGATGCCTTCATAATATTCCGGATTGTTGATGTAAGCTTTTGCGATCCAATTGAGATTTACAGATAAGAATAAGACAATCAGGCAGTTGATGGCGATGAAAATATCCATCAGCTTCACATACATCTCTTTTGCATTCTTGTTTTTTGAATTGCTGAAAAAGAATGGCTCTATTCCCAAAGAGTACGCTTGGCGGAAAAGAATGACGAACGTCACCACTTTTGCAACACCGCCATAAATGCCTAATTCATGCCTTCCAATAGCTTCCGGTAAAAGGAATTTAAGGAACTGTCTGTCAAAGGTTTCATTGATGATCCCAGCTAATCCAGCAATCGTGATCGGCCAGGAATACTTGATCATTCTTTTCCAAAGTTCCCAAGAGAAATGTTTTATTCTTGCGATTAATAATTCTTGTGATAGCATCAGAAATGTGACAGAACTGGCTGCCAGATTGGCGATGAAGACATATCCAATCCCGAACTCCGGACTGTATTTCAACCCAAAGATTCCTTCTGGATATCTAGGCAGTATGATGATGAAAAAGACAACCAACAGAAAATTGATGATTCCGTTTGTGATTCTGATTCCGGCATATTTCAAAGGCCTCTCGTTTTTCCGAAGCATCACGAAAGGCATAGCGCAAAATGCGTCCAAAGCCAAAGTGACGGTAAGAATGGCCAAAAGGTCAACTTGATCTGGCGTTTTGAAAGCAACAGCTAATGGTTGCCGGTAAAGTAAAGTGAAAAATAAATAAACCAAAGTCACGGCCAACACACTGAAAAAAGCAGTTGAAATCAATTTTCTGTCATCTTTCTCGTCCAAAGCAAAACGGAAAAAAGTAGTTTCCATACCATGGGTCAATAGCACCGCGATAACGCCTGCTACGGAATAAAAATCTGCAAAAGGAGAATAGGCTGTCGGACCAAAAGTTCTCGTAATAATTGGATTGATTACAAAAGGAAACAGTCTGATAATCACAGTTGTTAATCCATAAAGAGCAGTTTGTCCGAGAAGTTTTTTCATCTAATAGTTTATGGTTTGCATCGGCCAGATAGAATCTGCGATTTCAATTCAAAAATTTTTGCAAAAATACGCTATTCTGACAAGAAACCGATTTATTTTTTCAGCTTGGAATTCACAAAAAAAACAAATTTTCCGCCAATCATAATACTGTCGTGCTGCGATTTTTAGCCTTCAAAGGGTTTTTTACTCAGCTCGATTTTTTCGATGTAAACATGCTGTGCTGATTGGTTTTTGGGTTTGGTCGCACACGTTTTTCCTTTCTCCAAGTTGAGTGTTGCAATGGATGATACCCGGATTTCCTAGGTTATATAAAAACAGATGGATTGATCGACGAGATTTAAAATCAATACAATGGCGCTTTTGCATTAATTTTAAAGTACAAATTCGGGTAATAATTTTCAAAAACTTAATTTTGCTTGAAATGAAACTTTTAGATCTAAGTCTTACCTCTGATATCCAACTTCTAATATCTAATTAAAAATGAAAATTCTAATAAAAAACGCCCAAATAGTTAATGAAAATTTGGTTTTCCAAAGTGATATTCTGATTGAAAATGATTTGATTTCAATCATTTCAAAAAATATTTCTGAAGAGAATGTTGACCAAATCATCGATGCCGCCGGAAAGTATCTTTTGCCTGGAGTGATTGATGATCAAGTCCATTTCCGCGAACCGGGATTAACTCATAAAGGCAATATTGAATCCGAATCAAAAGCTGCTATTGCGGGAGGAATTACAAGTTTTATAGACCAACCCAACACCGTTCCTAATGCTGTAACTCAGGAATTATTGGCTCAAAAATATGAAATTGGTTCTCAGAAAGCATACGCCAATTACGGATTTATGATGGGCGGAACCAATGATAATTTAGAAGAGATTTTAAAAACAAACCCTAGAAATGTTCCCGGAATCAAGTTGTTTTTAGGCTCATCTACAGGAAATATGTTGGTTGATAATCCTGAAACGCTGGAAAATATTTTCAGTAATACAAAAATGCTCATTGCTGTACACTGCGAAGATGAAGCTACAATTAGAGAAAATACGCAAAAATATCTGGATGAATATGGTGAAGATATTCCGGTGAAATTTCATCATTTAATAAGAAGTGAGGAAGCTTGTTTTACATCTTCTTCAAAAGCAGTTGAGTTAGCAAAAAAAACAGGAGCCAGACTACACGTTTTCCATCTTTCTACAGCGAAGGAGATGGAACTCTTCCGAAATGATATTCCTTTAAAAGATAAAAAAATAACGGCAGAAGTTTGTGTTCATCATTTAACTTTCACCAATGAAGATTACGATACAAAAGGAGGATTAATCAAGTGGAATCCTGCGGTAAAGACGCAAAAAGATAAAGACGGACTTTGGGAAGCTTTGCTGGATGACAGAATTGATGTGATTGCCACAGACCACGCGCCTCACACTTGGGAAGAAAAACAAAATGTTTACACAAAATGCCCTTCTGGTGCGCCTTTGGTACAACATTCTTTGGTGGTGATGCTGGAGAATTTTAGAAAAGGAAAAATTAGCTTAGAAAAAATCGTGGAAAAAATGTGCCACAATCCTGCTGTTCTTTTCAGAGTAGAAAAAAGAGGTTTTGTGAGAGAAGGATACAAAGCCGATTTGGTTTTGGTAGATTTAAATGAAAAATGGACGGTTGCAAAAGAAAATATATTGTATAAATGTGGATGGAGTCCACTAGAAGGAACCGTATTTCATTCTAAAGTAACCCACACTTTCGTCAACGGAAATCTAGTTTATGATAACGGAAATTTGAATGAAAAAAAATTCGGAGAGCGTTTGCTTTTTGAAGTTCAAGAATAAACAGAGAATCTGCCTTACTTTTTTGTTGCGAGAAGGATTCATTAATATGGATTGAATGAGCGTTCATATTTGGCGCATAACTTTTATTAAATTTCAATACAAAATAAAAATCTAAATTTACCAAAGACTCAAAAACCTTAAATTGTAATCTAAAAATCACTTAATCAATGAATTTATATACACAGCCAATGTTGCGCGAAGACGCACTTAAAGATAAAGTAGCTATCGTAACCGGTGGCGGAAGCGGACTGGGAAAAGCGATGACCAAATATTTTCTTCAGCTTGGAGCAAAGGTCGTCATCACTTCCAGAAACCTGGAGAAACTGCAGGGAACAGCCAAAGAACTGGAAGAAGAAACAGGCGGAAAAGTCCTTTGTGTAGCTTGCGATGTGCGAAACTGGGACGAAGTGGAGGCTATGAAAGAAGCCGCGCTGAAAGAATTTGGCAGAATTGATATTCTGTTAAACAACGCCGCCGGAAACTTCATCTCACCAACCGAAAGACTCACGCATTCCGCCTTTGATTCGATCCTTGATATTGTTTTGAAAGGAACCAAGAACTGCACACTTTCCATCGGGAAACATTGGATTGACAACAAAGTGCCTGGAACCGTTCTGAATATTGTAACCACTTATGCCTGGACGGGTTCAGCGTATGTCGTTCCATCGGCTTGTGCAAAAGCGGGCGTTTTGGCAATGACAAGAAGTTTAGCTGTGGAGTGGGGGAAATATAACATCCGTTTCAACGCGATTGCTCCGGGACCATTTCCTACGAAAGGCGCTTGGGACAGGTTGCTACCTGGCGATATGAAAGATAAATTTGATTTGGCTAAAAAAAATCCGCTCAAAAGAGTAGGAGAACATCAGGAGTTGGCCAATCTTGCGGCTTATCTGGTTTCTGATTTTTCATCCTTCGTGAATGGCGAAGTCGTGACCATCGATGGTGGCGAGTGGCTTCAAGGTGCCGGTGAATTCAATATGCTGGAGGAGGTGCCTCAGGAAATGTGGGATATGCTGGAGACCATGATTAAGGCGAAAAAATCTAACTGATAAGAATGAATACGATTATTCTGCTTGTTGTTTTAGCAATTTTAATTTTTGTTCTCGCATATTATTGGGATAAAAATTACAGAAATATTAATGACATTAGAACGTATGAAGATGTTGAAAAACTTGCAGAATTTGATGGTGATTTTGAATATAGAGATGAAGGTTTCTACTTGAAATTAAAAGAATCCCGAAGATTTATAAGATGGGACGAAATTATTAATGTCATATCTAAAAAATATTCTGTCGCTGGAGAATCTAAAATGGTTTATGAGATTAAAACAGTAAATGAGTCTTTTGAAATAGATTTGGAAAAATCAGGTTTTTATAAATTTAAAATTAAACTTGACGATAATTTACAAATCATCAATAACTGGCAGAATGTCCTTTCAAAAAATAATCGAGATGATATTATCTTTGAGAGAGATGATTGATTTAAACTTTCAATAATTAGATTCTATATAAAAAAAGCAAGCTTGCTATCACCCGATAGCAAGCTTGCTTTTTTATGAACCTTAGGAGACTTCAGTCCAATGATGTAACAAGTTCAGGATTTTATTGACTAATTTTATTTAACAATAAATCTATCTATTAATGAACTTCAAACTTCCAACACTTCTCTCTGTGGTTGCGATATTTGCCTTCACAGCAAAAGGCTACGCACAGGAAACGCCTGCCTACAGTTATACCGAGGCTTTCAAGCCTTTGTTCTATCCTCAGACCGGAACAGAAACCCGTTCTGCAAGTGGACAGCCAGGTCACAAATATTGGCAAAATTCAGCGGATTATCAACTCAATGTAAGTCTGGATGAAGCTAAAAATGAAATCACAGGTTCAGCAGAAATTACTTATACGAACAACAGTCCGGATCAGTTAGGATTTCTTTGGTTGCAACTGGACCAAAATCTTTTCGCAAAGGATTCGCGAGGTAATGCAGTGGTGCCACTTTCCGGAAGTAGAAATGGTGCACACGGCGAAGAGTTTGATGGCGGTTACAAGGTCAAATCTGTAAAATACGATGGTAAAGATGTAAAATATACCATCACCGATACCAGAATGCAGATCGACCTTCCGCAAGATTTGAAAGCGAACGGTGGTATTGCGAAATTGAAGATCGAATATTCTTTTTTATCGCCAAAATATGGTTCCGACAGAATGGGAATCGAAGATACCAAGAACGGAAAGATCTTCACAATGGCGCAGTGGTACCCAAGAATGTGCGTGTATGATGACGTTTTGGGGTGGAACACTTCGCCATATTTAGGCGCTTCGGAATTTTATTTGGAGTACGGAACACTTTCAGCGAATATCACGGTTCCTGCCAACCAATATGTGGTAGCTTCGGGAGAATTACTGAACGAAAAAGAAGTTTACAGCAAAGAGGAAGTAAGCCGTTGGAATCAAGCCAGAAGCAGTGAGAAAACGGTTGCGATCCGCCCGGAATCTGAATTAGGGAAAAATAATAAGTCAGGCACAAAAACCTGGAAATTCAAAATAGATAATGCTAGGGATTTTGCCTGGGCTTCATCTGCCGCTTTCATTTTGGATGCAGCGAGAATCAACTTGCCAAGCGGTAAAAAATCTTTGGCGATCTCTGCTTATCCTGTAGAAAGTGCCGGCGAAAAGGCTTGGGGAAGATCTACAGAATATACCAAAGCTTCCATCGAACATTACTCCGGGAAATGGTATGAATATCCTTATCCAGCAGCGACCAACGTTGCCGGAAACGAAGGCGGGATGGAATATCCGGGAATCGTTTTCTGTCATATGAGTTCCAAAGGAGAAAGTCTTTGGGGCGTTACAGATCACGAGTTTGGCCATACGTGGTTCCCAATGATCGTGGGTTCCAATGAGAGATTGTTCGCTTGGATGGACGAAGGTTTCAATACTTTTATCAATGAAGGTTCTACAGAAGCTTTTAACAATGGGGAATATTACCACAAACAAGATATTGGCAAAATGGGTTCTTTTGTCCTGAATGACAACTACGAACAGATCATGGTAGGTCCAGATAATATGAAGGAAAGAAGTATCGGCGTTCTGGCTTACTTCAAACCAGGTTTGGGATTGGGGATTTTGAGAGAAACAATCTTAGGTCCTGAGAAGTTTGATAAAGCGTTCAGAACTTATGTGGCAAGATGGGCGTTCAAACATCCGACACCTTGGGATTTTTTCCATACCATGGAGAATGTTTCCGGAGAAGAGCTGAACTGGTTCTGGAGAGGTTGGTTTATCAATAAATGGAAAGTAGATCAGGCTGTGAAAGCGGTAAAACCTTTCAATGGCGATTATAAGAACGGCGCACAGATTACTGTCGAGAATCTTGGCCAATTGCCAATGCCAACCACAGTGGAGGTTAAATTCAAAGACGGAACGACTCAATTGGTGAAAGTGCCTGTCGAGGTTTGGAAACGCAATACAGAATGGACTTTCAAAGTGAATTCTACCAAAGAAGTAGAGCAAGTGAAGCTGGATCCAACTTCCAGTGTGCCGGACATCAATCCAAAAAACAATGTTTGGGCTTCGGCTCAGGCTGTTCCGGTAGAGAAAGTGAATATGAAAGAATTTACCGGAACATTCAGCACCAAAGAAGTACCGTTGAAATTGACTTTTACGGATAAAGCAGGCCTGTTATATGGGCAGGCAACTGGCCAACCGGAGTTTCCTTTGGAATACCAGGGACAGAGCAAATTTACTTTTGAGCAGGCCGATGTGTCTATCACTTTCAGCAAGGACAAAAAGAGCATCGATTTTTCACAAGGTGGAAAAGCATTCAAATTCAATAAAGAATAAGTTGTTCACACCTACATGCAACAAGCTCCGAGAATATTCGGAGCTTGTTGCTTTTGTAATTTAACCCGTAGTGCATTATAAAAAAGGTTACTCATAATACGAAAATTTCGTATATTGTATTGACTATCAATCTAATACGTTATGAATAACCTAGATGCAATTTACGATTTTATTTTAAAGGAATTAAGAAAATTAACCATCAAAGAAAATTTTTATTTCAAACCAATTAAACCAAAATTATCTGATTTAGAGCTCATTGCAATAAATATTTCTGCGGAATATTTATCGA
>NZ_AUAA01000002.1 GCF_000428485.1 Epilithonimonas tenax DSM 16811 | reverse complement strand
AATTTTTTGCATACGTAGAGGTTTATTTGCCATAATGCTAGCTTTTATTCTTGTGGAATTTAAACTAGCAATTAATTTGTTTACTTGAACCTCAGTGGTGTACTTTGTGTCGGAATGTCACACTTTTTTAATGAGTCATTAAAAAATATAATTCGCGATTTTTTCTTAAATAATGCATTTAAGTGGTGCACTTTGTCTCGGAATAAGTGGTGCACTTTGCCTCGGAATGGTGGTGTAGTTTACAGCGGAATATTCAAAAACCCACTAAAACAGGATTTGCAGATTATTCTAGAAATCGAATTAAAATAGAAAGGTTGGCAAAAGAAATTCTTGAAAATATTAAGATCGAAATTACCCCAATACAAGAATACGCAGGAAGTTTAGGAGAAAAAGGAGAACTAAATTGTAACACTAATCTAGTGATTCAGAATGGCGTATTTACTGACAGTAATTTTTCGCCAGTGAAAAATGTAAAAAAGACTCCTCAAAAACAATTTGTAAATGCAATAAAGTCTATCTCACGGCACATTCATTCCAGTGAATTATTTCTAAAAATATCAGAATTAAATGAAATCGAGGGAATAGAGACCATAAATTCATTAAGCGATTTATTGCTTAAAAGTAAACATTTTACACTTAATGGATTTTCATATAGCCCATCAAATGGTGAATCTTCTATGATTCTTCTTCATAAGGAATTAGTAGAAGATAAAGACATCTATTTGATTGACGAACCAGAGAAAAGTTTGGGTAACGATTATATCAACGATGTAATAGTTCCACTGCTAAAAGAAAAAGCATTGCTTGGAAAAAAAGTTATTATTGCTACACACGATGCAAATATCGCAGTTAGAACCTTACCCTATAATTCGATATACAGATTACACGATCAAGGGCAATATTTTACTTTAACAGGTAATCCATTTTCTAATTCGTTAAAATGTATTTATGGTTCAAGACCGGAACTAAATTGGAAAGAAATAAGTATGAAAACATTGGAAGGTGGTAAAGATGCCTTCGGAGAAAGAGGAAAAATATATGGAAACTAAAAGAGCAACTATTAAGAGAGAAGAGACCAATACATATTTGGTCTTAGAGGTCGGTGAAACCCCACTTCAAATAATACTTACTGATGACAATCCTAATAATGTCAAGATGATATTTAATAGCTTATTGAAAGAGTTAAAAAAAGGAGCAATTGAATTTAGTCTTGAAGACGAAACTCAAGATCTATATCATAACATTTGCACAGAATACCTTGTACAGTTGAACTCTGAACTTGGAGCAATTTATGATGAACTCGTGGATTATGAATTAGTAGAGGAAGAAGGGCAATAAAAATCATTGTATATGCTCATTTTAAAATTTACGTTGAGATTTTTAAAATAAGAATGGCATATTTATCAAAAATTAAATAGAATTCTGACGAAAGTTGGGATTCTATTTTACATTTACTAGATTTCTTTTACGCAACCGAATTATTGAACAAGATAAATAATTGATAAATGGTTAAAAAAAAGTCCTCTAATTGATTTTTTAATTCCTCATTAAACATTGCACATATATTGCACGAAAAATGAAAAAGCCTTGATAATCAGTCGATTATCAAGGCTTTTAAGTACCCCAGACGGGACTTGAACCCGTACGTCCTTACGGACACAGGATTTTAAGTCCTGCGTGTCTACCAGTTCCACCACCAGGGCAGAGGTGGAGCGAAAAACGGGACTCGAACCCGCGACCCCGACCTTGGCAAGGTCGTGCTCTACCAGCTGAGCTATTTTCGCATAAAAAAAATCTCTAATTGCTTAGAAATTTTTTAACATTGTGCGGATGAAGGGACTCGAACCCCCACGCGGTGAAGCACCAGATCCTAAGTCTGGCATGGCTACCAATTACATCACATCCGCATTATTTTTAAGAACTTCTTTTCTTTCGTTTTGGTGAGTGCAAATATAGAGACTTTTCATATTACCTCCAAATTAATTCAATCTTTTTTTAAGTTTTTTTTTCAAGCGCCACTTTTGGACTACATCGCTAGTTTTTTATTACCTTTACACCCTTAAAACATTTTGAAGACATGGAATTAACAGGAACAATCAAGAAGATTTCTGATTTACAAACATTTGCAAGCGGATTTCAAAAAAAAGAACTCGTTCTTTTGACTGAAGAACAGTATCCACAACCAATTAATATTGAATTTACTCAGGATAAAGTGGACTTACTGAATGCACACAAAGTTGGAGATAGCGTAAAAGTTCATATCAACATTAGAGGTAGAGAGTGGACTAGTCCTCAAGGTGAAGTCAAGTATTTTAATTCGATTGTAGGATGGAGAATGGAAAAAGGAGGCTCTTCTGACTTCAACGAACCGACTGAAGCGACACCCAACCAAGGTCAACCGGCTGCTGAGAACAAAAACGTTTTCGCAGAGGATGAAGATGACGATTTGCCATTCTAAGATTTTAGAATCGCTTACACTTATAAATTCCCTGCATTTTTTATCAAAAATGCAGGGATTCTTTTTATATTTCAACTTTAAAATCGTGTATGGAAATCTTTAAAATCATTGATCCCACTGTTCCGCAAGTTCCCATTATCATAAGCATTCCTCATGCGGGCACTTTCATCCCGGAAGATCTAAAAGCAAAAATGAATCCCGAACTATCTGAAAAACCAGACGATACAGACTGGTTTATTGATAGGCTTTATAGTTTCGCCGTAGAGTTGGGAATCACTATGATTGTAGCCAATTACAGCAGATGGGTTGTTGACCTTAATAGAAATCCAGAAAAGCAACCGCTTTATAACGACGGCAGAGTGATTACGGATGTTGTGCCGATGACAGATTTTAATGGAAATCAGATTTATAAAGACAATTACGTTCCGGATTCTGATGAAATTGCCAGGCGTGTTGCGTTATACCACACGCCTTATCACGAGAAACTAACTGAGCTTCTACAACAGAGAAAAGCCGAATTTGGAAAAGTGTTGTTGTTTGATGCCCATTCTATCCGGAAATCTGTTCCCGGAATTAGAAGTGAAGATTTTCCTGAGTTGATCCTGGGCGATAATGATGAAAGCTCTGCAAGTCTGGCATTGATCAGTACAACAATCGACGCTTTGCAACATAAAGGTTACGAGTTTTCTCATAACCATCCTTTCAAAGGCGGCTATATCACGAGAAGTTTTGGGAAACCGGAAGAAAACATCCACGCTTTGCAGTTGGAAATGTGCAAGACAAATTACATGGATTCTTCCGAAAAGATTTATGATGAGGCCAATGCGAAGAGCATTCAAGTGGTTTTGAAACAGACTTTCACTAATCTTGTCGAAAAAATGAAATTGATTTGATTTCATTACTTTACGCCGTGAAACGCAGCCCGACTTGAACGGAAATCCTTTTTTGCTTAAACAAAAGCCCTAATCAACTGAAGTCATCTGCAAAAAAGATTGGGAGTGGAAGGCGGAATAGCTGCCCAAATAATTAAAATAAACGGTGATACCATCAACTATGAACCAAAAAGTATCAACTCATAAAATGTACACATTCAAAGGATTACTGACCGAAAACGGATGGATGGAAAATGCTTTTGTAAAGCTGGACGACGCCGGAACTGTCGCTGAACTGAAAACCGTGGAAAAGCCAGAGGGCGAATACGTTGACGCGTATGCTCTGCCAGGGTTTCAAAATGCGCATTCGCACGCTTTCCAATATGCGATGTGCGGTTTGGCCGAATATTTTGAAGGTTCGGAAGTTCCGGATGATTTCTGGAGCTGGCGCGATGCGATGTATAGAATTGCGCTGTCGCTTTCGCCGCAGCAAATGGAAGATGTGGCGGCCATGTTGTACGTAGAAATGCTGAGAAACGGCTACACATCTGTGGCGGAGTTCCATTATGTACATCACGACAAAGATGGAAAAGCATATCAAAATCTCTCAGAAATGGGCGAAAGATTGGTGGCTGCCGCAAAAAGAGTCGGAATCAGAATAAGCTTGATCCCGATGTTTTACCAGACAGGAAATTTTGGGACTGAGCCTTATGATTTGCAAAGGCGCTTCATTTCAAAAAATAGCGATAATTACTATCATTTGCTGGAAGCTTCTAAACAGTCGATAAAGTATTATGACAAAGCCAATTTGGCGGTTGGTTCGCACTCGTTGAGAGCCGTTCAGAAAGAGGATTTGATTGCATCCTCGCTGCTTGCGAAAGACTATCCGTTTCATATTCACATCGCAGAACAGCTGAAGGAAATCAAAGATTCTGTAGATTTCTATGGAAAAAGACCTGCGGAATGGTTGTTGGAAAACTGTGATGTGAATGAGAATTTCAACTTAATCCATTGCACACACTTGGAAGATCATGAAGTTGAAGGCACTGCAAAATCAGGTGCAAACATTGTGCTTTGCCCATCGACAGAGGGAAATCTAGGTGACGGAAGATTTAGATTTAAAGATTATCAGAGTTTTGGAGGCCGTTGGTCCATCGGGACCGACAGTCAGATTTGCTTGAATCCTTTGGAAGATCTCAGAATTTTGGATTACGGACAACGGATCCATACGCACAGACGTGATACTTTTTTCCGGGCCAATCTGGGTGATAGCGGTTTCAATGCTCTAAAGACAGCCTGGAAATCCGGGCGACAATCGATGGCTTTTGAGAATGAGCATTTTTTCAAAGTCGGACAGAGTTTTGACGCCGTTGTGATTGATGCAAAAGCACCTTTGATAGCAACATCTTCTCTTAAAAATCTTTGTAATACTATTGTTTATGCATCGGATTCTTCACATCTTTTGGGAACTGTAGTGGCCGGAGAATGGCTGGTGAAAAACGGAAAACACGCGCATTATGAAGAAGCTAGACAAGGTTTTGTGAAATCAATTAATGAAATTAAAATACGCTAATTAAAATGCTCCGATTAGATCCCAACGGTATTTCTTTTCCCGATCCGGAACTTTATGATCCGGCAGACGGACTGATGGCTATTGGTGGTGATTTGAAGCCTGAAAGACTTTGGTTCGCTTATCAACTCGGACTATTTCCTTGGTACAACGAAGGCGAAGAAATCCTTTGGTGGTGTCCGGATCCGAGGTTTGTTCTTCTCCCTAATGACATCAAAATCTCAAAATCCATGCGAAAGATCCTCCGAGATGATGTTTTTCAATTCACAGAAAACCAACGTTTTGAGGATGTGATGAGAAGCTGCAAAATGGCTGAACGGAAAGATCAGGACGGCACGTGGATCAATGAAGAATTGATAGAATCGTTTGTGAAACTTCATCAATTTGGCAAAGCAAAAAGTTTTGAGGTTTGGCAAAATCAAGAATTGGTTGGTGGTTTTTATGGCATCCAGGTTGGAAATGTGTTTTGTGGCGAAAGTATGTTTGCCAAAGTTTCCAACGCATCGAAAGCTGGCTTTATCCATTTCACTACCAAATATCAGAATGAATGGGAACTCATTGATTGCCAAATCCATTCGCAGCATCTGGAAAGTTTGGGCGCTCAAATGATTCCGAAAATCGATTATTTAAAAATCTTAAAACAACAAATATCTTGACAGCAGAAAAACAAAAATGGATTCTCCTCATCGCATTATCATTGATTTGGGGATCGTCTTTTATATTGATCAAAAAATCTCTGGCGCATTTTAATCCTTATGAAGTAGGCGCCTTGCGTGTTCTCATTTCCGGCATTGTTCTCATGCCATATGCGATTGCAAAAATAAAATTATTTCCAAAGCGACATTTGAAGTGGCTGATTGTGGCTGCTTTTACAGGAAGTTTTATCCCGATGTTTCTGTTTCCAATGGCAGAAACTGAGATCAGCAGCAGCATAGCCGGAATCATCAATTCTATGATGCCGATATTTGTGATTATTGTGGGGTCTTTGGTTTGGAAATTTTCGACGACAAAACGGCAATTGTTTGGTGTTCTGATAAGTTTTATCGGAGCGTGTATTTTGGCTTTGGGAAGTGGCGAAAGTGGTGAAATCAAAATCTATCCGATTCTCTTACTGATCCTTGCGGTTCTACTCTACGCCATTTGCGTGACAACTGTAAAATCAAAATTACATGAAGTTCCGGCGGTTTTGATGTCAGCTTATGTCTTTTCGTTGGTCTTGTTTCTGCCATCCTTAACAGCTTTGATTTTTGCCGGATTTTTCAAAGATTTGACTTTAGATCAAAGCACAATGGAAGGATTGGGTTTCGTGGCGATATTATCAGTCTTCGGGACGGGATTGGCGATGATGATGAATTATAAATTACTGAGTATTTCGACGCCGCTTTTTGCCTCCACCGTGACTTTATTGATGCCAATCGTGGCCATCATCTGGGGCGTTCTGGATGGCGAAAAATTGACGACGCAGCAATCTGTTGGTGCTCTGGTCATTTTAGCTGGGTTGATATTTTTGAGGAGTAAGCCTAAGGTTGTTTGATGGGTTTTTGAATGCAAAGGCCGCGCCTATTTTTTGACATCACTGAAGATATTTGAAGGTTCCCAAAGACACGTCGACAAGCTTAGTATAAACTAAAAACTCATCAAAGAAAAAGCTGATTCTCTGCTGTCATTCAGATTAACTTTGTTGAACAACGCCGCTAGGTTTCTTCGGGATGACAAAATTCTGTTTTTACTATTGAATGTTGATTGGATAACAAAGCTCATAGCCCTGATTGCAACGGCATCCTTTTTCTTTGTCGTTAACTTCGGCTTCGCATAGGCAACGGGAAAGAAAAAGATAGAGTGGAAAGCAGGTTCCCGGCTCCTGAAAACGAAAAAGCTCAGACACGAATCTGAGCTTTTGTTTTATTTTTTTTTGGCCTTTATTTTTTTTACTTGTTCTTTGATGAACGGATATTTTTGCTGCATATCTTTGCTGAGTGT
This sequence comes from Epilithonimonas tenax DSM 16811, assembly GCF_000428485.1. Taxonomy (GTDB): domain Bacteria; phylum Bacteroidota; class Bacteroidia; order Flavobacteriales; family Weeksellaceae; genus Epilithonimonas; species Epilithonimonas tenax. The sequence goes on along the minus strand of NZ_AUAA01000002.1, from coordinate 189,390 downwards.
AGAATCCAGTTCCAAAGCTTTTTCCAGCATTGCTATGCCTTCTGCTTCATTTTTCAAATGCAGATAGCAATTGCTTAACTGGTAATATAATTCGGCTCGTGGATGTGCTTTCAGGGCTTTTTCCAGAATGGTAACCGCTTCTTCGTACTCACCAATCAGCATCAGAACTTCTGAATAGGCGTACCAGTTGTAGAATCTGGTTGGCTCTGATTCTATCAATTTTTTCAGACAGGTGAGGCTTTCTTCGTAATCGCCACAAGTGATGTAAAGGAATGCGAGACGTTTTTGATACTCAACATTGCCTTCGCTAAGATTGGCAGCTTCCTGAGCGAAATAAAGGGCTTCTTTGGGATTTCCCAATTCCTCATAAATGTAGGATTGCTCCATCATGGCCAGATAAAACTGTGGATCTTCTCTTAGAGATTTTTGAAATGACGTGAGTGCAGGAACGAATTTTTTCCCTTCCTTGTAACACAAGCCTATCTTGTAGAAGGTAAATGCTTTGGTGTATTCCAATTCCAGCATTTCCTCGTACACCGCGATGGCTTTGTCCCACTCTCCCATTGCTTCATAGCAAGCGGCTTTATTCGCATAAACGCCAACAGCTTGGGAGTTGATGGCTAATAAATAATCGAAACCTTTGATGGCCTCCTCGAAGTTTTTCTTGTTGAAGTGGAATTGCCCATACTCGTACCAAGCGGTTTCTGAAAAAGAAAACTTGTCCAGATATTGATTCAGGAAGTCCAACGCTTCTTGGGAACGGTTCAGTTTGCTGTAACAGACCATGACGTTCTCTAGAGAATAATCGTCATAAGGATCATGCTCCAAAGCTGAAGTATAATGTTTGAGCGCATTGAAAGGATCGTCCAGATTCACATATTCGTCTGCGATGAAGTTGTGAAGGAAATTTTCTTCCTCTTCTAACTCCAAGGCTTTCTGGCAATACTCGATGGATTTTTTCGGATTTCCTAGATTGGAGTAATATTTTGCGCAGCAGACCAAAAAGTCTGTATCTTCCAAAGATGACTGATGTAACTCATCAATCAGTTCTTTGGCTTTTGTATAACGTTCCAGCTCCAGGAAAACTTCCAATTGCTTGGTTTTGATTTCGAGGGAATTGGGATGTATTTTCAAAGCATGGTTGACAGCCATTTCTGCATAGCTATAATCTCCCAGCTCCAGATAATAGATGATTATTTCTATATATTCTTCGGTATCGAAGTAGAATTCATCATTATTCTCTATCATTTCTTCGAACTTTTTAGCAAGTTCGTTTTCAAAAAATTCTTCCAATAGTGTAAAGATTTAGACTAGAGATTGAGTGTTGAGAATTACAAATACCCGGTCCTGAAATCTGCTTGTATAAAGTTAATAAATTAAATTTTGAAAATAAGCACCTGATGTGTCACAACTTATTAACATTAATCCTTTTTTTGTTCGGTATATATTGTAGTCAAAAACATACCAAACGATTTTTCTAATCCCGTAATATCACCCGATTTCAGGTTGATACCGCCGTAAAGGCTATCATTGCTGCGAATTTTGAAATTGGTCAAAGAAAGGTACAAAGAAGGCTGTCCGGATTTTGCTGACAATTTTACCGTTGAACCCAGTAATTTTCTGGTGGAAACTGCCATTATTTGGTTCTCATTCAAATCCAGCCTGATGAAACTTCGCGGCTGCAGCTCTATGGTTTTGTTATTGATATTGATCTTCTGCTTCTTCTCTGAAGATGAAAGCAAATAGGCTATGTTCTCTTCTGCAGGAATATCATCAATAGCCGTGTAATACAAATTCAAAATATAATAAGACGGATTGAAGTTCTGAATGGTCCCATCCATATTTTCAAGAGGTTTCAAATTGAATGAATTGGCACCTATTTGTTTCGCTTTTTTATAAATATCACCAAAAATTGTGACGTCATCTTTGGCGTATGCATTCACAAGAATCTCACCTAGAAATTCGGATTTCGAAGGCTCATTGATTTTATAAAAAAACTTGTCTTTGTTATGGTTTGTTTTCTCTACCTTATTGAGCGTAACGATCTGAAGGTAAAAGAACTGAAAACAAAAAACACTGATTAAAAATAATAGTTTACGCATTGGTTATTTTTAGGATTTCTATACAATCCTGAAGACTATTTTCCCAATGTTTTGGCTCGATGTTGTAATCTTTTTCAATCTTGTCCAAAGACATTGTACTTCTTTTCGGGCGTTTGGCCGGTGTTGGGAATTCCTGGGTGGTGATGGCCTTTAGTACAACGCCAGATCCTGAGAATTCTTTTATTTTGTTTGCAAAATCGAACCAAGTGGTTTCCGGATAATTGGAAAAATGATAGATCCCGAATGTTTTACTTCTTGCCTCTATGATAGCCATAATGGCTTCTGCAAGATCATTGGCGTTGGTCGGCTGACCGTATTGATCGCCTACAATTCCCAATTCTTCCTTAATATTGAAAAGATGCAACATTGTTTTCACAAAATTCTTATTGAATTCTGAATACAGCCACGAGGTTCTGAGAATGACTGTTTCCGGATTATTTTCCAAAGCCAGCTCTTCACCTTCCCGTTTTGAAGCGCCATAAACACCGATTGGATTTGTAAAATCATCTTCAGAATAACTAAGGTTGGTCTCACCATCAAAAACATAATCTGTGGAAACGTGAATCAAAATAGCGTTGTGGTCTTTAGAAACTTCTGCCAAATGACCAACGCCAATGGCGTTGACTGAGAAGGCTTTTTCTTCCTCTTTCTCTGCCAAATCTACGGCCGTATAAGCGGAGGCATTGATGACAAAATCAGGTTGGTATTCTTCAAATTCTTTCTCGATCTGCGCTTTATCTGTAATATTGAGCGCCTCCGAACCTGTAAAGTTGAAATCAAACAGGTCGTGGTATTTCGGTGCTAGTTTTTGAAGGCAATGTCCCAACTGGCCGTTTGCGCCAACAACTAAAATTCTTTGCATAATTATTTGATTTTATTTTGGCTTCTAAAAAAAGCAACGCGTTCTTTGAATGTTTTATGATCTATATCCACTAGAAAATGTGCGAATTTATCTAAAGTGGCATTCGGCATCTTCTCGGCCCTTCTGGTCTTCATGTTGAAATAGATGACGGTCAGCCAAAACACGGCATTTATTTTTCCGTTTTCGTCTTTCATCAGTAACTCTACCACCGCGGTGAGATCATCCACAAAAACAGTCTTGCTGGTAATATCCACGGTTGAGTTGTACTTTACTTCTTTCAGATAGGCGATCTCATTCTGGATGGTGACCCAAGTGCAGCCTGTTTCTCTGGTATATTGCTCATAGGTGAATCCGTAGTTTTGTTCCACGTGATCTTCCCTCGCATTGAGCATATACTCCAGATATTTCACATTATTGAGATGCCCAATAGGGTCGCAATCTGCAAAACGGATCTTTACCGTCGATGAAAATTCTTTTTCCATAGTGCAAAAATAAAAAAACCGCTCCGTAAAAAGAGCGGTTTGGGATTATTTTCTTGTCTTAAAATTAAAGACCTAATTCTTTTTTAACAGCTGGCGTAGCATCTGTACCTGCTTTGTAAACTAAAGCCGGGCTAGAAGCATCAAATACGAAATCGTAAGCAGCAGCTTTTGAAACTTTAGAGATAGCATCATTGATTTTTTTCTCAATTGGTGCTAGACCTGCGTCTCTTTTTTCAGCGATATCTTTTTGAGCAGCAGCGTAAAGTTGCTGAAGGTTGTCTTGAAGTTTTTGAACTTCCTGACTTCTTGTTTCGTTGATCGCTTGAGTTTGTTTAGGTGCTTCATCTTGGTATTTTTTCATCAGATCCTGAAGAGATTTACCTTGTTTCTCCAATTCACCTTGTTTTGCAGTCTGCAAAGTTTGCAATTGAGCATCAAGCGCCTTCATTTCCGGCATTGATGTAAAGATCGCATTGATATCAACAGAAGCTATTTTTTGAGCTTGTGCAAATCCAGTTGCAAAAACCATTACAACGGCTACTAATAATACATTTAATTTGTTCATTTTAAAAAGTTATGTTTATAATTTATATTAAGTTTTGTTATTTGAGATCAGCGGATTCAGACGGTGCCTGTTTTCTCTGCATGGCACCTTTTGCCTTAGCGCCGGTTTTAAGCGTTGATCCTTTGCCGTTCACACCTGGTTTGCTGTTGTTTTTGGTTTCTTCAGATTTCGGAAGCGTTTTACCTAAAAGATTGAGAACGGCTTCTGTATAGTCATATTTTTTATCAAGAAAGATCACACTGATGTTGTTGCTTTTATCAAGAACTATGCCCAGATTATTTTTTGTGGAAACGGTTTTTATGGCGTTCCATATCTGATCCTGATAAGGTTTTGTAAGATTAGATCTCAACTGATTGACTTCACCGTTTGTCCCAAATCTTGCACCAATTGTATTGCGAATGCTTTTCTCCATATCCACCACTTCTTTTTCTCTAAGCTTAAGCTGATCGCCTACAAGCAGTACTTTTTCATTTTCAAAAGCCTCTCTTTTTCTTTCGTATTCTGCCTGAAGTCTTTGGATATCAGCCTGCCATTGGGTGACCTGTGAATTGAGTCTGCTTTCGGCTTCTTTATACTGAGGCAATTTACTCAAAACGTAGTCTGTATCCACCACACCGATCTTTTGTGCATAGATGAGTGTTGAAGTAAAAAGAATGGTTACAATTAATGCTATTTTTTTCATCGTATAAAAATAATCAATTTTTTTATAATGGTTGATTCATCAAGAAATGCTGCTGCCATCCTGAAGGATCTGAACTTCCTAACGTTTTATCAAATCCATAAGCGAAATCAAATCCAATCAATCCGAATGCTGACATCGATACCCTGATACCAAGACCTGCAGATCTTTTCAGTTTAAACGGATTATAAGTGCCGTAGCTGTTCCACGCGTTACCTGCCTCTACAAAAGTCAAAACAAAGATCTTAGCCGTTTGGTTCATCGAAATTGGATATCTAAGTTCCGCCGCAAATCTGTTGTAAATCGTCGCACCTCCATAAGGCGTAATGTCATAAGTAGAAGATGAACTGAAACCTGTAGAAGAAGCATTTTCATAACCTCTCAAAGGTACCAACTCTCTACCGTCATATCGACCATTGAACAATCCTACTCCGCCAACATAATATCTTTCAAATGGTGGTGCACCCAGATCTTTGCTATATCCGTTCAGGAATCCCATTTCACCAGTTGTTCTAAGAACTAATTTCCCAATCACTTCGTTGTAGAAATCTGCTTTTAATTTCACTTTGTAAAACTCCATCCATTTGTACTTGTCCAGTACGCTCATTGTAGAGTAATCTTTGTTACTAAACCAGGAATAGGGCGGCGTGAATTTTAAAGTCGCTTCTATGTTTGAACCGTAAGTCGGGAAGACCGGATCTAAACCGGCAGAACTTCTGCTCAAGCCTATATTGAAACTGAATGATTTTGTATTTCCGTAATATTCCAAAGCGTCACCAAAGTAGAATGGATAATTACTGAACTGATAGCTCTGGTACTGTATCCCTGTATAAAGTGAGAAATAGTCATCCGGCCATTTCAACAGTCTCGTAAGACCTGTACTTGCCGAGAAAATATTCATGGTCTGTTCTCCTGTTGATGTTGAATAATGCACATTTGAATAATTCAATCCAACGCTAAGTGCAGTTGGCCTGGTTCCAAAAACCCACGGTTCTGTAAAAGAGACGCCGTAATTGGTAAAGTACTGTCCTGCCTGAGCCTGAAGCGATAATGTTTGCCCATCACCTTGAGGAACAGGTTTGAAGTCTTTGAATTTCAGGAAGTTTCTCAAAGAGAAGTTATTAAATGTCAAACCAAGTGTTCCAATGAAAGATCCACCACCATAACCAGCTTGTAACTGTACCTGAGAAGACCCTTTCTCCACAAGTGTCCAGTGCATATTAACGGTATTATCCTGCGGATTAGGTTTTACATCTGTTCCAATTTGTTGTGGATCAAAGAATTGCATCCCTGCCAATTCGAAATAAGTTCTTTTGATATCCGTTTTCGCAAACAAAGCACCTGGTTTTGTTCTCAGTGCTCTCAGGATCACGTGGTCATGAGTCGTGGTATTACCAGACCAGGTGACACGGTTCCAGGTTGCTTTTTCACCCTCGTTGATCCTGATTTCCAAGTTAATAGAGTCTCCTTTTACGGATTTTTCTATTGGGGTTACATTGGAGAATAAGAATCCATTGTTCATATAAATGGATTTGATATCAGAGTCATCTTCTTTACCACCATCATCTCCAACTTTTTTGTTGAATCCCACAGCGTCGTAGATATCTCCTGTTTTATAACCTAAAATCCTTTGTAAGAACTCTGTTGTAAAGGTTGTATTTCCGATGAAATTGATATCGCCGATGTAATACTTTTTACCTTCATTAAGTTTGACATTGATGTTGTATCCTTTTTCACTTCTCGTGACCGAGTCAGAAACAATACTTGCATCACGGAAACCAAGTGAGTTGTAATAGCTGATTAGGTTTTTCTTATCCTCATCATATTTGTCCTGAACAAACTTTGAAGGCTTGATAATCCCGATGAGAAATCGCTTCTGCTTGGTATCTTTAAAACCACTTTTTCTAAGCTTTCTGTCAGAAACACTGGTATTACCATCAAAGTCGATTTTATCGATCTTCACTTTTTTACCTTTAGATACTTCTATGGTCCAGTCTACCAGGTTGGCATCTCCTCCATTGGCTTTTTCCTCTATATTAATTTTCGCATCAGCAAATCCTTTCGCAATATATTCCTGAGGGATTTTATTCTGCAAACTGGAAACCAGGTTGTTATTAATTTTCGTACCAGGTTTCAGATTGTTATCCTTGATGAGTTTTTCATTTTTGGACTTACCAATCCCTTTGCCTGTAAATTTGACTTCTCCTAATTCTTTAAGGTCTTGCAAAGCGAATTGTAGGACAACATTCTGCCCTTCAACATCTTGGATATACACCTCGACTTTAGAAAAAGATTGTGTTTCCCAAAGCTTTTTGATAGCATTGCTAACTCTTTGCCCTGGGATTTCTAACTTCTCTCCTTTCACCAGTCCTGTAAAACGCAAAATCTGAGCGGGTGTGTATCTTTTGACACCGTCTACAACGATATCTTTAAGCACATACTCTTGATTTTGGTTTGCTGCAAGTTCTGTGTTTTCTGCATTGGTACCCTGTGGAACGACTTGTGCGTGCAAAAACGCCGAAGCCGCTAACAAAATAATGGGTATAAATCTTAATCTCATTCTTATTGAAGTTCTCTTTTCTAAATATATTATGAAAGCAGCTGCTCGCTTGTCTTTCCGTATCTTCTCTCTTTATTTTGATAATCCAGAATGCACTGAAAAAATGTATCTTTTGTAAAATCCGGCCAAAGCACATCTAGAAACTGTAATTCTGCATACGCAATCTGCCAAAGCAGGAAATTACTGATTCGCACTTCACCACTGGTTCTTATCATCAGATCTACAGACGGAAAATCTTTTGTGTAAAGATGGTTTTCCAAGTATTTCTCGTCTATGTCTTCTGAATTTATTTTCCCTGCCTTCACTTCCTCGCTGATCTCTTTCACCGCTTTCAGAATTTCCTTTTGAGATCCGTAATTGAGAGCAAGGATTAGGTTACCATTTTTATTGTTTTTTGTAAGCTCTATGACATTGAGAAGCTGATCTTTTACCAACTCCGGTAACTGACTGATATCGCCTACAACATGCATCCTCAATCCTTTTGAAAATATCTCTTCTGCTTCCAAAAGCAATGTTTCAGAGAGAAGACTCATCAGGGTGTCTACTTCTTCTTTTGGTCTGTTCCAGTTCTCAGAAGAAAAGGTATAAAGCGTAAGATATGGAATCTGAATCTCATTACAAGCATTGATCACATTGCGCACTGCGCTAATCGCATTCCTATGCCCAAAGGTTCTTTCTTCTCCTCTGGATTTTGCCCACCTGCCATTGCCGTCCATAATTACAGCAACGTGTTGGGGAAGTTTATCTTTATTTATAAGTGTCTTTAAATCCGGCATCATAATTATTTGCAATAACAAGGTGGTCTTCCAAAAGAATAAGACAAAATAAGTGTTGCAGAATTAACCCAATCTTTTGAATTTGGATTTCCAATATTTCTTTTATTGATAAAATCCTGAACCACCAAAGCTGTGTTTTCATCATTAAGCGCTGTTTTCCTTACTGTTACATCTTCTTCTTTCAGCATACTGTAATCTACTTGGTCTGAGAATGTTGGCCGGAAAGTAAACTCCCCAGACAGTGCCCAGTTGTAATTAAATTTATATTTGAGTCCAACTCCAAAGGGAATACCCATCGTAAATGCTTTCTCCTGCGTGTAATTTACAAGAACATCAGCAGCAGAATTGATCGTCAGCTCTGGTTTAGCGGCTTCCATATACAGACCGGAAAATCCTCCGAAGATATACGGACTCAGCATACTTACCTGCTCATCATTGACTGGCAAAAAATTATATTCGAAAAGCAAATCTGCGGAGAAAACAGAGTTGGTGCCTCTCAGCTGTCTCATTCTTCTATAATTTTCTTTAGCATATCTATCATCAAACTGGATATGACTGTATCCCAAATTAAGCCTGAGGGTTTGATAAGGATTAAAATTCATCCTGTACATCAATCCACCATAAAAAGGCAATCCATTATCAGAAATACGACCTATCGGCTTTTGCAGGACATAATTGGTCCTCCCAATATCTCCTACAAGATTGCTTATACCCAGCTGCACCCCAATTTCGTGTCTTTGCGCTTTTGCAAAGCTTAGAAAAAATAAGAGGGCAATAAGGGAGTAAGTGAGTTCTTTCTTCATTTTCAATTTACTGAAACGTATATTATTCAAAAATTTGGTGCAAATATAAAACATTTTTAGTTTAAGGAACTTCTTAATGTTAAGTTAAATAAGGTCGGAAAAATATAAATTATTGTTATAAAAACGAACATATTATCAAAATAGTCTTTAAAAAAAATAAAAGCCTTAAATAAGGCTCTTATTTTTTACTAAAAAACATTTTCAGTTTATTTCTGATCTTGATGATCGTAGGTTCTTTATAATTTTTGTCTTCGTCAAAATACCCATAGCCATATCCGTAGCCATATCCGTAACCATACCCGTAGCCGTAGCCGTAGCCTTGCTTGATACTAAAGTCATTATAAACCAATCCCAGGTTTGTAACTTCTTTATTAAAATACTTTTCGCTGATCATCCTTAGCATATGCTTTTCTGTATACTCGTGACGAACGACATAGATCGTTGTATCGGCTTTTTTGATCAGTTCAAAAGAATCGGCAACAAGACCTACCGGTGGAGAATCTATAATGACATATTCATAGATTTCCTTCAGTTGTTCTATAAATTTCATATTATTATCACTCATCAACAGTTCTGATGGATTGGGCGGAATAGGTCCCGAAGTGATCACATCCAGCCCTGGAATAGCTGTACGATTGATAATCTCGTCCAAGCCTACCTGACCTGTAAGATAATTAGAAATTCCGTTTTTATTATTGATCTTAAAATCTCCGAAAATCTTCGGCTTACGAAGATCCATTCCAAGCAAAACAGCCTTTTTTCCGCTAAGTCCTAACACAGAGGCTATATTGATGGAGACATAGGTTTTCCCCTCACCGCTTATGGATGAAGTCACCAAGATAACTTTGCTTTTTTGCTCCTCATTGAAGAGAAACCGAAGATTGGCCCTGATAGCCCTAAATGCTTCTGATATTGAAGATTTCGGCTCCTCCATAACGGTTAAGTTGGTATCATAATTATTATGACCCACAACGCCCAGAAGCGGAATCCTTGTAGCCGAAAGCAGTTCTTTAATATTTCTGATTTTGTTATCAAGTAATTCTCCCAACACCAAAAATAAAAATGGAAATAATAACAGACCTCCTATGATCTGCATTTGCGTGGATTTTACATCGGGCGCAATAGGACCTTGCCCCAGATTTTTGGCTTTATCAATAATCCGAAGATTACTTTGATTTGTAGCAACGCGCATCTGAGATTTGGCCTGTTCTGTCAACAGCGTATTATAGGTATTTTCTATAATATTATAACCTCTTTGTGCATGCAAAAAGATCCGTTGTTTTTCTGGCAGGGTTACCAGCTCCTGGTCTATTTTTCCTATATCTGCATCCAGGGCCAGTAATTTGTCATTATAACCCTGGAAATATTTTTTGAGTCCACTTTGAGAAGAATATTTGGCTTCATTTATCAGCCTGTTGATTTCCCGCATTGGTTCAGAATTTGGCGTGTAGATCTGTGCCATTTCTCTTCTTTTTGCGTAGAGAGCTTTCAGCTCAGAAACGGATGCATTGAAACTTCCGTCTTCTATTCCTGCAACGTTCAGGCTGATGATTTTCTCTATGCTGTTGGTATTGACAGAAGCCTTTATATCGTTTAAAGAATTTATTTTTGTAACCAATTCAGCTTTTCTGCCTTCCAGATCAGTTAATTTCTGAAGTGTTTTGGAATCGATATTTTCCATATCGAAAAGGCGGTTATTGATTTTCAGATTATTGAGAACCGTACCACTGGAATCTAATTTTTTCCTAATTTTTGTTAGGTTATCATTAAGATACTCTACGGTATTCTGGTCCACAGTATTCTGATCCAGCAACCTTTTTTTGATCAATTCCTGTACAGAATTATTAAGGAAATTAACTGTACTATTAAGATTATAGCCAGTTTTGCTGATAATCATGATAGAGGAAAGTTCCTTATCAAACTCAACAAAAAGACTTCCGATAATACTATTAACCGCTTGATTGACAGGTATCAATGTTACCATAATGTTTTCCAACCCCAAATTACTAGGTGTAGGATTAGGAATCAACCTAAATTTAAAATTAGCTGACTCGTACCATTCATTGACCTTAATCACCTTATTCTTAGGTTTTGCATAAGAAGGTATGGTCTGTACGCTTTCTGTATTGTAATTGTAGAGATTGTTTGACAATCCTTCTTCTGGCAAAATGATTTCATAAGTATCATTCCCTTTAGGAATGATGTTAATCGGATAGTTCACCTGCTGAAGATGATCCTTATCGATCTCTAGAAAAACAGGACTGTCTTCCTGATCCAAATAGGTCGTTTTAATAAGACCTCTGGTGGTATAATTGGTATTGAGATTCAGTTTCTTAACCAGATATTCGTTGTGACTTCTGGAAAGCAATATTTTTTTAAGATACACACCATCCTGATTGCCACCTTGTCCCCATATAAAATTAATAGACTGATTGGGTGTAAAATAACTGGATGTATTATTTGAAATACTCAATGAAAGGCTCGAAGAATATACTCTTTGTGCATAGTACTTGCTGTAAACAAAGGAGATGCAATAGCCTAAGAATCCAAGAATCACAAACCAATACCAATTTTTAAGAACTCTTTGTGCAAAATGAATTGGATCAAACAAACTGAATGAACCCATTTTATCAACGTTCTGAGAAGGATCTTGTGCGCTTTTTACGTTTTTGTCTGGGATCATACTACAATGTCTTAAGAATTAAATAAATAGACATTACCGTTGTAATAACCGATACTCCTGTCGTTAAACTTTGTAGTGGCTCTTTCCCAAATCCATTGATACTTTTACCATTGGTATTAAGATAGATGATATCACCATTCTGCAACCAATAATAGGGCGAGTTCATGGCGTCTTCTCTGGTCAGATCCAATTTTGCCGTCTTTATACCTTCGGGATATTTCCTGTGGATGGTGATGTTTTTTCTGTCAACTGTACGGTTGAGACCGCCATTCATCGCAATAGCCTGCATAATATTGAGCTGGGTAACGTAGGCTGTCTTTTCGCCGGTTACACCTACTGTTTCTATATCTCCCAATACATAGTAGCGGATACCGTCTAGGTTGAGCCGTGCTTCTGCTTTTCCCTGTAAAAAATTTTCATTGACGCGGGTTTGAATTTCCTTTGTCATATCTTCCACAGTTCTACCTTCCGCTTTGACATAACCGATCCCAAAAACATTGACATCACCGTTTGAATCTACCTTCAGCCCATTGAAGTAAAACGTGGGATTTCCACCTGTGCCTCCTGCTGATTGAGAAGCAGCACCACCAGACGATCCTGCTTGGGCACCTCCGCTAACAGATGATGAGGCATTAAGAGACGAATAAAATTGTGCTGCATCACCTTTGGGAGTAGTCACTACATTGAGGCTCAGAATATCACCTTTGGTGATTCTGTACTCCGGAACATTATAAGGCACAAGACCCTCTTCATTAATGGTAAGACTCTCACTTGGCTGCAAATACCGAACATCTTTCTGAGAAATGCACGACGACAATCCAAATAAAACAAACATTAAGAACAGGTTAAGTAAATCACTTTTTTTCATCGATGTGTTTTTGCAAAAATATAACAATTTTAATCTTTTTTAAACTTTAACAACACTATTGGCATGTAGGCACCTAAAAAACCCAACACCATCACCACTACTAATAATTGATTCACATCGATATGTCTTAAAAAATAAGCGACAAAAATGATAAACAAAAAATAGGTAATGATATAAGCTGTAGAACGCCGGTGCGTAAGGCCTAAATTGAGTAATTTGTGGTGGATGTGATTTTTGTCCGGAGACATGACAGATTTGCCATGATACAGTCTTGTGATAATCACGGTAATCGTATCCACAATTGGCAGAATCAATATAGCAACGGCAATTACGGGAGCAGATTGTAGATGATAGAAAACAGCTTCTTTTTTTTCAATAAAAATGTCGATAAAAGAAATACCTGTAAAAGCCAGCAGGAAACCCAATATCATAGAGCCCGTATCTCCCATAAAGATCTTGTTGCTCCTCTTATTGGACAGATTATAAATCAGAAATCCTACGGTGGCCGCTATAATGATGGCGCACAAAATCACCAACGGATCATTGTTACTTCCCAATCTAAAAAAACTGATCCCAAATAACGCGCTAGTGACAACCGTATAGCCACCGGCGAGGCCATCTATACCATCTATGAGATTAAAGGCATTTATTAAAATTATAAATGTAACGATGCTGAACAGTATGCTGAAGTAATAATTGATCTCATCCACACCGAAAAGTCCGAAAAGGCTTCTGATCCTAACATCAGATCCAATGACCATAAGCGCCGAAACAAGAATCTGAGCAATCAGTTTCTTGTATGCTCGTAAAACCATAATATCATCCATCACCCCAACAAAGAAAAGAATGATAAAGGATGCGAATAAAAACTTATAACGGTCGAATAATTCGTAAGCAAAGATAGGTGCGCAAACCCCCAACGAAAAAAAAACAGCGATGCCTCCTAGATTCGGAATTTTTCGCAGATGTGAACTTCTCGCTCCCGGCTCATCCATCAGATTTTTCCTTCTGGAAATCTTGATGATCGTAGGAATAGCAAGATAAGTGATCAAAAATGACAGGGCGAACCCCAAAATCATTTTGAAATAGAAAAAAGATAACCCGTAACTTTCTAGAAAAAATTGGAAATTATTCATTTGTGTGCCTCATTTTCTGGATTTCAATTTCTACTTTATTAACCTCCTGATAATACCCTTAAACCCAAAAAAGTACAAGAGATAATAGATTTTTTTCTTCAGTGGCAAAGATAACAGATAATTCTTACCAAACCGATTAAATTGCAAGATTTCTTTAGCTTTCAAGCCCTTGCTAACCACAAAATCATCCAAAACTTGCGACATCTGATAAAAATCCACATCTTTTTTCACAAAAGCCAAATAGGCCAAAAAAGTATAAACACCTTCCAGAATCTGAAAATTCCTCAATGCCTTTTTTTGATGGGAAAATCGGCTTTGAATAAATGATTGTTCTACCGTTTCTACAGCCTTCAGAATATCAAGGCCTTTCACCGTATGACTCTTGCTGATCGAATCCTGTCTTTCAAGATATTGATAATGATATTGGGGTGTAAATGTCAGAATATGACACTTTAGCAAAAGTTGCGGAATCAGCTCGATGTCTTCAAAATGAATGCCTTTTTTGAATCGTTTCTCCTGGAACAAATCTCTTTTGAAAAGCTTGTTGCAGGCAAAGTAAGAAATATCAGAAAAAACAGAAAGATGGTCCTCCAGAACAATTCTATCCGGAAAACCTGGCAACTGTGTGAGCTGCTGCGTCACATTTCCATTCTCATCCACTTTTTGAAGATTGCAGATTGCCATTTCTGCACCGTATTTTTCTGCAAGATGGTACATCTCTTCGAACATCTTTTCGGAAACAAAATCATCGCTGTCCACAAAACCGATGTATTGCCCTTTTGCTCTATCGATCCCAAAGTTTCTAGCATCACTTAATCCGCCATTTTCCTTTGTAAACCCAAAGATCTTATCCGGATACCGCACTTGAAAATCTTCGATTATTTTTTGAGAATGGTCTTTGCTGCCATCATTGACCACCAAGATCTCCATCTCCTGCAAAGTCTGGCTGACCAATGACAGCAGGCATTTTTCCAGATATAATTCTACATTATAAACCGGAACGACGACGGACACTTTTATAGCAAGATCGGTATTCATATCTTAAATCCTTGTAAATCTGGGACTTATAAAGCCTCTTTTTGCTTCGTCAAAATCCGAACGCGAACAAGGGATGCAATTGTCGATCGCCTCATCCTCGCCAAAATACCAGAGATTGCTGAAAACGTCTCTTTTGAAAGCGTACTGTTCATCATTGATCAAAACAAAAAATGTTTCGAAAGATTTTTCCTTCGGGTGTGATCTTTGGATGTTAATTCCCTCGATCAGGTACCAGATCATCTGTGCCAAAAGCTGGTGATTGAGCTGAGAATCTGAGTAGATATTATAATTGAAGATCCCGACAGATTTCAACTTTTCGCCAAGTCCGATTTCTTTCATATAGGCACAGACTTCTCTTTTGTTAAGGCCATTCACCTGTGGGTTGATAGAAAAGGATTCGTTAAAACTCTCGACAGCATCACAGTTGATCGTTACCAGATCTGCTTTCCGGAAGTATGGTTCTGTTTTTTCTGTAGAGTTCATCATTTCCGCCAAACGTATAATATCGAACTGGACTTCTTTGATCAACTTTACAGAATCCGACTCGTTCAGATGTTTCTGATAGCCCAGATGGTGGTAATTTTTAATTGAAAAATTTTTCGATCCCAGAATTTTGCTGAGAAAATTGGATTCGTGGATTTCGTCATCCTGTTTCAGAGAAACCACGTTACTAATTTGCGTATAACTGATGTCTTTCTGATGAAAACTGAGGGCTGAGAAAAGTGATAATGCAAAATCATTGCTGCCACCAATAATCACAGGAATGGCGTGCTTGTAGTGACAGGCAGAAAGCACTTCCTGCAGAATGTAGTGGGAATCCTGTGGTGTTTTTCCGGAAACCAGATCACCAAGATCTACAATGGGAATATCAAAATCAAGTTGGGAAAGCCTGTAGAACTCTCTCCGGATCTGAGTAAACTCCTGACTGTCTGCATCGCCATCAGCGCCACGGTAGTCTGAGAGAAAAAGCAAAACAATACTATCCTCTTTGATATCATTGGTGATCTTGTCTCCGATCTGCCAACTCTCTGTTCGGATTTTTCTTGGTGGAATAATAAAATCTTCGAAATCCATTTTCTTACTTTATAATATTGATGATCACGTCTTGGGGCACGTCTTTGGAAAACGCCGTCAATTGGTTTCTGAGCTTTTTTGTGTTTTCTTTTTTAACGGAATAGAACGAAACCGTTGTGCCTCCGGACATATAATTGTTCTGAATCGTAAGTGTTCCTACTTTGGTAAAATAATCCGGCATCCTGACCCACTCATCGAAAACCAACGCCACATCATAGCCCTGCCACTTCGCTGTATTGTAGATATAACTTTGAAGTTTTTTATTATCGGTAAACTTCCCGTGGTCTTCTTTTCTGAGCTTTGCCACTTCTATGCTTCCCAGTCCGTAAGTATCCAAAAGATGGATGTTGTTGTAATAGGTAATGGCTCCAATATCATTTGCTACCACTTTGGCATTTCTGTAATATTTATGAATAAAATCTGAGAGCTGGATCTGCTGGTCATAGATATTTTTGGACGCCGTTGGTTGATTTTTCAGCATCGGAACAAACCGAAGCGAAAAAGTGATGAACAAGAGAACAAGCATTGCAAACTTCAAAATCTGATTTTGCATTTTCTTCTGAAAAAGATCGTCCGCAAATGGCGCTATTGCCAATAAAATGACCACTACCAAATAGGCTTCGTAGCGGATCAGCCAACCGAAGTTTGCAAATAGAAGATGAACGGTGAACCCGCAAAAAACGACCATTGGGACTGCATTTTTTGAAATCTTTTCCGATAATGTTTTTGGATTTTTGGATTTGATGAAAATCTGGATTATTAATATCAAAATCAATATTAAAACAGAAATTCCCCGGTAGGCATTTCCTGCAACCCGTGTCAGAAAACCGACAATCCCGTCATTTGTATTTCCCTTTAAAATCAAAGAATTTGGTAGAAAAAAAGAGCCGTGATCTACAGAGATCCAACCGTAAATCAAAACGGGTGTCATGGCAAATAATCCCAATGCAACGCTTTGAAAATAGGCTTTCTTCACAAAAAAAAGATAGACGCAGATAAAAAAAATGAAGAACAGACTTTCGTATCGGAATCCTGTCGCCAAAATTGACAGCAATGCCAAATTAGAAAAATCCCTTGGCGTTTCATTCTCGATATATTTTTTAAAACCGAGCAAAACCAAAACCATCAACAGTGTATGGAAAACGTGCTCCATGCCTGTCATTACCATCAGATGCAAAGGCATCAACAGTACAATGGCCACCAGAAAAATAACATACGTTGCCGTTGAAAACTTTTTTAGTTCGTTATGAGAAATCCAGATCAGGAGCAATCCAGCAATTGTATTGGCAACCAATGGAATGTATTCCCAATTTCCAAAAACTTTGATCAACACAGCTATTAAAAAGGTAAAAAGAGGTGAAGACGTTGTGGAAGAAAACTCATATTGTGTAATGCCCCACACATGAAATTCTGCAAAATTCTTCGCCATAGACAAATGAATGTAAGCGTCATCTAAAGGGTAAATGAATCGTCCTGCAAAACCTGCAACGGCATAGATATGATACGCAATCAACACGCCCAGAAGCAAAATAATCAAAACAACGGTTGTACTTTTTTTCATAGTTCTGTATTAGTTATTCCAAAGGATATTATGATAGGTTTCTGATGTAAATCGACCTGCAACACCCTGATATCGGACAAATACGAAATAATAAAATATCATAAAAGACACAAAAAAGAGATGCAGCATTCTTTTGGTATTCAGCTGTACTGAAAACACAATGGCGGTAATCACCAAAGGCGCAAATGCCAAATACGGTCCTACCAATCTCGTAGAAAATACCGGATTGCTTCTCATAATAAAGTAAAGACAAACACCGCCTACCAGAATATTACGCATATACTCATAGTAATAGATTTTCTCGCAAGTGACCTTGTCATAGGTAATCAAAATAAAACTAAAGGTGAGCACAAGTCCATCCATAAAACTGGAAGATTTGGCTTCATAGCTCACATAACCGTTGAACCCATTGGTTACATCCTGTACATTAAGTGTATCCAAAAAAGTTGAAAATAAATTATAAACCTGAAACGGTGATAAAATAATGCAAACCATGATGGCGTAAAAAATCCTACCGGAATTCATCGGTATCGTTACCAGCCAGTAAGCTGGCAAAAAAATAATCGCAGACTTGTGAAACCCAAATGCCAGATAAACACACAAGAGATACCACCACACCTGCCTATCCTTGATAAACCTGAAAGACAGCACGCAAACCGTCATCCCTAATGCCTGCCTCATATGTCCGCTGTCTGCAATGAAATAAGCAGGAATCATAAATAACAATATTGCAAATACGGGATACTTAGAATTTTTGGAAAAGAAGAGCAGCTTGCCACCAATACTCAGTATGGCGCTGACCAAGGTGAAAAGGTAGAAAGGCCCTCCGGTTTCGTAAATGATTTTATTCAGGAAAACATAGAGCCATTCGATATCTAATTTGGATTCCCTCAAAAACATCTTATTGATCAGCTGAGCGTAATCTATCGTCGGAAAATACTCTCCGTACATGCTCATGTAGATGGGATAATCTGCACCCACATAATTCCTGAATCCAATAATGATGATCATATAAATCCCAAGAATCCACACCAAAACGTTCGAGGTCTTTTTTTCTGCTCCATAGACTTCATAAAAGCTGTAGACCACCAAAAAAACAAAGAGAATAGTGAATACTGGATGTAAGAACAACATTAAATTCTTTTATAATGGGAATTAGATTTGACAAAGATAATTTTATTTTCAGCATTTAAGCCAAATATATCATTCTTGATTGAGATCATACACAAATTTTTCAATGTGACATTTTACGGTTTTATCATTTTTTTCACTAATAAAATCCGCATTGGTTCTTCAAAATATTTAAAAGTAAGTGATGCCATCAGAAAATTAAGCAAAAATAAAAACAACAGCGCAACCGGAGTGGAAACATAGTACGACAGACCAGCCTGTACGATATAATTTTGAAATGGTTTGAACAAATAGAAGGCAATAAGCTGAAACATATAAAATGCAAAAGATATATTACCAAGGTTTTAGAATTAAAAAAAACATCAAAATAGGTGGGAAATGATAAAGAATAAATAACACCCCCAAAAACAATCATACACAGGGCATCTACTTTATAATTGGTAAAAGCTAGTGTCAAAAATGTGACAACACAACAAACAAAAATAAAACTGGCCGTTTTTTTTGAAATTTGGAAATCAAACCGCAGCAAACAAATGCTTATTCCAAGGAAAAACTCCGGAATGATTCTTTCCAACCCTTTGTACGTATAATTATTCAAATTAAAATCCTCAACAATCAACCATTTCAGCACAAAGAAAAAGGTAATTCCTGCGAGCACTACTCTGCCCCATATTTTATTTGTCCTGACCAGGAAAACTGATCCAACAAACAAGAACAGGTATGCAAACCATTCATCTGAGAGACTCCAGGAATGGGTATTCCAACTGAGTGCATCATTGATATCCCAGGCATGACTCATGAATAAGTTGGAAACGATGTGATCGTTCCTAATCACCAGATCATTCTGATGAAACAAGTATTTTCCCACATATAAAAGAACAGAAATCATTAAAAAGGTCAATAGATGAAGGGGATAGATCTTAGCCCACCTTTTCACGAGAAAGTGATAATATTTTTTGATGGTCATAGCTTCCAAAAAAAAACTTTTGTAATAGGCAAAAGTCAGAATAAAGCCACTGAGAACAAAAAAAACATCCACGCCTAGATACCCTTTTTGAAAAAGGATATTTTCCAATCCGCCAACATAGACAGAAAAATGATATAAAAAAACCCACATCGCAGCATAAAAGCGCAATCCGGTAAGATTGTTAAGCATAACAGTTCAAATTTGAATAGAGTCGTTAGAACTGGCAGAAATTACTGCCAGCGTATTGTGCAGTCAGATATTGGACAGATCTATTCTAATCGGAAACGATTAATACCGGAAGCTAATGGCGATTTAAAAACAGGATAGAACCCGTACAGAAACATGCGGCAAAAGAGCAGCGCTATCGCATCAATTTTCATCATTTGTTATGTGTTTTCACCACAAATATAAGCTAAAAACAAATACAGGTTAAAAAAAAAAATTACCTGCAGCAGTTGCTACAAGTAATTGTATGGTGTTGGATGGGGATCTTAAACAATCATATTTTACCAATAAAAATTCCCAATCATCTGCATCCCAAAAGTCTGCAAAATGCAGAGATAGAACAACATCTTAAAGTGATCAGCATCAATATCTTTTAACAGGACCAAAAAATAAGGTACCAAAAACAGGCAGGCTCGCGCCGTTTCGCCAGTTCCGTACGCACCGGTTACAAACATTGCTGAAATGGCAGAAACTGCAGAGAAAAAAAGAATGTTATTGTTTCTATTTTCAAAAACCTCAGTACCCGATTTCTTGGAAAAGAATACCGCTAAAAATCCGAAAGACATAAACAGAAAGATCTCACCCACATCCTCCAGCCTCGTCATCAGATAAACAAACGGCTGGTGCAACAATCTGAAACCATCCGGATTTTCGGAATGGGAAGCCCGCAAGAAGGTGTCGAGATGGTCATAACCTGTCGTTGCATAGATGAGCAGAAAACCAAGCACAAAAACAACCGTTGCCATCATACTGAGCCAAACAAAATTCCATTTTCCTTTGCTTATAAAGTAGAGACTGATGCACCCCAAAAACGCAAACAGAAACAATCCAGAAAACGTCATCAGATTGGTCAGGATTACTCCCAAACAGATCAATAGGAAAGAAACGACATCTATTTTATTTTGACTGAAGATCCTCGCCAATCCCAAAAGAAAGATCAAAGTAGAAGTGAGTACCAAAGAGTCAATAGAAACCAAGAGGTAAATATTAACAGAAGGTACCACCGCTAATAAAAGCAGCATCCATTTCCTTCTCGATTCTTCGAAGCCGAGATAGCCCAAGATCTTATAAAATATCGGGAAAGACAGACAGCCAATCGCAAAGAATACGATGGCCAAAGTTTCAATATTAGAAATATTTAAAATCCAAAAATGCAAAAGTGTTACAAACGGCGGATGCGTCTTGGTATGCAGCTGAAAATGTTCCAGGTTTTTGGTAAAATCTCTCAGCCACACGCTTCCATCTGTAATATGAATAGCATCAGCATAATACTGTCGGCCTTTCAAGTAAAACGGTTGCAGGAAAGCAATATCAAAATCACCCTGACTCAGGTTTCCTAACACCACGAGAACAATGGCTATCAGAAACAACAGATAGATGTTCAGCCTTTCTGAATACTGGAAAGCAAAAATCCCGCTCCACAAAAACAGAAATGCGAAGACAGATCCACTCCAAAGAAATTGATTGGGATAGATGACCGAAATAGGGAAAAGCGGACCTGTTCCTGTAAAACCACCCTGACTTTGATAATAGAAATTGACACCAGCAATAGCAATCCAGATAAAAATTGCCACAAAAAAAACAAGCCAAGGAAAGTTCTTCCAGTTTGCCCATTGTAATTTTTCGCCCATTCGAGAATGTATTTTCGGTTTTAGATGGGTCAAAAATATTAAAATTAATCCGCAATCTGTAAAATAAAACCTATGACTTCACCCCTGAGACTGTATGGCGAGTATAAATGACTGGTTTGTGAGTGTTTTGGGTGGCGTGGGAAGAGAAAAGTTTATCCTTATATTTGAGTACAATTATACGTCGTGAAAACTTTGAGAAGAAGGTATTTTATCCTCTCGATATGAGTTGTAATTCTAGCTGGTATTTTTTATTTTTTATTATAAAATCACCAGAAAGACTTAATAAAACAGCACAAGCAAGAGGCTTGCGCCAGCGACGTTTCTAATATAGAATCAACTAAATGAAAATGAAAACCACAAAACACTTTTCCAGAAACCTCCTTCTCATATCATTCCTTTTTGCCACTATCACTCAAGTATTCGCAATCCCACCCAACTTCACCACCAAAAACATCAAATTCCTAAGCCAAGGCGACTCGCTTGCCGGAACTATTTATAAGCCACATCACATTTCTGCAGCGGTTGTCATCATTCACGGATCGGGACAAGAGAAGAGAATGACAGAATTTGCGATCATGCTGGCTAACAGTGGGATTGCTGTTTTCACTTATGACAAACGAGGCGTCGGAGAATCTGGCGGGATCTATGCCGGACCGGAAGTAGACACCAATAATGTGGACGCCGCCAATCTCAATCTGCTCTCTCTGGATGCGAGCGCTGCTGTGGATGTCTTATCCAAATATCTCTCAAACAAGCAAATCGCAATAGGTTTAACAGGTGGAAGCCAGGCAGGATGGATCATTCCGCTGGCGGCAGAGAAGAACCGGAAAGTCAAATTTATGGCGATCTTCAGTGGCGCGTTGATAACCGTGAAGGAGCAGCTGAGGTTTCAGTTTTACACCAACGGCAATACAAAATTCTGGGATACACATACAGAAGAAGATGCCCGCAAACACACAATGACCGATCCGGACAGATACGAGTTCACAGACGTAAACCCAATCCCTACGCTTTCCAAATTATCAATCCCAGGATTGTGGATCTTCGGCGGCAAAGACATCCAAGTCCCCGTGACTCTTTCTATTGAAAAACTCAATACTTTAAAGTCCAAGGGCAAACGCTATGATTATCAACTATTCCCGGCATTAGGAAATAATACGGCATTCTCGGATGATGAAAAGCCGGTGGAGGAGATGATTGAGTGGATGAAGAATGTGAAAATAATGAAGGGGAAATGACGTTATTGGAATTGCAAAATGAAAATAGAATTTGACTATTTACCAATTTTTGGTAACTTTGGAGAAAGTTATTAATAATGAAAAATACATCAGTATCACTCGGAAATTATTTTGATCAATTCGTTAGTAGCCAAGTTTCTATCGGACGATATAAAAATGTGAGCGAAGTTATTCGTGCAGGACTTAGACTTCTAGAAAATGAAGAAAGTAAAGTAATTGCTTTGAAAAGTGCCATTCAACAAGGCCTAGATAGTCCAAGAGTTGAAAATTTTGATTTTGATGAACATCTGTCCAAGCTAAAATCAGAAAAAAGAAAAAATGGCTAAAGTCATATTGAGACAAGAGGCAATTGACGATTTAACCGATATTTGGGATTATACATTTCAAGAGTGGTCAGAAGATCAAGCCGACATATATTATCATACGATAAAATTAGCTTGTAAAGGTATTGAAGCAAATTTTAATATTGGAAAGATTTATACTGAGATAAGCAAGGGTCTATTTGGATTAAAATCAGGAAAACACATCATATTTTATCACCAAATTTCAGAAGATGAAATAGAAGTCATTAGAATATTACACGAAAGAATGGACTTGAAAAACAGAATAAACGAGTAAAAAATAGACATCTCAATTTCGCAGATCCAATAAAAACAAAACCCCTTTTGAAATCCAAAAGGGGTTTTTATATTAAGTTTAAAAACTATTACTTCTTAGCAGCAGGTTTCTTAGCCGGTGCTTTCTTAGCTGTTGTCGCTTTTTTGGCGGCTGGTTTTTTGGCGGCCGGTTTCTTTTTCTCAACGAAGGCTTTTGGGTCTTGCGCCGTGATCCATTTTTTCACCTCATCCAGAGAAACGTCTTTCAGGTCGTCTGCTTCATATTTGGTGTCGTCTTTCTTTTTAGGAATTTTGTGGATATTCTTGCCGTGTTTTACGATTGGTCCCCATCGCGCATTCTCGATGGAGATTTTTTCTGCTTCCCAATGCTGGATGTATCGGTTGGCTTCTTTCTCCAATTTCGCATCAATCAGTTCATTGATGTCGCTTTGAGACAGATTATCGAAGTTATAGCGTTTCGGAACATTAATGAAAATACTTTGGTATTTGATAAACGGCCCGAATCTCCCCGTTCCTTTCGTCACTGGTTCGCCTTTGTAGCTTGCAATTGGCGCGTCTGCCACTTTCTTTTCATTAATGATCTCTTCCGCACGGTTTTGATCTACGGAAAGCGGATCTTCACCTTTCGGAATGCTGATGAAAGTCTCGCCCCATTTCACGTAAGGTCCGAATCTTCCCACACCAACCGCAACAGGTTGCCCGTCCACTTCTTTCAGGTCAAAAGGCAGTCTGAACACTTCCAAAGCATCTTCCAAAGTGATGGTCGCAATATTCTGATGCGCCATCAATGAGGCAAAGATTGGTTTCTCCTCATCGTCCTGCTCGCCGATCTGGATCATCGGTCCGAATCTTCCGATTCTTGCGTGAACGTTTTTACCGGATTTCGGATCAACACCTAATATCCTTTCGCCATTCGCGCGGTCTGCATTTTCCTCCACATCTTCAATCCTTGGATGGAATTTGGAATAGAAATCCGTCATCATCTCCTTCCACTTCTGGTCGCCGCTTGCAATGTGGTCAAAACTCTCCTCTACCCTTGCCGTAAAACCGTAATCCAAGATCTCAGCAAAATTGTTGGTCAGGAAATCATTCACCACTTCCCCAATATCGGTCGGGATAAATCTGTTTTTATCACCACCAAATTTCTCTTCGAGCACTTCTTTTTTGACACCGGATTTGCCCAATGTCATTTTCACGATCTCTCTTTTCTGAGGCTCAAGTTCTCTCTTATCTACATATTCACGGTTCTGGATGGTCTGAATGGTAGGTGCATATGTCGATGGACGACCGATTCCCAACTCTTCCAGTTTCTTCACCAGACCAGCCTCCGTAAATCTTGCAGAAGGTCTCGTGAATTTTTCTGTCGCTGTAATTTTTTTATAGTCTAAAGCTTCGCCGATGGAAACTTTTGGTAATAATTTTTCATTGCTTTCGTCATCTTCGTCCTCCGTTTTTACGATGCCGTAAGCTTTAAGGAAACCATCGAAAATAATCACTTCTCCTTGCGCTTCGAAATGTTGCGGTAATTTGGCATTTCCAATTTCGATCACCGTTTTTTCGATCTTCGCATTCTCCATTTGAGAAGCCAACGTTCTTCTGTAAATTAATTGGTATAGTTTATTCAACTGAACATCACCAATGGATTTCAAAGCGAAATCTGTAGGACGGATCGCCTCGTGGGCTTCCTGTGCAGAAGATGATTTGGTAGTATAATTTCTTGGTTTAGAATAATTTTCACCGTATTCTGAGATGATCTGCGCCTTCGCACCATTGATCGCTTCTTGTGATAGATTCACGGAATCCGTTCTCATATAGGTGATAAATCCTTCCTCGTAAAGTCTCTGCGCCAGACGCATTGTATTGGTCACATTATAACCCAGTCTGGAAGAAGCTTCCTGTTGCAAAGTAGAAGTCGTGAATGGTGCCGAAGCAGTTCTAGTTCCAGGTTTGGTTTCTACATTCAGAACTTTGAAGTCTGTGGTTTGGGCTAGATTAAGGAAGTTCTCTGCATCAGATTCTTTCTCGAAATCTTTTTTCAGTTTCGCCAGGATTTCTTGTTGCGCATTATTTAAGAAAATGCCTTCTAATTTGAAACTCGGTTTTGGTGTGAACTCACGAATCTCTTTTTCTCTTTCTACCACCAGTCTTACGGCAACGGATTGTACACGACCAGCGGAAAGCCCGGTTTTTACTTTTTTCCAGAGAACTGGTGACATTTCGAAACCTACGATTCTGTCCAGAACCCGTCTTGCTTGTTGGGCATTCACCAGATTCTGGTCTATATCTCTTGGATTATCGATGGCTTTGAGGATCGCATTTTTGGTGATCTCGTGAAAAACAATTCTTTTTCTGTTTTCGGGTTTTAATTTCAGTTCGTCCGCAAGATGCCAGGCAATCGCTTCACCCTCGCGGTCCTCATCGGATGCCAGCCAAACCATTTCTGCCTTCTTCACAGAAGCCTTCAGTTCTGCTACCAATTTTTTCTTATCGGCAGACACTTCATAGTCGGGCGTGAAACTCGTGAGGTCTATTCCCATTCCTTTTTTAGGCAAATCGCGGATGTGTCCAAAGCTGGATTTCACCTCA
This sequence comes from Epilithonimonas tenax DSM 16811, assembly GCF_000428485.1. GTDB lineage: Bacteria > Bacteroidota > Bacteroidia > Flavobacteriales > Weeksellaceae > Epilithonimonas > Epilithonimonas tenax. The sequence goes on along the minus strand of NZ_AUAA01000002.1, from coordinate 163,806 downwards.
AAATCACTACCCAGATATTTCTGTATTGTTTTGGCTTTTGCTGGTGATTCGACGATTACTAAATTTTTTGGCATACTGGAAAATTTCTGCAAAAGTAGAGGTTTTTTTTTATACAACTAATTTAGAGCTCTTGATTTTGAATTAGCCGGTATTAATTATACCGATCAAAGCATTAAATTTGCAGGTTTAAGACACATCATGCATCGCTTTTTCATTTTTTTATATGATTTGATCGCCAAAAACAGAATTCTTTCTATTGCAACTGCATTAGGAATTGCGGCGCTGTGTCTTTTTTTTGCGTCGAAGATCAATTTTGAAGAAGACATCAATCAAATCATTCCAAAACATGAAAAGTCTGATCTGACGGCGAAAGTTCTGAAGCAACTCAATTTCTCGGATAAGATCATTGTCATCATCGAAAAAAAATCGAAAGACGATCTTTTCCAATTGTCCGAAACGGCGGACCAATTTTTAGAAAAGACAAAACCTTTAGAAAAGTACATCAGCACGATCCAAGGCAAAGTGAATGACAGCGAGATTTCTGAAACCTTTGATTTCGTCAATCAGAATCTGCCTTTGTTTTTAGACGAAAACGATTATCAGGAAATCGAAAGGAAAGTCAACAAAGACAGCATCGCCAAACAGGTTGAGAACAATTATGTTTCTTTGGTTTCGCCTACGAGTTTGGTGACCAAAGATTTCATTAAAAAAGATCCGCTGGGAATCACTTTTTTAGGCATCAAAAAGCTGAATGCGCTTAATATCAGCAAAGATTTCAAACTCGAAGACAACTACGTCGTTACCAAAGACGGAAAAAACCTTCTGCTGTTCATCGAGCCGAAGTATAAAAGCAACGACACCAAAAACAATGAGGCTTTCGTGAATCAACTTAATGAAATCAAAGACAAGCTCAACAGAGAGTTCAAAGGAACAACTGAGCTGAGTTATTTCGGTTCGCCGGTGATTGCGGTGGCTAATGCGCAGCAAATCAAGAAGGACATTCAGAATACGGTGGTTATTTCGATGAGCGTACTTTTGATTTTGTTGATGTATTATTTCAGGAGCTTTTTCACGCCTATCATTATTTTTCTCCCAACGCTGTTTTCCGTTTTGCTGGCGTTGATGGTTTTGTATTTTGTTAAAGATCAGATCTCTGCCATCTCACTCAGTGTTGGCGCTATTTTGATTGGCATTACGATTGATTATGCGCTTCATATTCTCACGCATTACAAGCACAACCATAATATTGAAGAGCTCTACAAAGAAATCACCCAGCCGATCATCCTGAGCAGTGCCACCACGGCCGTTTCTTTTTTGTGTCTGGTTTTTGTACGTTCTGAGGCCTTGAAAGATTTGGGACTTTTTGCATCCATTACCGTTCTATTTTCTTCCGTTTTGGCCTTGATCATTGTTCCGCAACTGTATCGTCCAAAAGAAAATTCAGATCAATTACGTACCAATTTCATAGACAAAATCGGGCATTATCCTTACGAGAAAAATAAGCCCTTGATTATTGCCTGTTCAGTGGTGATCATGGCATGTTTGTTTGGTTTCCGCCACGTTGGTTTTAATGAAGATATTGGTGATCTCAATTACATTCCGAAAGATTTAAAAATCAGTGAAGCAAAACTTGCAAAACTGTCCGACATCACATCGAAATCCATTTACACCATCTCATACGGAAATTCTGAAGAGGAAGCTCTGGCGAGAAACTCAGATCTGAGTGAGTTTCTGGAAAAAGAAAAAAAAGAAGGTAAAATCCTCAGTTATAACTCAGTTGGGAATGTGGTGTTATCAAAAGAAGATCAGCAGGAAAAAGTAGAAATCTGGCTACAATTCTGGAACGACAACAGGAAAGATTCAACAATTTCAGCATTGGTTCGCAATGGCCATAAACTTGGCTTTAAGTCTTCTGCTTTTGATCAGTTTAATGAAAATTTAAACAAAACCTACTCCACTTTAAGCTTAAAAGATTACTCAAAAATAAAAGCACTCCAAATCTCAGAATTCCTGAGTCAGGAGAATGGGTTTTTCACGGTTTCGAATGTGGTCAAAGTGGACGAGAAGAAAAGAGATGTGTTCATCAAAGACGTGGAAAAGAGGCACGACGCCATCGCCATCGACCGTCAGCAGATGAATGAGAATTTTTTAGGATTGCTGAAAAGAGATTTCAATACGCTGATTAATTATTCATTATTGGCGATTCTTTTGACCATTATCGTTTTCTTTAGAAATTTGGAGCTCACACTTCTTACCATGTTCCCGATTGTTCTGACGGGTGTTGTGACAGCCGGAATTTTATATTTTTTAGGATTAGAACTTAATATTTTCAGCACCGTGGTCTGCACCTTGGTTTTTGGGGTTGGAGACGACTTCAGTATTTTCCTAACGAAGGCGATGCAGAAAGAGCACACGACGGGTAAAAATGAGCTTCCCACGTATCGCATTTCCATTATATTAGCCGTTTTCACGACCGTTTTATCCATTGGTTCATTGATTTTTGCCAAACATCCAGCGCTGCATTCTTTGGCTTTAGTCGCGTTGATCGGGATGCTTTCTGTGATTATCATTACCTCCACATTATATCCGTTCTGGTTTCGGTTTTTAATTATCAACAGACAGAAAAAAGGATTGTCGCCAATCACCTTAAGGTTATTTTTGAACGCTGTCCTGTCTTTTACTTATTATGGTTTGGGCGGCTTATTTTTCTCGGTTTTCGGCAGTCTTTTTGTGAGAAAAGCAAAAGGGAAAACTTTAGATATTATCAAATTGATCTTAGCCAAATTTATGGCTTCTGTTTTGTACAGTAATCTTTTTGTGAAGAAAAAAATAATTAAAAACCCGGACGAAGACTTCAGTCAGCCAGCAGTGATCATTGCCAATCACACGTCATTTTTAGATATTTTGGTCATTGCGATGACGACCCACAAAATGGTTTTTTTGGTAAACAACTGGGTTTACGACTCGCCTATTTTCGGAAAAATAGTGAAGGCTTTGGGTTTTTATCCTGTTTCTCAGGGCATAGAAAACGGCATAGAAACATTGCGTGAAAAGGTCAACCAAGGCTATTCTCTGATTGTTTTTCCGGAAGCTGCACGTTCTTTTTCAAATGATATCAAGCGTTTCCACAAAGGTGCTTTTTATCTGGCGGAGGAATTCGGGATCGATATTCTTCCCATCTACATCCACGGCAATTCTGAGGTTTTGCCAAAAGGTGACTGTATCATTTATGACGGGAGTATCACTGTAAAAATAGGTGAAAGAATCCGTAACGATAATGGATCATTTGGAACAACCTATTCTGAACGTTCAAAAAAAATAAATGCACATTTCCGCGAAGAATTTGCAAAACTGCGAAGTGAAATTGAGGATGAAAATTATTTTAAAAAGAAATTATTTTTAAGTTTTCTTTATAAAGAAAGCGATGTTGTAAAAGAAATTAAGAAAGATTTCAATACGAATAAATCGGTTTATTTTGAGCTGAATAAGCATATTGCTAAAGACGCGACCATTCTTCACATCGCGGATGATTTTGGGCAAAAAGACTTTCTTCTGACCATGCAGCAAGCCAGCAGGAACATCTTTAGTTTTATAAAAAACCAGGAAAAACGCGCGATTGCAGAACAAAATTATGTTGTCAAAAGACGAAAGCTAAATTACATCCAACACGTATCTGACGTCCATAAAAGTATTGATGTCATTTTGATTTCTGATCAAAATTTTGATCTTTCCGAAATCCAGAATCTTCCAGAAACTGTGATTTTTCTCAATGCAGAAAATTCGCTTTCTGATCATTTTGAATTTAACCTTATTCACAATACAGAATCAATTAAGATAATGAGACGCAAATAATAAATTTGAAAATCTTATTTTTGTTACATATTAGATATAATGCAGAAAAACATACTTGTCATCTATTATTCGCAAACCGGACAACTGGAAGATATCGTCAAAAACATCGCCCAACCGTTTGAAAATAATGAACAATACAAAGTCACCTATTACAACATTCAGCTGAAACAGGATTTTCCTTTCCCTTGGCCGAGTGATGTCTTTTTCAACACTTTTCCCGAATCCTATTTGCAGATCCCGAGCGACATACTCCCACCATCCGATGAAATACAGAACACCAAATTCGACCTTATCCTTTTTGGCTATCAGGTGTGGTATCTCACACCGTCTATCCCGATTATTTCATTTTTGAAAAGTGGATTTGCAGAAAACATCCTCAAGGACACACCCGTGGTGACCATTTCCGCAACCAGAAATATGTGGATGCTTTCACAGGAAAAACTGAAAGTCTATCTGAAAAGAATGAATGCCAAATTGGTTGGGAACATCGCATTGGTAGACAGGCGAGACAATTACACAAGCGTTTTGACCATCCTGCGATGGCTCACCACAGGACAAAAAGAAAAATCAGGATTATTACCAGCGGCAGGCATTTCTGACGAAGAAATTACAGGATCTGTCAAGTATGGCAAGATCATTGAAGCGCATTTCCGCACCAACGACTTTCAAGACCTACAGCCGGACTTGGTGAAAAACGGAGCCGTCGAGATCCGCCCATTTTTGGTCCGCGTAGAAAAAGTAGGGAATAAAATTTTCACCGTCTGGTCCAATTTGATTATCACAAAAAAAGAAAAACGTCCTTTGCTGATTAACCTCTTTAAGGTATATTTGATGTCAGCCATATGGATTATTTCACCTATTGTATTGGTTTTCCATATATTGGCGGCACCATTATTATGGTCCAAAAGAAAAAAGCAAAGAGAATATTTACAAGGCATAAATTTAAAATAAAAGATGAGCAACGTATACATCACAAAATCATCCACATACTTACCAAACGACCCCGTGTCTAATGACGAAATGGAAACACACCTGGGATTGGTAAACAACACACCTTCTAAAGCAAGAGCTCTGATTCTCAGAAACAATCAGATCAAAACAAGGTATTATGCCTTGGACAAAAACGGAAACCCAACGCATACCAATGCTCAAATAACAGCAAGGGCAATTGATGGACTTTTTGATGAGAATTTCAAAAAAGAAGATATGGAACTGCTGTCTTGCGGAACCACTTCTGCAGACCAGATCCAACCGTCGCATGCTTCTATGGTTCACGGCGAGCTCAACATTGGAAAATCTGTAGAGGTGAATACCGCAATGGGACTTTGCAACTCGGGAATGAACGCCCTGAATTATGGATTCCTATCTGTAAAAGCAGGCGTAAAGGACAATGCAGTCTGTGTAGGTTCTGAAAGATTTTCTTCCTGGATGACCGCTGACAAATTTGACCACGAGGCAGAAAACCTCAAACTTCTGGAAGAAAGACCCATTGTCGCCTTCAAAAGAGAATTCCTAAGATGGATGCTATCTGACGGTGCAGGTGCTTTCTTGCTGGAAAATAAACCAAGGGAAAATACAACTTCTCTGAGAATAGAATGGATCGATTTCTATTCTTACGCACACCAGATTGAAGCTTGTATGTATTCTGGCTGTGAAAAACAAGAAGACGGAAGCCTAAAATCCTGGGCAGATTATCCTTCTGACGAATGGCTGAAACAATCGATCTTCGCTTTGAAGCAAGACACCAAAATTCTTGATAAATACATTTTGGTAAAAGGAGCAGAAAGCCTCAGAACCTCTTTTGATAAACATCAGTTGGATCCAGAATCTGTGGATCATGTTTTGGCTCACATCTCTTCCGGCTATTTCAAAGATGGCTTGAAGGAAGAATTCGCCAATGTTGGATTAGATTTCCCTTGGGAAAAATGGTTCTACAACCTGTCCGAAGTAGGAAATATTGGTGCCGGTTCTATTTTCATCGCTGTTGAACAGTTGATGAATTCCGGGACATTGAAGAAAGGCGAAAAAATCCTTCTTTGTGTTCCGGAAAGTGGAAGATTCGCTTATTCTTGTGCCTTGTTAACGGTTTGCTAATGGAAACTACTCTACCAAACTCAGATCAAGATTTTGTAGAAAGTCTGATTCCGCAAAGGTTTCCATTCGTCATGGTTGGCGAAGTTTCTGACTATTCTGAAAGTCACCTTGTTTCGAAATTCACGATTAAGGAAGATCACATTTTTGTAAACGAAGGCACTTTTCAAGCATCAGGATTAATTGAACATCAAGCGCAAACTGTGGCTTTGCATACTGGTTACAAATATTTTCTCTTGGGTAAGGAATCTCCGACCGGTTACATCGGCGCAATCAAATCTTTCGAAGCGGAGAGCTTACCGAAAGTTGGCGACCAATTGATTTCTGAAGCCACAATTTTGAATGAAATGATGGGCGTAACTTTGGTTGAAATCATCACGAAAATCAATGAGACGGTAATTGCGAAATCGCAGATGAAAACCGTTGTGAAATAATAAAAAAAATAAACTTCGAAAGTCACAAAAGGAAAATCAAAAACTGCTTTTGTGACTTTTGTGGTTAAAATAAAATATGGAACTGAAGGCCGAAAACTTAATCAACATCCACAATTTTCTTCCCCATCGCAAACCAATGCTGATGACGGATTATATTTTGGAACTCACTCCGGAAACCGTTATCACTTCTTTCGAAATCAGAACAGATAATATTTTTCTTATCAATGATGAATTTGTAGAAGCCGGACTGATAGAAAATGTCGCACAAACCTGTTCATCAATTCTTGGACAAAGTTTTTTTCAGAATCCTGAGGTAGAAACCAAGGTCATCGGTTTCATTACCAATATCAAAAAGATAGAGATTTTTGCCTTACCCAAAGTGGGAGACCATATCATCTCAAAAGCATCGATGATTTCTCAATACGAGAACATTTGCCATATTTTCTGCGAGACTTTTATGAATGAACAATTATTGACAAGGGCAGAAATCAATTTGTTTATCCAGGAATTGAAAAACTAAGAATCAGATGAAAAAACAAGATATTCCACAAGATGAAAGCAATCTTCAATCAGCAAATATGACGGAGATGCTCTATGTGACTGATGAAAACAACAATTACACTACCGCCAACAGCATCGGCTGGGACGCCAAAAAAGCAGCACTCGATGAATCTATGGCGCTCATCAACGAGAGAATTGAAGAGGCAAAACAAAACGTTGCCAACCAGATTGTGAGCCCAATCATCTATTTTATGGAATTTAACAAAATGGATTTGCAGGTTCTCGCGGCTTACGTCGGAATGTGGCAATGGACGGTTAAAAGACACGCAAAACCAAAAATTTTCAAAAAACTCAGTGATTCTACTTTGAAGAAATATGCCGATACGTTCGGAATTTCGGTAGACGAACTCAAAAACTTCGACGGTAAATAATGAAATTGAATTTTGAACACCATCAGACTGCCCACTGCGAAAACGGTGTTGCCTCCAATCTACTTCTCAATAGAGGTTTGAAACTCAGCGAACCAATGATTTTCGGAATCGGTTCCGGATTGTTTTTCGTTTATCTGCCTTTCTTAAAAGTCAATTTTGCGCCGGGTTTCAGCTACCGTCCGATGCCGGGAGCTATTTTCAGCAAGGCTGCAAAAAGGCTTGGAATTAAAATCAAAAGAATAAAATTTTCAAATCCTAAAGAAGCTCAGGCTGCTTTGGAAAAAAATTTAGAACAAAATATCCCGACAGGTCTGCAAGTCGGAGTTTTCAACCTCACGTATTTCCCTGAAGAATATAAATTCCATTTCAACGCTCACAACCTTGTGGTTTACGGAAAAGAGGACGGCAAATTCCTCATCAGCGACCCAGTAATGGATTTCGCAACAACTTTGACGGAAGCTGAACTTGAAAAAGTTCGCTATGCAAAAGGCGCACTCGCTCCAAAAGGTCATATGTATTTCCCGACACACATTCCTGAGAATGTAAATCTGGAAGAAGCTATTAAAAAAGGAATTAAAGATACCTGCAAAAATATGCTGGCTCCCGTTCCGATTATCGGCGTAAAAGCAATGCGTTGGGTAGCCAAAAGCATCCCCAAATGGGCCGAGAAAAAAGGCACAAAAGTGACCAATCATTATCTCGGACAATTGATCAGAATGCAGGAAGAAATCGGGACCGGCGGTGGCGGTTTTAGATTTATTTACGGTGCTTTTTTACAGGAAGCAGCTGTGATTCTTAAAAATGACGAGTTAAAGGAATTATCCAAAGAAATTACCGCCATCGGTGATCTATGGAGAGACTTTGCTGTGGATATTGCCAGAGTTTACAAAAATAGAAATTCGAAAAGCGACATTTACAATCAGCTTTCAAAATCGATGTTGCATATTGCTGATTTGGAAGAGGCTTTTTATAAGAAACTACGAAAAGCGATTTAGTTTGGAGAATATCATCGAAATAAAAAACCTTTACAAGAAATACAAAAACTCGGAAGACTTTTCGGTTAATGATATTTCTTTGAATATTGATAAAAACGAAATCTACGGAATTCTCGGTCCCAATGGAGCAGGAAAAACCACGTTGATTTCTATGCTTTCTGGTTTGATTAAACCAACCTCAGGAAGTTTTACCATCAACGGATTGTCTCCGAAAAAAGACAGTTCTAAAATCAAACAAATCATTGGCGTTGTTCCTCAAGAATATGCGCTCTACCCGACTCTGACGGCGAAAGAAAACCTTCTGTTCTTCGGAAGTCTGTATGGTTTGAAGAACAATTACCTTCACAAAGCCATCGATGAAGCGTTGGAATTAATGGGTCTAACGAAATTTGCCAATAAAAAAGTAGATCAGTTCTCCGGTGGAATGAAGCGCCGTTGCAATTTGATTGCAGGAACGCTCCACAATCCGAAAGTTCTGTTTTTGGATGAGCCGACCGTTGGCGTTGATGTTCAATCAAAAAAAGCAATAATTGATTATCTTTTAGATCTAAATAAAAAAGGAACGTGCATTATTTACACCTCGCATCACTTATCTGAAGCTGAGGAATTTTGTACAAAAATCGCCATCATAGACCACGGAAAAATCCACGCAACGGGAACTCCGCAAGAATTGGTAGAAAGAATTGCCAATGCCGAAAACCTAGAGGATGTTTTCATTTCATTAACCGGAAAAGAATTGAGAGATGTTGTATAAATTGTGGAGAAGTTTCATCAAAGAAATTCAATTATTGAAAAGAGATTCTGGCGGAATTGTCATTATATTTCTGATGCCGTTGTTGCTGATTATTACAATTACCTTAATTCAGGATTCGACATTCAAAAATCTGGAAGGTTCAAAAATTCCGATTATTTTTATCGATAAAGATAAATCTGAAATTTCTAAGAACATCAAACTAGAATTTCAACGCAGTAAAACTTTTGATTTACTCACCAATTATGATGAAAAATCCGCTCAAAATGCCGTTTTTTCTGGTGATTATCAAATGGCCATCGTCATCCCCGAAAATCTAACGAAAGATTTAAATTCTAATATTGATTCTAAAGTTCAAGCCATCGTAAGTTCGTTTGGTTTGGAGACCGATTCTACTGCTACAAAAGCCGTGGCTTCTAAAGCGAAAAACATTCATCTCTATTTCGACCCTGCAACCAATGCAGGTTTCAAAAATTCTGTGATGAATTCCATCAATAAAATGGTTTTTGAAATCGAGAATAAAAAAATATACAAAGCTTTCCAAGATCAACTGGGAACAACGGAAGACCTTAAAAATCAAAGCTTAATTAGCTTCAAAGAAATCACGCCGAACAAAGGCAAGGAAGAACTAATACCGAATTCTGTTCAGCACAACGTTCCTGCTTGGGCATTGTTTGCGATTTTCTTCATTGTGGTGCCTTTGTCTATTAATTTGGTGAAAGAAAAAAGCCAGGGAACAAGCGTGAGAGTTCGAGTGAGCCCTACGCTGTATTACATTCATATTTTAGGAAAAACATTGACGTATCTTATCATTTGCGTCATCCAGTTTCTTCTGATGGTAGCGGTAGGAATCTGGCTTTTCCCACTGATGGATTTGCCTCAGTTTGATGTTTCCGGAAAAATGTTCCACCTTCTCATTGTTACGCTTTTTGCGGGCTTGGCAGCGATTGGATTTGGGGTTTTAATCGGAACAATGTCCAATACTCAGGAGCAGTCGGCGCCCTTTGGAGCAACTTCAGTGGTGGTTTTGGCAGCGATTGGCGGAATCTGGGTTCCGGTTTTCCTGATGCCCGAATTTATGCAGAAAATTGCGCAGTTTTCCCCGATGAATTGGGGGCTGAATGCGTATTACGATATCATTTTAAGAAACAGCGGGATTGGCGAAATTGCCAAAGAACTTATTTTCTTATTTTTATTTTATATTGTGATGGTAACTGTTTCTTTATTGTATGAGAGGAAACAAAATAGTGTGTGATTTTTTTAGGAGCCGGGAACCTGCTGTCCACTATATCTTTTTTGTCATTGCGAACGAAGTGAAGTTATCTATTGAACCCGTCAGCAACCGCAATAACAAAAAAGGATGCCGTTCCCATCAGGGCTAGGGATTTCGTTGGAAATTCACGTTTCGTCAACCCTATCAAAGAGACAAAACTTTGGCAAAGTTGAAAGATAAATAAACAGTTCGCTCCTCTGGAGCTTTGCTTTTGGGGCTTCATTTTTTTCTACTAACAGTAAGCCCCGATGGGACTTTGCAAAGCTTCGTTAGAAGCAAACTGTTAATAGCAAATAGATATTGATAAAATTAAAGCTCTAGAAGAGCGACCTGATAATCTTATTTCAATTTTATCAGATTATAATTGGTGAAATCTTTGTGAAAACCTTTGTGCCCTTTGTGGTAAAAAAAAAGAATACAAAATGCAGTCTAAAAATATAACTTGTACAGAAGAAGTACGCGTACGATTCAACGAAACAGACCCGCTGGGAATTGTTTGGCACGGCCATTACATCGTGTATTTTGAAGATGGAAGAGAAGCTTTCGGAAGACAACACGGCTTAACCTATCTCGACATCCAAAAAGCGGGATTTGTAACACCGATTGTGAAAAGTACGTGCGAACATTTTCTACCTTTGAAATACGGTGAAACATTCAACATCGTTACGACTTTCGTGAATTCTGTGTCAGCGAAACTGATTTTCAAATACGAGATTTTCAATCAGCAAAATCAATTGGTTTGCAGTGGAGAAACCATTCAGGTTTTTCTGGATTCCGACAATAATTTATGCCTGTACAATCCCGAGTTTTTTCTGGCTTGGAAAAACAAAATGGGATTTTAGATGGCTTTTGGCAATTGGCTATTAGCTTTTTAAAAAATTGTTGTCCGATGAAAACAGACAAACACGATGTTTACAAGACAAATCTACATTTCGCTCCTCTAGAGCTCTGTTTTTGGTGGTTTCACTTTTTTCTATTAACAGTAAATCCCGATAGGAATAAACACAGCACCGTTAGGAGCATACTGATAATAGAAAAAATTATTCAAAAATTAAAGCTCCGTAGGAGCGACCTGTTAATTGTATTTAATCGGCAATAATGTTTTCAAAATAAGATTCAAAAATTTTAGTAGTTAATGAACAAAGAAATTTACATTACAGATTACAACTGCGTCACGCCTATGGGTTTTGATGTAGAATCAAACTGGAAAGCAATTTTGCAAGGAAAATCTGGCGTTGCACTGCATAAAGTTGTTGATAATCACGAAGCTTTTTTTGTTTCTAAAATTGATTCTGAAAAGCTGGAAGAAAAATTTAATAATAACTTCAACAATAAGGATTTCACAAGACTTGAAAAAATGTTTTTACTAAGTCTGAAACCTTTAGTAGAAAGACATCCGATTTCAGATCAAACCGCTTTTATTCTCTCCACAACGAAGGGAAACATCAGCTTATTAAAGCACGAAAGCTCTCTACCGGAAGGTGTTTATCTCTCGAATTTAGCTCAAAAATTAGCAGATTTTTTCGGATTTAAAACCAAACCAATCGTGGTTTCCAACGCTTGCGTTTCTGGAGTGATGGCGATTGCTGTTGCGAAAAATATGATTCTGGCAGGAAACTATAAAGACGCTTTTGTGGTTGCTGGAGATGAGATTTCTGAGTTTGTGATTTCGGGTTTTAATTCTTTTCAAGCCATTGGAAGCGAACCGTGCAAACCTTATGACAAAAACAGAAACGGAATTAATCTGGGCGAAGCGACTGCAGCAGCTTACATCACTTCCACTCCATCAGAAAACGAAAAATTTCGGTTTAAAGTGTTAGGCGATTCTGCCATTAACGATGCCAATCATATTTCTGGCCCATCAAGAACTGGCGACGGATTGTTTGCCAGCGTTCAAAATGCGATGAATGAAGCAAATATTTCATCAGAACAAATAGATTTCATTTCCGCTCACGGAACAGCGACACTTTACAACGACGAGATGGAAGCCATTGCCTTCAACAGAATGGATTTGCAAAATGTGCCCCTCAACAGTATGAAAGGTTATTATGGACATTGTTTGGGCGCATCAGGACTTTTGGAAAGTATTATTTCTATGCAATCTGCCTTAAACAATACTTTGATTCCTTCTAAAAATTTTGAAGAAATGGGCATTTCACAGGATTTGAATATTATTAAGGAAAATAAATCGGCAAAAATTAAATATATTTTGAAAACGGCTTCGGGTTTTGGCGGATGTAATGCGGCAATTGTTTTGGAAAAAGCATAAAAATAATTTTGTAATTTTGATAGCATTAAAGTTTTAGGAAATGGAATCTACTTTAGAACTCAGAAAAAGAATTCACGACTTCACCGATATTGCAGATGAGAGAATTCTGCGCATCATTAACGGAATTATTAATGTTGAGGAGCAGGAAGACAACTATCCAGCAATTCCTGATTGGTATTATGAAAAGCTTGAAATTGAAAGGGAAAAGCATTTGAAAGGAGAAACGCCTTCGTATACTTGGGAGGAAGTCAAAGAAAAAGCAAAATCTGCTTTGAAATGACCTATAAATTAATTTTACAGGAAGAAGCAAGCCTGGAAATTCTGGAAGCATATATTTATTATGAAAATGCGCAGAAAGGTTTGGGATAAAAATTTATGAAAAATTTAGATAGATACTTGCGTAGAATTCAAAACGATCCGAAACATTTCCAGCTTAAAAAAAATTATAGAGAAGCTTTTATTCAAAAGTTTCCATATCTCATCGTTTTTGACATTATTGATTCCAAAATAATTGTGCTTTCTGTTTTCAACACTCATCAAAATCCAACAAAAAAGCCTTAACCTTTTTGAAAAACCTTAATGAAGAAAACAGACATTTGTACCATAGAAAACTCAAAAATAATCCTCAACGAACAAATTATTTTTGAAACTGAAACCGAAAATTTCTCAGACTTTGCGAAAGAAGCCTACAAAACTTTAGAACTGAATTATCCCAAATTTCATAAGATGGATCATCTCAGCAAACTCGCTTTTCTCGCTTCCGAAATGATTCTGAAAAACGATGATCACAGCAAAACGGCTTTGGTTTTCGCCAACAAATCTTCAAGTTTAGATACGGATTTTAAATACCAGCAAAGCATCAATTCTCAGGAAGATTTTTTCCCGAGTCCTGCGGTTTTTGTGTACACTTTACCCAATATCTGCGTAGGAGAAATCAGCATTAAACATAAAATGCAAACCGAAAATGCGTTTTTCGTTTTAGATCAATTTGATGAAGAATTTTTAAACTCCTATTCGGCACAGATTCTGCAATCTGGAAAAGCCGAAAAAGTCTTGTGTGGCTGGGTGGAACTATATCAGGAAAGTTATAAAGCTTTTGTATATTTGCTGACTACGTAATTTAACAATATAACAGTATAACAATGTAACAATACTTCAGTTCCAATTGGTAAACTGATACATTGATACATTGGTAAATTTTTGAAAAATGGAAGATTTAAAATTAGAATTAAAAAACAAAATTATAGAAGTTCTTAACCTTGAAGACGTTGCAGTAGAAGAAATCAAAGATACAGATCCACTTTTCGGTGGTGGTCTTGGTTTAGATTCTATCGACGCTTTAGAATTAATTGTACTTCTAGACAAAGACTACGGAATTAAATTGGCTGATCCGAAAAAAGGAAAAGAAATCTTCCAGTCTATCGAAGTGATGGCGAAATACATCGAAGAAAACAGAACAAAATAAATTAATTTACCAATCTAACAGTGTAACAGTCTGGCAATTATTGGTAAACTGTTACATTGCTACATTGTTACATTTGTAAAAGATGAGTCAAAAAATTGCCATTACAGGAATGGGCATTATTTCCTCCATTGGTAACAATGTTGAGGAAAATTTTATTTCGCTCACAACCGGCAAACACGGTATTTCAGACATTGAATTGTTTGAAAGTCGCCATAAAGGAAGCATCAAAACAGGCGAGATAAAATTATCTAACGAAGAACTTGTGCGGAAACTTCAACTTAGTGAAGATAACAAAGCAACGAGAACCACTTTATTGGGAATGGTTGCTGCAAAAGAAGCCGTAGAAAGTGCCGGAATATCGGATATCAACGCATACAAAACCGGCCTTATTTCCTCTACAAGTGTTGCAGGAATGGATGTCACCGAAAAATATTTCTACACCTACGAAGATTTTCCTGAAAAGCAAAAATACATCGACGCTCACGACGCAGGAAATTCATCTTTGGCGATTGCAGAATTGTTGGGTCTGAAAGGAATAGTTTCTACCATCAGCACAGCCTGTTCGTCTGCAGCCAATGCGATTATGATGGGCGCAAAACTCATTAAAAACGGCGTCCTAGACCGTGTGATTGTTGGCGGAACAGATTCACTTTCGAAGTTTACTTTGAATGGTTTTAATACGCTGATGATTTTAACTGATTCTTACAATACCCCTTTCGACAACGACAGAAAAGGTCTTAATCTGGGCGAAGCAGCTGCTTTCTTGGTTTTGGAATCTGACGAAATTGTAAAAAAAGAAAATAAAAAACCAATTGCCTATCTTTCCGGCTACGGAAATGCCAACGATGCGCACCACCAAACCGCTTCTTCGGAAAACGGACAAGGTGCTTATCTTGCAATGGAAAAAGCATTGAAAGTCTCAGGTTTAAATAAAGAAAACATCGATTACATCAACGTTCACGGTACCGCAACTCCGAACAATGATTTGTCTGAAGGCATTGCAATGATTCGGATTTTTGGGGAAAACAAAGTTCCTGAATTCAGTTCTACGAAAGCGTTTACTGGTCACACTTTAGCCGCAGCGGCGGGAATTGAAGCAGTTTATTCTATTTTAGCAATGCAGAACAATGTGATTTTTCCAAATCTTAATTTCAAAACAAAAATGGAAGAATTTGACCTGAAGCCAGTTACAGAACTGAAGGAGAAAAATATCACCCACGTACTTTCCAATTCATTTGGGTTTGGAGGAAACTGTTCAACTTTAATTTTCTCTAAACAATGAGTACCGTTTACATCAACAGTGCCGCCTGCATCTCGGTTCAGGACACTTTAAACGACAATTTCTTAGACCATTTAAAATCTGAAAATACAGTTCTAGTTTTAAAAGCCATTGAACCGAATTACAAAGAATTCATTCCGCCAGCGATGAGCAGAAGAATGTCTAAAACAGTGAAAATGAGTTCCGTAGCTTCCAAAAAAGCTTTACAAGAAGCTAGAATTGAAAAACCCGACGCCATCATCGTAGGAACCGGAATGGGTTGTTCACAAGATTCTGAAAAATTTCTGAAAAATGTGATTGATAACGATGAAGAGTTTTTGACGCCTACCTTTTTTATCCAGTCAACTCACAACACCGTTGCCGGACAAATCGCTTTGGGACTGCAATGTCACGGCTATAATTTCACTTACGTTAATTGCTCTTCTTCGCTGGAATTTTCTATGTTGGATGCCAAACTTCAGATTTTGGACGGTGAAGCAGACAATGTTTTGGTAGGTTCTACAGACGAGCAAACCGAGCGAACAATGGAACTGTACAAGCTTACCAATGCCATTAAAAAAGAAGAAAATCTTCCGGTTGATTATTTAAACTCAAAAAGTGAAGGCGTAATTTGGGGCGAAGGTTCTAGCTTTTTTGTTTTAGGAAAAGAGAAAACTGAAAATTCTTATGCCAAACTAAAAGATATTAAAATTATTAACTCATTAGAATTAAACGAAACTCAACAATTCATTGAGGATTTTTTAGTTAAAAATAAGTTGAAAAACGAAGAGCTTGATGCTGTAATTTTTGGTTTCAGCGGAGATTCTGCATCTGATGTTTATTATAAAAATGCATCTGAATTATTTCCAAATTCTTCACTACTTTATTACAAGCATTTGAGTGGCGAATACAATACAACAAGTGGTTTTTCAACGTTTATGGCTTGCAAGATTCTTAAAAATCAAGAGATTCCAGAAGTGATGAAAATTAATGATGTGAAAAGGGAAAACATTCAAAATATTCTTCTCTATAATCATCTTGGAGGAAAAGACCATAGTTTGGTTTTGCTGGAGAAGGCTTAAAACCAAACCTTGGAGGTTTACAGACATAAAAAAATGAAACACTATTCTTTCGTCCTATTTTACTTGTTTTGCAACCTTATTATTTTCGGGTTTCAGGGAACTATTTGGGTCTACATCTTTTGTTTCATTCTATTTTCAGTAGTTGTAATTTGGGGATCGTTTGATATTCAGTTAGGATATTTTGTTAACAATTTTACCCACAAACGAACGAAAATAAAAGAAGTCGCTTTGACTTTTGATGACGGACCTACTGAGTTTACGCCGAAGTTTTTAGATGTTTTGAAGGAAAACAACATCAAGGCCACATTTTTCTGCATCGGAAAACAGATTGAAAAATATCCCGAAACTTTTCTAAGAATTATTGCGGAAGGTCACACAATAGGAAATCACACCTTTTCACATTCTAATAATACCGGATTTTTATCTACTTCAAAGATGATTAAGGAAATTGAAAAGTGTGATGAAGTGATTCATCAAATCGGGAATATTAAAACCAATCTTTACCGTCCACCTTTTGGCGTAACCAATCCTAATATTGCTAAAGCCATCAAGAAAACAAATAAAAAGAGTATCGGCTGGAACGTTCGGTCCTTAGACACCGTAATTGTTGAAGAAAATAAAATTCTGAAAAGAGTAACAAAAAATTTAAAAAAAGGAAGTGTAATTCTGCTGCACGATACTTCAGAAAAAACCTACAATGTTTTGGTAGAATTATTGTTATTTTTGGAACGTATGAAGTATTCGACTTTTACAATTGATAATTTCAAAAACCACTAAGTCCACGAAGAAATTTTCACGAAGAACACAAAGCGTGAGTCAAATAACTTTAAAATAGTGACCTTTGTGAAATCTTTGTGGTTGAAAGTAAAATGCCAGACAATGATTAAAAATATAGTTTTTACCACATTTATACTAATTTCAAGTTTTGTTTTTGCACAAAATACGGCAATGACAGGTGCTGAATCAAAAGCATTTGTAAACAAAATTTCGTCTGAAACTAAGGAAATTAAAACTTTGCAAAGTGATTTTGTTCAGACCAAAAAAATGGATTTTCTAGATAAAAATATTGTCACGCAAGGCAGAATGTCTTTAAAATCCCCAAATAACTTAAGCTGGAAGTACACAAAACCATATCAGTACAATATTATCTTCAAGGAAAATAAAATTTTCATCAACGACCAAGGAAAAAAATCTTCGGTGGATGCAAAAAGCAAAACTTTTGAAAAGATCAACAAATTAATTGTAGGAAGTTCTAACGGAAAAATGTTTAGCGATCCGGAATTTGTAGTTTCATATTTTAAAAATGGAAGTTCAAACATCGCCAAGTTTACACCAAAATCTCCTCAATTACTGAAATACATCAAACAGATTGAACTTCATTTTCCTAAAAACCAATCCACCGTTTCACAAGTGAATATGACCGAAGCTTCGGGCGACACCACGAATATTGTTTTCAAAAACACCAAAATCAATGCGCCGATTCCTGCTGCTGAGTTTTCTTTATAGTTCACTTTTTCTGCTGTTGATTTCTTGTAAGACGTACCAGCTAAAAGATGTAAAACCTATTTCAAATTTCGAAAAAACGGTTGAAAATTTATATTTTTCGTCGAAAGAAGATTATGTATACAAATGCCAGATGGATATTTATAAAAATCACGTCAGCGGAATTTTAATCATCAAAAAAATATCAGATGACACACATCGGGTGGTGATGACATCAGATTTTGGCAATAAAATGATTGATTTTGAAATTTCTGAAAATAATTTTAAGCTCAACTATGTTTTGGCAGATTTAGATAAAAAAATGGTTATTAATTTTTTGAAAAATGATTTTCAGGAATTTTTAAGGCAAAAATACCTTGTGAACGAAAGTTTTGAAAATGAAAACTCAAGAATTTACCTCTCGAAAACTAAGAAGAAAAGCTATTATTTGTTTTTCAACAAAGAAAATAGTTTGCTGAAACAAATCATTTATACCAAGAGCAATAAGGAAAAAATCGATTTTAGTTTTGATGCAAAAAAACCTACTTTTGCAGAGATGATTCTTCTTGACCATAAAGATTTTAAAATCAATATAAAATTATTCCAAATCACTGAAACTGAATAAATAATGCAGACTATTCTTACAGATTTTTACACATTAAAATCCTCTGAAAAGACGGAAAACGGAAGTTTTATTGCCAACATTTCCCTCAATAAAGATCACGAAATATTTAAGGGCCATTTCCCAGGCAATCCTGTAACACCAGGTGTTTGTATGATGCAGATCGTAAAAGAATTGACGGAGGAGTTTACCGGAAAAAAATTATTCCTAAAATCTGCTTCCAATGTAAAATTTATGGCGATTATTAATCCTTTTGAGACGCCAGATTTAGATTTAAGTTTCATCATTACCGAAAGTGAAACCGAAGTTAAAGTGAAAAACACTACCGCTTTTGGCGAGACTATTGCATTGAAAATGTCTGTTAATTATACTAAAATTTAAGATGAAACTGATATTATCTCTTTTCACTGGTTTGTTTTTATTTTTTCAAACATCAGATTTGGATGCCCTTAGAAATGCTTATTCTAAAGCCAATACCTCAAACGAAGGCGCAAAAAACTTCATTGAATTGGCTGATAAAAGCTCTTCTTCTGACCCATTAATCAAAGGTTACAAAGCTGCTGCAAAAATTTTGGAAGCCAAAGTGACAACAGAAAAAAACAAAAGAAAATCTTTCGTAAAATCTGGCGCTACAGAGTTGGAAACCGTGATAAAATCTAACCCCAACAACGTAGAAATGAGACTCATCAGAATGAGTATACAAGAAAATATTCCGAAAATTGTGGGATATTCTAAGAATTTAAAAGAAGACAAAGCCTATATTTTGAGTAACTATACAAGGCAAAATTCTGTGCTGAAAGTGTATATTAAAAAATTTGCAATGCAGTCTAAAACAATGACAGCAACGGAAAAAAACTCATTGAAATAAATGCTGATTTCTGAAGTACAAGATGCAATAAACGAGAAGAAAATCTGCGTTTTAATTCCTACTTACAACAACGAAAAAACTTTAAAAAGAGTAATAAACGGTGTTTTAGAATATACACAAAACATCATCATCATTAATGACGGTTCTACGGATTCTACTTCAGAAATTTTAGAAAATTACTCTCAGCTTACCGTCATCAATCTTCCTGAAAATAAGGGTAAAGGAAATGGTTTGAAAATCGGTTTCAGAAAAGCAAAGGATCTTGGCTATAACTACGCAATTACTATAGATTCTGATGGACAGCACTATCCAGACGACATTCCCGTTTTTATTGAAGCATTACAGAATGCAACCGAAGATGTTTTAATTATCGGAAACCGGAATATGTCACAAGACGGAATTCCCAAAAAAAGCAGTTTCGGTAACAGGTTTTCTAACTTTTGGTTTTGGTTTGAAACCGGAATCAAGCTGGAAGATACGCAATCTGGTTACCGATTATATCCTCTACATAAAATTCCGGAAAAGTACTATACTCCAAAGTTTGAGTTTGAGATTGAAATTATCGTCCGAACCGCCTGGAGACACGTTCCCGTGAAGAATATTCCTATAAAAGTTTTGTACGATCCTGCGGAAAGAGTTTCTCATTTCAGACCTTTTAAAGATTTTACAAGAATCAGTATACTGAATACGATTTTGGTTTTTTTCGCTTTGGTGTACATCAAGCCCAGAAATTTTATCCATAATTTCAGAAAGAAAAGCTTCAGGAGCTTCATCAAAGAAGATGTCTTGGAAAGCGACGGGAGCAACCGCACCAAAGCGCTCTCTATTGCCTTGGGTGCATTCATTGGTCTGTCGCCGGTTTGGGGTTTTCAAACGGCTTTAACGATATCTTTGGCTGTTATTTTCAAACTCAACAAAGTGCTGGCATTTGTTTCTTCAAACATCAGTTTCCCGCCATTTATTCCGTTTATTATTGCGGGTTCTCTCTTTATTGGTGCGCCGTTCGTAGATGGAGAAACCAACTTTCTGAATCACGAAATCAATTTCGAATTGGTGAAAAATCACCTGCTTCAGTACATTATTGGAAGTCTCATTTTGGCCAGTTCTGTTTCTACTATTTTGGGCGTTGGTTTTTATCTTTTTTTAAATAAAGTAAATCCTGAAAACGGGTAGGATTATTTGGGCAACTTTTCCGCCTTCCACTCCCAATCTTTTTGCCTACGCTTTTCCAGCCACAAAAAAGGATTTCCGTTCAAGTCGGGTTGCGCTTCGCCAAGGGGTAAAAAAAATGCTATCAGCGATCTTTTTGCTCTGTGACATTTTCCAAGCGTTCGTCTATGACTTCTTTGCCCAAAATATCAGAGCAGGTGCTGAACGCGCCAATTGTACAACCCAAAATCCCGTGCATATTCACACTTTGTCCCGTAAGAAACAGATTGCTGATTTTTGTCTTTGGAGAAAAAATAGTTTTCATAGGATGGTCAGAATCCTTTACGAAGCCATACATATTACCTTTGTAACCACCGATATAATCTCTGTAAGAAAGTGGTGAAGAGGTGTAAACAGATTGTATCATTGTACGTAATTCCGGGAATTTTTTTCCTATCTCAAAAAGGACTTTCTCTGCCTTTTCCTCCTTAAATTTTTCATAGTCTTTTCCGCGTTCATACTTTTCCGCAACGGTATTGAACGTATCTCCCCACTTTTCCACCTCGTCATAACTCATATAAGTCAAAGCAGTCAAACTCTCCGCAAATCCCAGATAACGTTTTGATTCTGTTGAAGAAAGCATATAAAATCCAGGCCAGTAATCTGGAGAAATATTGGGATTTTGCCAAACCAAATCTTCGGATCGGTAATGGAAATAGTTATGATCAAAATGTTTAAAGGACTTCGGTTTTAACACCAGATAGACACTGAAACACGAGATAACAGGCTCCAGATCACAGATTCTATTGGTATAAGATTTTTTCAAACGCTCTTTCCCCACCAGATCCAGAGTGGTTCTGATTTCTATATTGGAAATAAACTTTTTGGCGTAAAATTCTTTCCCATTTTTTGTTTTAACAGACTTTAAACCGTTTTCTTCATCAAAGATCATTTCGGACACTTCAGAATGTTTATACACTTCTGCATCGTGATGTCTAAGTTGCTTTATCAACAGTTTGGAAATTTGGCTGCCACCTTTGACGCATTTATAAGAACTTTGAATGTAAGAATCCACCGTCAAAGCGTGAACATACAACGGCGTATTTGCTGTGACTCCACCGTAAAGGAAGCTAGATCCCGACAAGACAACCTGTAGCTTTTTATTGGGCGTTACAGACCTTAAAAAATCCCGTGCATTGATGTACAGACTATCTTCATTGTAAGGATCACTTTTTAGATTATACCGTGGAAAGAGAGCACAGACATTCTGGATGGTTTGCACATATCTCGCGAGGTTTTGTCTTTCCTCTGGAAAGATCTTGGCCAATTGTTCCACGAAATTATCATAACCCTGAGAATGCGGATACGCCACCTCATCGCCATCAAAGGTGATTCTGTCATAGCCGTTCTCATCCATTTTTTTCAAATCCAAGTCCTGCATAATGCCGAGATAGGTGAAATATTGGTTGAGATTTTGCCCTTTAGACAATCCGCCCAAATAATGAACTCCTGTATCGAAAATAAGTTTGTCTCGTGAAAAAGTCTGGAGGTTTCCGCCATACTGGTTGTTTTTTTCGAGTACACAGACTTTCAGGCCTTCTTTCGCTAAAATAAGTGCAGAAACAAGACCGCCGAGACCGCTGCCAATGACCAATATGTCGTATTCTTTTTTCATTTTTTCTTAGAATTGAGATAGTAGACATTAGATGTAAAATTTACTCAACCAGTAAATTATTTCTCTAAATATATTGAAAATCAATCAACATCGTCCCAAAAATCGAAGTAATTGAACCACTGTAGTGGATATTTTTTGAGCATCGATTCCAGATTCTGGGTGTAGGAATTGAGCAAACCTTGGGAATCTCGGTTTTTTATGTTCTCTGCAACTCTTGCGTAAAGGTGATAATGGAGATTTTTTTCCTTCATCACGTAAACATACACCACGGGAACGCGCAGTCTGGAGGCAATAAGGAAAGGTCCTGCAGGAAATTTGGCCGTTTTTCCGAGCAGTTCTGCTTCCAAGAATTTTGAGCCTTCGAAATAGCGGTCACCTGTGAAACAGATAAGTTCATTGTTTAAAAGCGCCTGATTGATTTCAAAAATATGCGACATATCGTCTTTCACATAGATGAATTTCACATTGCTTTTCTTTACGGAAACACTTTCCAAGTATTCTCTAATGACTGTAACTTCCAGATCTGTTGTCACTAAGTTGATTTGGCAATCAAGATCAATATCGGCAAAAAAATGTTCGGCTATTTCGAAATTACCGATGTGCGCGCTGATGAGGACGCCACCTTTTTTTTCGGCCAAAAGATTTTTGAGCGTATCAATTCCGTCGAATTCGTAGGTGTATTTTCCTCTCAACCCTGCTGAGATGGCCGTTTTATCAATTAACGTTTTTCCGAACGTAAAATAACTTTTATATACTGCTAGTTTGGCTTTCCAGAAACTGAATTTGAGCCGTTTTCTGAAGTAATATGAGATGTAATGGTTGCTCTTTTTTTCGAATAGAAAATAGTACAAAGCAACAAAATAAAGCACAAAATATGAACTGCGGATTCCTATGTTTCTAATGCACCAGACGAAGATTCTATATCCTAAAATTGTGCCTTTAGATTTGCCTTTCCACTTATTCATAGTTTCAATTTAACAATATATCAATGGAACAGTGTCACAATTTTAAAATATTGGTAGATTGCTAAATTGTTATATTTTTTCAGAAATTTTGTTTTGAATAGCATTATAAAAATCATCGAAAACAACAATTTTTTTGAAGTCCGCTTCTCCCAATTTAACACCGAAATTAGATTCTATAACAACTACCATATCAATATAATCCAGACTATCCAGGCCTAGAGTGGTTTTGAAATTAGCATCATTTACAATATCATCACGATCAACTTCAAATTCATTAACCAAAAAATCATTTACAACCGCAACAATTTCGTCTTTTTCCATAGCTTTATCTAAACGTATTTTTTAACAATCAATGCAGAATTGGTTCCCCCAAATCCGAAAGAATTCGACAAAAATACGTCAATTTTTTGATTTGTAGTTTCGGAGATTAAATTTATCTTTTTTGCGTCTTCATCGGGGTTTTCCAAATTAATATTCGGGGCCACAAAATCGTTCTGCATCATGAGGATCGAATAAATCACTTCACTAGCACCTGCCATCCAACATTCATGACCGGTCATCGATTTGGTAGAACTTACCGGAACTTTACTTCCAAAAATTTCATAGATTGCTTTAGCTTCATTGGCATCGCCCAAAGGTGTAGAAGTTGCGTGGGCATTGATGTAATCTATGTCTTTTGGAGAAAGATGGGCTTGTTTCAGAGATCTTTCCATAGCCAGAGCTGGACCGTCTACATTAGGCGTAGAAATATGTCCGCCGTTGGATGAGAATCCGCAGCCTACAATTTCTGCAAGGATTGTGGCACCTCTTTTCTGTGCAGATTCCAGACTTTCCACGATCAGGGTGGCTGCACCTCCGCTAGGAATAAGCCCGTCTCTTCCCGAATCAAAAGGTCTTGAAGCTTTGGTAGGTTCATTTTCTCTTACTGAAAAAACTCCTAAACCATCAAAACTTGCCATAGAATATTTGTTCGTTTCTTGGGCACCTCCACAGACCACTATGTCCTGCATCCCATTCTTGATCAGCAGATAAGCCAATCCTAAAGAATGAGAACCGCTGGCACAGGCTGCGCTGATGGTTAAATTGATTCCTCTTAATTTAAAAATAGTAGAAAGATTCATTGTCACAGTGGAGTTCATCGATTTGAAAATCGCTCCTGAACCCATTAATGTCGTATCTTTTTTTTCTCTCGCAATGTCGATAGATTCTACAACAGCTTTTGAAACGCTGTCGTTTCCGTATAAAATTCCAACTTCATTTTGGTCTAAAAAATCTTGGTCGATATTCGCTTGTTTCAAAGCATCAAGGGTTGCTACATAGGCGTACTCGCTTTCTTCTCCCATGCTTACGCGTTGTCGTCTGCTGAGAAGATTTTTCAGATCAGGTTTCGGAACGACCCCACTAAGACCAGATCTGAAACCAAATTCTTTTCTTTCATCAACCAAAACAATTCCGGATTTACCTTCGTAGAGAGATTCTTTCACTTCTTCCAAAGAAGTGCCGATGCAAGAATAAATTCCCATTCCAGTAATAACTACCCTATTTTCCATCATTTTAAATTTAACAATGTATCAGTCTGACAATGTAACAATTTTAAGGATTGGTAAACTGGCACATTGGTTAAACTGATAAACTGGTACATTGGTACATTATTTAGGAGTAAATTCCGCCGTTGATATTAATAATTTCTCCTGTGATGTAAGATGCTTTTTTTGACGCTAAAAATGCAACCAAATCTGCCACTTCTTCCGCTTCACCAAAACGGTTGGCGGGAATCATGGCTTTCAGTTCATCTTCATTGAAATCCTGCGTCATATCCGTTTTTATGAAACCTGGCGCCACGGCATTTACCGTGATGTTTCTCTTGGCAACTTCCTGAGCGAGAGCTTTTGTAACGCCCACCAAAGCGCCTTTTGCGGCTGAGTAATTGGTTTGTCCGGCAGTTCCTTTCACTCCGGAAACAGAAACCATATTGATAATTCTGCCGTATTTGTTTCTCAATAACTTCTGAATGAAGAAATTGGTGACGTTGTAAAAACCATTCAAACTCGTGTTAATCACAGAGTTCCAGTCTTCGCTTGGCATCCACATGAATAATCCGTCTCTTGTAATTCCGGCATTATTGACGATAACCTCAACGATAGCTTTTGGATTATTTTCCTGCCATTCATTTAAAACTTTTTGAGTTTCCTCGGCATTTCCTACATCGAATTTAAGAATTTCTCCCGTAGAACCCAAGTCTTCAACTTTAGCCAAAGTTTCCTTTGCTGCAGCTTCATTGGAAGTGTAGTTGATGAGAATATGATAATGTTTTTCTTCTGCCAGTTTCAGACAAATGGCTCTACCGATTCCTCTGGATCCGCCTGTGATGATTGCACATTTCATAGGTTATTTGCCTTTAATATTTATAATTTTTCAGATACTGCTTGACGCTTTCCAAGTACGGATACATGACCATATCTTCTGAAAATGCAGGCATAATTTTCCTGATGTCTGTGTATAATTCTTTTGTACTAGACGAAATCTGCTCCTGAAAACCAAGATATTCTACTGCCTGAACAACGGTAATCAATTCAATCGCAAAAACCTCAAAAGCATTTTCAATTACCTTTCTGCAAATGACAGCTGCATTGGTTCCCATACTTACAATATCCTGATTATCATTGTTATTCGGAATACTGTGAATGTACATAGGATTGGACAGCATTTGACTTTCTGCCGTGGTAGAAGTCGCAGTAAACTGAACGCCCTGCATCCCAAAATTGAATCCCAACTTACCCAAATTTACAAAAGGTGGAAAAATCTCATTGATCTTCGCATTCAAAAGATAATTGAGTTGTCTTTCTGCCAACATGGTCATTTTTGTCACAACGATCTTCAGCTTGTCCATTTCGAGTGAAATGTAATCCCCATGGAAATTCCCACCATGGTAAACGTGCTGATCTTCAACATTAATGATTGGATTGTCATTGGCTGAATTGATCTCATTCTCGAGAACATTCTCCGTATATTCCAAAGTATCCAGAACTGGGCCCAAAATCTGCGGCACACATCTCAAAGAATAATATTCCTGTACTTTTTCTTTGAAAACTTTGTCCTGCTCTTCGAAACTGGTATAAAGATGGTCTTCTCTTTTTCTTATCAGCTTGCTATCAGACAAATAAGTGCGCATTTTTTCTGCTACTTTCTGTTGTCCCAGGTGTTTTTTGGTCGCATTAAGCGATTCTGAAAAATGATCATCATAGGCCTGAACCAATTCATTGATCGCACAAGATAATCTGATAGAAATTTCGGTTAACTGGTTGGCTTTGTAAGCATTGATAATCCCAATTCCTGACATTACAGATGTTCCGTTCATCAGAGCAAGACCTTCTCGGATTTCAACATTAATTGCCTGTAAACCTTCAGTTTCAAAAACATCTCTTGTGGATCTTCTGTCGCCATTGTAGAAAACCTCACCTTCACCAATGAGAACCAAAGCCAAGTGAGCCAGCTGAACCAGATCGCCGCTGGCACCAACACCGCCGTGCTCGAAAATCAAGGGCGTAATATTTCTGTTTATCAATTCTTTAAGCAAATGAACCACAGAATCGTGAACACCCGATCTTCCTAATGAAAGCGTATTGAGCCTCGCCAACATACAGGCTTTTACCTCATCTGCAGGCAATGAATTTCCGATGCCGGAAGAATGACTTCTGATAAGATTGTACTGCAGCTGATGCGTATCCTGATCATTGATCTTGAATTGTGCCATTGGTCCAAAACCAGTATTGACACCATAAATGACTTTATTTTTCGAAAATTCTTTTAGAAACTGGAAGCTGGCACTCACCCTCTGCAGAAGCGCATCATCTAATTCTATGTTTTTATGCTCAATGATTATTTTCTGGAAATCTCTAATATCTAGATAGTTGCTGATTTTCATTAATGATAGTAATAAAAGGTAAAATTGTAATATAATTAAATATATTGTCGTTAATTTTGCGCAAAGATAAAAGTTTTATTAATCAAATGGACAAAGAAATTGTTGATGTTTTGGTCATTGGAGCCGGCCCTTCGGGCTGCGTTTCCTCTTCTTTTCTCAAAAAAAACAACATCAATGTCAAAGTTGTTGAAAAAACACGATTCCCAAGACTCGTTGTTGGTGAAAGCCTGATTCCCAGAGTAATGGATCATTTCGAGGAAGCGGGATTATTTCCTGCCTTAGACAAGATGGGCTTTGAAAAAAAACGCGGTGCCCGTTTTATGAGAGGAGACGACATTTGTGTTTTCGATTTCAGCAACAAATTTGGAGAAGGCTGGGATTGGACCTGGCAGGTTCCGAGAGCTGATTTTGACCACACTTTGGCTCAGGAAGTGACCAGCAAAGGCATCGATCTGGAATTTGAAACCGAAGTGATCGGAATCGAATTCAATGGAACAGATTCTATCACTACTGTTAAAAGTAAAAACGGACAACTTAAAGAGATCCACTCAAAATTCGTCATCGATTCCAGCGGTTACGGTAGAGTTCTTCCAAGATTATTAGACCTTGAAAAACCCTCTAAACTGTCTCCGCACTCCGCTATTTTTACCCACGTTAAAGATATTAACAGAGAAGAAGGTGAGGAAGGAACTTTGATCTCATTTGACATCATTGAAACCGAGGTCTGGCTTTGGGTCATCCCTTTTTCTAACGGCAATACAAGCGTCGGCATCGTAGGTCCAACAGATTACATTGATCAGTTATCCAAAAATGGTGATACTTCAGAAGCTTTAAGAAAAGCCATTTCACTCTCAAATTATTACGTGAAACGCTTCGGCCATGTTGATTTTCTTTTTGAACCGAGACATCTGAAAGATTATTCCTGTTCTGTTAAAAAGTTATTCGGGGACGGATTTGCTTTGACTGGAAATGCTTCAGAATTTTTGGATCCGGTTTTCTCCTCCGGAATGGCCTTTGCGACAGAATCAGGAATGCTGGCTGCAAAATTAGCCATCAGACAACTGAACGGCGAAACCATAGATTGGCAAAAGGAATATGCAGATTACATCTTATACGGCGTGAATGTTTTCACAACGTACGTGAAGGAATGGTACACCGGAAATCTTCAGGAACTATTTTTTCATCAGCCGGAAAACCCCGATGTGAAAAGAAAAATCTGCGCGGTTTTGGCAGGTTATGTTTGGGATAAAAAAAATACGTTTGTGAGGATCCACGACACCGCAATCAAGAATCTGGCTCATTTTATCAAATCCGAAAAGCTGGAGCAACAATAGCAGTACTCTGACTTAATTTCGAAGATCTATCAAATTAACCGGTTTACGACTCGTGGGATTGAAAACAACTTTCGACAACATTTCAAAATCCAAAACTTCGATTTTCGGACTCACCCTCAACTTTGCTCGGAAATGATCCCTCACTTCATCCACAAATGTATCGGTTTCATGGTCTGTACTCAGTCTGATAATGATCTCATCCAAGCCGATTTCGTCCGATTTTATGACAATCTGATAACAGCTGATCTTCTCAAAATCATTCATAATATCAGTCATAGCCGGTGGATAAAGTGTGGTTCCTTTGTATTTGACCATCTGCTGTTTTCTGCCCAAAACCGGACCCAGTCGCATCGTATGCCTACCACATTGGCAAGGTTCGTAATGTGCTCTCAACAGATCTCCGGTTTTGAATCTTAACAATGGAATGGCTTCTACACCCAAAGTTGTAACCGTCAATTCGCCGCTTTCGCCCTCCTTCACTGGCTTTTCATTTTCATCAAGAATTTCTGTAATGAGGAGTTCCGGATGGTGATGACCGCCAATTTGGAATTCGCATTCTGTAAAAGCCGTGCTCATTTCCGTAGAAGCGTATGTGGAAAACAATTGGATATTCCATCTTTCCTTTATTTTACGGGACAAAATATTATCTGTAAAATCTTGGTTTTTAAGACCCTCACCAATACAAATTGCGCCGTAAACGCTGGAATTTTTATAATCGATACCGTGTTTCTCTGCGTAATCTATCATTTTAAGAAGGAAAGAAGGAACAGTGATCAGATACTTCGGCTTGTATCGAAAGATCGAATCCCATTGCAATTCCGGAATCCCAGGTCCCATTCTTACAACACTGGCTCCCATTTTTCTCAATCCAAGGAAATAAGCCAAACCAGCCATAAAACGCTTATCGATGGTTGTAATCATCTGCACCACATCGCCCTTTTGGATCCCTGCGCAGGCAAAAGAAATGGCTTCGTTATAAGCCAGTCTTTCCAGATCTTTATCTGATAACCCAAAAGTGACAGGATCACCCAAAGTTCCCGAGGTCGTGCTGTAATCCACAATCTCCGTCTGAGGAACACAGAAAAAATCCTGATTATTTGCCTGAATATCATTTTTTGAAGTTGTCGGGATTTTGGACAAATCCTCAAGCGTCTTGATGTCTTTAATATCAATTTTATGGTCTTTAAATAATTTTTGATAAAACGGCGAATTGGATTTTAAGTAAACCAAAAGCTCTTTCAGTTGGCTTTCCTGAAAGGTTTTGATTGATTTTAAATCGGATTTTTCAATGGTTGGGTATAGTTCCAAGGATGATAATTTTAAGTGACAAATTTATAAAAACATAAACCAATTTTATGATTCTGAATTTGAAGTTTTTAACATTCAGAAACCGCATAAAAGATGCTTTAAAAATCGACAAAAATCACTAAATTCGCAAACTTAATCTATCAAAAACAGATTTGAGACATTGAAAATGAGCAAGTTCACCGAATATAAAAATCTTAGCCTTACCGAAACTGCAAAAAACGTTGCAGAATTTTGGAAAACCAACGACACTTTCAAAAAATCCGTAGAGATCCGCGAAGGACAGCCGGAGTTTGTTTTTTATGAAGGACCGCCTTCTGCCAACGGAATGCCGGGTATTCACCACGTGATGGCGAGAGCAATTAAGGATATTTTCTGCCGTTTCCAAACGCAATCCGGAAAACAAGTTTTCCGAAAAGCAGGTTGGGACACACACGGACTTCCAGTAGAATTGGGTGTTGAGAAAGAATTGGGAATTACCAAAGAAGATATCGGCAAGAAAATCAGCATCGAAGAATACAACGAAGCTTGTAAAAACGCCGTGATGCGCTACACCGATGTCTGGAACGATATGACCGAAAAAATCGGTTATTGGGTGGATATGGAAAATCCATACATCACCTACAAACCAAAATATATGGAATCGGTTTGGTGGCTTTTGAAACAAATCTATGACAAAGGCTTGCTGTACAAAGGTTACACAATCCAACCTTATTCTCCAAAAGCGGGAACAGGTTTGTCTTCTCACGAAGTGAATCAGCCAGGCGCTTATCGTGATGTTTCTGACACGACGGTTGTAGCTCAATTTAAAATAAAACAAGCACCCGAAAACGCAAGCGAAACCTGGAAAAAATTGTCGGCGATTGCTTATTCCGGTTCCAAAATAGATAGTTCTGAAGCTGCAGGAAATAGTTGTGGCGGAGCTTTGCATTGGGAAGAATTTGACAATCAGCAACCAAGATCTGATGTTTATTTTCTTGCCTGGACGACGACGCCTTGGACTTTACCTTCCAACACCGCTTTGACGGTTGGACCAAAAATCGATTATGTTTTGGTGAAGACTTTTAACCAATATACTTTCGAACCAATTAATATTATTTTGGCGAAAGCTTTGGTTGCAAAACAATTTGCGAAGAAATATGCGGAAGGAACAGATGAAGATTTTGCCAATTACACTTCTGAAACTAAAGTTATTCCATATAAAATCTTAGCCGAATTCAAAGGTGCTGATTTGGTTGGAATTCAATATAAACAACTTTTAGATTACGCTACGCCTTACCAAAATCCGGAAAATGCTTTCCGAGTGATTGCCGGAGATTTTGTGACAACAGAAGATGGAACAGGAATTGTGCACACCGCGCCGACTTTTGGTGCAGATGATGCGAAAGTTGCGAAAGAAGCAACGCCAGAAGTTCCACCAATGTTGGTTTTGGATGAGAATGGAAATCCGGTTCCGTTGGTGGATATGCAAGGTAAATTTTTATCGATTGTTAAAGATGAAACTTACGGTTTTGCCAATGAATATGTGAAAGGTGAATACCTTAATGAAGAAGAAAAAGCTGTAGAATTTAACATTCAGAAAGAAAATTTAAAATCAATTATTTCTGATTTGAAAGCCTATCTTTCTGTTGATGAAAGAATTGCCTTAAAATTAAGAAAAGAAAATAAAGCCTTCAAGGTTGAAAAATATGTTCACAGTTATCCGCACAGTTGGAGAACGGATGAGCCTTTGTTGTATTATCCACTCGATTCTTGGTTCATCAAAGTGACTGATGTGAAAGACAGAATGTTCGATTTGAATGAAACCATCAACTGGAAACCAAAATCTACAGGAGAAGGCCGTTTCGGAAATTGGTTGAAAAACGCCAACGACTGGAATCTTTCCCGCTCCAGATATTGGGGAATTCCGTTGCCAATTTGGAGAACTGAGGACAAAAAAGAAGAAGTGATCATCGGTTCTGTGGAAGAATTGTACAACGCCATTGAAAAATCCATCGAAGCTGGTTTCCAGAAAGAAAACCCTTTCCAAAGTTTTGAGATTGGAAATATGTCTGAAGAAAATTACGCTTTGGTAGATCTTCATAAAAATATTGTGGACCAAATCACTCTAGTTTCAGCATCCGGAAAAGCGATGAAGCGTGAAAGCGATTTGATTGATGTTTGGTTCGATTCTGGAGCGATGCCTTACGCGCAATTGCATTATCCGTTTGAGAATAAAGAGCAAGTTGATAACAACAAAGCTTTCCCGGCAGATTTCATTGCAGAAGGCGTTGACCAAACGCGTGGTTGGTTCTACACTTTACACGCAATTGCAACAACTGTTTTCGATTCTGTAGCTTATAAAAACGTCGTTTCAAATGGTTTGGTTTTAGACAAAAACGGACAGAAAATGTCCAAACGTCTTGGAAACGCCGTTGACCCTTTCGAAACACTTTCTGTTTACGGGCCAGATGCGACGCGTTGGTATATGATTTCCAATGCGAATCCTTGGGAAAATCTGAAATTTGACATTGAAGGCATTGATGAAGTGAGAAGAAAATTCTTCGGAACGCTTTACAACACCTACTCTTTCTTCGCCTTGTATGCCAATGTTGACGGTTTCAAATATTTGGAAAGCAACATTGAAAACAGGCCGGAAATTGACCGTTGGATCTTGTCTGAATTAAATCTACTCATCAAAGACGTGAAATCTTTCTACGAAGATTACGAGCCTACAAAAGCATCAAGAGCCATTAATAACTTCGTTAATGATAATTTAAGCAACTGGTACGTAAGACTGTGCAGAAGGCGTTTCTGGAAAGGCGATTATTCTGATGACAAAATTTCGGCTTACCAAACACTTTATACTTGCCTGGAAACTGTTGCGAAACTTTCCGCACCAATTGCGCCGTTCTTTATGGATCAATTGTTCCAAGATTTGAACAAAGTGACTGGAAAAGACGTGGTAAACTCTGTTCACCTAACAGATTTCCCGGTTGTGGATGAAAGCCTGATTGACCAGGATCTGGTTGAGAAAACACATTTGGCTCAGCAAATCACGTCGATGGTTTTTTCATTAAGAAAAAAGGAGAACATAAAGGTTCGTCAACCACTTCAAAAAGTGATGATCCCAGTTTTGGATAAGAAAACTGAGCAGCAGATTTTAGCGGTTTCTGAACTCATTAAGCAAGAAGTCAATGTGAAGGAATTACAACTGATTAATGCTGAAGAAGCGGCGCACCTGATTGTAAAACAAATCAAACCGAATTTCAAAACCCTTGGGGCGAGATTAGGAAAAGATATGAAAACTGTGGCTGGAGAAATCTCGAATTTCACTTCTGAGCAAATTGCTTCATTAGAAAAAGAAGGAAAAGCGACTGTTTCCGGATACGAGATCACCACTGATGATGTCGAAATTTCCACAAAAGACATCCCAGGATGGACTGTTGCTAGTGAAGGAAAAGTAACTGTGGCATTAGATTTGACGCTCACGGATCAGTTGAAATCGGAAGGCATTGCGAGAGAGTTCATCAATCGGGTTCAGAATCTTAGAAAAGAAAAGAATTTTGATTTGACGGATAAGATAGCAATCCAATTGGAAGAAGATTCTCCTTTCCAGAAAGAAATTATTAGCAATGATGCATATATTTCTGCAGAGGTATTGTCAGATAAAATAGAATTTGTAAATTCACTCTCGGATTTTGACGAAATAGAGATAGATGAAGAGAAATTCAAGGTAAAAATTAATAAAAAGTAAACAAATTTTTATTATTGTTAAGAAATTGTGAATTGACAATTCTTTGTAGATATCTTTTGAATTTTATTTCTATACTTGTTGAATCATAAAATAAGCGTGGCTGCTAAAAGCAAAAAGCCAAAAAAAAATTAAACAATTAATAACAATGGAAATGGCCGACGAAAAATTACGATATAGTGACGCAGACCTTCAGGAATTCAAACAATTGATCCAGGATAAAATAGATAAAGCAGAACACGATCTCATGCTTATCAAAGAAAGCTTTATCAATGATCAAAATAATGGCACAGACGATACTTCGCCAACTTTTAAAGCTTTTGAAGAAGGTGCAGAAACACTGAGCAAAGAACAGAATTCTATCCTTGCAGGAAGACAGGAAAAATTTGTACGTGACTTGAAGCATGCTTTGATCCGTATCCAGAACAAAACATACGGTATTTGCAGAGTCACCGGAAAACTGATTCCTAAAGACAGATTAAAAGCCGTACCTCACGCAACGTTGAGTATTGAAGCCAAAAACATGCAGCGATAAGCTGTTGTAAAAAGTATTAAGTACAGCGTTTAATGTAATCAACTATCATACAAAGCATAAGGTGTTTCGGCACTTTTGCTTTGTATTTTTTTTATAAAGATGATTCTAATTATTATTTTACTCCTGGTTATTGTGATCGGCTTTTTTGTTTTTAGGAATAAGGCTGTAAAGAATATCTTTCAACCCGATCAGAAATATTACACCATTGATGATGCATTCAATGCAAAGCGCAAAGAACGCCAGGACGAAATCGATCATCTTCTTAGCAAAATCGGGAAAAATGGGTTGGCCGATTTGAGTGAAAAAGAACGTAAAAGACTGGACGAATTGTCTAAGAAATAAGTAATTTAAATTACATTTGCAAAAATTTTTCTTCAGGAAAAATTAATACAATCTTGATTTTAACCCCAAAAAATTGACATAATGGAATCCATCATTGTACATCCAAAAAACGCCATGGAATTGACCGCACTGAAAAGTGTATTGAAAGATATGAATATCGAATTCGAAAAATTTCATACTAAGAACAATTTTCATAATCAGAAAACCATCCAAAAAATCACGGACAGAAAAGATAAAAAAATCTTCAAACCAACTAAACCAAAAGGATTGTAATGAAGAAAATAGTGGCCATTACTTTGCTGATCCTTTTCATCGACCAGTTCTCCAAAATCTATATCAAAACCCATTTCTACCTTGGCGAGAGCATCAATGTTTTAGGACTCAGTTGGTTCAAACTGACCTTCGTGGAAAATCCCGGAATGGCTTATGGGCTGCATTTCGGAGGATTATGGGGGAAATACACGCTCATTATTCTTCGACTTGGGCTTGCCGTAGGAATGGTTTTTCTTTTCAAAAAATGGCTGAAAGAAGGCGCTTCTAATTATTTGATTATTCCAATGGCCATGATCTTTGCCGGCGCCATCGGGAATGTTTTTGACGGTATTTTTTATGGCGTCATTTTCGACAGCGGCACCTTCTATGACACCACTTCGGAACGATGGATCGATTACGGCGGCGTTTCCCAACTTACGGCGTTCGGGCAGGGCTACTCAGATTTGATGAAAGGCTGCGTGGTAGATATGCTGCACTTCCCGTTAGTAGACACCGTTTGGCCGGATTGGGTTCCTGTCTTAGGTGGCAACAGAATTGAGTTTTTCAAATACATTTTCAACGTTGCTGATAGTGCTATCACAGCCGGCGCACTGTTTCTTTATCTCTTCAGAAAGAAAGCTTTCCCGAACGGATTGGATTTTTAAAATGGGTTAAAAAAACACCAATGACACTCACTAAAAACTTTATCAACCTATTCCTGTTACTTCTTGTGACAGGATTTCTTTTTATCCTTTTTGCCAATTACACCATCAAAAGTAAAAGCGACGCGTTTCTTTATACCGATGTCAGCAAAATCCCAACCTGCAAAACAGCCTTGGTTTTGGGAACAAGTAAAACTTTGAACAACGGAAATCCCAATTTATATTTCTCTTATCGGATCAAAGCTACTTCGGAATTGTACAAAGCTGGAAAAATACAGTTTGTCATCGTGAGTGGAGACAACTCTGTTGAGGGCTACAATGAGCCTGAACAAATGAAAAACGACCTCATTGCAGAAGGCATTCCGGCAGAAAAAATATTTGAAGATTTTGCAGGATTCAGAACTTTGGATTCTGTGGTGAGGGCGAAAGAAATTTTCGGTCAAGATAAATTCATTATTATTTCCCAGAGATTCCATAATGAACGGGCTGTTTTTCTGGCTCAAAAAAACCATACCACAGCGTACGGTTACAATGCAGCGGATGTGAATCAATATGCGGGAATCCAAACAAACCTTCGGGAATATCTTGCAAAAGCAAAGGTGTTCGTAGATCTTCTTTTTGATGTAGAGCCAAAATTCGGTGGAGAAAAGATTGAGATTAAATAAAACCCTGCACCAATTCTTTGTGGAACATTTTATCTTTCCTATTTTTGTGACTCGATTTTAGAAAATCTGAAATCTGAAATTTTAATCTTCATCTTAATGTCTAGAATCCTTACCGGAATACAAGCCACCGGAACGCCACATTTGGGAAATCTTTTGGGAGCCATCATCCCTGCAATAGAACTATCCAAAAAAGCGGAGAACGAATCCTTTCTCTTCATCGCCAATCTTCACTCTTTAACACAGATCAAAAATGCTGTTGAACTTAAAGAAAACACCTATGAGATTGCCGCAGCTTGGCTGGCCTGCGGACTAGACACAGAAAAAACCTACTTCTACAGACAAAGTGACATCCCGGAAACCTGTGAGTTGTCGTGGCATTTGTCATGCTTTTTCCCCTATCAAAGACTGACATTGGCGCATTCTTTCAAAGATAAAGCAGACAGGTTGCAAGATGTAAATGCAGGCCTTTTCACCTATCCGATTCTAATGGCGGCTGATATTCTGCTTTACGATGCGGAAATAGTTCCTGTGGGGAAAGATCAGCTTCAGCACTTGGAAATCGCACGAGATGTGGCTTCCAGATTCAACAATCAAATGGGTGAAGTTTTGGTATTGCCTCAGGCGGAGTTGCAGCAAGACACCAAATATGTACCAGGAACCGATGGACACAAAATGTCAAAATCGAGAGGTAACATCATCAATATCTTCTTACCAGAAAAAGAACTGAAAAAGCAGGTAATGTCCATCGAGACAGACTCTACACCTTTGGAAGATCCTAAAGATCCTGAAACAGATAAGGTTTTTGCA
Source organism: Epilithonimonas tenax DSM 16811 (assembly GCF_000428485.1). Taxonomy (GTDB): domain Bacteria; phylum Bacteroidota; class Bacteroidia; order Flavobacteriales; family Weeksellaceae; genus Epilithonimonas; species Epilithonimonas tenax. The sequence continues at coordinate 127,083 of NZ_AUAA01000002.1, read as the reverse complement.
ATCTATGCTTTGGTAGCAACTCCGGAACAAACTGAGGCGTTGAGGGCCAAATATCTGGCTGGAAACTATGGTTACGGACATGCTAAAAAAGAATTACTGGATCTGATCCTGACAAGATTTGCACAAGAAAGAGAGACTTTTGCCTATTACATGACTCATCTGGACGAGCTTGAAGCCAAACTACAGGAAGGTGCGCAGAAAACAAGAAAAATAGCTTTGGATACAATTTCCCGAGTGAGAGAAAGTTTGGGGATCTAATCTCTATTTCTTTTCAAATACAGCAAAGCCTTTCAACAATGAAAGGCTTTTATCTTTTATACGTATTGTTTGATTTCTGATAAATGTTTGATGACTTTCAGATTTTGTTCCCGTGGATTGTCATGGTAAACGTCAAAGAAAATAACATCGATCCCAAATCTCTGAGCGCCTTTTACATCCGCAATCCAATCATCACCAATCATCAGACTTTCATTTTTCTCAGCTTTTGCAAGGTCCAAAGAATATTGGAATATTTCCGGTCTTGGTTTCCTAATACCAACGGAATCTGCGCTGGTAATGGTTTCAAAATAATCAGCAATGCCGGAAAGAACACATTTTCTCTCAGTCACTTCCTGGAAACCATTGGAGATGATATGCATCTTATAATCTTTATCCTGCAGATAATCCAGAAGGTCAGCCGCGCCAGGAACCAATTCATTATACTTCAAAATTTCGTCAAGAAAATGATGTTCAAAATAATCTGCCAAATCTTGGTCATCCACCTGGAATTTTAGGAAGGTATCAAAAAATCTGTGTTTTCTTAAATAGTCTTTATCGATTTCGCCATCGCGCATCTGCTCCCAAAGTTTTTCATTAATTTCGTGATAAGCGTCGTGAAAGGATTCAAAATCGATGTGATAGATTTCCGCAATCTGCTGCTGCTCAAATAACTCTTTGATGGTCAAATATGCATTTCTGCGGTGATCCCAAAGCGTATTGTCGAGATCAAAAAAAATGTGCCTTACGTTTGTCATAAGGCACAAATCTAATCATTTTTGATCTACATAGGAAAGTTCTGTCATAAAAATCAATTATTTAAAAATCTAAAATGCTTAGTTCTTAGAAACTAAAATAGTTTTTCTGTTCTTGGTTTTTATCGGATGAATATTCTTGGAATAGTTCATCAGAAAATCGATTATTTCTTTTTTTGGCGTCAATGTTTTCGTTGTTAAAGTGTCGTTTCTTTTCATAGGCTGACTTTTACAACAATAACGCCAAAAGAAAATCTTTATTATTACACAGTGGTTATTTTGTCAAAATAATGTTATGCTCTTCCATTATTTTTCTGAGATTAATCAGCGCATATCTCACTCTTCCAAGTGTGGTATTGATACTGGTATCTGTATGATCTGCAATCTCTTTGAAACTGAGACCGTCAAAAAACCTAAGCTTTACGACCTCCTGCTGATTCTCCGGAAGCATAACAAGCATTCTCAAAAGATCGTCATTTATTTGTTTGTCTATCAATCTGTCCTCAATATTGCTATCCGGTTCTTTGATGATATCAAAGATGGAAAACTCTTCATTTTCATAAGATGTTTCGGAAATTTTGATGTGTTTGGACTGCAGACGAAAATGATCAATAATCAAATTATGGGCGATACGTTTTGCCCAGAGAATAAATTTGTTTTCCTCTTTATAACGGCCTTCTTTGAGTGTTACAATGATTTTGACAAATGTATCTTGGAAGATATCATTGGCCAGATCTTCATCCATCAACTTATAATAGATAAAGCTGAAAAGATCTTTTTTGTGTCTGTTGATCAGAAGGGAAAGTGACCTCTCGTCACCATTCTGATATTTTAGGATTAATTGGCTATCAGTTTGCGTTTTCATAATAATACTTCTTTAATACAACACCCAGCAAACCATCAGTTACTGCGGTAACTAATTGTCCTGACCCGGTTGTTTTTAATTTTTAATGAAGTAAATTTTTTCTATACGCTTTTTTTTAGGTCTGTAAAAGTAATAAAAAAGACTAAACAAAATGTTAATAGACTGTTAAATTTTTATATTTCTTTAATTTGATTCAAAAAAAATGAAATAGTTAAATCAATTAATCACAACTAATGGGATATTGATTGTGAAATTGATATTAAGCCCTTTCAACTCTTTACCATTGATTCCTTCTTTGTCCAGCGAAAAAGCGTATCCACCTGTTAGATCCAAAATTCCAAAAAGACTGAATCCTGCTTTCGGCGCGATGTATTTATGGGTTGCTTCTGCTCCCAAAATGAAATAATTCGCGTGATAGAAGTCCACATTTCGTTGAAAATTCAATAAAAAATCGGCGTTTACTTTGGGCAATATCGCCAATTTACTATTGGCAGAACCCATCAAAGCAGAAGCTCCAACGCGGAACAGAACGTCGTCATTGCTTAGGAAAAGCAGTTTACCACCCAGCTCACCAAAGCTTTGGTTTTGATAGACATAACCAGCGGTTATGAACTTATGCATCGTCAATTGTGATTTTGCAAAAGCACAAAAAACAAAGAGGAACGCGATCATGTAATATTTTGATTTCATTTTAATTTAATATTAATTGACGACAAAAATAAAAAAATAGATTTTTGAATAGTAACATTTCCAAGGACACTATACCGTGCGATTTTACGAGATGATCAGATTTCAAATTTAAAAAAAACTGCTTCATCCAAAGACAAAGCAGTTCGAGATTTCTAAAAAATCAGGTTTTATAACCCAAATTCTTTTCTGATGTCCTCTACTCGATCTAGTTTTTCCCAAGTGAAAAATTCCAGGTCTTTCAAAGTGATTTCATTTTTAAGTCCTTTATTAAAGGTTTTATCAGCTACGTAATAGTCTTTTCCCATATGGCCGTAAGCAGCTGTCTCAATATAAATTGGATTTCTTAATTTAAGATTTTTCTCAACTGCGTAAGGTCTTAGATCGAACAACTGTTGCACTTTCTTCGCCAATTCGCCATCATTGATATCCAATTTGGAAGTCCCGTAAGTATTGATGTAAAGCCCACAAGGCTCTGCCACACCAATAGCATAAGAAACCTGAACCAAAACCTCATCTGCAACACCGGCTGCAACTAGATTTTTCGCAATATGTCTTGTTGCGTACGCTGCACTTCTGTCCACTTTACTTGGATCTTTACCAGAGAATGCACCACCACCGTGAGCACCTTTCCCTCCGTAAGTATCGACGATGATCTTTCTTCCCGTAAGACCTGTATCTCCGTGAGGCCCACCGATCACAAATTTCCCTGTTGGGTTGATATGGTATTTGATATTATCATCAAACAACTTCTGAAGTTCCGGTTTCTGTTTCGCTTTGATTTTGGGAATCAAAATTTCTATGATATCTTTTTTGATCTTCGCTAACATCGCTTCTTCACTTGCAAAGTCATCGTGCTGCGTAGAAACCACGATACTGTCTATTCTCACTGGTTTGTGATCATCAGAATACTCAATAGTGACCTGGGATTTTGCATCAGGACGCAGGTAAGAGATAGCAGAACCTTCTCTTCTTAATTCTGCTAATTCTTTCAGGATCTGGTGCGCGAGATCTAATGCCAAAGGCATATAATTTTCTGTTTCATTGGTAGCATAACCGAACATCATCCCCTGATCACCAGCACCTTGAGCATTTGCTCTGGTCTCAAAATCGGTTTCATCCAATGTTCTATCTACACCTTGATTGATGTCCGGAGACTGCTCGTGAATCGCTGAGATGACACCACAAGAATCACCATTGAACATATATTCACTTTTTGTGTAACCAATTTTGTTGATCACGTTTCTTGCAATTTGCTGAACATCAAGATAAGCCTCTGACTTCACCTCACCTGCCAAAACAACCTGACCTGTAGTCACAAGCGTTTCACAAGCTACTTTTGAGTTTTTGTCGTAAGCTAAAAAGTGATCAATAAGCGCGTCAGAGATCTGATCTGCTACTTTATCAGGATGTCCTTCAGAAACTGATTCGGACGTAAATAAATAAGACATAAATATTCCTTTTTATATTAAATTTTTGAGGTCAAACAATGATTGTTCTAAAAAAGGAACTAAAAGAGAAAGAATCTGTTTTAGCATTTTTTATTGAGGTTGCAATCAGTCAAAGTTCTCCTCCGTTTATTCAAAAATCGACTGCAAATTTACATACTATTTTTTAGATTTCAAAATCAATCCCTATCAATCCAGTATGAATTTATTCAGGTTTTATGCTGACATAATTGTCCTGGTCTTTATAAAAATTAAGTTTCTGCTCCATAGAAGTGCGGATCTCCGAGATCAATTCATCTATGATCTTCTGCTTGTAAGTTGGCTTGTAATAGATTAGACTGATCTCTCTGTAAGGAAATGGCTTGATAAATCTGGAAACTTTTTGTTTTTGCTCATCTGATAATTGCTGGACGCCAATCTCAGAAAGAATCGTAATTCCGCCCACTTTGTCCACCATTTGGATCAAGGTATTGCCATTGGAAGCTAAAAATTCCAGGTTTTTTGGTTTCAAAGAATTTTCTTTCAGGTGACAGATATTTTCAAATTGAGTCCGCAAGCAATTGCCTTCTTCCAGAAGCCATACTTTATTCACATCTATATCCTCTGGAACTACAAAACAGTCCTTTTTCTGTCCGGATTCTGTACCGGAATAAAGCATCAGCTCTTCATTAAAAAGAAAATCCTGATAAAACTCATCCGCAGCAGAATAAGGCGTGGAAATAATACCAGCATCCAACTCTCCGGATTTCAAAGACTTGATGATGCTTTCCGTGGTCATCTCCTTGATATTAAGCTCTATCTGCGGATTCTTATTAAGGAAACTAAAAATCTCGTTTGGTAAAACATAGGTAGAAACCGTAGGAATAATTCCCAAATTAAGCTTTCCTGCAAGGATATTGTTAAGGAAATTAGCTTTGTTTCTCAATTCCATCACAGAATCAATCACTTTCTGCGCTTCTTTGATCAATTCTGCACCTGCATCAGTCGTTCTGATAGGATGTGTGGTTCTGTCAAAGATCTTGACATCCAGCTCATCTTCAAACTTTTGGATCATTGCGCTCAGCGTAGGCTGGGTAATAAAACAGGCTTGTGCAGCTTTGCCAAAATGTTTATATTTATCTACTGCAATTAAATATTCTAATTGTTGGATATTCACGACTTGTAATTTATTTTATCTATGACAAATATAATTATTAATTTGTTTCATAAATAAGTTTTTTTATCGAATTTCGCTTAAAAATAACATACATCAATAAAATCTGAAATATGGAAAACAAGAAAAAACTCACCAATTCTGTAGGTGCTCCTTACTACGAGCATCAGGATTCGCAGACTGTAGGCCCACGCGGTCCGGTTTTGTTACAGGATTTTATTCTTCAGGAGAATCTTGCACACTTTGTAAGAGAAAGGATTCCGGAAAGAATTGTACACGCCAAAGGTTCTGGAGCTTACGGAACTTTTACCGTAACACACGACATTACACATTTGACAAGAGCAAAACTTTTTTCCAGCGTTGGCAACTCCTGCAAGATGTTCGCACGATTCTCAACAGTAGGTGGAGAAATGGGCAGTGCTGATACAGAAAGAGACCCAAGAGGTTTCGCTTTGAAATTTTATACAGAAGACGGAAACTGGGATTTGGTAGGAAACAACACACCTGTTTTCTTTATCAAGGACGCTAAGAAATTCCCTGATTTCATCCATACTCAAAAACGTGTACCCAAAACCAATTTGAAAAGCAAAACGATGGTTTGGGATTTCTGGTCTTTGAACCCGGAATCTCTTCATCAGGTTCTGATCTTGATGTCTGACAGAGGAACGCCTCACGGATACAGACACATGCACGGATTTGGAAGCCACACTTTTTCTTTGATCAATGATAAAAATGAAAGAACGTGGGTCAAATTCCATTTCAAAACGCAACAAGGCATTAAAAACTTCTCTGACGACGAGGCTACAAAAATGAAAGGTGAAAACCCGGATTTTTCCCAAGAAGATCTGATCAAAGAAATCGAAGCTGGAAATTTTCCAAAATGGAAACTTTACATCCAGACCATGACAGAAGAGCAGGCGAAAGAATTCCGTTGGAATCCGTTTGACGTCACCAAAGTCTGGTTCCAGGATGAATTTCCTTTACAGGAAGTTGGCGTCATGGAACTGAATGAAGTGCCAAGAAACTACTTCGTTCACGTTGAACAAGCAGCTTTTGCACCAAGCCATCTGGTAGACGGCATCAGTTTTTCTCCGGACAAAATGCTGCAAGGCAGATTATTCTCTTACTCAGATGCACACCGATACAGGTTAGGTGTTAACTCTCATCAGCTGGAAGTCAACAGATGCCCATTCGCTGTGAACAATTTCCAGAGAGCCGGCCATATGGCAGAAGACACTGATTATGGTGACAAGCCAAATTATTTCCCAAACAGCTTCAGCGATGTAGAGCCTACAGAATCTTACAAGAATCTGGAATATGACTTGGACCATTCCCGAGTGGCACACTTTGACAGAAATCAGAATGACGATGATCATTACACGCAGCCCGGACTTTTCTACACAAAAGCTTTGGATCAGGAAGCCAGAACCGCTTTGGTAAACAACATCGTTGGACATCTTGGTGGCGTAGACGGACCCAAACGAGACGAGATCATCAACCGTCAGCTTTGCCACTTTTTCCGTGCGAATATAGAGCTTGGAATGAGAGTTGCGCAAGGACTTGGTGTCAATATCGATGCTAATGCGATGAATCACACCAAATAGACTTTGGCACGTTAGGACATACTCAGTCAAAACATAACCTTTCGATTTTTTTCGGAAGGTTTTTTTATTGATTTTAAGGGAATCAATAATTATTTTTCTAAATTCGCCTGCCTTTTCAAATGAATTTATGACAAAATTTCTATTCTCGTTAGCCACTATTTTTTTAGCAATCACAACATCCGCTCAACAAAAAATTTCCTTTGAAACTTCCGAAGGTTATCAACCCGGAACGGTTGTCGGGCAAAAAGAATGGACGGTAAAGACAGATAATGTGCCTAACAATAATTTCAAAGTGGTCACGGGGAAAGCTACAGACGGCAACAACTCTGTTGAAGTGACAAGCACTGGGGCGTACACGGAAAACATGTCTTTTCTTTTCAAAAAAATCCCTGAATACAACAGACTTTCAATCTCTGCAGATGTGAAATTGGAAAAACTGGACAAGTCGGATTACTATATGCTGTCTTTGTATTACCATAACAATGGCACTTACGCTTGGGCTGGCGGATTTAATTTTATGTACAGCGGTAAACTGTATGCGGACAGCGACGTCAATTTCTTAGATTTAGGAAACTGGACTGCCGGACGATGGTATCATCTAACGATTGAAATAGACCACGTCACAGAAAAAAACGTGAAATATTATCTTGACAATCAACTGGTTCACACGTCCGCCCTTGGCAATAAAGTAGTAAGAGCTAATGAGCTGAATTTCGAATTCGACAATGATGGCAGTGGTTTTATCGTGGACCATATTACCATTAAAGATATGGACCAATTGGCGGTACAGGAAATCACTAAAAATCAAATCAGTGTTTTTCCGAATCCAAGTTCTGATTTCATTACTATTAAATCTGAAGAAGACATCAAATCAGTTAAAATTTATGACATCAAAGGCTCACTAATCAAGTCTGATCAAACTTCGCAGATTGATATTTCCGCCTTTTCTAAAGGAAATTACCTGATTTCCATTGAAACACTATCAGGAATTGAAACCCAAAAACTCATCAAAAATTAAAACAATACAGACCCTTTCCAATCCAAGCTATCAATCAAATTGGCAGCTGTTTTAATTTCTTATCGATAAATTTTTCATTACTTTTGTAGCTATGAGTCAAAAATGGATCTATAAAACCGAGCCGGACGAAGACATTGTTGATGGATTAATTTCCTCTATTGGCTTTGGAACTTTAGAATCCAAAATCCTGGTCATGCGCGGCATCGATAATTATCAGAAAGCCCGAGAATTCTTCAAACCAAACGGTACAGACATTCACAATCCTTTTCTGATGGCCGATATGCAAAAGGCGGTAGAACGCATTGCAACGTCCATAGAAAATGGTGAGAAAATATTAGTTTACGGCGATTATGACGTAGACGGCACTACATCTGTTGCATTGATGTACCTGTACCTCAGCAAAATAGTTGACAAAAAATACCTAGACTTTTACATCCCGGACAGAAACGTAGAAGGCTATGGTATTTCTGATGAAGGCATTGACTTCGCACGAGACAACGGATTTTCATTGATTATTGCTCTGGATTGCGGGATCAAATCTGTTGACAAAATAGATTATGCCAATTCTGTAGGTGTGGATTTCATCATCTGTGACCACCATTTACCAGGAGACGAACTTCCGAAAGCGATTGCTGTTCTGGATCCTAAAAGAAAAGACTGCCGATACCCTTACAAGGAATTGAGTGGTTGTGGCGTTGGTTTCAAACTTTGCCAAGGTCTTAATACGATCTATAAAATTCCGGAAAGTGAACTGTTTGAATTGACGGATTTGCTGGCCATCAGTATCGCTTCTGACATTGTTGCAATGACCGGTGAAAATAGGGTGTTGGCGATGCAAGGTCTCAAATTTCTAAGAAAAACAAGGAAATTTGGATTGAGATTACTAATTCCGGAAGAGAAACTCGCGCATTTCGAAATTTCAAATATCGTCTTTGATATCGCTCCGAAAATCAATGCAGCAGGAAGGATTTCACATGCCAAGGCATCGGTTGAACTGATGATTTCCGACAACCTAAAACAGGCTCAGCAAATCGTGGAAGACATCATCAACCTGAATGACGAACGCCGCGAGATGGACATCAACATCACGCAGTCTGCAATGAGCCAAGCCTTGGAACTACAGCAAACAGCGCGTTATTCCACCATTGTTTATGATCCAAGCTGGAACAAAGGCGTGATTGGAATTGTTGCGTCCCGGCTGATCGAAAATTACTTTAAACCGACTTTGGTTTTTACCGAAGGAAATAACGGGGAGATGGTAGCATCTGCCAGATCTGTTTCGGATTTTGACATCCACAAAGCTTTGGAACATTGCGCCGACCTTTTTATGAAATTTGGTGGACATCAGGCTGCGGCAGGACTTTCTATGGAGAAAGACAAGTTTGAGGCATTTAAAATCAGATTCGAAGACTACGTCAAAAACAACATCCAGGAACACCAGAAAGAACCAACAATTTACGTGGACAGTGTGGTCAATCCTGAAGACTTAAACAGAGAATTTATCAATTTCCACAGAAAACTAGCGCCTTTTGGCCCGCAAAATATGAAACCTATTTTGGTTCTCAAAAATGTGAAAGTCAGTGGTTACGTCCGATTGATGGGGAAAGAAAGCACGCATCTCAAATTTAATATTTCCCAGCCGACAACAGGGAGAAATATAGAATGTGTCGGATTCCGATTTGGACAGTTTGCCGAAGACTTCAAAACTAAAACTTTCGATTTGGCATTCACCATAGAAGAAAACCATTGGAAAGGGAACGTTTCTCACTTCCTTAACATCAGAGATGTGAATTTCCGAGATTAAAACATCAATCAAACGCTCCCAATTCGGAAGCGTTTTTTTATTCTATTAATTGGCCGTCTTGCTGTAAAATCATTTGCCCTTCTTGTTCTACAGTCAAAGAAATTTCCGCCGCATCTTTTTCTCCGATGATTCCACGGTAAATTGCATAAACATATTCGCCTTTTTTGAAAATGATGGTGTGATTGCCACCACTTCCATCGAACTTAAGTTCTCCGTTTGTTAGAATTAAATCTGGTTTTGCAGCTTCTGATTTTCCGATTTTCCAAGAAGCATAACGGTATTTTCCATTATTCAATTCATCAATTCTGATCAGGTAACTTTTAGTTTTGATTTTGTAAGTCGGAGATTTAAAAACTTTCAAAGATGAAAACAACTTCTCCCTATCATTATTAATCAGACTTTTCTTTTGACTTATTTCAAAATCACTTTGATAATTGAGCGCTTTTATTTCCCCATCAGATTCAATCCATAGATTTCCATCGTCAAACATAATTCCCCTATAACCCACTTTTGACCATTGATCAATTTTAGAATTTGAAATTAGATCAATAATCTTCTTATCAAAAATCTGATTGAATCTTTTCTTTAACTCCGCTTCATTTTTAACTACAGGAATTGGATATTCTCTATTCAAAGGATAACTGATGATCTTAGAAATCCCATCGACATTCTTAGTTTGACATAATTTGATCAGTTTTTGAATATTTTCAATCTCGCTTTTGTCCAAATCATTTTGAGCAAACGAAAGATTGAATATTAATAATAAAAGAATAAGAATTCTATATGTCATCGTTTTAAATTTTACTTCAAAAAAGAATTATGTGCTTTTTCAAAACCGATCGTCGTAGATTCTCCGTGTCCGCTGAAAACTTTCGTAGATTCCGGAAGCGAGAGTAATTTGGTTTTGATACTGGTGATCAATTGGTCGTAATCGCCTTTGTAAAGATCTGTTCTGCCAATGCTCATCATAAACAGCGCGTCTCCGGAAATCACAAAATCATTGTCCTCATTAAAAAAAGCCACACTTCCCGGGGAATGTCCAGGAACATCGAAAACACGCATAATGTTAGAACCCAATACCAATTCATCGCCTTCTTTGATGTTTCGGATTTCACCTTTGAAAGCCGGAAAGAAGAAACCGTAATTCTTTGCCGTAAAAGGTGCTTTTTCCAAAATTTCCATTTCGTTAAGATGGATCAAAACAGGAACTTGAAACTCGTCATAAGCCCATTGCAGACCGATCACGTGATCGATATGCGCGTGCGTCAAAAGAATATTTTGTATTTTCAGGTCATTAGATTTTATAAAATCAGCCAGAACTTTGGTTTCTTCATCGGGCATATTACCTGGATCTATAAGAAAAGCCGACTTTTCATCGTTATAAATAACATAGGTATTTTCAGAAAATGGGTTGAAAGTGAAAGATTCTACGTGTAACATTTTATTTAATTTTATCTGTAAAAATATAAAACATTAACTTAGCAAGATGAAGGTATTTAGACTAATTTTTCTTTTTTTAAGTGCATTTTCTTTTGCGCAGGAGATCAAAAGCATTCAGGTTTTCAATCCAAAGACCAATGACGAAACACCTGTCATTGCACAAGGTCAACAGTTGATCTTAAGATTTGATGATCTTTCCAACTCCAGCCAGATCTACCGCTACACCTACAAACATTACAACAGAAACTGGGAAGAAGACGGATTGTTCTTCACAGAATATGCGAACGGTAGTATGAATGCGCTGATCGATCAATTCCAATATTCATTCAATACCTATCAAAAATATACGCATTACGAATTGACCTTCCCGAACGAGAAAATCCAGCCAAAAATCTCAGGAAATTACGAGATCATCGTGTACAAAGATTCTCAGGACAAACCATTATTCAAAAAGAGATTCTCGATCTATGAAGACGGCGCCAATATCGGCATCAATGTCACCAGATTCATTGATGCCAAAAATCCGAATGCGAAACAAAGACTGGAAATCATGGCAACAGGCAACGGCTCCGGCATTACGAACAATTTGTCCTCTTTATCACTGAGTGTCATTCAGAATAACAATTGGGGAATTGCCCTTAATCATATCCGGCCAAGTTCTACTTTGGGAAACCAGCTTCTTTTTCAGCAGTTAGGTTTGGCTTTTCCGGGGAATAATGAGTTCTATTATTTTGATAACAAAGTCATGAATCAGGCTTTGGATATGGTCGCAAATACAGAAAACATTGATGGTAAGAACTATACTTACCTTCATCCAGTGTGGGCTTATCCAGGCGATTATCAATACCAGCCCGACGTGAATGGCGCTTATTACTACAGAAGAAATGATCTTGGAATCGAAAGAGATGCAGACAAAGAAGGCGACTATTCCTGGGTTTATTTTGCGCTAGACAGTCAAAAATCTGACAAGGAATTCTATGTTCTGGGACTGTTCAATGATTATAAAGCTGACGCCAAAAGCCAAATGCAATACGACGAAAAAGCACAAAAATACCTCGCAAAGATCTATCTGAAACAAGGGTTTTACAGTTACATCATCGCCACAAAAGGTACGGACGGGAAACTGAATTATGGCGAGGTCAACGGGAACTTTTGGCAGACAGAAAACCTGTATCAGGCCTTTTTGTATTACACACCATTTGGCAGAAACTTCGATGGACTCATTGGTTACGGAGAGTTCCGAACGCCTATCAGATGATATTGAACCCAATGAACGCCTATCAAGGAAAAATCAAATACCATCTTCATTGGCTGATTGAAGTCATAGGTGGAGTTGATGCTCATTTCTCACTTTTGCGATTGCAATCATCTTCTAATACTTTGAAAATAAAATAATTTGAAGATGATTGTTGGTTTTGATCTTATTTGGAATATTTTTCGCTATTCATTATTTTAAAATAGACGCTTATGGAACTTCGCTTTGAAAATAACAAATCCGGAAACGGCGGTTACATCACCCTGAAAAATGAAACCGAAGATGTCGGAAGACTCACATACACCATTGTTCCGGAACTTAAAAAATTAATTGTCAGCTACGTGATGGTTTTTCCAAAATTCGAAGGGCAAGGTCTTGGAAAAAAATTAGTCGAAAAATCTGTAGAATTTGCCAGAAAAAATGGCTGGACAATAAAAGCGCATTGCTCTTACGCACACGCTGTTCTCAGCAGAAAACAGGATGTTGAGGATGTGTTTGTATCTTAACACCGTAAGACGGATGAGCTAATAAGCATCATTTACAATCAATACATCAATAAAAAATTCCGAATCAAGTCTGATTCGGAATTTTTTATTATTAAATACAATATCCTTTTTACATTGTTCAATTCTACCTGTTCATAGACATCAGGAACTCTTCGTTGTTCAATGTCGCTTTCATTTGCTTCTGTACAAATTCCATGGCTTCCATTGGATTCATATCGGCCAGATATTTTCTCATAATCCACATACGCTGCATCGTCGCCTCGTCCAGAAGAAGGTCATCTCTTCTTGTGCTGGATGACACCAAATCAACTGCTGGATAAATCCTTTTGTTAGCAATCTTTCTGTCCAATTGCAATTCCATATTCCCAGTTCCTTTGAACTCTTCGAAGATCACCTCGTCCATTTTGGAACCCGTATCGATCAGTGCCGTTGCAATGATGGTAAGCGATCCGCCGTTCTCAATTTTTCTTGCAGCTCCAAAGAAACGTTTTGGCTTGTGAAGGGCATTGGCATCCACACCACCAGAAAGTATTTTTCCGGAAGCTGGCGTGACGGTGTTATAAGCTCTGGCCAAACGTGTGATAGAATCTAAAAGGATCACCACGTCGTGTCCACATTCTACCATTCTTTGCGCTTTTGAAAGAACCAAATTTGCAACTTTCACGTGTTTGTCTGCCGCTTCATCAAAGGTAGAGGCAATCACTTCTGCGTTCACACTTCTCTGCATATCAGTCACTTCCTCTGGACGTTCGTCGATAAGAAGAACCATCATATAAGCTTCCGGATGATTGGCAGAAATAGCGTTGGCGATATCTTTCAGTAAAATAGTCTTACCTGTTTTTGGCTGTGCCACGATCATTGCTCTCTGTCCTTTTCCAATTGGCGCAAACAAATCAACGATTCTTGTAGAAAGTGTAGAACCTCTCCCTGCCAGATTAAATTTCTCCTGAGGAAAAAGTGGTGTCAGGTATTCAAAAGCAACACGGTCCTTGATAAATGCAAGATCACGTCCGTTCACTTCGGTAGGTTTCAAAAGAGAGAAATATTTCTCGCCTTCTTTTGGTAATCTTACAAATCCTTTTACAGTATCTCCTGTCTTCAAACCATAATTTCTGATCTGATTCGTAGAAACGTAAACGTCATCCGGAGAAGAGATATAACTGAAATCTGAAGAACGAAGGAATCCGTAATTGTCCGGAAGTATTTCCAAAACACCTTCTATGGTGATCAATCCATCAAAGTTGAATTCTTTCTTTGGGGAATTGTCCTGTGGGTTTTCGGATGGTTCTTTTTGATTGTTGTGTTGGGGAGAATTGGGATTTTGTGTTTTTTGCTGACCTCTGTTGTTGTTGGTCTTTTGCTGTTGCTGACGGTTATTCTGCTGTTGTGGCGCTCTTTGTTGAGGCTTTGCTTCCTCCGCTTTGTCGTCAATTTGTGGAGCAACTTCTGTAGGCTGAGTAGCCTCCGAAGGTGCATCATTTAGAACATCTTCCTTGTTTTCGGTTGGTGCAACTCTTGCTCTTGGTTGTTTTTTCTTGGGAGGATTTGTCTTTTTGACTTCCTCTTCCACAACCGGAGCTTCTGCAGCCACAGGCGTTTCTACTAGGACAACCTCTGTTGTAGAAACCTCTGCTTCTGGCTTCGGTTTTACTGCAGGTTTCCTGCCTCGTTTTTTAGCAGGAGCAGCTTTTTCCTCAGAATTGTCTTCTGTGTTTTTATTCATATTTTCCTGATTGGCGTTTAGATAATCTTTAATGATTTTTGGGTTAGAAGCCTGATAATCCAGAATGGCGAAAACAGTGTCTTCCGGAGAGCTTTTCTTTGCCAAATTGACGCCTAAATCTTTAGAAAGTTTGGTCAATTCCTCTTCGGATTTTGACTTTAGCGTTTCAATATTAAACATATAATGCGTAAAAAAGTAAATTTATTTTGTAAAAGTAAGAATGAAAATCAGGCGATTATCATTTTTAATAGGTGATTACAATGCAAATCTACATTAATTTTTGAATTACGCAAAAATTATTTTATTTTTGCAGACCATTTATTCCCTTTTAAAAAAGGAATTGATTAAAAAGAATGTTACAAAGAATACAAACAATCTGGATATTTTTAGCTGTTTTAGGCGCTTTGTTCCTGAATCTTACAGCTCAGGATTTTGATATATTGGGCGGAAACATGCTCATTAATATTTCTACTATCTTATTGATATTATTAGGATTGCTAAGTATTTTCAGTTTCAAAAACCGAAAAAGACAAATTTTGCTGAACAACATCAGCCTGTTTATAAACGCTTTGTTGGTTGGTTTTTTGATTTATTGGCTACAAAACTTACCCGGAGGAATCTCTTTTCCTGAGAAGGGTATTGAGCCGGTTTTCTCAGTGATTGCGATTGTATGTTTGCTTCTGGCAAATGTGTACATCAAAAAAGATGAGAGGCTCGTAAAATCTGTAGACAGACTTCGATAAGCTTACGACGATTTTTTTGAGTAAGAACAGCTTCCTTTTTTGGAGGCTGTTTTTTTTTACTTGTGATTATTAAAGTCAATGGTAACAAATCCGAATAATGAATGACCTATCTATCATCAATTAATCAGCCACTATGAAAAAATTAAGCCTTATTCTTTTTATTACTCAATCAATATTTTCATTTGCTCAAGAAATCCCTCAAGAAAGGGTTGTACAAATTATTTCTACTTTGGCCTCTGACGAGATGAAGGGCAGAAAATTCGGAACACCGGAAAATGATAAAGCTGCCGAATACATCGCATCGGAATTCAAAAAAAATAATCTGGATTATTGCTTTGGCAACTCTTATCTTGTCCCGTTTGAATACAAAGAACAGAAAGGCTTCAACGTTTGCGGTATCAAGAAAGGAAATTCTGAAAAAAGCTTGGCTTTCTCAGGGCATTTTGATCACATCGGAACTAATAATAAATCTGGCGACAACGTCTACAACGGCGCAGATGACGACGCAAGCGGAATCTCCGCAGTGATAGGTCTTGCAGATTATTTCAAAGATAAAAAGACAGATTACTCAATGGTTTTCATGGCTTTCAATGCAGAAGAAATTGGCCTTATCGGCTCCAAAGCTTTGTCAGAAAACAAAGACTTAGATCCTGTTTTCAATAACATCTCGGCTCTTTTCAATTTCGAAATGCTGGCAACAGAATCTCAGTTTGGCAAAAATGCAGTTTTCATGACTGGAGATGAGTTTTCTGATTTTGATGAATTAATTAATACAAATGCCGTAAATGGTTTGAAAGTTTATCCAGATCCATATCAAGGTCAGCAATTGTTTTACCGCTCGGACAATGTGAATTTCGTTAAAAGGAAAATCATCGCCCATTCAATCTCAACAGTTGATATGAACAAAGCGACGCATTATCACGCTGTGAATGACGATATAAAAATCGTAGATGCGGAAAACCTAACTAATATTATCAACAATTTCGCAAAAACAATTGAGAAACTGAACACCAAAAACTTCCATCCAAACTACAATAGTAAAGTAAATTTCGATTTCTAAACGTCTTCTCAAAGAACTATTTATTTTCCGTAATTTTGCAATTCAATTTTTTTGAATGAAACCATTTCAACGTATCATCAGTATTGCCAGACCGCATCAAAGATTTTTGTGGGGCAGTATGTTTTTTAATATTTTGTATTCTCTTCTCCAGATTGCTTCTATTGGAACTTTACTGCCTATTCTATCTGTGATGTTTGGAACTGTGGAAAAAGTAGACACGTCAAAAGTTCCGGTTTGGAGTGGTAGAATTGCAGATTATTTTGGTTACCTCAAAGATTGGGCATATTACACGATTCAGGTTAATATGGACGAGCACGGAGGTATCAAGGTTTTAGCCGTTCTCTGTTCTATTACTGCGGTTGCGTTTTTACTTAGAAATATTTTCAGATATCTCGGTTCTTATTTATTGGTGAATTACCGTGTGGGAATTACAAGAGATCTTCGTACTTTGATGTATGATAAATTTCTGAAGCTACCTGTTTCCTTTTTTACGGAACAAAGGAAAGGCGATATGATGTCACGGATTTCCAATGACATAGGCGCAGTAGAAGGCGGCATTATGGGTTCATTGGTAGATATCGTGAATTCGCCGTTTATGATTATCTCATCCCTTACAGCATTATTTCTTTTATCCCCAAAACTGACTTTATTCTCATTAATTGTCTTCCCGATTATGGGTTGGATCATCTCTTGGGTAGGAAAAAGTCTGAAAAAACAGGCAAGATTTGCTCAGGAAGAACTGGGAAATCTTTTTTCTCTGGTTGATGAAACCTTAAAATCTTCGAAAGTGATTAAAATTTTTAATGCTGATAAAATCCTAAAAAACAGATTCAATAAAACGACAAGTCAATGGCAGCATCACGCCATTTCTATGAGCCGAAGACGGGAACTGGCTTCTCCAATGAGTGAGTTTCTTGGATCTATTACAATGCTGATTATTACTTACTATGCCGGAACTGAAATTATCAACGGAACCAACAAGGACCCTGCAACATTTTTAGCTTTTATTGGTGTTTTCTTTCAGGTTTTGGATCCGGCAAAACGATTATCCAATGCAATTTCTGCAATACAGGGCGGAATGGCGAGTCTGGAGAGAGTCTCAGAAGTTCTGGATTATGATCTTAAAGTAGAAGAAATCCCGAATCCAACATCTATTTCTGAACTTAAAGATAAAATAGAGTTCAAAAATATTGGTTTCTATTATGAGAAGTCCAATCTGATTCTTAAAAATGTTTCCATCACTTTACCAAAAGGAAAAACTGTCGCTTTGGTAGGACAATCCGGAAGTGGAAAAACCACGATTGCCAACTTATTAGCTAGATTCTACGATGTTTCGGAAGGCGAGATCCTCATAGACGGTCATAACATCAAAAATCTAAAACTGACAGATTACCGCCAGCTTTTGGGAATGGTAACGCAGGAATCTGTTCTTTTCAATGATTCGGTTTACAACAATATCCTGATGGGAAATCCTGACGCCACCGAAGCGCAGGTGATAGAAGCTGCAAAAGTTGCCAATGCTCACGAGTTTATCTCTCAGCTCCAAGACGGTTATTACACGAACATTGGTGATGATGGAAACAAACTTTCCGGCGGACAGAAACAACGCGTTTCTATCGCAAGAGCAGTGCTGAAAAATCCACCGATTATGATTTTGGATGAGGCAACTTCTGCCCTGGATACAGAATCCGAAAGATACGTTCAGGAAGCTTTGGAAAAAATGATGGAAAACAGAACATCATTGATCATCGCACACAGATTGTCCACAATTCAAAAAGCAGATCACATCGTGGTGATGGAAAAAGGCGACATCATAGAGCAAGGTTCCCATCAGGAATTGATGGAAAAAAACGGCACTTACAGAAAGCTGGTCGAGTTGCAGAATTTTGATTAGAAGCTATCCTACTTCCAATCCATTTCACTGGCAAGTTTGAAAACATGGGAGATCTGTTTCTTTGGAGAAGTTGACGACCGCCATCATTTGTTTTCCTCATCAATTCTTCTTTTTAGTACAAGCTTGCAATCTGAGCAGCAGATGATCTATACCCAAATCTCCAAAAGCACTCTCCAGCAGCTGATAAGACGGATTTCTGGCTTTCTCAAAAGGTGTAGCAGAAATGATGGTCCCAGCACGGCTGTCTATCATCTAAAAATCCGGCCCGATAATTTCCGGTTTTGTCATTTTATTTTTCTTTGTTAATTAGATTTTCCAAGAGCTTTTCAACTTCTGATTTTTGTCCCGCATACTTTAACTGAAGTTCACTTCCCTCACCCATTCTGGAATAATAGACCAAAGCTTTTTCTCCGAAGAATTTGATGTAGTAATCAGAAAGCGTCGGGATCTGCGGAAAATTGGTATGGAAGAGCATTTCGTAGTAAGCTTGCCATTCTCGTTCATTCTTATCGGCAATCATCATTTTGGGGGATTTTTGACGTACGTGAAGCATCTCGTGAGCCAGCATATTGAGAACCAAAGTGAGATCAAAATCGAAGAGGTTTTTGGGAATCATCACGTGTTGCAGTTCTCCGAGTTCTCCATTCGCTGTTAAGAGGATTGATGTTTTTTCTAATTCTTCTCGGAAACCAAATCCGGCAAAGTTATCGTCGTCCAAATCGAATTGGTGAATGAGGAATTTCGCGCCGTCTAGGATTTCGCCAGTTTCTTTGTAAGCGTTGAGGTTGAATTGTAGTTTTTCGTAGTTCATTTGGGTTTTTTGTAGATTTTAATATGATCAAATTTACAACTTAAAGACAAATGTTCAAAATATGTCGTCACCGCGCCCCGACTTGAGTGGAGCTCTTTTTGGCATTGCGAGTGTAGAAATGGTCTATGGTTTGTGTCTCGTCTTTCGCAATGACAAAAAAGCGGGAACCCTTCGACAAGCTCAGGATAAACTACGGCGGATAAAGGCGCCCAAAAATAAAAAATCCCAGAAAATTCCGGGATTTAAATTGTTTATGTTGAAGCTTTAGAATTCCATACTTACCTCCAGCTTTTCTGCAAGGAGTTTGGAGACTTTGACTTTCAGTGGCTCGATATCGATGTTTTGCATGGCGTCGTTGGCGAAAGCGTAAAGCAACAATGCTCTGGCTTCTTTCTTGGAAATCCCTCTCGCTCTCAGGTAGAACATGGCATCCTCATTCAGCTGTCCAACGGTACATCCGTGGGAACATTTGACATCGTCTGCGAAAATCTCCAACTGTGGTTTGGTATCGATGCTTGCGCCTTCGTCCAACAGGATATTATTGTTTTGCTGATAAGCATTGGTTTTCTGCGCGATCTTATTCACAAACACTTTCCCATTGAAAACACCGTGCGATTTGTCTTTGTAGATGCCTTTGTAGTTCTGGTAAGATTCGCAGTTGGGCGTGTTGTGATGAACGGCCGTGTGGTGATCTACCAATTGGTCTTTTCCGATGATCGTGATGCCGTTCATAAACGAATTGATATTCTCACCGTTGTGAATGAAATCCAGATTGTTACGAACCAATTTCCCTCCGAAAGTGAAGGTGTTCACGGTCGTCAAACTGTCTCTTTCCTGTTTCGCAAACGTGTGGTCTACGAGGTAAGAGGTGTCGTTGTCATTCTGCAATTTGTGCCAATCGGTTTTTGCATTTTGATACGTGAATATCTCTGTCACAGAGTTGGTTAGTACAAAAGATTCGTCCAGATTGTGATGACTTTCTATGATTTCCACTTTGGCACCTTCTTCTACGATCAAGAGATTCCTTGTGTTGTAAAAGGTGTTTTCTTCCTGATTTTGAGAAAGATAGAAAACATGAATCGGTTTCTCAATCACTACATTTTTCGGAACTCTCAAGAAGAATCCGAATTTGCAGTAAGCGGAATTCAGGTTAGTGAACGCCAAATCTTGGTTAGCGATGGTGTTGAAATATTGATCAAAAACCTCTCTGTGAGCGGGATCATTCAACGCGTAATTGAATGATAGGAACTCTGCATTTCCGATGGAGATCTTAGAAAATTCTTTGTGAAGTTTCCCATTGATGAAAACAATTCTGTCAAAGTTTTCCTCCCCAAGATGAAGTGCATCCAACTGCTCTCTCGAGATGTGGTGCTCTTCTTTCGGGAAAAAGTTGTAGTTTTTCTCCGTGATCTCTTTCAGGTTGGTGTATTTGTATTCTTCGTCTTTTTTGGTTGGAAAACCTTTTCCGGCAAAAGCCTGAAGTGCATTTTTTCTCTCTTCATCCAAAAAATGGTGGTGAAGGGTTCCTAAAAAATCAGAATGTTGATGTATTGTCTGTTCAAATAAAGCCATTGTAATGGTTTGATTTTGCATCTGTTAGAAGATTTGTTTTTAGTTTAAAAGCCAATCGTAGCCTTTTTCTTCCAATTCCAGTGCTAGAGATTTATCTCCTGTTTTAATAATTTTTCCGTCTGCCAAAACGTGTACGAAATCTGGCTCGATATAATTCAGAAGTCTTTGGTAATGCGTGATCAAAAGAACCGCATTGCCTTCATTCTTGAACTTGTTGACACCATCAGCAACGATTCTCAAAGCATCGATATCCAAACCAGAATCTGTCTCATCTAGGATGGCTAATTTTGGATTCAGCATCATCATTTGGAAGATCTCATTTCTTTTTTTCTCACCTCCGGAAAAACCTTCGTTAAGTGATCTGGAAAGGAAATCTTTTTTAATGCCTAGTTGCTCAGATTTTTCGCGGATCAGACCAAGCATTTCTTTTGCGCCCATATCTTCCAGTCCGTTTGCTTTTCTGGTCTCATTAAGCGCCGCTTTGATGAAGTTGGTAACAGAAACGCCGGGAATCTCTACCGGATATTGGAACGAAAGGAAAATCCCTTTGTGCGCTCTTTCTTCTGGCGCATCTTCAGCGATATCGTAGCCTTCGAAAAGGATGCTACCTTCTGTCACTTCGTAATCTTCTTTCCCTGCAATCACAGAAGAAAGCGTAGATTTTCCGGCACCATTAGGTCCCATAATTGCGTGAACCTCGCCTGGTTTGATCTCAAGATTGATTCCTTTTAATATTTCTGCGCCATCTTCAATTTTGGCGTGTAAGTTTTTGATTTGAAGCATTGTATATTGTTTAATGCAAATATTATGTATAGTTTCTTTATTCTTTTATCCTACGGAGCCTTCGAGTGAAATCTCCAGTAATTTCTGAGCTTCAATTGCAAATTCCATAGGAAGCTTGTTCAAAACTTCTTTACTGAAGCCGTTCACAATCAATGCAATTGCTCTTTCTGTATCGATTCCTCTTTGGTTGCAATAGAAGATCTGATCTTCTCCGATTTTGGAAGTCGTCGCCTCGTGTTCCAATTGTGCTGTAGGATCTTTGATCTCGATGTAAGGGAACGTGTGTGCGCCACATTCGTTACCCATCAACAATGAATCACACTGGGAAAAGTTACGCGCTCCTTTTGCAGAAGGCATTACTTTTACCAAACCTCTGTACGAGTTTTGAGATTTACCAGCAGAGATTCCTTTAGAAATAATTGTTGATCTCGAATTCTTACCGATGTGAATCATCTTGGTTCCCGTGTCAGCATATTGGTGATTGTTGGTTACTGCAATGGAGTAAAATTCTCCGATTGAGTGATCACCTTTCAAGATACAAGATGGATATTTCCAAGTTACTGCAGACCCTGTTTCCACTTGCGTCCAAGAGATTTTGGCTCTGTTTTCACAAAGTCCTCTTTTGGTCACAAAATTGAAAACACCACCTTTTCCTTCCGCATTTCCCGGATACCAGTTCTGAACAGTAGAATATTTGATCTCAGCATCATCCATTGCAATCAATTCCACAACTGCGGCGTGCAGCTGATTTTCGTCTCTCGATGGCGCGGTACAACCTTCCAGATATGAAACATAACTTCCCGCATCTGCAATCACCAAAGTTCTTTCGAACTGTCCTGTTCCTGACTGATTGATACGGAAATAGGTTGATAATTCCATTGGGCATCTTACGCCTTTTGGGATGTAGCAGAAACTTCCGTCCGAGAAAACTGCGGAGTTAAGCGCAGCGTAGAAGTTATCACCTCTTGGAACTACTTTCCCAAGATATTTTTTAACCAAATCCGGATGATTCTTAATCGCTTCTGAAATAGAGCAGAAGATCACACCTTTCTCCAACAAAGTTGCCTGGAAGGTTGTTTTCACAGACACAGAATCTATCACGATATCCACCGCAACGTTTGCCAATCTTTTCTGCTCTTCTATGTTGATTCCTAATTTTGCAAAAGTGGCCAAAAGCTCAGGATCCACTTCATCCAAACTTGCTAACTCGGGCTTCACTGTGGGAGCCGCGTAATATTTGATCGCTTGGAAATCTGGTTTTTCGTAATTGATATTGGCCCAATCCGGTTCTGTCATTTTCTGCCAGATTCGGAAAGATTCCAAACGCCATTCCGTCATCCATTCCGGCTCTTCTTTCTTTGCAGAAATAGCGCGCACGATGTCTTCACTCAGTCCAGTCGGGAAATCATCATACTGGATATCAGTATAAAAGCCCGCCTCATATTCTTTAGTTTTAAGGTCTTCCCTTAAATCGTCCTCTGTATATTTTGCCATAATTAATTAAAAATTTAGAAATTAAGAGATTTAGAAATTACTTTTTTCCTAAATTGTTCTTTTCCAAATATTTTATGAAATGATAAACTTCTTTTGTTATTTCTAAACATTCTTCGTTTGTAGCATTAAAAGTTTGTTCATCTATTTTTTCTAAACTATATAAAACAAATAACATATTTCTTACTTCGGCACAACTTCCTTTTGCTATCCAAAGAAATCTTATGAATTGTCTGTTACTGCCATATTCTGAGCCTTCTGCAATATTATTTTATATTGATAAAGCAACTCTTTTTAATGGGTCTTTAAGTGAAATTTCTTTATTAAGCTTTTCATTTTCAAGAAGTTTAAAAATTTTAACTGTAAATGAAATAGTTTTCTTGTAAACTGGAAAATTTTCAAATGAAGCAGTCATAATTGCTAAATCTCCTAATAACTTAATCTTTTAATTACAAAGAGAAACTCTCTCCACAGCCACAAGTTCTTGCAGCATTTGGATTGTTAAAAATAAAACCTTTCCCATTCAATCCGCCAGAATATTCCAGCATTGTACCGGCAAGATAAAGGATGGATTTCTTCTCAATAATGACTCTAACGCCGTTATCTTCGAAGATTGTGTCTGTTTCATTTTTTATATTATCAAACTTGAGAACGTACTCCAGACCGGAACATCCGCCAGATTTTACGCCTACTCTTATATAATCTGTTTCAGGGTTAAAACCTTCTTCGGTCATTAGCTGAGCCGCTTTGGATTTTGCCTGATCGCTAACTTGTATCATTATTTTTATTTAGAATGATTTGAGTCCACAAAAGTACGAACTAATTTCCGCAATCTCAAATCGATGACATCTATTTTGATGATTTTATGACATCCGCGCAGATTGCTTTGGTAATGAAAAACAGTTTGTTAATGTTAAATTGTTGTCAAAAAAAGGAACAATTATTAATTCTCAAATTTCTTATAATTAACTTTGCTTGATTTTGTTAATCAAAGAATCAGTTATAAACTATGAAGAAGCTACTTATTTTGATGGTGATGATTTCCTTTTTCGGAAAAGTTCTGAGCCAGACGGAACGTTACGTCTATCATACGGAAGTGAATCCGGACACCATCAATCTGGTGAATATGAAAGTTGAGAATACGTTTTTGGATATCAAAGGGAACCAATCCTTGTTCATCAGCGAAAGCAAATTGCTGAGAGACTCTTTGACCGCTGTTCTGAGACAACAGGGAATTACTGAAGTTAAAAAATCTAAAAAAGACAAATCAGAGTTTCCAAAACTACCCAATGGCAAATCTATCCAACCCACCTTCTTCGATTATTTCATCACCAAAAACCGGGATGACAAATCTGTGAATTTTGTGGAAAGCATAGGGTCCAAACAGGTTTACTATCCGGAAGACCGCAAAATGATCTGGGACATTGCTGCACAGGTTGCTGAGTTTAATCACTATAAAATTCAAAAGGCAACGATGCCTTTCGGTGGCAGGATTTGGACTGCTTGGTTTGCGCCAGAGATTAAGACTTCTGATGGCCCTTATAAATTTCTCGGACTTCCGGGATTAATTTTAAAATTAGAAGATGACAAAGGCGATTACAGATTTAGTTTTGTAAAAAAAATCAATATAGAAAAAGCCTATTCGGAAACCATAAAATCTGATGCCAGAAAATCCACAAGAATCAATTTCCAAGGAGACAAAGCATCTGTGAGAATGGAAATGGTAAAAAATAAAGATCCCGAGATCAACTTTGACAGCTTCAACCGCATGAACCAAAGAAATGGAATGAACAACGGATTCGGAGGTCAAGATCAACAGGCTGGCGGAATGGGAGGACCACCCAATATGCCCCTGGAAAATCCGCAAGGAAGCACTTCTGGAAACACTGGAGGCGTTATGAACTTCGGGAATACAAACCCAATAGAATTAAGTAATAAATACTAACCCCATGAAACTTTTAAAAATATTGAGTCTGCTTGCCATGCCACTTGCGATGGCTCAACAAAGCACACGTTTTATCTACCAGGCAACGTTGACGCCGGATTCTACAAATATGGAAAAAAAAACAGAGTTAGCCTATCTGGATACGGACGGGAAAAAATCTTATTTCTATGCGGAGAATGCGATGAAGCGAGATTCTGTAATGGAAAGAATGCGTGCGACGAAAAATTTTGACCGTAGTCAAATGGAAAATCTGAGAAGCAATCTGCAATTTACAATCGAGAAAGATCTGGTCAATCAAAGTTTGGTATACAAATCCAGAATCGGAAGAGATAATTATTCTTATTTAGAAACGCCAGTCTTTGAATGGAATATCTTACCAGAAACCGTAAAAATTGGTGATTACCAAACACAGAAAGCAGAAACCAAATTTGGTGGAAGAACTTGGTATGCTTGGTTTACACAAGAAGTTCCTTTGCAAGACGGGCCGTACAAATTCGGAGGTTTGCCTGGATTGATTGTAAAAGTTCAGGACTCGGAGGGTGATTATTCATTTGATCTGATGCAGACCAAAAAGATCGCAGAAGTGCAACAGCCACAGACCAGAGGCCAGTACATCACTATTCCAAAAGCAAAATATACAGCCATGGAAAGCAACTACCAGAAAGATCCAATCAGCTTCTCTAATTCTCCAAGTGGAGGCATTGCTGCACCAATGAGCATGTCCGGTGGTGGAAACCGACCAGCAATGGACCCCAAACAAATGCAGGCGATCCAAAAAAGAATGGAAACCGAAATCAAAAGCAAGAACAATCCTATCGAAAGAAAATAAAAAAACCGCCTCATTATTATTTTGAGGCGGTTTTTTTATGATTTTCTTATTTCCTTGACTTCTTCAATTTTATCCTTGAAATAATCCTTTTTCTGCGGATGTTTTTCAATGAGTATTTCGTAAGCTTTGATGGCTTTGGAATACAGTTTCTGCTCAACATACAACTTTGCCAAAGTCTCTGTCATGAGGTGCGAAATGTCATCTTTTTTCTCCTTCACCACAAAGTTGACCTCATCTTTCAGTTGAGAGATCTTAGGGTTTTTCTCTATGAATTGATCGATGATTTTTTCTTTGACCACGGTTGTTTTCTCGGCAGATTCCGCAGTTTTTGGTCTGTCGATCTTCAGCCAGCTTTGCCAAGTGTTGATGAATATTCCCACATTACTATCCATCAGCTCTTCGTCTTTTGGTTTTTCAAGAATCGGAGGAATTTCTTTCTGATCTGTAATCTTGGACACCTGATTTCCGAAGAATGAAACATTCAGTACTGGTCTTTCCGCTTCACTGGCCTGAGGTTTTTCTTCCGTAATTGCAAGTTCGACAAGGACGATCTCCTTCTTCTCTTCAGGTTTTGGCGTCTCTTCCTCGGGAATAATTTCTGATTTTGGCTGTTCTTTTTCTGCGGTTTTGCCAATCAAAGCATCTGGCGTATTGGCAGAGAACGACATTGGTTTCCAGGCAGCAACAGGCACTTCTGTAACTGCTTCTATTTTAACACTTTCCGGTTCCAAACTTGTGGTTTCAATAACCGCTTCTTCTGGTTTTGAGGCTTCACCATGAGGCTTATTTTCAAAACCAATTTGCTCTTTTGTTCTGTCATCAGCTATTTCGTGAATAGACTGGTTTTCGGTTTCTACTGTTTGTGCAGATTCCACAACGTCGAAAGACTGCGTGTCTCCAAAGCTGATCTGGCTTTTATCAATTTTATCTTCAGAGATTTCCACAAATACAGGCTCTTGATAGTTTGGTTTGGAAATCGGTTTTTCTTCTTGCGGGATTTCTTCTTTCTTAAGCTCTTTTTTAGGTGGATTCAGATAATCCAAATGATTTTTCGGAACAGAGAATTTGACTTGAGGCAGAAATTCTTCGATACCATTGAAACTGATATTCCCGGAAGAATCCTCATCCAGAATCTGTGTTCTGCTTTGAGTCTCTACCTCTTTTTCTTTAGGAATTTCCAAAACCTCTGCTACTTCTGTTTTTTCAGAAATCGTTTCTTCTGAACGGTTTTCATCATTGATGATCAGGTTTTCTTTAATCTCCAAATCATCTTTCACAGTGATGACACCTGATTCCTTGGTTGCTTCAAAGTCTATCTCTTGTGCTTTTTCTTCTAGAAAATTTTCTTCCCCTTCGTAGAGCAAACGGTTCTTTTCTCCTTCCACAAGAATAAACTCTGGATTTCCCTGATTTTCTGATTGTATAATTTGATCAACATCAAATTTATTAAGAACAACTGACGCGTCCTTAATTTCCGGTGAATGTTCTTCTGTTTTCTCTATGATATCTTCTGCTGTTGTTAAGTCGTTCCCAGGCGGACTTACAGCAATCTCACGCCCCATTTCTTGAACTTGCGGTTCATCTTTCTGCGTATTTTTCTGAAAATTGATGAATTGGTAAAGTATCTTTTTATCTGTAGTATAAGCTGCAGTTTTAGAAAGATTTTCTTTATAATTTTCAGTTTTATAAAGATTGATCCCGAAAAGATAAAGTGCACGGATACTTTGTGCATAAGGCATTTTTTCTGATTCCGACTCCAGGATCTTCAGATCTGATTCGGTCATTGTTTTTGGATTCTTTATTAATTCTAAAACTCTAGTATTCATATATTTACCAGTTGGCGACAATGTCGTTATATATTTTATTGATGATTCTCTCATTTACAATTTTGACTTGTGCCGTTTCAATTGTATTGAGGTCCAGATCACTGTTAAAAACAGCTTCATCACTGTACGTCCTGTCGAAGCTCAAAGTGGGATCTATTTTGTTTTCGTAATGTACTTTGATTGTGATGGTTAGTTTATTTTGCAAAGCCTGGATTGTATTGCCTGTGTTTGTAGTTGTTGGCGTTCCTACACTGGTTGGTGTAATGTTGTAATCACTGATTTCCCCTTCTATCAAAAGATCCGGATTATCAACAGCACCTTTCAGTGTCGTTCTTTGCAGGAAACGGTTTTGCAAAGCCACTGTAAATTCCTGACTCAAACTCGGGAGATTGTTGGCCGCATTATTCGGAAACGTATTGATCTTTACCGTTTTCATTTCCGGGCTCAGAGATGATCCCGTGAAGCTGTAACAACTGGAGAGCATCAAGCATAAGCAGAAAAGAGAAAAGAACACCGTTCTCTTTTGATAGTTGACTTGCGATTGCTGACTTTTAAGCATCATTCTTCTAGATTATACTGTTTAATTTTTCTGTAGAGCGTTCTTTGGGAAATCCCCAACTCATCTGCTGCTTTGTTTCGCCTTCCTTTATGCTTATCCAAAGCCTTGATAATCAAATCTTTTTCATTATTCTGCAGTGAAAGCGACTCTGGCCTGCTCTCTTCTATTTCTATATCTTCCACATCATTGTAATGGTGTTCCTCATTCTCAGAAACAATCGTTGGATGGTGGATCTGATTGCTTTGATCATTCTGCTGACTCCGATTATCTTCAAAATACAGCAGCGAATTAGGACTCGTTCCCTGTTGTGTTTCCGGGGTATAAATCCTGTTGATCAGATTTTTTTCCTGAAGGCTGAGGTCAGAATTTCCTTTATTTTTTATGAGTTCCGAAGTTAAGGATTTTAAATCATTAATGTCATTCCGCATATCGAAAAGGATTTTGTACATAATATCTCTTTCCGAACCGAAATCTCCGGTAGTCCCAGCTCCATTTGCTTTAGCAATAACTGCAGGAAGATTGGCATTTATCGGAATATACTCTGCCAACTTGGTCGAATTCACTTCGCGGTTTTGCTCTACAACGGTCATCTGCTCTACCAAATTTCTGAGCTGGCGAACATTTCCAGGAAATACATAATTTTCCAAATAAGAAACTGCATCGTCCGTCAATTTCAGCTCAGGCATCCTGTATTTTTCAGCAAAATCGATTGCAAACTTCCTGAATAACAAATGAATATCACCTTTTCTCTCGCGAAGCGCCGGCATATCGATCTGAACGGTATTCAAACGGTAATAAAGATCCTCACGAAAACGATTGTCATTGATGGCTTTCATCATATTGACGTTGGTGGCTGCCACAATTCTCACATTCGTTTTCTGAACCTGAGAAGAACCTACTTTCATAAACTCTCCACTTTCCAAAACTCTCAGCAGACGTACCTGCGTCTGCAGTGGCAACTCGCCCACCTCATCCAGGAAAATAGTTCCGCCATCTGCGACTTCAAAATAGCCTTTTCTGGTGGCCGTTGCACCGGTAAATGCGCCTTTTTCGTGTCCGAATAATTCAGAATCAATGGTACCTTCCGGGATGGCGCCGCAGTTGACGACGATGTAAGGCTGGTGTTTTCTTCTGGATTCGCCGTGGATGATTTTCGGGATAAACTCTTTCCCGACACCACTTTCTCCCATTACTAAAACTGAAATATCTGTTGGTGCTACCTGGATTGCCTTTTCCAAAGCGCGGTTAAGTGCGGGAAAATTCCCAATAATTCCGAAGCGTGCTTTTATGGATTGTAAGTCTGCCATTGTCTGTTCAATGTTTTTTGTTTAAAGTATTAATGTTTTGAAATTTACAGTTCAGCAATCTGCTTTCTGTAAACTTTGTTGAAATGATGCGTGTAGCCATCTTTCATCGTTTTGCCGTCATCGTATGTTTTGATGGCAAGACTTTTCAAATCCAAATAATCTTTATTTCTGATCTTAGAAACTTTGCTTCTAAAATATATATTTTCAGCAAAATCATAAACTTTGCTTTGTTTCTCAAAGTTTCCTAAGGCTTTGTCATATTTCCCAGTTTCGAAATACGTCACGCCCGATTGATAATAATCGTAAAGCCCAAAATGATAATCTTTAGTCTTGTAAAGATTTTCCAAAATCTGGATTGCTTTATCTTTTTGACCTAAAGCACTATGACAGAGCGCTTTTGCAACATACAAATGATAATCTCCGTTTTTGGAATAGCCGATATTTTCTGGTCTGTATTTTTCAAGCAAATCAAAATCCTGAATGGCGCCTTTGTAATCTCTTAAAAATTGAAATTTGCACCAGCCTCTGTAATCCAAATGATCTTTAGGATTAATTTCTACAGCCTTATCAATTAGCTTTTTCCAAGTGATGAAATCGCCTCTTTTGAGATACGGAACAGACTTTTCGGTGTAGGCATCATCGTAATTCGGGCAAATTTCGATTGCCGTATCAAATGCCATTTGCGAAAAAGCATAGCCTTGCGCATCACCAGCCTGATTAGAAATCTCACAAGCTTTTTTGCAATTTTCATCCGTATAAATACTGCAATTGACCTGAGCGGAAATTTGAGAATAAACCGCAAAGAAAATTAAGCTAAGGTAATATTTCTGAAACCTTTCCATCGGTAATTTTATAGGTTAAATATTGATAATAATCTAAATGGTGTCCTTGGATTTCTTTTGGTAACCAGCCTTTCAAAGATTTTGTAAAATTCAAAAGTTTTTCCACGAACTGTTGGTCAAAATTTTTCTGCTGATAATTTTCGTTCATCTGCAGGATACGGAACAATCCCGCTTTCCCTTCGCAGTTGACCACAAATCTAATGGTAACATAGCCGTTTGTACTTTTTGAACAGGATAATTTAAGTTTTTCTAATGCTTCAACAATTTCAATCTTTTCTCCTGTATATCCAAAGCCTTTTTCATCATTATAATACTGAATCCCATAATCTTTGTCCATACATCTTTTGAAATTTGGATCGTCTGTGTTCTTATCAAATATAACATCTCCAACTTGATTTGGATACACAGTGACGGTTTTCTCAGACTGACAGCTGAAAAGGATCGGTAAAAGAAATAATATGTAAAAAAAAATGTTTTTCATAGATGTTTTTCAACCCCAATTAAAACGAAAATTCTATGTTTGCGAATTTACAAAACCGTTTCCCCCAAAAGCGTTCCCTGTGTATTGCCGTGGACGAAAACAGACACTATGTCTCCCAATTTCTGGCCTTCCTTCATATCAAATACGCAAACTGCGTTTTGGGAATTTCTTCCTTTCCATTGGTTTTTGTTTTTCTTTGAAATTCCTTCAATCAAAATTTCATGAACTCTACCAACGTAACCTTGCATTCTTTTTCGGGAAAGTTCGCCTTGTAAAGCAATTACTTCGGCAAGACGACGCTGTTTTACATCGGCAGGAATATCGTCTTCCATCTTTTTGTGAGCGGGCGTTCCCGGTCTTTCAGAGTAGGAAAACATATAGCCATAATCGTACTCCACTTCTCGCATAAGGCTCATTGTGAGTTGATGATCTTCTTCGGTTTCTGTGCAAAACCCGATAATCATATCTTGTGAAAATGAAATATCTGGAACTATTTCTTTTCCTTTTTTAATTAAATCTAAATATTCCTGACGCGTGTGTTGACGGTTCATCAACTGAAGAATTCTGTCGCTTCCACTTTGAACGGGAAGATGTACGTAATTGCAAATATTATCGTGTTTTGCAATCATTTTAAAAACTTCTTCCGTCATTTCATGGGGATTAGAAGTTGAGAATCTGATTCTCATTTCCGGAACCGCTACCGCTACCATATCAAGCAACTGAGAAAAATTCGTGGCTGTTAATTTTTGCATTTCAGAAGCTTTTGCAAAATCTTTTTTAGGACCGCCACCGTACCAAAGATACGAGTCTACATTTTGACCTAATAACGTAATTTCTTTGTAGCCATTTTCCCACAAATTTTTACATTCCTCGATGATTGAATGAGGATCACGACTTCTCTCACGACCTCTCGTAAAAGGAACTACACAGAAAGTACACATATTATCGCAACCACGGGTGATCGTCACGAAAGCAGTCACACCATTTCCACCCAAACGAACGGGATTGATGTCTGCATATGTCTCTTCTTTTGAGAGAATGACGTTGATCGCATCTCTCCCATCTTCGGTTTCTTTGAGGAGGTTTGGGAGATCTCTGTACGCATCCGGACCTACTACCAGATCCACGAGTTGTTCTTCGTCTAAGAATTTGGTTTTCAATCTTTCTGCCATACAGCCTAGAACGCCCACGGTCATATTGGGACGTTCTTTTTTAAGATTTTTGAATTGCGCCAGACGCATTCTCACGGTCTGCTCAGCTTTTTCACGGATAGAACAAGTATTTAGAAGAATCAAATCTGCTTCTTCTACTTTCAAAGTAGTGTTGTAACCCTGCTCATTAAGTATGGATGCGACGATTTCAGAATCTGAGAAATTCATTTGACATCCGTAGCTTTCGAGAAAGAGTTTTTTACCATTCCCAGGTTTTTCTGCGATGGCAAAAGCTTCGCCTTGTTTGGTTTCGTCTATATATTTTTCCTGCACGTAAAATCGGTTTTAAGTTCTTGGTTTCGAGTTCTAAGTTCCGAGTGAAAAACTTTGAACTTAAAAATTAAAAAACCTTGAACTAATGAGTTTGCAAAGATACAAAATATTGTGACAGAATGGCAGAATTAATTCATTGTAAAACTGAGCGGAAGTCGCATGTTGGTTTTTACAGGCTTATTGTGCATCTTTCCGGGAGTCCATTTATTTTTTATTTTTTTGATGGATTTGATAATCATTTCATCAAAATTTTTCACACCAGAGGATTGCTCCATTTCTACATCAGTTACAGTACCGTCTTTTTCCACAACAAATCTCACTACAAGACTAAACTGACCTGTCCAAGAAAAATTAGATAAATCAATGCTCTTTGAAACTTTTTCCCGAAATTTACTAACGCCAACTCCTTCATAACTTGCGCCAACCATCGTCTCATAAGGATCATAATGTTCTTTAAAATTCTCGAAAAGTTCATCTGGGTAAATAAGAAAGCTAGTGACGGCAGCTATTTTCTCCCCCTTAATCTTGGCGGGATTCCATCCAGATTGATATTTGGCAACTTCTTTTGCGAGGTCAGAAGCGCATTTATTTTCTTGTACATCATTTTCGTCAGAATCTTTTACAAATTTTATTGTAGAATCCGGGTAGATCAAAACTCTCAAATTGTACATTTCATCTTTATTTTCGCAGGGTTGAAGTCCCTTATCAATAAGTATTCTATGAAAATCTTTATAGTAGTTTTCTACTCCGCCAACATAGGGAGATTGATCTTTTGGAAAGTAGTAAAACTGCGCATTACAGAATGCAGTGATCAAACAAAATAGCCAGCTAGTTTTCATTAACAGATTTTTTAATACAATAAAAATGTAATCAGCCAAATATATAAAATGTCTGCACAAAAAAGAAATGCCTCTGTTTCTTTATTTGTATTAATCAGTGATCTTCTATCCAATTGATTAAATATCCTGTTTTGATTTCGTAAATTTGAATCATAAATTTAAAAATAATGAAGATAAAACTTAACAGACTCAACGACGATTTTCTTTTTGAATGCACCAATGAACAAGGCAATTCGATTTTACTTGACAATACCACTTTGCCTGGCGCAAAAGGTGTTTCGCCAATGCAGTCACTTTTGATGGCTGTTGCAGGTTGCAGCGGAATAGATTTGGTTTCGATCCTGAAAAAACAGCGCCAGCAGATTGATACTTTCTTTGCCGAAGTGGAAGGCGAAAGAGTTCAGGTGGATGAAGCAAAACCCTTTAAAACCATCAAAGTCAGTTTCTTTCTTCAAGGAAATATCGACCCGAAAAAAGCAAAAAAAGCGGCAGAATTATCTTTCGAAAAATATTGTTCCGTTTCCAAAACGCTGGAGCCAAATGTAGAAATCACTTATGAAGTGAGCGTGAATGGAGAATTAGCATCATAAATAACCTTGCTCTTAAAAACATGAAAATCACATTTGGAATTATTTGTTCAGTTTTTCTTTTGATAAGCTCTCAAAGCTGTATTGTAATTCCTCAAAGAGATTATCAGGGTTTTAGCAAATCCTTGGTTTTTAACGGTAACAAAAAATGGATTATCAATAAAACTCTTACTGATTTATATGCTACAGATGCGGCAAAATTAAATCAAGAGATTTTTGAAACTTTCAATAAGTTAAGCAATGGAAGTACAAAAACTATTTTTCAGGCCCAAAAAGAAAATCTTATTCCCGGTAAAATAGCCTACCATCCCAGTTTAGATGAGTTGGAAACCTTACAAAAATCCACAGACTATGATTATTTGGTTAATAGCTTTACCAAGAATGTGCGGGATGAAATCGCAGGTATAGAAACTGAATTGCCTTCTCAATATCGTAAAAATGAAGCATTTGTTATTATTGAAGTTTACGATGTAAAAACACTGAAAAGAATATATTATCAAAAAGTGTCATCCGAACAATCCTTAGAAGGAAGAAAATATCCAAATGAAGAAACGAGTCGGGAACAAATTAATAAAAAAAATTCAGGACCGTACTTTGCTTACTCAGCTAACCAATTGATTTTTATTAATCTAAAAAAACTTCTGAAAGATATTTCAAAAAACGCTATCAAATAAAAAGGATTTCTTTCCAAAAAATGAAAACCTTATTAAATCTGATAAGGTTTTCATTTTAAAATTTTTATCTATTCGTCAACCTCGGCTGAATCAACTTCGCCACCGTAGAAGTCCATCCGGTTTGATGGGAAGCACCAACGCCTCGGCCATTATCGCCGTGGAAATATTCGAAGAACATAATGTAATCTTTGAAATGTGGGTCGTTATTGAATTTATCAACACCGCCGTTGAACGCTCTGTTTCCATTTTCATCTTTCAGGAAAATACCACAAAGTCTGTCGCTGATGTCTTTGGAAACTTCTTCCAGATTCTTTTGAACACCGCTTCCTTTCGGATATTCAATCGTCAAAGCATCGCCGAAGAAGAAATGGAAACGCTGCAAACTCTCGACAATCAGGAAGTTAATTGGAAACCAAATTGGTCCACGCCAGTTGCTGTTGCCGCCAAACATTCGGCTGTCACTTTCTGCCGGCGTGTAATAAACCACGTGTTCCTGGTCGTGAACGGTAAATCGGAAGGGATTTTCTTCATACACTTTGGACATGGCACGGATTCCGTAATCGCTCAGGAATTCGGATTCATCTACCAATCTCGTCAGAACTTTCGTCAGTCTGGTTTTTCGCAGGATACTCAGAAGGTGTTTGTTGCCTTCGCCTTCTACATACCACTGCGAAACGAGTTTCGTGAGGTCTTGCTTATTTTTGAGAATCCATTCCATTCTTTTTTTGAAAGCCGGAAGTTTCTCCAACATACTGTGCTCCACCACTTCTACTGCAAACATTGGAATCAACCCAACGATGCTCCGAAGTTTCAGATTCACACTGTCTCCGTTGGATAACTGAAGTAAATCATAGAAAAACCCATCTTCCTCATTCCAAAGTCCCTGTTTTCCATCACCGATATTTTCCATCGCTTGTGCGATATAAAGATAATGTTCAAAGAACTTAATGGCCATATCTTCGTAAACCGGATTGTGGATTGCCAGCTCCATAGAGATTCGCATCATATTCAGCGCGTACATTGCCATCCAACTGGTTCCATCTGCCTGTTCCAGATGTTCACCTTCACTGAATTCCATATTCCGGTCAAAGGCTCCAATATTATCAAGACCCAAGAATCCACCTCCAAAAAGGTTGTTACCATTATAATCTTTCCGGTTCACCCACCAGGTGAAGTTCAGTAATAATTTTTGAAAAACCCTTTCCAGAAAAGCCAAATCCGGTTTCCCATTATTTTTTTCATCAATTTTAAAAACCCTGAAAGTAGCCCAAGCGTGAACCGGTGGATTCACGTCATCGAAGTTCCATTCGTAAGCCGGCATTTGTCCGTTTGGGTGCATATACCATTCCTTAGTCATTGTAACCAATTGGGCTTTAGCAAATTCCGAATCAATCACACAAAAACTCACGCAATGGAACGCCAAATCCCAAGTGGCATACCAAGGATATTCCCATTTGTCGGGCATCGATATGATGTCTTTGTTATGAAGATGTTCCCAATCGCTGTTTCGGACGAAGCCTTTTCTTTCAATCGGAAAATTCGGGTCACCCTTCACCCATTTACCAACGTTGTAATGATAGAATTGTTTGTTCCAAAGCAAACCTGCAAAAGCCTGTCTCTGCACATTTTTCTCGTCCTCGTTTTCAATATCTTTTTGGATGTTGGCGTAGAAATTATCAGAATCCTGCTTTCTGTGGTTGATGATCTCATCAAAATCCCAAAACGCATCCTCCATAATATGAGGCGACAATCGGAACTCAAAAACCTTGTTGCTGTGTGCTTCCACGATTTCCTCGCAATGCAAAGACGCTTTGGTTCCGGTTTTCTTAGGATTGATGGTGTCTAATCCTTTGGTAATGTATTGGTTGATACCATCTTTAAAGAAACCTTCCGTTCTAGGTGTATTGAATAATCTTGCTCTGTTCGTTTCATTTTCACAAAACAAAGCGTCCACAGTTCTGTTTCTGGAGTATAGCTTTTTGATGCTCAGACTATCGTGCTGGACATCGATCTCGCCTTGCTTTGAAAAGCTCAGATTGGCCTTATAATCATTATAACCCCAAACCCAATTATTCCTGTACCAAACCGTCGGTAAAACCACGATTGGCGCTGATTTATCACTTCTGTTATGAACATCAATCCTAATGAGAAAATCATCTTCCCCAGCCTTTGCATATTCAATAAAAATATCAAAATATTCATCATTATCAAAGATTCCGGTGTCGATGATCTCGTACTCCGGGTCTTTGTTGGAGCGCTGCCCATTGACCGCAATCAGCTCATCATAAGGAAATGCGTTGATTGGATATTTGTAAACCATCTTCATATAGCTATGAGACGGTGTATTGTCCAAATAATAAAAAATCTCCTTTATATCTTCTCCGTGATTGCCCTGATAATTACTCAGTCCGAAAAAACGCTCTTTTATTCTTACATCTTTCTTATTCCAAAAAGACAGGGCAAAACACAATTGCTGCTTGTCGTCCGATATGCCTGCGATGCCTTCCTCGGCCCATCTGTAGGACCAGGCT
Source organism: Epilithonimonas tenax DSM 16811 (assembly GCF_000428485.1). GTDB lineage: Bacteria > Bacteroidota > Bacteroidia > Flavobacteriales > Weeksellaceae > Epilithonimonas > Epilithonimonas tenax. The sequence continues at coordinate 90,312 of NZ_AUAA01000002.1, read as the reverse complement.
TCTGCCGTGTCGTGACCGGTAAATCCCCATGCATCACCATTTGCACTGTAATCTTCACGTACATTTCCCCATTGGCGATGGCTCACGTAAGGGCCCCATTTCTTCCAACGTGGATTTCTCAATTTTTCTTCCTCGTTCATATTTTCTAATTATTTTAAGAACAATTATTCGCTTTTTATCCGGAGCATCACGTTTCGACTTTTGACCCAACTGTCCAGCCCGCTGTCCACTCTATCTTTTTATGGTGTTATCTTCGACTTCGCTCTGGCAACACCATAAAAAGGATGCCGTTCCCATCGGGGCTATGTTGAGGTTTTGTTACTCTCAGACGATATAATTGATAGGTGATCATCGATAAATGATACAAATCAAATTGAAACTTTTAAATCCTCAAAATAAAGATTCACTACAATTTCCATCCGCTTCAAAAATCAATTCATCGAAACTTTGCCCACTTAAAAAATGCCTTCACTCTTAAAAATCTTTGCGTTTAAAATTCCACAAAAATTATTTTCAGCAAAAAATCATTGATCACCCATCATTGATCATTCCTAATCACCCGTTGTCCGCAAAACTCTCCAGCGTCGTCATTCCTCCATCTACATAAATACTTGCTCCCGTAATGTAATCCGAATAATCACTCGCCAAAAATACAGCTAAATTTCCAATGTCTTCCGGTTGCCCGATTCTGTCGTACGGAATCAGCGTCATCAGGGCATCCAAAGACGCCTTGTTATCCCAAGCCGCTTTATTGATTGGCGTCTGGATGGCGCCCGGACAAATATTGTTCACACGGATTTTTTGCTTTCCATATTCCTGAGCCAAAGTCTGCATTAGCATTCTCAGCGCCCCTTTGCTGGAAGCATAATTCGCGTGTCCAGCCCACGGAATCGTCTCGTGAACACTGCTGATGTTGATGATTTTGCCCAAAGCTTTGGATTTGTCATTCATTCCACGTTTCAGAAACGCTCTGATGGCTTCTCTTGAACACAGAAATTGTCCCGTCAAATTCACATCAATCACTTTTTGCCATTGCGCCAAGGTCATATCAACAAAAGCGGCGTCTTGCTGCAAACCAGCATTATTAACAAGAATGTCAATGGTCCCAAATTTCTCAATCGCCGTTTGAAACATGGCCAAAACTTGGTCTTCCTTGCTTACATCACATTGGATAATAAGGCCTTCGCCCCCATTTTCCTCAATGGTTTTCAAAGTCTCTTCAGCTTCCGGACGAGAATGGTCAGATGAATGATTGACTATGGTGATTGCACCAGACTTTGCCAGACTGATGGCAATTCCTTTCCCGATGCCACTGCTGGAACCTGTTACGATAGCGACTTGTTTATTAAGATTGATTTCCATTTTTTTTGTTTTAATAATTTGTATTCATTTAAAATTGCACAATAAACACGGCTTTCTTTGATGAGTTTTACGCCTGTGCGAACCTTCAATTATTTTTGATAAATTCAAAAATTCATTGCAAACTTTTCTCAATTGTAAAACAGAAAGTCATAAAATTTCCTATACAAATACCATACGCAAGTTCTGGGAAAATATATTATTAACAAATAATTATTTTAAAAATTCCCACTGAAATTTGGAAAAAATCAATTTTGTGAACTATATTTGCACTCAGAATTGTTCATTTACATATTGAAAATGTTATCGAGAAAGGTGGAGAGATTAGACTCTGTGAAACCTTGGCAACCCTTCGGAAACGAAGAAGGTGCTAAATTCTATCCCGAAGTACGTGGGAAAAGATAACCAAAAACAATTATTCTACATTTCCCCGTAGCATTTTCAATTTTTTATTATTTATTAAAATTGGAAAACAAGCTACAACACCTTCAAACACTTCATTTCGCAACACAAACCGGAAAGGTTTATGACATTCCATTAAGCTATCAGCTTTTTGGAAAAGAATTACACTCTGCTCCCATTGTTTTGATCAACCACGCTCTGACAGGCAATTCTGATGTGGCTGGAGAGAATGGCTGGTGGAAAACCTTGGTTGGCGACGGAAAAGTCATTGACACCAATCGTTTCACAGTGATTTGTTTCAACATTCCAGGCAATGGATTTGATGGGTTTTTCATTGATCAGTACGAGGATTTCATCGTTCAGGACATCGCCAAAATTTTCACCAAAGGCCTAAGGCTTCTAAAAATCGCAAAACTGTTTGCTCTCGTGGGCGGTTCTGTGGGCGGTTCTATTGGCTGGGAAATGCTGGCTTTGGCACCTCATCTGACAGAGAGATTCATCCCAATCGCAACAGATTTCAAAACGTCGGATTGGCTTCACTCCCAATGTGTGGTTCAGAAATATCTTTTGGAATCAGAAGACAAACCGTTGGAAAAAGCCAGAGTCCACGCGATGTTGTGCTACAGAACACCAGAATCCCTTAATTCTAGATTCAACAGAGAAATAGATTCTGAAAAGCGCATTTTAAAGTCCCACGACTGGCTCAACTTCCACGGAATACGATTAAACGAAAGATTTAGTTTAAAAGCCTACAAACTCGTCAATCACCTTTTGATGAACATCAACGGGAAAGAAGATGAGCTGGAAAACATTACGGCAGCGATTCATTTGATATCAGTCGATTCAGACCTTTTCTATCCTGCTTTTGAGATTAGAAATACTTATGATTACTTAAAACAGAAAAACAAAAACGTTCAGTATCACGAGATCAAATCCATCCACGGACACGATGCTTTCCTGATGGAATACGAGCAGCTGAACAGCATATTAACACCTATATTTTTGAACTGATGACAGACAAGAACGCCATTAATATTTATAGAAACAAAGCTTTGGTCAATTTCGAAGGAAAAAATTTCCTTGGACAAATCGGCGTGGATTCACGCATCTTCCAAGCTTTGAATGGAGGCGGAATCAGCGTTGGCGTGATTTCCCAGCACGCAATAGAAAACGGAATATCGGTTCTGGTAGACGAAGTGGACGCAGAAGATGCTGTCCAATTTCTGAAAAAAGAATTCGACCAAGAAGCAAAAGAAGGTCACGTCAGCAACATTTATAGTATAGATAATTTGAGCGTGATCGGCTTTGTATCAGATAATTACAATAAGATTTTATCAGAACTTCACCGCAACAAGATTTTCCCTCTATTATTAAGTCAAATCGCGTCTGCCGGAAGAGTGAACATTGTGGTAACAGGAAACCAAACCGAAATCACCAAAAACCTCATCGAAACCGAAATCTACGGAAAACCAAAAACCGTTCACCTCGCTTTGATTGGTCATGGCAATGTCGGTGGCACTTTGGTAGAGCAAATCCTGGATTCTGCTTATGACATCCTGAAGAGAAAAAAAGTGGATTTGAAAATCGTTGCAATTGCCAATTCAAAAAAAATCGCGTTTAACCAAGCTGGTTTCGGAAGCGACTGGAGACAGAAAATCAAGTTTTCTCAGACAGAATCCAGCGTAGAAAAACTGCTAGCGTTTGCCAAAGAACACCATCTGGAAAATCTGGTGATGGTAGATAATACGGCGAGCAAAGATTTTGTGAGGCATTATCCAACATTCGTAGAAAACGGTTTTGACGTCGTAGGCTCCAACAAAATCTACAATACTTTACCAATTTCCGAATACCGCGATTTCCGAAAATTATTGGATAAAAATAAAAAGAAATACCTTTACGAAACCAATGTTGGTGCAGGTTTGCCACTAATTGACACCATCAAGCTTCTGCATCTCTCAGGCGAAAACATCACAAGAATCAAAGGTGTTTTTTCCGGAACCTTGAGTTATGTTTTTAATAATTTCTCTCTTCGAAATGACAAATATTCTGTCATCATCCGGGAAGCAATGGAAAAAGGTTTCACAGAACCAGACGCGCGCGAAGATTTATCCGGAAATGATGTCGCCAGAAAATTGTTGATTTTAGCAAGAGAATTAGATTTGATTAATGAATTTCAGGACATTAATATTCAGAATCTGGTTCCTGAAAAACTCTTGGCTATTGATAAAAATGAATTCATTTCCAGACTGGAAGAATTAGATTCAGAATATCAAAGCATTAAAGAAAAGCAGAAGCCAGACCACGTTTTACGTTACGTCGGCGATTTACACGGAAACCTTCAGGAAGAAAAAGGAGAATTGGACGTGAAATTGATTTCTGTTCCAGCAAACTCCGCACTCGGACAACTGAAAGGTTCAGATTCCATCTTTGAAATTTACACAGAAAGTTATGGCGAAAATCCAATCGTCATTATGGGCGCTGGAGCCGGAGCTAAAGTAACTGCCCGAGGCGTTTTCGGAGATATTTTAAGATTGAGCGAAACAAAATAAAATTAATTTAACAATATAAAAATGTAACAGTTTACCAATAATTATTGCAATTGTTAAATTGATAAACTCTTACATTGATACATTTATAAATATGGAAAATTTCGAAACACTAGCCATCAGAACGCAAACAGCAAGAACTCAGTTTGACGAGCATTCCACGCCTTTGTACCTCACTTCCAGCTTCGTTTTCGAGGATGCGGAAGATATGCGTGCAAGCTTTGCGGAGGAAAAAGACAAAAACCTCTACAGCCGTTTCAGCAACCCGAATGTGACTGAATTTGTTGATAAAATCACGAAAATGGAAGGCGCAGAATCGGGTTACGCTTTTGCAACAGGAATGGCAGCGATTTATTCCACGTTTGCGGCCTTGTTGGATGCTGGCGACCACATCGTCAGCTGTCAGTCCGTTTTCGGAAGCACGCATACATTGTTCACAAAATATTTCCCAAAATGGAATATCGAAACCACTTATTTCAAAGCAGAAGACGCCGAGAATGTTGAACAATACATCCAACCAAATACAAAAATTTTATATTTAGAAACGCCGACGAATCCGGCAATCGAGATTTTAGATTTAGAATTTTTTGGTCAAATTGCAAAAAAACACAATCTTATTTTCGTTGTAGATAACTGTTTTGCAACACCTTATCTGCAACAGCCGATTAAGTACGGCGCAGATATTGTCGTTCATTCCGCCACGAAACTCTTGGACGGGCAAGGTCGTGTGCTCGGTGGCGTTGCCGTTGGAAAAGCCGATTTGATTCGCGAGATTTACCTTTTCTCCAGAAACACAGGTCCAGCAATGTCGCCGTTCAATGCGTGGGTTTTGAGCAAGAGTCTGGAAACTTTAGCAATTCGTGTCGAGAAACATTGCGAAAATGCACTTAAGGTGGCCAGGTTTCTGGAAAATCACCCGAATGTAGAATTGGTAAAATACCCATTCCTGAAATCTCATCCAAACTACGAGATCGCTAAAAAACAAATGAAATTAGGCGGAAACATCGTCGCTTTCGAAGTCAAAAACGGCATCGAAGGCGGTCGCAATTTCCTCAACCGAATCAAGATGTGTTCCCTTTCCGCCAACTTGGGCGACACGCGGACGATTGTCACGCATCCTGCTTCCACAACCCATTCCAAGCTTTCCGATGACGAGCGCAATGAGGTCGGAATCACCGCTGGATTGGTGCGTTGCTCGGTAGGGTTGGAAAATATCGATGACATTATCAACGATTTGAAACAGGCTTTAGACTAAATTTATGCGAAAAATTTCAAGCAGATTAACACCTTTTTACACGAAAATATTTTGGTTACTTATAACATATTTGGTTGTTGGAGTTTTCTGCTTTATTATTTTTAAATTTTCTTACGAGTTTTTATTTCTTATTATTTATTCTTTTTTGCTGTTTTTTATTCCTTCGTTTTTTATCTCAAGAAAATTAAAAACAGTTTTTTTAGATAAAGATTATTTTCAAGTAGATGATGAAAAAATTCCATTTAAAAAAATAATGTCAATTAGGAAAAATTATTTAAGTGCTTCTTACATTATTAAATATGAGGTTGGTAGTCAGATTAAACAATTCAGATTTTTGCCAAAATTTCATTTGCCTTTTTATACACTGAGTTATATAAAAGAAGTGGAAAAAATTATTAAACAGCAATCTGTAGAAAACTAGATGCTCAAATAAAAATAGAAAATGAAAAATTCAGAACAATTATATAAAGCGATTTCCGAACGCATTTTAATCTTAGATGGTGCAATGGGAACAATGATTCAGCGCTACAATTTCTCGGAAGAAGATTATCGTGGCGAGCGTTTCAAAGACTGGGAATCCTCACTCAAGGGAAACAACGATTTGCTCTCTTTGACACAACCCGAAGCTATTGCAGAAATTCACAAAAAATATTTATTAGCCGGCGCAGACATCATTGAAACCAACACGTTTTCCGGAACCACAATTGCAATGGCCGATTATCATATGGAAGATTTGGTTTATGAACTCAATTATGAATCTGCCAAAATCGCCCGCAAAGTCTGCGACGAATTTACCGCTCAAAATCCTGACAAACCAAGATTTGTAGCAGGTTCAATAGGACCAACCAACAAAACGGCGAGTTTAAGTCCAGACGTCAACGACCCAGGTTACAGAGCCATTACTTTCGACGAACTGAGAATTGCCTACAAACAACAAGCAGAAGCTCTGCTGGATGGTGGTTCAGACATTCTCTTAGTTGAAACCATCTTCGACACCCTGAATGCAAAAGCTGCACTTTTCGCTATTGACCAAATCCAGGAAGAAAGAAATATCCAAATCCCCATTATGGTTTCCGGAACGATTACCGATGCGTCCGGAAGAACTTTGAGCGGACAAACGGCAGAAGCTTTCCTGATTTCCGTTTCTCACCTTAATTTGTTGAGCGTAGGATTCAACTGTGCTTTGGGTGCAAAACAACTGACGCCTTATTTGGAAGCGATTTCTTCTCAATCAGAATTCGGAATATCAGCATATCCAAATGCCGGCTTACCGAACGCTTTCGGACAGTACGATGAAACGGCGAGTCAAATGGCCGAGCAGGTGCAGGAATATCTGGAAAAAGGACTCATTAACATCATTGGTGGTTGTTGTGGAACGACGCCGGAACACATCAAAGCGATTGCTGATTTGGCAAATAACTACGAACCTAGAAGAATCAATGTAACAATATAACAATGTGTCAATTTACCAATAAGCCACGAGCTCAAGATTGTCACATTGGTAAACCATTGCATTGGTAAATTAATTTATGAAATACTTAAAATTATCAGGTCTAGAACCTCTAATTATAACGCCGGAATCCAACTTCATCAATGTTGGAGAAAGAACCAATGTGGCAGGTTCCAAAAAATTTCTTCGATTAATTAAGGAAGAAAAATTTTCTGAAGCGCTTGACATTGCCCGTCATCAGGTAGATGGTGGCGCACAAATCCTCGACGTCAATTTCGATGACGGATTGATTGACGGAAAAGCATCGATGGTGAAATTCCTCAACCTCATTGCTTCGGAACCGGATATTTCCAGAATCCCGATTATGATTGATTCCTCAAAATGGGAAATCTTGGAAGCCGGATTACAGGTAGTTCAGGGAAAAGCGGTGGTCAACTCCATCAGTTTAAAAGAAGGTGAAGAAGAATTTATCAAACATGCCAAAGCCATCAAACGTTACGGTGCTGCGGTGATTGTCATGGCTTTTGATGAAGTGGGGCAAGCGGATAATTTTGAAAGAAGACTGGAAATTACCCAACGTTCTTATGATATTTTGGTCAATCAACTCCACTTCCCGGCAGAAGATATTATTTTCGATCTCAATATTTTCCCAGTTGCAACAGGAATGGAAGAGCACCGAAGAAATGCCATTGATTTTATCGAGGCGACGCGTTGGGTTCGTACCAATCTTCCCTACGCATCCGTGAGTGGAGGCGTTTCCAACGTTTCGTTTTCTTTCCGAGGGAATGATTCTGTTCGGGAAGCAATGCATTCCGTTTTCCTGTACCACGCCATAAAAGCTGGGATGAATATGGGAATCGTAAACCCAACAATGCTCGAAGTTTATGACGAAATCCCGAAAGAACTTTTGGAACTGGTTGAGGACGTGATGCTCGACAGAAAAGACGACGCAACTGAAAGATTATTAGACTATTCCGAACGAGTAAAATCTACCAAAAAAGAAAAAGCCGAAGATTTGGCTTGGCGCGAGATGTCTTTACAGGAAAGAATCACGCATTCATTAGTCAAAGGACTTGACCGTTTTATCGAGGAAGATACAGAAGAAGCAAGATTACAGGCAGAAAAACCACTTCACGTGATCGAAGTTAATCTGATGACCGGAATGGGCGTTGTTGGCGATCTTTTCGGAAGCGGAAAAATGTTCTTACCTCAGGTGGTAAAATCGGCGAGAGTAATGAAAAAAGCCGTTGCTTACCTTCAACCTTTCATTGAAGCTGAAAAAGACGGAACAAGACCTGCGAATGGTAAAATATTAATGGCAACCGTAAAAGGCGACGTTCACGATATCGGGAAAAATATTGTGAGTGTGGTTTTGGGTTGTAATAATTATGAAATCGTTGACCTTGGCGTGATGGTTCCGGCGGACAAAATCATCCAAACAGCAATTGACGAAAACGTCGATATCATTGGTCTGAGCGGATTGATTACACCAAGTCTGGACGAGATGGTTCATTTGGCATCAGAATTAGAAAGACGAAACTTGAGTTTTCCTTTGTTAATTGGTGGTGCAACAACTTCCAAAGCGCATACAGCCGTAAAAATTGCTCCAAAATATGCCAATACAGTTGTTCACGTCAACGATGCTTCCAGAGCAGTTGGTGTGGTAAGTTCACTTTTAAATAAAGACAAATCCAGCGTTTATTCTTTGGAATTGAAGAAAGATTACGACGATTTCCGTGAGAAATTCCTGAACCGACAAGTTGATAAACAATACGTAACGATTGATGAAGCCAGAAAACAGAAATTCAAAATCGATTGGAAAAATGAAAATATTCATAAGCCAAATAAACTTGGAATTACTGTAATTGAAGACCAAGATTTAGATGAATTGGTAGAATTTATCGACTGGTCGCCGTTTTTCAGAAGCTGGCAATTGTTTGGAAAATTCCCTGATATTTTGACGGACAATGTTGTTGGCGAGCAAGCGACAATTTTGTTCAATGAAGCTAAAGCAATGTTGAATAAAATCCTTCAAGAAAAGAGCTTTAAAGCCAAAGGAATTTTCGGGATTTTCCCAGCGAATGCGACCGAACGTGATGATATTCTGGTTTATGATGAGAATCAAAATGTGATATCGACTTTCAGAACTTTGAGACAACAACATCAAAAATCAGAAGGAAAAGAGTATTTCGCTTTGTCAGATTTCATTGCGCCTGAAAATTCCGAGAAGCAAGATTACATCGGTGTTTTCTGCGTTTGTACAGGTTTTGGTGCGGATGAATTGGCGAAGGAATACGAAGATAAAATGGATGACTACAATGCAATAATGGTCAAAGCTTTGGCAGACCGATTGGCAGAAGCGTTCGCAGAATATCTTCACAAAAAAGTCAGAACAGACTATTGGGGTTATTCAGAAAATGAAACTTTGACCAATGATGATTTGATTAAAGAAAAATATCTGGGAATTCGTCCGGCTCCCGGTTATCCAGCTTGCCCTGACCATTTGGATAAATTGACAATCTGGGATTTGCTTAAGGTTGATGAGAAAATCGGAGTGACTTTAACCGAAAGCTTAGCAATGTGGCCAACTGCAGCAGTTTCTGGCTATTACTTCGGCAATGAAAAATCAAAATATTTTGGCGTTGGAAAAATTGACGAAGACCAGTTAAAAGATTATGCGGAAAGAAAAAAAGTCGATTTGGAATATGCGAGAAAATGGCTGAGCCCGAATTTGGCGGATTAGACTTTGAATTTTAAACCTTGAATTTTGAATTAAAAATAATGAAAATTACTGACCATATAAAAAACGCCAACGGAAAAACACTTTTCTCTTTCGAGATTGTTCCGCCCCAAAAAGGCGTTGGGATTGCTGATTTGTATAAAAACATTGACCCTTTGATGGAGTTCAAGCCGCCTTTTATAGATGTGACGACTTCCCGCGAAGAATATATTTTTCTGGAAAGAGGAAATGGATTGATGGAGCGCAAAATCACCAGAATGCGCCCAGGAACTTTGGGGATTTGCTCGGCGATTCAGAATAGATACAATGTTGATACTGTTCCACATGTTCTTTGCGGAGGATTTACAAAAGAAGAAACCGAATATCTTTTGGTAGATTGTATGTATCTGGGAATCAATAACATCGTTGCTTTACGAGGTGATGCTATGAAAGGTGAAAAATATTTTGAACAATCCAAAGGCGGTCACAAATATGCTTCGGATCTGGTAAAACAAATTCACGATCTGGGAACCGGAAAATATCTTCACGAAGAAATCATCCAATGTGAGGAAAACAGCAGTTTCTGCATTGGTGTTGCTGGCTATCCCGAAAAACACATCGAAGCGCCTTCTATGAATTATGATCTCCAAATGTTGAAGAAAAAAGTGGAAGCCGGAGCAGATTACATCGTAACTCAAATGTTTTTTGATAATCAAAAATATTTTGAATTTGTAAAACAAGCTCGGGAAATAGGGATTAAGGTTCCAATCATTCCAGGTATCAAACCCATTGCTACCAAAGGACATTTGCAAATGTTGCCACAGGTTTTCAAGATCGATCTGCCTGAAAATCTGATCTCAGAAGTTCTGAACTGTAAAACCAACAGCGATGTTCGCGAAGTTGGGATAGAGTGGGCAATCAACCAATGCAAAGAATTACTGGATTTTGGTGTTGACGTCTTGCACTTCTATTCTATGGGGAAAAGTGACAATATATTAAAAATCGGACGGGAAGTTTTTTAACCGTAAAAGAGATGCTAATCGCATCTCTTTTTTTATTTATTAAGGAAAGTAACCAATTTTATAAGATCTAGTTCTTCGTTTAATTTTATTTTATTTGTTTTGATGAAATCTTTAGTTGCATCCTTCTTATCGGCAGGCAAAGCATTTAATAAGTCATCAGCTTTTTTTGAGAGTTTTATTACACTGTCTTCAGTTTTAATAAAATAGATTGGTCTCTGAATTTCAAATTTTGCAGGTATTCCGGGGACTAAAGTATTTGGTGGTGGTGTTTCATTCTTGAATGTTGTAATAACTTTCTTAAGAAGTTTATTTTTACCCCCAACTAATTCGAAAAAATATCCGGAATATTCGTTGTGTGTATTTATAAGAACTAATTTTTCATGTGTTGTTTCAAAAGTGAATTTTGGATATGCTGCTTCTTTTGGAAGTTCATAAACATTACCTGTATTACTATCTAAGATCTCTACAGAATCCAAAAAAGGACTATAACGAATCGGGATTATACCTGAAGTATCGCCTACTCTGGCAGGAACAAAATTCGCAAAATAATATGGTGTTCCCTGTATCTCAGAATATTTTAATTTTTTTGGACCATTATTTACTTCATCAATAATTTTATTAAATCGTGCAGTTCTTGCAAGATCGCTAACACTTATCTGTTGTGCTTGCAAAAATATCCCATTGAATAATAAACTTGCTGTAATGATTATAGTTTTCATTTGTTTTTAAATTTTATGTAAAAATACAAGGATTTTCAAGATAAAAAAAGAATTTCGAACGTATTAATAAAAATTTATAAGAATAATGAAAATTTCAGACAACGAATGATAAACTTAAAGATTATCATTATTTTTACATCACAAGATTTTATATGAAATTAACAGGTCCTTTCAAACAAATCGTAACATTGAATCATCTTCCAATAAATGGAAAATTAAAGGATGATGATTTAGAAATCATCACAAACGGAGGAATTCTTACGAAAGATGGAATCATCCAACAAGTTGGAGACTTTGATTTATTAAAACAACAATTTCAAGATTCCGAAATTGATTTGATTGAAAATGAACAAATTACTCTTCCAGCTTTTACAGATGCACATACTCATATTTGTTTTGGAGGCAATCGCGCTAATGATTTTGCAATGAGAAATGCTGGGAAGACCTATCTAGAGATTGCGGAATCTGGCGGCGGTATCTGGAGTTCTGTACAACATACAAGAGCCGCTTCTGAAGATGAATTGATTGACGGAATTCTGAAAAGGGTTCATATTTTATTACTGCAAGGCATTACAACTATCGAAATCAAAAGCGGTTACGGTCTTAATGCCAATGAGGAACTGAAAATGCTGAGAGCGATCAAAAAAGCACAGACCAAAACTGAAGCAACCTTGATCCCAACCTGTCTTTCAGCACATCTCAAACCAAAAGATTTTGAAGGAACTTCTCAGGATTATCTCCAATATATTATTGAAGGAATTTTACCAAAGGTAAAAGAAGAAGACCTTGCCAAACGAGTCGATATCTTTATAGAAAAGTCAGCTTTCCAGCCAGAAGAAAGTAAAAACTTTTTATTGAAAGCTAAAGAAATGGGATTTCAAATCACAGTTCATGCAGACCAGTTCACCGCTGGAAGCTCCAGAATTGCGGTAGAAGTGGGTGCCAAATCTGCAGATCATCTGGAAGCAACAATAGATGATGACATTTCGTTTTTAGCCCATTCTGATACTGTGGCCATTGCGTTGCCTGGTGCTAGTTTAGGTTTGGGCGAACCATTTTCTCCGGCTAGGAAAATCCTTGATAAAGGAGGAATCCTGGCCATCGCAACAGATTGGAATCCAGGATCTGCACCAATGGGTCATCTTGTGACACAAGCGTCAATACTAGCCACTTACCAGAAATTATCAACCGCCGAGATTTTGGCCGCCATTACTTTTCGTGCCGCCTTCGCACTAGATCTTGAAGATCGCGGCGTGCTTGCAACAGGAAAAAAAGCAGACTTCATCACTTACGAGACAGACCATTTCCAAAACATCCTGTACAATCAAGGGCGTCTTGCACCTTCGCAAGTTTACATCAACGGAAAATCAATTTTATGATAAAAGAAAGAGACAGCATTATTTTCGATCTGGACGGGACGCTTTGGGACGCATCCGAAACGGTCGTTAAGGCCTTTAATGACAGTATCAAAGAAGTAGGATTTGACATCAATTTGACTTCGTTGGACATCAGAAATTTCTCTGGGATGAAGATGGATGATATTTTTGCTCAGCATTTCAGCTTCATTCATAAAGAAATACTTCCTGATTTCGAAAAAATCTACAATGAAAAAGAGAAAAAATACCTGAACGCTTTTGGCGGCCAATTGTTCCCCAACATCAAGGAAACTTTGGAAAAACTAAACGGAAGCCACCGTCTTTTCATCGTCAGCAACTGCCTGTCAGGATACATCGAGAGTTTTCTGGATTTCTATGAACTCAACGCTTACTTCCAGGATTTTGAATGTTTTGGGAATGACAAATTACCGAAAGATGAGAATATCCGTCTGATCGTCCATAGAAATAAGCTTCAAAACCCAATATATATCGGCGATACAATCTGGGATAAGGAGTCTTCTGATAAAGCAGGCGTTGATTTTATCTACGCTGCCTACGGATTTGGAACAATCGAAAATACCGAATACCGAATAGAAAATTTTGAAGATCTGTTACAGTATTAAATCAAAAAAAGCCTTAGCATACTCTGATAAGGCTTTACTTATTTTAGGTTCTTAAGCTTATTTAAATTCAATCGGGAATTTAATCTGTGTATTGTCCCAACCTGCATACAAATCCGCTCCTGATTTTGTCTGTACAAAAGTCACAGAAAAATATTCGATTGGTGAAGTGGCTTTCTCAGTCGCCACGTTGAATCTGACGACATCTTTGCTTTTGTCATAGGCATAAGCGCCCCATTTATCGGTAGCAGAATTTAGAATGAGGGTCCATTCTTTCTCATTCGGTACTGCAAACAAGCTGTAGGTACCTGCAGGGATTTCTTTCCCGGCGATCTTAACAGGTGTGTAGAATTTGATTTCAGTGTTCTCGTTTGCGCCCATTCTCCAGATCTCGCCATATTTCACAAGATTTCCGAAAACCACTCTGTTCTTTTTTTGAGGTCTGGAGTACAGCACTTTTACTTTTGGCGTTTCCGTTTTGGAAGACGTCACCTGAAGCGGGAAATACGCAGCATCCATAGGACTTACATCTACTGAAAAGAAATTCAATTTCGTTGGGTCAATTTTAGCTTGAGAAAAAGCACTCACTCCTATGAACAAAGAAGCGGCTAAGATGAAATGTTTCATAAGGTATTTTATTTTATTTTTAATAACTGTTCTATCGCTTTATCAAGCGTTTCTTGTTTTTTTGCGAAACAAAAACGAATGATTTTTTCATCAGTCTTATCTTGATAAAAAGCGGAAAAAGGGATCGTTGCGACTTGGTATTGTTTGGTCATCCAATAGCAAAAATCTTTGTCTTGTTTATCAGAAATCGAACCAAAGTGGGCAGAAAGAAAATAGGTACCCTCACAATGCAGTAATTGAAATGGCGTTTCTGCCAAAGCATTTCTGAGGTAATTCCTTTTTTCTTCAAAAAATGGCGAGATCTCGGAAAAATCCTGAATGTGACCTAGATATTTTGCAATCGCATATTGTGCTGGTGTGTTCACACAAAAAACATTGAACTGATGGACTTTTCGGAACTCTTTCATCAAGTCTTCTGGCGCATTGATATAACCGATTTTCCAACCCGTAATATGTAGTAATTTCCCGAAGGAGCCAACGACAAAGCTGCGTTCTTTCAGTTCAGGATATTTTGCTACAGTCAAATGTGGTTTTCCGTCGAAAGTGATATTTTCGTAAACCTCATCACTTAGAATAATGATGTTGGTATCTTTTACAATTTTGATCAATTCATCAATATCAGTTGGTTTAAAAATTTTTCCCGACGGATTATTCGGATTGTTGATGATGATCATTTTGGTCTTTTCAGAAACCAAATCTTTCACTTCATTCCAGCGGATCTCATAATCGGGATAAAGCATTTTGACATTTTTCACCACACCACCATTCAGGATAATCGCCGGCTCGTAGCAGTCATAAGCCGGCTCGAAGATGATCACTTCATCATCTTTTTCCACAAAAGCAGAAATAATGGTAAAAATCCCCTGCGTGGCACCAGCCGTAATATTGATCTCAGAATCGGGATGATAATCTGCCTGATATTGTGCGCTGAACTTTCTGGAAATCTCTTCCCGCAGTTCTTTCACGCCAGATAAAGACGCATATTGATTAAAACCTTCTTTCGCAAAATTGCCCAGATATTTCAGCAGCTTTCCATCAGCCTGATAATCAGGAAAACCCTGAGAAAGATTGACGGCATTTTCCTGTTGAGCCAACAGAGACATTTCTGTGAAAATCGTGGTTTTCACATCCGGAAGTTTGGATGCAGATAATCTTAAAGCCATAACGATGGTAAAATTAAGTAATAATTAGTTATGGATATCCACTATTATTCATCTTGTTTAATCTAACGTAAGGTCAAAGAAAAAATTTTACGGGCTACCCGTTTTTTTAGATATGCAAAGGCGTCAACTTACCAAGAAATATAAAGCTTTGCAAGGGATGACCATGGGCGGACCATCACATCATTAGTTGACGTCTCGAAAATTTTTTTATTTCAAAGGCGCAATTTTCTTTAAAAAAACCTAACGCTTTAATTTGCAAAGTTTTACCAACCATCTATTTGTAAGCTCATTTTTAGAATATTGCGACTGAGAACCCTTTTTTCAATAACAAATTCTGCCTTTGCGCTGAAAACAGCAAAGAAGATAGTCACATTTCGTAAATTTGCAAAAACATTCATTTGAAACGTCTCATATCCATCATCGGAACTACAGGAATCGGGAAAACCAGATTAGCGATCGATCTGGCAAATCATTTGGCTACGGAAATTATCTCCTGCGATTCCCGACAATTCTACAGAGAGATGAAAATTGGAACTGCAATGCCAACCGAATCAGAATTAGCGGAGGCAAAACACCATTTTGTCGGGAATCTTAGTATCTATGACTACTATTCGATTGGTTTGTATGAACACGAAGCTTTGGAAAAATTGGACGAAATTTTCTCCAAAAAAGATGTCGCGATCATGGTGGGCGGAAGCGGAATGTACGAGAAAGCCGTTACCGAAGGATTGAACGATTTACCAGAAGCTGACCTTGAAAATCAGAAAAAATTAATACATATTTTTGAAAATCAAGGCATCCAACCTTTACAAAAATTACTTGCTGAACTCGACCCTGACTATTTTTCTATCGTTGATAAGGATAATTCAAGACGATTATTAAGGGCTATTGACGTTATTTGGCAAACCGGAAAAAGCTATACCGAAAATCTTAGTTTGCCAAAGCCCAAGCGTGATTTTGAGACCGTCAGAATAGGAATTGATGCGCCAAGAGAAGTGATCTATGAAAGAATCAATCGGCGTGTTGATATCATGATGGAAAATGGTTTGCTGGAAGAAGCCAAAGGACTGCTCTCCGATAGGGATAAAGTGGCACTGCAAACTGTTGGCTACTCAGAATTGTTCAGGTATTTTGATGGCGAATGGGATTTGGATTTTGCCGTTTCGGAAATCAAAAAAAACTCCCGGAGATATGCAAAACGCCAAATGACGTGGAACCGAAAATTAGAGAATGTGAATTGGGTGAATTATGATAATTCTCTGGAAGAAGCCTTATCTTTGTCGTTAAATAGACCAATGTAAAAATTCACCATGCTTGACCATCTGAATCGTAAAATTGGTAAATTGTTAAACTTATAATATTGTTACATTAAATAAAAATTATGTCAAATACCTCATCTACTATGTTGGCTTTAGGAACAAAAGCGCCAGATTTCAGCCTTCTAAATCCTGTCAATAATCAGGTTCAAAGTCTAGAATCTCTGAAGGGAAAGAAAGGAACATTGGTGGTTTTTATATGCAACCATTGTCCTTTTGTACTTCATATCATTGATACACTGGAAGAACTGTATGAAGATTACAAATCCAAAGGCATCGAGTTTATCGGCATTAATGCCAACGATGTTGCGAGTTATCCTGCAGATTCTCCGGAAATGATGGTGGAATTTGTAGAAGAAAAAGCTTTGAAATTCCCTTACCTGTACGACGAAAGTCAGGACATCGCAAAAGCTTTCGAAGCGGCTTGTACGCCGGATTTTTACTACTTTGATGAGAATCTGAAATTGATCTATCGCGGACAAATGGACGACTCGCGCCCAGGAAATCAAAAAGAAATTACAGGTGAGGATCTCATCATTGCTTTCGAAAA
Organism: Epilithonimonas tenax DSM 16811; assembly: GCF_000428485.1. GTDB lineage: Bacteria > Bacteroidota > Bacteroidia > Flavobacteriales > Weeksellaceae > Epilithonimonas > Epilithonimonas tenax. The sequence continues at coordinate 73,188 of NZ_AUAA01000002.1, read as the reverse complement.
TCATTTGGCGGATCAAGAGCAGGAAGATCTCCAAAGACCAAGTTTGGGCTGTAATATCAAGTGGAAGTAGTTGGCTTTTGGCATTTTGCTTTTAGCTATTGGCTTTGGAATATACAATAAAACCCAGAATTATTTTCCGGGTTTTCTCTATTTATTTACTTTTCAAAATGGCAATTATTATAAAATTATTCATCTTTTGTTTACTATTCTGAAGGCTCAAATCCCAGTTTAGGATTTTAATTTGTCAAGTTCTTCTTTTAAATCTGAAACTTTTTGCTTAAGTGCAGAAATCCTCTCTTCGTACAATTCAATTACTTTTTCCGAAAGCTGGTTGATGGTAATGTGAGTGTCTTGATGTGTATTTGTTTGTACCGCAGAGGCATTATCCTATTAGTGTTGATGTTATTATCAGAATTAGTTAAGAAATCTTCAATTTTCATTTCTAGTTCTTTGCTTAATTTTTCTATATGATTTACCCAAGAATTTATTGATTCTATATTTGCTTTACAAAGTTTATAGAAAATAAAAGTAGAAATTTTTAATAAAAACACAAGCTCTCATTTCTGGGAGCTTTTATGCTTTTTTATCAATATAAGTGTTATTAGTTTTAATCAAAAGATTAATATTATTTTTAATAAAATCCTTCTGAGATTCAAAAGCAATTTCATCAATTTTAATTTCCGAAATTGGAATCCAGATTCCGGCAGAAATTTCTGATTCTTCTAATTTGATTTCAAATTTTTCGACTACTTTATATTCATAAAACAAATCCATCGTGTTGTAATTGATGTTTTTATAAGGATAAATGTTCGGTCGGCTTCCCAGATATTTCAGTTTTTGAATATCGATTTTCAATTCTAATTCTTCAAACAGTTCTCTGGCGCAGGTTTCTTCTGCACTTTCTTTCGGGTCACAAAAACCGCCTGGCAAATCCAGTTTTCCTTTTCCCGGTTCCTGATTTCTGACCGTGAAGAATAATTCATTTCCGTGTTTGATGATGACTGCGACTGCTCCGGCTGTATTGTGATACAAGACAAAATCACAGTTGCTGCAACTGAACTTGGTTACATTATTCCATTTCAAAGTTTCTTGTCCACATTTTGGGCAGAATTTCAGATTTTCCATTGGATAAAATTAAGAAAACACAAATCAGTTTACAAAATAAAAAACCACATAAAAATCAATTTCTATGTGGCTGATATTTAATTTAAATTTATAAATTCTAAACGGCATTTCTATTTCTAGGATGGAATTGAATGATCACATCTCGCAATTCCTCAGTTTTCAAATGGGTATAGATCTGAGTGGTTGTAATACTGCTATGGCCCAACATTTCCTGAATGAATCTTAAATCTGCTCCATTCTGCAACAAGTGTGTCGCAAAAGAATGTCTGAAAGTGTGCGGTGAAATGTTCTTGTTGATGCCGGCTTTCTGCGTCAATTCCTTGATGATGATAAAGACAATGACTCTTGACATATTGGTACCTCTTGCATTCAGGAAAAGAATATCCTCGAATTTTTTGTTCACCTTAGCATTCACCCTTACCGTTTGTATGTACTCTTGTATATAAGCAGCTGTTGATTTCGCAAGAGGAACAAGTCTGGTTTTTTCACCTTTTCCTTCTACTATTAAGTAGTTTTCTTTGAAATTGATGTTTGAAATTTTAAGATCCACCAATTCTGAGACCCGTAGACCACACCCATATAAAACTTCCAGGATGCATTGGTTTCTTTTGCCAATATCGGTATGTTTTTCAATATTGCTAATAATCCTGTCTATGTCTTCAATACTTAAAGTGTCTGGCAGGTAAAGTCCAAGTTTAGGACCTTCTAGGAGTGCTGCAGGGTTATCATCACGGTACTCTTCTTCCAAAAGAAACTTAAAAAAGGCTTTGATAGAAGATATTCCTCTCGCCTGTGAGCGTTCGCTGATTTTCTTTTTGGATAGTTGATAGATGAATTCCTGTAGGTTTTCATAACTGATAGCTTGTGGAGAAACCTCTCCTAGATCAGCAATGGCAAAGCTTTCCAGCTTTTTGATGTCTCTGAGATAAGCGTCAAGAGTGTTATCTGAGAAGTTTTTCTCAAATTTGAGAAAATTTGAGAAGTCTGTAATTTTTTCGGACCAGTTCATATTTGTGTTTTTTAATTGTTTTTAAAAAGTATTATATCATCATAAATTATCTAATTCTTGTTCTGTTATATTTAAAGTTTCAATGCCGGCATCTTTCAAAAATTCTAATCCACTGTCATCAGAATAGACTGTAGTGTAGACGACTTTTTGAATTCCTGCCTGTAATATAAGCTTGCTGCATTCTTTGCAAGGCGACATGGTGATGTACAGTGTTGCGCCTTTGCAGGATTGCGTGCTGCTGGCAATTTTCAATATCGCATTCGCTTCTGCGTGAAGGACAAACCAATTGGTTTTCCCCTCCTCGTCCTCGCAGTTATTCTCAAAACCGGAAGGTGTACCATTGTATCCGTCGGAGATGATCATCCTATCTTTTACGATAAGAGCTCCCACTTTTTTCCGCTTACAATAAGAAAGATTTGCCCATTCAGAAGCCATCTTAAGATAAGCAATATCAAATTTATTATAATCCATTCTTTACATTTAATCGAAAGCCGGTTTCCTCTTTTCCAGAAAAGCCGAAACACCTTCTTTAAAATCTCCCTGAGCAAACAATGCTCCAAAGGAATTGATCTCACTGTCCATTCCTGTTTCTTTGTCACTCGCATTGACAGCTTTGATCGCCTTCGCAATACCTTGCGGCGAATTTTTCACTATTTGCTCAGCAAGCGCCTGCGTCTTCGGAAGCAACTCTTCGAAAGGGAACACTTCATTGACCAAGCCAATTGTTTTGGCTTTTTCTGCAGAGATCATTTTCGCTGAAAATATCATTTCGTTTGCAATGCCCTTCCCAACCAGCTTTGGCAATCTCTGGGTTCCTCCATAACCTGGGATCAATCCCAAAGTCACCTCCGGCAGACCCAATTTTGCATTTTCAGATGCATATCTAATATGACATGACATTGCTAATTCTAATCCTCCTCCCAAAGCAAAACCATTAACTGCTGCAATGACCGGTTTACTAAGATTTTCAATTTTATCAAATACAAAATGTCCCCTTTTTGATAGTTCGGTAGCTTTTTCCTGACTGAAATTTGAAAACTCCTTAATATCTGCTCCTGCTACAAAAGATTTCTCTCCACTTCCGGTAATGATAATGCAGTTGACCGTTTTCTCATTTTCCAAAAAATCAAAAACGCTTTCCAAATCGTTAAAAACCTTGGAGTTTAAGGCATTTAAGCTTTCAGGCCGGCTGATCGTGACAAGGGCTATTTTTCTTTCTACCGTTAATTTTATACTTTCGTAATTCATTTAAAAAGGAGATTATATTTTAATCTGTAAACTAATTATGGAACTAATTTAGAAATTTGTGCAATATAAACAAAATATTAATGAACAATTAACATTTTTACTGCTAATTAATTAATCCTTGAAAATTATCTTAATGAAAATTTTATTTAAAATACCGCAATATGCATTAAAAAAAAACAGGTTCTTATTTGCATTTCTACTCATTTCCTGTGGCAGTAGAAATTCTGCCACGAACTCTTACAAGTCTACCACGGTTTCCTATTACGCCACCAGATTGAATGGGAGCAAAACAGCAAGCGGAGAGACTTACAGACCTTCCAAAATGACAGGCGCACACCAATCACTTGCATTCGGAACCAAGGTTGAAATCGTGAATATTAAAAATGACAAATCCGTCATCATTACCGTTAACGACCGCGGTTCTTTGAAACCCTCAAGGGCGTTTGATCTGAGCCTAGGCGCTTTTAAAAAAATAGCCCACCTGGATGAAGGTATTGTAAAAGTGAAATACCGCCTTTTAAAATAAACCATCATAAGTTACGCTTAAATGTCTAAAGCCATTCACTACATCATATATTAAAAATGTTTAAATTTGCAATGCTTTAAATAAAGCCAACAAATAAAAATCTTAAAAAAACAACATCAAGACAATGAGTTACATTTCATTTATCGAAGCAAGACAAATATTAGATTCCAGAGGGAATCCAACAATTGAAGTAGATGTTTTCACAGAAAGTGGAGCAATGGGACGCGCAGCTGTACCTTCTGGTGCTTCTACAGGTGAGCACGAAGCAGTTGAACTAAGAGACGGTGGACCAGAATTCCTTGGAAAAGGTGTTTTGAAAGCGGTAGAAAATGTCAAAGAAATCATCGCTCCGGAATTAATCGGGCTTCCGGTTTTCGAACAAAATCTGATTGATGCTGTAATGATCGACCTTGATGGAACACACAACAAAGGAAAATTGGGAGCAAACGCCATTCTTGGTGTTTCTTTAGCAGTTGCAAAAGCGGCGGCCAATGAGCTCAGAATGCCTCTTTACAAATATGTAGGTGGTGTGAACGCCAACACACTTCCCGTTCCAATGATGAACGTGATCAACGGAGGTTCCCACTCGGATGCGCCAATCGCTTTCCAAGAATTTATGGTAATGCCGGTAAAAGCAGATTCTTTTTCTCACGCTCTTAGAAAAGGAACTGAGATCTTCCACAGTCTGAAATCTATCCTTCACGGAAGAGGTCTTTCTACTGCTGTAGGAGACGAAGGTGGTTTTGCACCAACTTTCAAAGGAACAGAAGATGCTTTGGATACTTTATTGCAAGCGATCGAAAAAGCAGGTTACAAACCAGGTGATGATATTATGATCGCTTTGGATTGCGCCGCTTCAGAATTCTATAAAGATGGCGTTTATGATTACAGAAAATTCCAAACTCCAGATGCAGCGCAGTTCAGCAGCAGCGAACAAGTTTCTTACTTGGCAGACTTGGCGAACAAATATCCAATTATCTCTATCGAGGACGGCATGCAGGAAAATGACTGGGCAGGCTGGAAAGAACTGACTGATAAAATCGGTGACAGAGTACAATTGGTAGGTGACGATTTATTCGTAACCAATGTTGAAAGACTTTCCAGAGGTATCAATGAAGGTATTGCAAACTCAATTTTGGTAAAAGTAAACCAAATTGGTTCTCTTTCTGAAACGATGGCTGCTGTACAAATGGCACAGCACAACAGATACACCACCGTAATGTCTCACAGATCTGGTGAAACCGAAGATTCTACCATCGCAGATCTTGCAGTGGCACAAAACTGTGGACAGATCAAAACAGGCTCTGCTTCAAGATCGGATAGAATGGCAAAATACAACCAACTTTTGAGAATCGAAGAAGCTTTGGGCGAAACAGCAGTTTTCCCAGGATTGGACGCTTTCAAGATCAAAAGATAGTTAACAAAATAAATTATTATGCAAGGCATTTGAAATCACTCAAATGCCTTTTTTATTTTATTTAATTGGAAATCAATACTTTATTTTAGTCACTTATTAATAATAAATCGTTTCATTTCTTCAATAATTGACATTAACAGAATCAATGACAACATATGACTTTTGTCAGTTGACCATTTCCGACTAAAGTGTTATATTTAACACATAAATATTTTAATAATGTCAGATAATAAAGTTATATTAAATTACGATGGGAAAAATTTCGAATATCCCATTGTAGATAGTACTATCGGTGACAGAGGAATTGATATTTCCAAATTAAGAGATCAAACCGGATTGATTACTTTGGATCTTGGTTACAAAAACACAGGTGCTACCATTAGTGAAATTACTTACCTAGACGGTGATAAAGGAGAATTATTATACAGAGGTTATCCAATAGAGCAGATTGCAGAAAAATCCAATTTTACGGAAGTGATGTATCTTTTGCTACACGGAGAATTACCAAAAACAGAACAGTATAATACGTTCGAAAACAGCATCAAAAAGTATAATTTTGTTGCAGATGAGCTTAAAAAACTGATCGATGTTTTTCCCCGCTCTGCGCATCCGATGGGTGTTCTATCTTCTTTGACTTCTGCGCTTACAGCCTTTAACCCAAAAGCAGTAGATGTAAAATCGAAAGAAGAGCTGGACTATGCATCAGAATTAATGATTGCAAAGTTCTCTCACCTTTGTGCCTGGACTTACAGAAAAACACAAGGTTTACCAATCAACCACGGAGACAATAGCCTAAACTATGTAGAGAATTTCTACAAAATGGCTTTCAAACTTCCGAATCAGGAGTTTGTGATGGATCCTGTTGTAGTTGCAGCCTTGGACAAATTACTGATCCTCCACGCAGATCACGAGCAAAACTGTTCTACATCTACCGTAAGAATGGTAGGCTCTGCTCACACAGGTCTTTTCGCTTCCATTTCGTCAGGCGTTTCTGCACTTTGGGGACCACTTCACGGTGGTGCAAACCAAGCAGTGATTGAAATGCTTGAATTAATAGAAAAAGATGGTGGCGACGTAAACAAATGGGTAGAAAAAGCCAAAGATAAGAACGACAGTTTCCGTTTGATGGGCTTCGGTCACAGAGTTTACAAAAACTTTGACCCAAGAGCGAAAATCATCAAAAAAGCAGCAGATGACATCCTTAATTCTTTAGGAATCCAGGATAAAGCGCTAGACATTGCTATGCAGTTGGAAAAAGTAGCTTTGGAAGACGAGTACTTCATCGAAAGAAAATTATATCCAAACGTAGATTTCTATTCAGGAATCATCTACAGAGCTTTGGGAATCCCTACAGAAATGTTTACCGTCATGTTCGCATTAGGAAGATTACCAGGATGGATTGCTCAGTGGAGAGAAATGAGACTGAAAGGTGATCCAATCGGAAGACCAAGACAGATCTACCAAGGTGCTCAGCAAAGAGATTACCTGGATATTAAAAGCAGATAAGATCTTTTGACTAAAAATCAATCATCCCCGAAACACTGTTTTTGGGGATGATTTTTTGGTGACACAACACAACAGGAAAGTAAAACATCATCATATCTATTTAAAATAGATATTATACCTATATCCCTGCTTATTGCGAAGCTTTAATTATATTTGCGACACTTACAATCTTATGGCAATTGATCTAAATATTAAAAACGAAACCGGCAAACTGAAGTCCGTGGTTCTTGGACAACCAAAGTCAAATGGGCCTATGCCTACGCTTGCAGAAAGCTATGATGCCAAATCCTACCACACCATACAAAACAATATCTACCCAACAGAACAGGATATTGTCTTTGAAATGTCAGAATTTGAAAAAGTCCTGAAAAAATATGATGTGGAGGTTTTCCGTCCCAAAATCATCAAGGACTACAATCAGGTTTTTGCACGCGATGTGGCTTTTGTGATAGAAGATAAGATGATCATTTCCAACATCATACCAGATCGTGCAGATGAACAGGAAGCTTACCGTCACATCATAGACAAAGTATCCTGGAGAAACGTCATCAACCTTCCGGAAAAAGCACACATCGAAGGTGGTGATGTCATCGTTTGGGACGAATTCTTATTCATCGGAACCAGTTACAGCCCGGATTACAGAAATCTGAAAACAGCCAGAACCAACGAGTATGCTATCGAGATCCTGAAAGAGTATTTCCCTAAAAAAAGAATCATCGATCTTGACCTTAAGAAAAGCGACACCAAACCTTACGAAGGGATTCTACACCTGGATTGTACCTTTAACCCAATTGGTGAAGACAAATGTGTCATTTATAAAAATGGATTCGTTGACGAAGATGATTATCAATTGGTTATCGATATTTTTGGTGAAGAAAATTGTTTCAATGTCAATGATGAAGAGATGTTCCAGATGTTCCCGAATGTATTTTCAATTGCGCCAGATGTCGTAGTTTCTGATAAAGCTTTCACCAGAATGAACGACCATTTCCGTAATGAATGGGGTATTACCGTAGAAGAAATCCCATACCGTGAAATTTCTAAAATGGGTGGACTTTTGAGATGTTCAACACTTCCATTAGTGAGAGAATAATTTCTCAATCTCTAAATTTCTTAATCTTATAATTAATACAATGCAAACTACAGATACAGTTTTAATGATAGAGCCCATCGCTTTCGGTTTTAATGAGCAGACGGCGGTTAACAATTATTTCCAAGTTCAGCAGGAAGGCAATGTGCAGGAAAAAGCCCTGCAGGAATTCAAATCTTTCGTTGACAAATTAAAGTCAAAAGGCATCAATGTGATCACCATAAAAGATACCATTGACCCGAAAACACCGGATTCTATTTTCCCTAATAACTGGGTCAGCTTCCATCAAGATGGGAAAGCGGTTCTCTATCCAATGTTTGCAGAAAACAGACGTTTGGAAAGACGCGAAGATATCATTAATCAAATCAAAGAACAGTTTGAAGTCAAAGAAGTCATCGATTATTCTAAGACTGAAACTGAGAACAAATATCTGGAAGGAACCGGAAGTATGATCTTCGACCACGACCATATGATCGCTTACGGATCTGTTTCATTGAGATTAGACGAAGCACTTTTTAGAAAATTTTGCAGTGAATTTGGATTTACGCCAGTCGTTTTCCATTCTTACCAGACTGCAGGCGAAGAAAGACTACCGATCTATCATACCAATGTGATGATGTGTGTGGCGGACCAATTTGTCGTCGTCTGCCTGGGTTGCATCGATGACAAAGCAGAAAGACAAAACGTGGTAGAAACCATCAAAAATAGCGGAAAAGAACTGATCGAAATCTCCGAAGAACAAATGCAGCATTTCGCTGGCAATATGCTTCAGGTCCAGAACAATTCTGGAGAAAAATTTCTGGTGATGAGTCAAAGTGCTTACAGTTCTCTGAACAAAAATCAGGTTTTTGACATCGAAAAACACTGTGAGATCATCTACTCGGATCTGGAAACCATAGAAACCAACGGCGGTGGAAGTGCCAGATGTATGCTGGCCGAGGTCTTCCTGCCGAAAAAATAAAATCTACTGAAAGCTGCAACCATTTGCAGCTTTTTTAATTTTCTGTTGTAAATCAACCAAAAAAATAAGATATTGCTTCTCGATAACCAAGAATGATGAAACCTCTACAAATTTATCAAGAAGGATTGCATGTTCTCTTGACTTTACAGGTTGATAATCCGGATCTGCTGATCAATTATCCCCAATATCTGGACTATGCTAAAAAACTTTTGGAAGAATGCGACACAGAAGTCGTTGGTGAAACATTCCATATTTTTGACAATAACAGTTTCACTTCCGCCATTATACTGAAAGAGTCCCATTTGTGCATTCACACCTGGCCAGAGTTTCAGCAATTGACACTGGACCTGCTGCTTTGTAATTACTATGGCGATAACACAGAGAAGGTGGAAAAGATCACATCCAAATTACTGACTTATTTTGAAGCCCAAATCATCAAAGAACACAAAATCCGAAGATGATGAATTACATCTGTCCAAGTTGCAAAACAGAAAACACTTTAGAACTTGATTTTACAATTGAGAGCTATATCTGCAAGTCTTGCGCAATGTTGAGTGAGCAAGGGAAAATTATCAAGAATGTCAAAAAGCCAACTGAAAATGTGGTTTTGGACATTGGTCAAAAAGGAAAAATCGATGGAACCGAATACACCGTTGTTGCCATTGTTGTAAAAAAATACGGAAGTTCTGTTTTCTGGCGGGAATATTACCTCAAGAATCAAAATCTAAATAACGCATTCCTCAGCGAGAGCAACGGACATTGGGTCTTTATGTTACCAAAGGAAAAACCGGCCACGGAATTCAAATTCCACGCGGAATTTAATGGCAAAAAATACCGGTGGTACGAGTCTACACCCAACAGTATTGCAGCAGCAACAGGTTTTTTTGAAGATAAAATTAAATTCACCCTGGCTCATTACAAAGAATTTGTCAACGGAACAGAAATGGTCTCTCTGGAAGAAGTGGGAGCCGAGAAGCATTTTTTCTGGGGGAAGCACATCTCAAAATACGAAATAAAACGACAGTTCAAACCCTCTTCTATGCCCACATATTCGGGCTTTGGGATTATTCAGCCTTACTATGTGAATCCAAGACAGCTCTTACATATATTTGCAGTGGTGGCCCTGATCATCAGTTTATTTCAATTTTACAACACCATTTCCAGGAGCAATTACGAGGTTTTTAATGACCACATCAGATTCGACTCTGTGCGCGGCAAAGAATTGATTTCCAAATCATTTGAACTCACTGGCGCTTCGGCTCCCCTCAATGTAAAACTCGCTTCCAACGTAGATAATTCCTGGGCCAATGTAGAATTAAGCCTCGTCAATGAAAACTCTAACGAAATAGAATATACGTCTCAGGATATAGAACAATACCATGGCTTCGAAGATGGCGAAAGCTGGTCAGAAGGCGGCACAGAAAAAGAATTCAATTTTTGTGGCGTGGCGCCCGGGAAGTATCATTTTACGGTCAGTGCCCAGAAACAGGGTTTTGAGCAGTCCGCCCAAGAAACATTCTTTTCGCCAGATGGTCAGAAATCATACACTTACACAGGTGATGGTTTTGTGGATGTTATGATCCTTGCTACGGCAGATAAAACAGCTTATAACCTAAGCAATCTAAAAACCAATGATCCTATCCTTTACGAAGAACTCCAGCAGGCAAAAGATTTTAAACTGAAAAACCCGAATTTTTCTGCCAACATTCCAGACAAAGATTCCTCCAATCCCAATTTTGGGATTCGGGCCTACTGGGAACCTGTAAGCTTCTGGAATTACTTAATTGTTTTGGGCATTATGGCTCTGCTGGTCGCTCTTAATTATTGGGGAAAATATCTTTTTGACAAAGCAAAATGGGAAAATAGCAATTACTCTCCGTTTAACGATCTTACAAACTGATGGAAAAAATCACACATTACCTCAAAAACAATCTGTTACTGATATTTCTAGGAACATTTTTTCTAGGTTGGTTTCTGTATCTCACGTATTCCGGCAACCAATTTTGCGATTGCGCAACCACGGAAAAATACAAAGATGGCACCGCCAGCAGCCGATCACATGGAACATCATTCTACAGATTTTATCATAAATAAAATTGAATCTTAAAACTATAAACTATGGGAAATTTTAATTATTTGCCGATACTCAACTCCATATTGTACGCTTTTTTGGGCGTAGCAATCTTGTTGGTTTGCTACGTGATCCTCGAAAAACTGACACCTGAAAAAACCTGGCACGAGATCTCAAAAAACAACAACATAGCGTTGGCTATCATTTTGGGCGCCTTCATCATCGGGATTTCTATCATTATCAGCGCAGCAATTCATGGATAAAAAACGGATCTCGTTTGAACTGCTTCTGCTCTTTTCCGTATTTGTGATTGCAACTTGCGGCCTGATCTACGAATTGGTAGCTGGCGCGCTGGCGAGTTATCTGTTGGGCGATTCTGTAAAGCAGTTTTCTTTTATCATCGGCGTCTATCTTTTTTCGATGGGTGTAGGTTCCTATTTGGCCAAATTCATCCATAAAAACCTGCTGAATGTCTTTGTAGAAATAGAAATTCTGGTAGGATTGGTTGGCGGCATCAGCTCTGTGGTTCTTTTCATATTGTTCAACACGCTTCAGCATTTTGAGCCAGTGTTGTATCTGTTTGTCTTTCTTACAGGTTGTTTGGTCGGTTTGGAAATTCCTCTACTGATGAATATCCTCAAGGACAAAGTCGCTTTCAAAGATTTGGTTTCCAATGTTTTTGCCTTCGATTACATTGGCGCTTTATTGGCTTCGATTCTTTTTCCGTTGGTTCTTATTCCTCATTTAGGAATTGTCCGCACGCCTTTATTTTTTGGATTAATTAATATTTCGATTGCAATTTTCCTCACTTTTTATCTTCAAAAAGAACTCAAAAACTCAACTTTTTTAAAAATAAGAGCCATCTTTTCCTTCATCGTTTTATTCATACTTTTTATTTTTTCTGATAAGATTTTAGCCTTTTCTGAAGAGAAACTGTACGGCGAAAATATTGTTTACGCCAACAATTCACCTTATCAAAGAATTGTTTTGACGAGGAATAATAAGGACTTCCGACTTTATCTTAACAACAATCTTCAGTTTTCTTCGGCTGATGAATACCGTTATCACGAAGCTCTGGTGCATCCGGCAATGTCCACAGCAAAGTCTATTTCCAATGTCTTGGTTTTAGGCGGAGGCGACGGTTTTGCAGTCCGGGAAATCCTGAAATATAAAGAGGTCAAGCATATCACATTGGTAGATCTGGATGGCGAAATGACCAATTTTTTCCGTGACAATGAAACGATGAAACAGCTCAATCACGGTTCACTTTCTAACCCGAAACTGAAAGTGATTAATAAAGACGCTTACATCTGGGTGAAGGAAAACAAAAATAAATACGACGTTGTCATCATCGATTTTCCGGATCCTTCCAACTATAGTTTGGGCAAATTATATTCTGTTCAGTTTTATAAAGAGCTGGAAAGAATCACAACGCCGGACACCATAATTGTAGTTCAAACCACATCGCCCTATTTCGCTCCGAAATCATTTTGGTGCATTGATAAAACCATTAATCAGATTTTCCCTTTTACAACCGCTTATCACACGTACGTGCCTAGTTTTGGAGAATGGGGATTTTGCCTCGCTTCATTTGCACCGGTTGATAACAAAATCGTCAGAACAATTCCTAACTTGAGATATTACGATTATAATTTCCGGCAGATGTCTCACTTTGATAAGGATATGAAAGCTGACAATCTGGAAGTCAACCGTCTGGACAATCAGGTTTTGGTAAGATATTTTGATGAAGAATGGGGAAAAGTCCAGTAATTAAAATCTTATAAGTGTCTCAGAAATCCAAGCCTATTTCAAGAAAATCATTCCTCACAACTTTGTTTTGGGCTGGAGCTATGTTGCCTTTTTTACAGTATTGCAAACAGAAAACAAAAACAATATTACTGAAGATCACTGGGACCAATGATGTCTTGGGACACCAACTTTGGGCGAAGGATTTCCCAAAACCTTCGGACGAAATCAAAACCAAATTCCTCATTGTAGGCAGCGGAATCTCGGGACTTTCGGCTTGCCGGTATTTTAAAAAAAATAATGAGAATGATTTTCTCCTGGTAGAAATGGAAAATCATTTGGGAGGAAATGCTTCCAACGGCGAGAACAAATTCTCCAAATTTCCTCTCGGCGCGCATTACCTTCCGATTCCCAACAAAGAAGATCCGGACTTAATTGATTTTCTGAAAGACTGCAACATCTATCTTGGTGATGATGAAAATGGATTGCCAATCTTGGATGATGAACAACTGACGTTCCCAAAAGAAGAGCGTTTATTTTTCAAAAACGAATGGCAAAATGACCTTGTGCCACAAAACGGAATTTCAGTAAAAACAAAAAAAGAATTCGAGCGTTTTTTCAAATTAATGGATGAATTTCGCCTTAAAAAAGATAATACCGGAAAGTATTGGTTTGATATTCCGATTTCAAAATCCAGCGATGCAGCCAAGGATTTAGATAAAATTACTTTTTGGGATTGGCTTGTCCGTCATCATTTCAAATCCACAGAATTACTTTGGCTGATGGATTATTCCTGCAAAGACGATTACGGTTTGGGAATGAAATACGTTTCTGCCTGGGCCGGAATCCATTATTTCTCTGGAAGGAAAAACAATTGGGCAACCAACCGCCACGATCAGGTTTTCACTTGGCCAGAAGGAAATGCACGACTGGCAAAACATCTTTCGAAGTTTGTGGAAGGTAAAAATCTGTCGCAACATTTGGTTTATGATGTGAATTGGAATGAGGAAAATGTAGAAGTTTTTGTTTTTGATAATCAAGCTAAAATTTCGAAAAAAATCAGTGCAGAAAAAGTGCTTTTTGCAACGCCACAATTTGTCAATCAATATATTTTCAAAGACAGAAAATTGAAGAATTTCAATTACGTGCCTTGGTTGTTGGCGACTTTGACCCTGAAGAATGAATTTGGTGGTGGCGAAGAACTGGCTTGGGACAATGTGATCTTTGGCACAGAAGGTTTGGGTTATATTAACGATCAGCATCAGAACCTCAACCAGATTGTCGGGGAAAAAGTCATCACTTATTACAGAAGTTTCTCTTCAGACGACTGCAAAAAAGCAAGGAAAAAATTATACCACCTGAAAGATGAAGCCCTGAAAAAACTGGTTTTGGATGATTTGAAAGTCGCGCATCCGGAGATCGAAGATTTCATTATTGATATTCGTTTTCACAAATTAGGACATGGGATGATCGCGCCTGTTCCGGATTTTATTTTCGGGAAAGAAAAAAAATTAGCGCAGCAAAATATAGACGGAAAAATTTTCTTTGCGCACACAGACCTTTCCGGAATTTCTATTTTTGAGGAAGCTTTTCACCAAGGTCGCCATGCGGCAAAAGAAATGTTCAAATAATGAGACAGCCCTGGATTCACAACGGTAAATTAGACGGTATTTTCATGCTCTCGCCTCCGTTTTTGGTATTGCTGATTGTTTTGTTTTTTCAACGGTTATTGCTCAGAATAGAAGACCATTATTCCTTTTATACATGGCTTTTTTTGATTGTTTTTGTAGATGTTGCGCACGTCTATTCTACACTTTTCAAGACGTATTTTGTAGGCTCAGAATTCAGAAAACGGAAACAATTGTATTTGGCAATTCCTGTTATCAGCTTGATTATTGGCATTTTGCTTTACCGATTGGGAGATTTGATATTTTGGTCCAGTTTGGCTATGGTGGCCGTTTTTCACTTTATCCGTCAGCAATACGGCTTTATTAGACTGTATTCCCGTTTTGAACCCAAAGGATTTTCAAAAACGGTCGACACATTTGCCATCTACTCAGCCACTATTTTTCCGATGATCTATTGGACGCAGACGCCGAGAAAGTTTGATTGGTTTATCGATGGTGAATTCAGTTGGATACCGAACGTACCATTTTTACTGGAACTCGCACAGATCATTTACGGTTTGATCTTGCTGATCTACGTGATGAAAACCACAGTTTCATTTCTTAAAACAAAACAGTTTAATTTACCGAAAAACCTCATTCTCTTGGGTACTTATCTATCTTGGTATTTTGGGATCATTTATTTTGACAATGATTTGATCTTTACTTTTCTCAACGTTATTTCGCACGGTATCCCTTACATGGCGCTGATCTATCTGAGCGAAATTAGAGGAAAATCTGTCTCTGAACTCAAGCGCCGTTCGGTCTTCAAAACAGGATTTGGATTGGTATTTTTTATTTTGATCATCATTGGATTTGCTTTTTTCGAAGAATTGTCCTGGGAAAAACTGGTTTGGAAAGAACATTTCGAATCTGGCATCAGCATTGAAAACTGGCACTACCTTCTGGTTCCTTTGCTTACAGTTCCACAACTCACGCATTATCTGTTGGATGGCTTTATTTGGAAAGCAAATAAAAACCAAGCGATTTCTGATTAACATTTTAATTCTCTAAATTTGAGGTTCAAAACCCTCATCAATTTGGAAAACCGTAAGAAGATCGGCCTTTTTTTTGGCTCATTCAATCCCATTCATATTGGACATTTGATCCTGGGGAATTATATCTTGGAGCATTCTGATATGGAAGAACTGTGGTTTGTGGTGAGTCCGCAGAATCCCTTTAAGGACAAAAAATCTTTGCTCAAGGATCACAACCGTTTGGACATGGTTCAGTTGGCGATTAAAAATTACCCAAAAATGCGCGCTTCCAATGTCGAATTTTCTCTTCCTGTCCCTAGTTACACAATTGATACCTTGACGTATCTCAAAGAAAAACATCCAGATTTTGTTTTTTCATTAATCATGGGCGAAGACAATCTGGGAAGTCTTCATAAGTGGAAAAACCACGAATTGTTGCTTGAGAAATATCAGATTATCGTTTATCCTAGAATTTTCGGTGAAGAGAAAAAAGCAGATTATTTGAAACATGAGAATATTCATCAGATCAATGCGCCAATCATAGAACTGTCTGCCACAGAGATCCGAAATATGATCAAAGAAGGCAAAAACACAAGACCAATGTTACCACCGGAAGTTTTTGAATATCTGGATGGGAGTAGTTTTTATAAATAACTGAGTTTGATCAGTAATCCTATTTCTTTACTATTTATTCTTTTATCTTTGCTCTAATGAACATCATCGAAAAATATTTCTTAAAATATCCCGAAGAAAAAACCATCAAATGGTTTAAACAAATCTGCGTGGCAGAAGCTATTTCGTGGTTTTTTCTTTTCACAGCAATGGTTTGGATTCGCCTTGAGCCGGAAAGTATTTTCGCCATCGTGTATATCAGTACTATTGGGAGCATCCACGGATTTTTTTTCACGCTTTACCTTATCTTTCTACCTGCTGTCAGAAAAATATATGCTTGGGATGATGAGGATTCTATTTTTGCTCTATGCGCTGCCTTTTTTCCTTTCGCAACGATCTGGGTAGAGAAAAAACTACTCCGAAAAAATCGGGAGGAATGATGAAAATCAATCCATAAAAACATCTTTGTGTGACTGATTTGCTTAACTTTAAGGAATGAAAGTGACCTTCTTCTCCAGCAAACCTTACGATAAGGAATTCTTTGACAAAGTCAATCAGGATTTTAATTTTGAACTCGATTATTTCGAAACCCATCTCGGCCCGCATATTCTGAATGTGATTGACCATTGCGACGCCGTTTGCGCTTTTGTGAATGACACTTTGAACGCTGAAGTTCTGGAGTCGCTTTCCAAAAAAGGTGTGAAATATATTGCTTTGAGGTGCGCCGGTTTCAACAATGTCGATCTGGAAGTCGCAAAACGACTTGGAATGCGCGTTTGCAGAGTTCCCGCCTATTCTCCGGAAGCGGTTGCAGAACACGCCATGGCCATGATCCTGACACTCAACCGAAAAACGCATAAAGCCTACAATAGAGTTCGTGAACAGAATTTTTCTCTGAACGGACTGATGGGTTTCAACCTTTTTCAGAAAACAATTGGTGTGATTGGAACTGGAAATATTGGAACTGCATTTGCGAAAATTGCAAAAGGTTTCGGAACGAAAATTTTGGCTCACGATATTACAGAAAATCAAGAACTTAAAGATCTCGGAATCGAATATGTTACGTTGAACAAACTCCTTTCTGCGTCTGATATTATCTCGCTCCATTGTCCGCTAATGGATGCTACGCATCATCTGATCAACCGAGAATCTATCTCAAAAATGAAAGAAAATGTAATGATTATCAACACCAGCCGTGGCGGCTTGATAGATACCAAAGCGGTCATTGATGGCCTGAAATCCAAACACATCGGTTATCTTGGTATTGATGTCTATGAACAGGAAGAAAAATTATTTTTCCGCGATCTTTCTCATACGATTATTGAGGACGATACGATCCAAAGACTGATGAGTTTCCCCAATGTTTTGGTAACGGCGCATCAGGCATTTTTCACGGAAGAAGCTTTGCATCAGATTGCGACTTCTACCCTTTCCAGTCTTTCTCACTTCGAAAAGAATGAGGCATTTGAAAATCAGAATGCGGTTCTAATTTAAAATTTTAAGGAATATCTGCTATTCTTCATCTTGTTTAATGTAACGCAAGGTGAAATAAAGAATATGACTAATTAACCGTTTTAGGATATACAAAAGGCATCCACTTCACTAAGAAATATAAAGTGCTTGCAATCGATTATGAATTGCGGGCCATCACTAACATTTTAATTCAAATCCGAAAAAAAACAGTTCGATCCAAACCATCAGGAACTTAAGCCTTTGCAAAAATTTGCAGAGGCTTTTTAATTTTTCTTCAATTTTGATGTAATGAAATCTGATCTTCACATGTCTCATCTATAAACCGGCACGAAGTTTTTATAATTGACAATCAATTGGTTAAAACTAAAATCAATTTTTATTTACTACTTTGTATTGCATAATACTAATATTATAATATATCTTTGCAATATCAAATAGTAAAAAAAGCCAACTACTTTAAACGAAAACAATTATGAAAGCCAAGATTCTCATCGCAGTTCTATTTTTCTCAGGAATGATCTCTGCACAACAGACTCAAAAAAACGCAGATCAGGTAAAGACCATTGAAGAAGTGAAACTTAATAAAAAAGTTTTTGTGAAAAAATCTGACCGGTTTGTTTACGATGTTGCTTCCTCTCCTATCGCCAAAGGCAGCAATTCTTTCAATCTTTTGCAGCAGACGCCAATGTTGTCTAGTACAGATGGCAAGACTTTCAAAATCATGGGAAAATCGAACGTCGTTTTTTACATCAATGGTAAAAGAACACTGATGGATGCTGAAGCAATAACAGAAATGTTGAAAAATACACCATCAGAAAACATCCAGAGAATAGAAGTGGTGACGGTTCCGGGAAGTGAGTTCCAGGTCGAAGCTAATGAAGGGGTGATCAACATCGTGATGAAAAAATCAAAAACCAATGGCTACAACGGAACTCTGAAAATGAATGACAGCCAAAGTTTTTATAACAATCCTTCTTCCGGAATTGCCTTCAATGCGAGACAGAACAAATGGTCTTTTAGCTCCAATTTCAATATGGGAAGTTACAGAGAGAGAGAGAAATACGCGCTTACCAATGGTGATTCTACTTTCAGAAATGAGTCTGTTGGGACGATGGATGATCCAAACAAAAACTACGGTGGGAATATCAATATCGATTATGAGATTAATAAAAATCAGAATCTTGGATTCAGTTATAATGTGCGTTACAACAAGAGTTTCGGTTCTGTATTAGATATGACGAATTTTGAAAATGGACAACTATCAAACAGAACCATCAATCAGGAAGATGCACAAACGAGAAACCATAATTTTAATCTTAATTATGAAATCAAAACGGATACCCTTGGAAGCAAATTGAGTTCCAACATTTCTTACTTGTGGTTTAACAGAGATAAAGTGAGTCTTGGTGAGACATTTCCTTTCGTGGTTGATGAGGAAAACACATACAAAGCCTTCCAACAAGCTGTTCCTCAAATTATTAACAATTACGCAGCGAACATTGATTATATTAAAAAATTCAGAAATGAAAGTACTTTCGCCGTCGGAACAAGCTACAATTTCACCAATACAGATAGTGATACGAGACAAAATGATTATATCAAAAACAGTTTCGTGACCAATACCAATCTTTCCAACCACTTCATTTACAAAGAAAACATCATAGGTGCTTATGCCACTTACGAGAGAAAATTTTCTGAAAAATTCACAGGGAAAGTAGGAACGAGATTCGAAGCTACGATCAGCACGGGTGACGTTGTTGGAAAACCGGGTATCGGTTTTGAAAGAAATTACAACAATCTATTGCCTTACGCCACTTTGAATTATGCCATCAATGAAAACAACAACATGAGTTATAGTTTTTCCAGCAGAGTGAGAAGACCGGGTTTCGGACAGCTGAATCCTTCCAGAACTTACTTCACACCAAGTAATTACATCCAGAACAATCCTTTTATGCAGGCTTCCAGGAATTATAATCAGGAGATCAATTATATGTACAAAAATGCTTTCTATGCTAATTTGAGTTTCAACTTTGCGGAAAACGCTTACAGCCAATTGCCTTTACAAGGGATTGAAACAAAAATCCAGCGAGACGAAAACGGAAATCCTTTGCTTGATGAGAATGGACAACCGATAACAGTAACATCCAAATTCCTGAGATACATCCGAACCAATTACGGCAACAACAAACAGCTGGGATTGACTTTGGGAATGAACAAATCATGGTTCAGCGACATCTGGACTACCAATTATTCTGCCAATTTTGAATACGCAACAATCTCAGGTGGTGTAACAAAGGATCCGACTTCGCAACTTCTACCAGGAGACACAGAAGATTTGCTGCCTTTTGTGATCAACATCAAAACATTAAACACCTTCTTCCAGGCCAACAATATGATCAGATTATCATCGAAAAAAGATTGGTACTTGGGAGTTAATTACTGGCTGATGCCGTCCAGAGAATTGGAAATCGGAAAGCTTCACACCCAGCAGAGTCTGGACCTAAACATCAAGAAGATCATGGGAAATTTTACTTTCCTGGTAGAAGTCAACGACGTTTTTAATTCCAACATCGATGACATCCGAACGACACAAGACAACGGAAGTTACAACAGTGTGAGAAGCTTCAAATATGGACGAGAACTGAACATCAATGTGACTTACAACTTCGGAAATCAAAAACTAAAAAAAGCCAGAGAGGTGAAATCTGCCAACGATGCCATCAAGTCCAGAACTTAATCATTATCAAAACTTTAACCCTCAAATTAATCTACTCATGAAAACGCTCAACACCAAACTAGTCTTAGGATTAAGTCTCGTCTCAGGCATCTGTCTGCACGCTCAGGAACAAGCTAAAACAGATTCTGCCGCCACGAAAAATATAGAAGCTGTGACGATCACAAAACAAGTTTTCAAAAAAGAAAGTGACCGTTTCGTCTATGATGTTGCCGCATCGCCGGTTGCAAAAGGTAATACCGCTTTTAATATCCTGAAACAAACGCCTTTGGTTTCTTCAACAGATGATAAAACGTTGAAAATCATCGGAAAAAACAACGCTGTGATTTTCATCAATGGAAGAAAGACCAATATGGATGCTGAATCGCTCACGCAGTTTCTGAAAAATACACCAGCGGAAAACATTCAGAAAATCGAGGTGATTACCTTGCCGGGAAGTGAATATCAGGTGGAATCTTCTGACGGGATCATCAACATCGTTCTGAAGAAAAAAATGACCGACGGACTGAACGGCAATATGAGAATGGGAAATTCTCAAAGTTACTACAACGCTTCCTCCGCCGGACTTTCCCTCAATTACAGAAAAGATAAACTGGGAATCAGTTCCAACATCAATACCAGCCAAAACATCCAGGAGCAATTTTATATCCTTAGAAACGGAACTGCCAATTCCAGCAATCAATCTGTAGGACGAGTAACCGATCCTAATAAAAACCTGGGAGGCTACTTCAATATTGATTACCAATTGAGTGACAACAGTAATCTGGCTTTGACATATAATTCCTGGGCAAACAAAAGTTATGGTTCTACTTCTAATCTCTTCAATACAGTAACTGGCCCTAATGAAGATGGAGATCAAGAGACGAAATACAACTACACCAAAAATCTTGAAAACTCGCGTTCTTACAACAATTCTTTGAATTTGAATTACGAATGGAAAACCGACACGCTTGGAAGTAAATTAAATTTGAATGCAGCTTATCTTAATTATAAAAGATTTCAGAATGCTGATAATATTACTTATAATTCTGATTTTGCTCAAAATTTAGGAAACAGAATGGTGCAGATTACCCAAAGTACACCACAGGTTATCAACAACTTTTCTTTCTTGGGAGACTACATCAAGAAATTAAAAAATGATTTCACAGTTTCTGTAGGTGGGAATTACAACAACACCAAAACTGACAACGACACAAAAAATGACACCCACAATTATCTGTACAATCAAGATACAAATGGTAATGACACGACTCTGAAAGAAATAATCCTAAGCCCGAATCCTAATCATTTCATTTATGAAGAGAACATCTACGGCGCCTACCTGACCCTGGAAAAGAAATTCTCCGACAAATTCTCCGGAAAACTAGGTTCCAGATATGAGATCACGAACAGCGTGGGAACATCTGACAATCCGGAAAAAGCGTCACTGGGAACAATCGAGCAAAACTACAACAACTTTCTACCATACGCCAGTGTGAATTATGCCATCAACGATACAAATAACATCTCCTACGCCTTCTCCAGCAGAATGAGGAGACCTAGCTTCTGGGAGCTGAATCCGGTGAAGAATTACCTGACAGATGTCAACTACACACAAAATAATCCTTTTGTAAAAGCGGCCTCCGTTTATACAAATGAGTTGACCTATATGTTCAAAAGTTCCTATTTCCTGATCATAAATCACTCATTATCAAAAGACGTAATCACGCAGGTTCCTTTGCAGAGAGAAAAAATAAGAGTAGATCAAAACAATCAACCCATACTTGACACAAACGGTAAACCTATGACAGTTAGAGAATTGCGATATATCAGAACCAACTTTGGCGACAGACAGGAAATGTCCGCAATGTTGGGAATGCAGAAAAACTTCTTCAAACAATATCTGACAACCAATTTCAACATTGGAATACAAAGAAATGTGAACAATGGATTCCTGAATACAGATCCAATCACCGACGATATTTTCCCCGATTATGTAAACAAAATCAAATCAAACAGCTTATTAATCCAAACCAATAACACCATAAGGCTGGACAAAAAGAAAACCTGGTTCCTTGGTGTCAACTATTGGTATGTGGACAATCAGCAGATCGAAATCGGATATCTGAAATCATTGATGAGCCTTGACACAAGTATCAAAAAAGTCTGGAATGACTGGACATTTAATCTGGAACTATTTGATATTCTTAAAACGAATAAGGTAGTCATCACAGACCAGCAGGAAAACGGGAACTTCAATTACATCAATCAAAACCAGTACAACCAAAGCGTGAACTTCAGTATCACTTACAACTTTGGGAACAAAAAAGTTCAGAAAATAAGAGACATAGACAGCGCCGACAAAGAGATAAAAAACCGAACCAGATAACAAATCATTATAATCAAGTCCAATTTTTTCAAAAAGAAAATCCCGAAGACGATCTTCGGGATTTTTGATTCATTATAATGATTGGATTTTAATGCTGATGAATTTCTGATAAAACAGGTCCGGAAGGGATCAGGCTTCTGGCTTCATCGTTATCCGCAAACTGCTCAAAATATTTGATATATCTCGCAGCCAGATCTTTTGCTTTCTTTTCCCAATCAGAACTATTTTCATAAGTATCTCTTGGATCCAAAATATGTTCGGAAACATTTGGAAGAGCAACCGGAAATTCCAGATTCATAATTGGAACGTGATCTGTTTCTGCTGTATCAATACTTCCATCAATGATCGCATCAATGATTGCTCTTGTATCTTTCAAAGAAATTCTTTTGCCAGTTCCGTTCCAGCCAGTATTTACCAGATAAGCTTTTGCATTATGCTCCTTCATCTTGCCGATCAAGGTCTTGGAATACATCGTTGGATGTAATGTCAAAAATGCCTCACCAAATGCCGGAGAAAAAGATGGCGTTGGTTCTGTAATCCCACGCTCTGTTCCTGCTAATTTGGAAGTGTATCCACAAAGGAAATGGTACTGCGCCTGGCAATCTGTCAGGATAGAAACCGGAGGCAAAACCCCAAAAGCATCTGCAGAAAGGTAAATGATCTTGTTGGCGTGGCCCGCTTTGGATGGCAAAACGATCTTGCTGATATGATAAATCGGGTAAGAAACACGGGTGTTTTCTGTGATAGAACCATCTGCATAATCTACATTGCCTTCCTCGTCCGTGATCACATTTTCCAAAAGTGCATCTCTTCTTATCGCGGCATAAATGTCCGGTTCTTTTTCTTTACTAAGGTCTATCACTTTTGCATAACAGCCACCTTCGTAATTGAAAACGCCATTATCATCCCAGCCATGCTCATCATCACCGATGAGAAATCTTTTAGGATCTGCAGAAAGCGTCGTTTTTCCGGTTCCGGAAAGTCCGAAGAAAACGGCAACATCACCTTTTGCACCCACATTTGCAGAACAGTGCATAGAGGCCATTCCTTTAAGTGGCAGGTAATAATTCATAATAGAAAACATGCCTTTTTTCATTTCGCCACCGTACCAAGTGCCACCAATAATCTGCATTTTTTTTGTCAAATCAAACATCACGAAGACCTCAGAGTTGAGTCCTTGCTGTTCCCAATTCGGATTGACAGAATCTGAAGAATTGATGACCACAAAATCGGGCTCTCCATAATTCTGAAGATCATAATGAGAAGGTCTTATGAACATATTCATCACAAAATGGGCCTGCCAAGCCACTTTGGTCACGAATCTTACTTTCAGTCTTGTATCTTCATTAGATCCGCAATAGGTATCTACGACATAAATGCGTTCTCCAGAAAGATCTTTGGTAACGATGTCTTTCAGTTCATCGAAAACCGCCACAGATGTCGGCCGGTTGATTGTCCCGTCCCACCAGATCGTATCTTTTGTAATCTCGTCATTGACGATGTATCTGTCCTTTGGCGATCGGCCTGTAAAAATCCCTGTTTTTACTGCAACGGCTCCAGATTTTGTAAGAACGCCTTTGGCGAAACCAGAATTCTTTGGATCCATTTCTGCCTGGAAAATTTCTTCGTAACTCGGATTGTGGAAGATTTCTTTGGGATTGGAAATACCCTGACGTTCAAGATAGGATTTTAGCTTGTCCATGATAATTTTTTTTGAAGATTAAAGGTGTTGGGACAAATGTAAAAATATCAGCGAATTATCAAAGTTTTAATTAACTGACTTTCATCAGTTGAATTAAAATTCATAATTAATTAACAATCAATTAATTAAATCTTGCCAGTTGAAAATTTTGCTAAAACCTTGCTTTTTGAAATAGGCTTCATAATCTCCAAATTTGGACGTGAGAACGAAATCTCCGCCCCAAGCGCCCAAACTTTTGACAAAGCTGGGGCAATTTTTGAAATATTTTTCTTTCACCGTTGGTGTTGAGAGAAAATCGGAAAGTTTTTGCTCGTGAATGGTCATCAATTCGGAAAATCCTTCTAAATCTTTGGTAATGACAATGGTTTTCGTCAATTCAGAACATTCCTCAATCAAAGCCAAAGATTTCGGTTTTGATCTGTAATGGCTGATGCCTTCTCGCGTATCCTGTTTTTGATTGAGATGAATCAAAATCAAGTCCTCTTTAAAAGGCGGATCAAAAGTAACTTTCTCATACACCCTTTCCGGAAAACGGCTGTAGAGAACTGCGGACTTTTCCTTCGCCACTGCCACATCGTATCCACTTCCGCCAAGACTTATTTCGTTTAAAACAAAAGGATCGATTTCCGCCCATTCTCCGAGGTTGCTCATCAAAGTAGAACTGCTTCCCAATCCGTAATCCGCCGGAAACTGCAGGTTGGTCTTCAGGTGATAAGACTGCTTGGTTTTCAATTTAATCTCAGAAAGGTCCTGAACGTTTTTGAGAGCTTTGAGAATAAATGCGGCAGCTTTTTGATCATTGGTCTCCAGAATTGTCCAGGTTTTATAATCAATGACGGTTTCCAGCCATAACTGATCCTTAATGTAAGCGCTCCAGTAGATCAACGATTTCTCGTCATTCTTTTCTGTAAAAAAAAACTCTTGTCCTAGCTTTGTGGGAACAGCAAGGACAAGAGCACCATCTACAGCAACATATTCTGAGGTCAGCATCAGCTTTCCGGGTGAAAATATCCTGTTCATTAAGGGAAACTTTTATTTAATAAATATCAAACCGATGAAACATTACATGGCAGAAGCTGCAGAAACTTCTGAGTTAATCTTTTTGATCAAACCCTGAAGTGTTTTGCCCGGTCCTACTTCTATAAAATTATCAGCACCATCTTTTATCATATTCTGAACACTCTGCGTCCATTTTACAGGACCAGTGAGTTGTGCAATGAGATTTTTTTTGATCTCTTCCGGATCAGAAACGGCAGTTGTCGTTATATTCTGATAAACCGGAATCATTGCTTTTCGGAATTTTGTATTCTCTATAGCTGAGGCCAATCTTTCCTGCGCTGGCATCATCAAAGGCGAATGAAAAGCACCGTTGACAGGTAATAGCAAAGCTCTTTTTGCACCCGCGGCTTTCAAAGCTTCGCAAGCTTTTTCCACGGAAGCTGTTTCTCCGGAAATGACTAATTGTCCCGGGCAGTTATAATTTGCCGGTACTACGACACCTTCTATGCCTGCACAGATCTCTTCCACTTTGGCATCTTCCAGACCAAGAATTGCAGCCATAGAGCTAGGATTCATATCGCAAGCCATCTGCATCGCCTGAGCTCTTTCATAAACCAACTTGAAACCATCTTCAAAAGATAAAACGCCGTTAGCCACCAAAGCAGAAAACTCTCCCAAGGAGTGGCCGGCAACCATCTCTGCGCCCAAACCGTTGGCCACTTTTACAGCAGCAACAGAATGGAGAAAAATAGCAGGCTGGGTAACGCTGGTTTTTTTAAGGTCTTCGTCTTTCCCATTGAACATAATGGAAACGAGGTCAAAACCAAGGATATCATTGGCAGAATCCATCAAGTCTTTCACATCTTTTCGGGAATCGTACAATTCTTTTCCCATTCCTACATACTGTGAACCCTGACCAGGAAATACAAGTGCTTTCATATTTTTTTATAAATGATAATTGATGAATGACAATTGATCTATCCATCGTTATTTTTAAGGTAATTACTGCATCAATCTGACAACTCTGTAGCCATTGTTGATGTACGCACCATTTGGTTTTGCTTTTACAAATTCGAATTTGGTAGCAAGCTGTGTTTGTGACTTGCCAATCTGCTTGAAGATCTCGCCTTTTTTATTTTCTCTTGTCAGCATATCATTCATCACATCAAAACCGATGACAGCGTATTTGGATGGTGCTTTACAATATTTGGCTTTGTAAGCCGCAAGGATCTCTTTTTCAAAATCACCATCGTAGTTGATCTTTCTGTCCATCAGGTATACCAAACTCGCTTTGGAAAGATCATCTGCATTTTTTTCAAAACTTGGGCTGTAGAACATACTGAAAGCTTTGATACCTTCTGTCTGTTTTCCCAGCGCTATTATTTTTGAAGCAAAAGCGCTACCCGCCGCATCATCATCATCTGCCAAAACGGCGATCACAGGAACAGACTGTCCTGTCATCATATTATTCTCCAACTGGATCTCTGCTGAAGAGCTGACAATGACAACATTGGCCTTTGACAAAGATTTTTCCAAGCCAGTTTTGATGGCGTTGGCGTTTGCTTTGGAATGATCTGCAACGATGTATATCTTCTGATCCTGATAAACCTGAGACACTTCTTTCACAATCCTATCTGAATAAACAGAGCTTTCTGTTTCTATGATGATCAAATTCTTATAATCAAAAAGATCCTGAGAGTTGGCAAAAGGTGCAACTACAGGGATATTCTTTTGTTTGACATAATTAAGAACTTCCAAAACACTGGATTTGAAAAAAGGTCCAACAATAAGATCCGTATTATCCTGATTGATCTGCGAAAGGCTGTTTTTAAAAGTAATTTCGTTGCCGGCATCTACGACTTTGATGTCTAATTTTTGTCCTGCGTTCGCATTTCTTTCGGCTGCTAGCTTAGCACCGGTCAGAAAATCCATAGACATGGTTCTGTATTTGGCGTCGTTGGCATCAAAGCCAAACGGCAGCATCAGAACGACACTCAAAACATCGCCCGCTTTTTTAGAATACATTGGGTCCTGTTTCTTGATTTTCAAGGTCATTCCGGCTTTCAAACCATCCACAAGATTTGGATTGAGTGAGATCAACTGATCCAGCGTCACGTTGAAATGATTCATAATGCTGAACATCGTATCACCGCTTTGAACCGTGTACGTCACATAATCATCCTCCGAAGTTGAGGTGTTTCCTGAGGCCGAAGACGTTGCACTGGGCGCCGAAGCCAAAGGCGTTGAAACAGTTTTGGTAACAGGAGCAGAAGTGCTACTGTTCTGCGAATTATCTTCTACATTGATGAGGTCAGAGCCAGAAACTTTGATGGCTTCTCCGGGTTTCAAACCAGTCGTTTCCAGGCCTGGATTGAGCGCAAATAATTGCTTCTGTGTCAGATTAAACTGCTTAGAAATTTTATAGTAATTGTCTCTTTCCTGGGTGATGTACATCCCTTTTGCCGGTTCAGTTGTGACCGTTTCGGTTGTTGTCACTGTTTTTTCTTCCGCTGTTTTTTCTAAAACAGTTGTTGTGGCTGCAGAATCTGCATATTTCTGGACCCTGTCCAAGGGCAAAGTAATCTTGTCCCCTATTTTCAGATGAGAATCCAATTCGGGGTTTAGTTTTCTGAGATCAGCTTCTGAGATCTTATATTGTTTGGTGATGCCGTAAACGGTTTGCTTTGGCTGCAAGGTAATCGTTCCTGTTTTTCCAGAAACAGGTCCAGAAGTTGCTGGTGTCGCTTTGACTGGCGTTACCGCTTTTACTGAATTTCCTGTTTTTGCAACTACCAAAACATCTCCTATTTTTAGACCACCATCTTTTTTGGATGGATTAAGTTGATACAGTTCATCGATGGACAAGCCGTACTGTCTGGATATCCCATAAGGTGTTTCTTTTGGAGCAACGGTGTGCGTTTTCTGTGCAGACAAGCCTAAAAAGGCCGCTAATGCCGATAAAATGAAAATTTTCTTTATCATTCTTTTTTAATAATGATACAAAAATAATGCTTTCAGATTAAATGGGCGAAATTATTAATTCTGATTTTTGAACATTCATTTTTTTTGGCACATTTAAAATGTCTCTTTAAAAATATAACTTGAGTCCTCCTAAAACGTAACCTCTTAATGACATTATTAAAAGTTCATCTGTTCCTAACTGATTTGTAGAATTATTGATAGAATTGAAAGAATTTATGTTAAAGATATTATTGAATAATAGATCATATTCTAAATTGGATTTTTCTTTTCTGTAGAAAACTTGAGCTCCTAATAAAAAATTTTTCAGTGTATTAAGTTCAGTATTTTGAATCAAGTAATCACTCAATAAATTTGTTACCAATCCTTTTGTGACATTTGCCCTCATCCCTAAAGACAGTTTCAAATTTTCCTGAATCGAGGCCAAGGGATAAAAACTTTGTTCAAAAATTGTTTTAATATACGTGTATCCCAAATCAAATTGGAGGGGTCTGTTTTTAAAATCGGTTGAAAGTTGTTGAGATCATTCGATATTTTTTATTGTAGATAAGTTGGGATTGTCATCAATGAAATTAGAATTTCTATTCAGCATTCCTGATAATTTTGATTTTAATATCAGGACTTTATTTAATTTATAGTCATTCGACAAGAACAAGAACAACCGGTCATTAAAGCTCCCGATGATATTTTCTATCTTGGAAAAGTTTCCATAATTGGTCATATTGGTTGTGAAGGCAGGTTTGGTTTTGTCATAACATAGTGACCGGTGCATTCTCGTGCCTTACAATTGGTGCAGGGAGGCTTTTGAAAAAAGAATTTCCATCGGCATAGTAAGAATATATTTTTCCGTTTTCTTGTCGTTTTCTTTTACTTTATCCTTGAATTCTTGTGAAAAATCATTCCCTAAAGTCCTATGTCTTTCAAGCTCATAATCTACTTTTAGAAACTGTCCATTTGTAGTTATTGTAAAAATAAAAATTATTGATAAAATCTTCATAATATTAAACAAATTAGGCAATAACATAGATGATGGCCTGTTTAAAAAAATCAGCTAAACTGTAATTTAAATACGATTATATCGGATAACAATTAATGATATAACAATATTGCACTGTTGTACTTGTTCCATCAGGATAGTAAGTAACACATCTGGTACAAGTACCGATAGTCGATTTTGCATCTTCAGTACTTTTACTGATTTTAATCCTTGGTTACCAGTACTTGCACTCATAACTCCTGCAATCCCTAAAGCTGCACTAAACAATAATTTTTTCCTCGTGTTATATTTTATTTGTTTAACACCTTGAAAATAAAAATAAAAAAGCCATTTAACATAATATTAAATAATTTTTGAGCTATTAATTCATCAAATCAATAGCTATCTCATGAGGAAATTATTAATTCTGATTGTTCAACATTCATTTTTTGGTAGCAATCGTCTATCCATTGTTTGCCAAGATCTGCGTAGAACACGCTGAAATTGAAAACCCTTTCCTGCCAGTTTCCACCAGGATGAACTTTTAGAAATAAACTTTGCATCTGATCAAATTTTTCAGATTGTTTTGTTTTTTCGGCTTTCAGAAGGCGTTTCTGCATTCTATGGAAAGATTTCAGTTGTCGGGTTTCTTCCGCTTCTACGAGATTGTAGAATGTCTTTTCTGTTTCCGAGGCTTTGTTTTTAAGTTCTGAAAATGAACTGATCAATTGCCGTTCTTTTTCTGCGAGAAGTAATTTGATACCGTTGTTCTCAAGAATTTGATGATTCAAAACCTCGGCGAAATTTTCAAAAAAATGTTCAATTTTCAATCCAGAATTTTCAATTTTTCTTAAGGTTTTTTCTTCTAGGAACAACATGGAATTCCTTGGAATCAAAATGGGGAACGGAAGCGCGATGGAATCGAAATAATCCTTCAACTCGATCCAATACATCACTTCTGCATTACCGCCCACATATGCCAGATTCGGTAAGATCGATTCCTGATAAGCAGGGCGGAGCACGGCATTGGGACTGAATC
The DNA here is from genome assembly GCF_000428485.1 of Epilithonimonas tenax DSM 16811. Lineage (GTDB taxonomy): Bacteria > Bacteroidota > Bacteroidia > Flavobacteriales > Weeksellaceae > Epilithonimonas > Epilithonimonas tenax. Next base: position 42,966 of record NZ_AUAA01000002.1, on the reverse strand, counting down.
TCTCGGGATGATCTTCTAACTCCTTAAGTATTTCGTCTTCAGAAAACTTGAGTTCTGTGTCGATAATCTGATATCCATCACTGATTTTTTCAATACGGTTTCTCGTTTCTGAAAGATAAAACAGATTGATCTCTCTTGGATTGACTTGAACTTTGTGGTACTCTTTCTCAAGGAATTCTCTCTGTTTTTGTGTGGTTTTGAAAAGTTGGTTCGACAGTAATTCTTTTTTGAAAAGATCCTTGACTTGGGTTTTCAGTTGTTTTTCGTTGCCATCAATAGTCAGCAAACCGTACTCTGCAAACAGTTGATTGACCAAATACCGAATGGCCTGTGTATGGGAATTGCCTTTTCTGTAAGCGTTTTTTATCCAAAGAATAAGTTCGGTGCCGTAAAGATGGTCTTTGAATTCTTTTTCAAATTCCTGAATGAAATAGTGATCTTCTATCTTAATATTCCCAACATCGCCTCCAGCATTGCCTTTGATCTCGTAAAAATGGTCCTTTGTTTTGAAATGATCTATTTCCTCGAAATCGTGATCTTCTGTCGCCATCCAAAACAGGGGAACGAAATGATGATCAGGAAAATTCGATTTTAGGAATTCTGCTGTTTTTATGGTTTGCAGGATCTTGTAAACAAAGAAAACGGGACCTGTAAAAAGATTGAGCTGATGACCGGTTGTGATGGTAAAGGTGGTTCTCTCCTTCAGAAGGAAGAGGTGCTCCAGCTGTTTGGTGGACAGTGGCTCTTGCTGATTCTGAGCGAAAACAGCATCGTGAAGACGCTCTCTTTTGTCGTCTGTATATGAATCTTGTTTCGCTGTGATTTGGTTTTCGAAGTTTTTTAAGTCAAAAACTTTGCTTTGAAATCCGTCCAGTTTTTTTCCTAAAAAATCTTTGATGAGTTTTGGTATGCTGGTGATATTTTCGAAATCAATCGTCATTTTGGTTGGTGGTTTTTTACTTAATATTGAACGCACAACGCGCAAGGTTTTTTAACTACTATTTGTTTTGGAGGCTCGCAAAGACGTAAAATTCATCAAAGAAAACAAGCATCAAATCATAGACAAATTTTGTTTCCTTGCAGAATCTGCAGCCCGACTTGAACGGAGCTCTTTTTTGTTATTGCGATTGTTGGCAAGTCCTTTTGATTGCCACACGCGGTTCGCAATAACAAAAAAAGCGGGAGTGGAAGGCGGAAATAGCTGCCATCATTAAATTAATGGAAAAGATACCAGACCACGCCCAGATTGAGCCTAAAATCATAAATCGGATAATTGGGTGAGGTGAAGGATTTGTTCTGCATAAAAGTCTCGTTCAGGTGCTGTGCCTCGATATAAAAGAACATCCGCTTGACCCTCATATTCACATAAACATCAGCAATTGGCTGGCCACCAATGGCGTAAGTACTATTGCCCGGCAAAATATATTCATTAAGAATTGGTGAATATTCTCTTGAATCGAACTTGGTAAAATAATACAATTTGATTCCTGCCTGGATCTCAGCTGCTTTTTTGAATGCGGGCGCCTGGTAAAACAGATTGATACGGCCAATGAAATCGGGCATTGGTAAAAGTGCCTGATTGCTCAAAGCTTTTTGAAAAAGGACTTTGCCGTTCAAATTGAATTTGCCGTATTTCACGGTGCTTTCGCCGCCAATTTGTGAAATATTGAGTGACGAAGCACTTTGCTGTGGTTTTGAAGTATTGTCGAAATAAGTGTAATTATCGATCTTGAAGAAGTCTACGAAAACCCTTGTATCAAACCATTTAGCCAATCTGACGGTTCCTCCAATCTGGGTCACCACCTCGTTATTAGGATTCTGAAGGTAGTAATTGTAATCCAGGTAGTGTGATGAGTTTACGAGGTAATTGAAACTCGGGTAAGCGGACTGGAAATTGATCCTACCTTCTACCAGATAATCTTTGATGGGTTCGAACACCAACTGGTTGGTTGTTTTGATATAGTCTCCAAATTCTGAACCTTTGGAAATTTCCAGAAAAGATTTGAGCTGGATCTTGTCCAACAATTTGATCTGCAAATTGCCAACGGCACCAATTCTCTGCTCTTTGAAAGAGCCGGGAATATTGAGGATCGGGTAAGCATTTTTGTTCCCGAATACCAAATATTGATGGCGGAAACCTGCGTCCAATTTGAATTTCTCATTGTCCCAAACCAAGCTGAAAGTGTTGCTGAGATTATTGGAGAATTTTTTGTTGTAAAGCGGAAAGTTAGTAATATCCGTTGATCCGAAGAAATCAGTATTGGCTGCTGTTTCCGAGAAATAATACTTGTTTCCCTGGTGAAAAATCGTGTGTCTCAGTTTGAAAGGATATTTGGCAGGGTCAAAAGGTGAAAACTCCTGACTGAAATAATAGCGTCTGTAGGAATAGCGGGATTCTACCCCTTCCAGATTGGTCTCTATATTCTGTCTGTTGCTGAATCTGGAATCTCCACTGAGGAAGACATCCATATCTGCAATTCCTCCATTTTCCTGGTTGTTGACATTCTGGTGGATGTAATGGGCATAGGCTTCGTATTTGCCATTTTTGGAGATATAATGGCCACTAAAGATCGTGTTGTTGCTGGATGCCAAACTATTTCTGTAAAGTCCCTGAGATCTAAGCCCCATATATTCTATGGCAAAGTTGAAATTTTTGCCGACATTCTGTGTGTAGGTCGTTTGTAGCTGCCCGCCATTCTTCATCGCATTGTTGTAGAAAAATGTGGTGGTTGGGGTTTTCACATCGTAATAGTTGATGTCATTTTCGCCTTTGATGTAGAAAGATTTGGTTTCCGGGAGCAGGTTTAGGTTCTGCTCGGCATTTTTGTCGTAGACCAAATTCTGGAAGCCGGATCCGATATTAGACGATGCTATCTTGCCGAAGTTATCTTTTTTATTGTATTGGGTGGCGATGTATGACCTCTCAATGTTGAAAGTGGTATCATAGATCTTCTTTTCTGAGAACCTTGTTTTGACCAGATAATCATTGATTGTAGGTTTGTATATCTCCAAAGAATCTTTCTCTCCAGAGTCTACTTTGAGTGTATCTGAAGCTATGGTGTTGGAGTCTGTTTTTTTGACCTGTTGTCCCTTTACAAAAACTGTAAAGATAAACGACAGTAATAATAAATATTTCATCAAGGAAATTTGAGTACAAAAATACTAATTATACTGAAATAAAAAATCCCGCAATGTGCGGGATTGATATTATAAAAATAATTGGAATTATTTTTTGATAATTTTTGTGTTCTCCACAGAACCGTTACCGTAGTAAGCCTGCAGAATATAAGTTCCTTTAGCTAAAGTAGAAACGTTGATCTGTTTTGTATCTGTAGTAGATTTAACTTTTTTACCAGAAAGATCGTAGATATTAACAGATTTAATTTCTTTGTTAGCAGTAAGATTTACAACGTCTGCAACCGGGTTAGGGAAAACCTTAAGACCTGATTTCGCAGAAGCCTCATTAACTGCAAGTGACAAATCTCCGCTGAATTTGAAGATACCTTCTACACCAGCAGGACCATCACTGAAGAATCCAGCCCAACCTGTTGTAGCATTTAAGAATTTAACAGACCCTCTTTGACCACCGTCTACGCCTGCAATATTATCGATAATAGTCCAAGTAAGACCGCCATCTTTTGTAAAAGAAGAACCTGTTCCCTGTGCTGCGTCTGAGTTGATTCCTGTGGAAACATAAGTATTAGCTGTACCCGGTACAAATGTTAAGTCACCAAAGAACCAAGTTCCTGCTGCCTCGATAGGATCCCAAGTAGTTCCCCCATCTGCAGTAGAATACATTATTGCATCTACATCGTTATCAATTGCGATAAGTAATCCATTGTTACCATCTTTAAAAGCCATTTTAGCAGAAGATCCGTCTACACCGCCTCCAGCAGCACCACCACCAAAATCAAGAGCAGGCGTGGAATTAGCAGTCCAGGTTACACCTCTATCAGATGAACGAAGAATTCTTCCTTTGGTTGTACCCAACCAGATGTTGTTTCCTGTCACATATTTCACACCTGTCAATCCGTACTCGACACCTGCCAAAGGAGCAGGAGCACTTGCTACAGCTGTCCAGGTAGTACCACCATTTGTAGTTCTGAAAATTTGAAAAGCAGAACCTACTGGATCACCTGCTGTGAAACCTTCGTTTGCATCCCAGAAATGAATAACGTTAGCAAAAGAAGCACTGGAATACGGAGCAGCAGTTGTACCCTGTCTTGCCCAAGCAGCACCGCCATTGGTAGTTTTCCAAATCCCATTACCACTAGTTCCAGCAGAAGGTGCAGTAACAACCCAAGCCGTATTAGCATCCAATGCAGAGATATCACCTACCAAAGCCGCAGCTACAGGACCTGTAATTGTACCGGCAGTCCAGTTAGCTCCATCTGTAGTTTTAGAGAATGTTTTAGGATATGTTGCAGCACCAGAGCCATCATAAGCAGTAACCCATACAGTATTAGCGTCTGTAATTGAAATTTCTCTTGGTCCAAAACTAGTTGCTAGTTTTACACCCTGTGGCACCCAAGAATATTGAGCAAAAGCACTTATAGAAAGCGTAATCAAACTTAATGAAAGTAAAACTTTTTTCATAATAATAAATTTTATTGAATTAATAATTAATGCTAAACTAAGGAAATTTATACGAATATAAAAACAATATTCCTATTTTAACATGATATTTGAAATTAAGATTAGAAAGACGACGCGTTTGCCGTCTTTCTAATTAAGTTATTAATAGCCAGGATATTGTTTGAGGTTTGGATTATAATTTAAAGCACTTTGGCTTATCGGCATTACAAACAATTTGTCATTCGCAGGAACATTACAATTCATCACACAATTTGGCCCTTTTATAAGAGGCAAATTATGACGCTTCAGATCATAAAACCTTTGCCCTTCCCCATAGAATTCTTTTGCTTTTTCTGTAAGAATATCGTTTAGAAGATTCGTTCCTGTGTAAGTAGCCCCCCCTCTGGATAATGCAAATGCATTTAATTCTGCAAGCGCAGTGGCCGATTGTCCAGTAAGAAATAACGCTTCTATTCTATTTAGCTGTGCTTCTGCAAATCTAAATATTTTGATATTTCTAAAGAAGTTACCCTCTCCTGTTAATCTAGGATATTTGTTTGTCCATGCACCAACCGGATTGTCTACTGCTGGAAGCGTAAGTGTTGACATTAACCCAGCCGGTAAAGTAGGTGCACTAGTTTTGGTATTTCCCCTTCTAACATCAGGGGATGTACTTTGAGGTGTCCCATTTGCCAAAGGTGTCAAATCTATATGTGGAAAACTATCAAAGAAAGCCTTTGTGAAAAGAATTGCACGGCGATCAGTTGTCACTCTATTGTAAAGTGTTGGCAAAGCCAAATTTGAACCAACTCCTGTTATTAGGTTTGAGCTTGGGTTCATATCTAACTCCCAGATTGTTTCTGGCTGATTTTCAGCTCCTTCCTCTGGCGATCCTGCAAAGTATGCAACATAGTTATCTTTTGATATTGGAGCAAAATTAGAACCCGTTGTATTTTTCAAATTTACGATTTCTGTAGAATATTGAAGTGCTAATTGCGCATCTCCAGGAGCTCTTCTCGTAAGATACACTCGCGAAAGAATCAACTTAGCCGCAGCCTTACTCATGAAAACTTTATTTGGACCATCTGGACCTGCAGGTTCTGCATCTGCATCTGCTAATCCTGCATTCAAATCAGAAATAATCTGAGCATACACCTCAGCAACCGTTGCTCTAGCTGGCTGGATTGAAGAATCATAATTTTCTAAAACTAATGGAACTCCATACTCCTGATTTATTCCAGAAGTAGGTGCTGGCGAGAAATAGTTAAGCAGCGTAAAATAGGAAAATGCTCTCATGATCTTCGCTTCTCCTTTGATACGGCTAACATTTGCGCTATTAGCAACTTTCGTGTTATTGATCACCATATTACAGTTCATAATAGCATCATATAATGAACGATAAAGACCACCGGTATCATTATTGAGCGCGCTATAATTCATGTTAGAAGTAAAATTATACGCTTTGGCACTAGTTATATAAGCATTGTCTGATAAAACATCAGCAATTGCCATAGCATCTGTTCCAAAAACATTCACCGAACCTATCGTTAAATAACCTGCATTTAGGAATTTTTGAAGCTTATCCTCTGTATCTATATCTTGTATATCATCTAGACTTGTTGGGTACAGTTCCAATTCTTTATCACTACAAGAATTATTTGCTGTAATAACCAATAAAGATGATAATATTATAAAAAATTTTTTCATTCTAATTATTTGTTTATCAATTAAAAACCAATTTGAATACCCATTGACATTGTTCTCAATACTGGAGACGCGTACCAATATCTGCCTTTTCCTAGCCATGACCAAGCATTAGAATTAGACTCTGGATCATAATCCAAATCTTTATCAAATACATATGTTAGAAGGTTAGTTCCCCTTAGGTATATTGTCAAATTATTAATTCCCACACTTTCTTTAAATTGACTTCCAAATGAGTAAGCAATTTTCATCTCTTTCAAACGAATATGATCTCCTTTATTAATAAATCGAGAAGATTCTAATCTAGAAGTACTTGGATTCCCTACAATTGCTTTGGGGTTTGACGCACCAAAATTCTCTGCTCCGGGTGCATCAGTCCAACTATCATACAACGCATCATTGACTTGATTTCTCGTTGGGAATGCACCATCGTGAAGTGTGTAAGAGTGTACTCCATTCTGTACATAGAAATCAAACTGACCGGAAAGCATAAAACTTAAAGTTAAATTTTTGTATTTAAATTCATTGGTAATTCCAATGTTATAAACAGGAAAAGCACTTTTCCCCATCCAAGCTGGCAGAGCTGCTGTTCTATCATTTGTTACGTCTGTTTTAGATCCGTCTGTATAAAATAAAGCATCACCTGCCTTAATACCTTTTGTAGGATCATCGACCTGAGCAATTCCTGCCCATAAAACCGAATAATATTCACCAAAAATATGACCTGGGGACAATGCAACAAATGCATTATCCGCATCTCCAGGATCGTCCGATCCATACTGCTTCAACTCTAGATTATATTTATCCAACATTGTTCTAGAATATGCTCCATTAGCATTAATTGACCATCTGAAGTCTTTTGTTTGAACTGGGGTCGCCTCAATTGTCAATTCGAAACCTTTATTGTCAATGGTTCCAACATTGTCATAGAAAGAAGTTGGACCACCACTTTCAGATGCTGGAAAATTTTCATCAATTGCCTTATCTGTAATTTTATGATAGTATGCAGCTGTTAATTTTAGACGATCGTTAAAGAATCCCATGTCTGTACCAATGTCCAAATGCTTTGCTTCTTCCCATTGTAATGCTGGATTACCTGGATTAATAATCCCACCGTAACCACCGTTTCCTCCCCAACCTCCTTGAGCAGAGTTGTAGCCAACTAGAGCATAAGCATTATACTGCAATCCCCACTGATCTGCGTAAGGAATATTCCCTAACACACCATAGCTTGCGCGAAGTGTCAGAGATGAAAAAAGGTCTGGCGCAAATGATTCGTTTTTAACATTCCATGAGCCTCCGACAGACCAGAAATTTCCAAATTTTTCTGTTCCTAAGGTAGAGTTACCATCTCTTCTCAATTGACCTGATATTGTATATTTGTTATCATAGGTATAATTCACCCTACCAAAGTAACCTATCTGAGTCCAGTAGTAGTCATCTCCATAGTTTAAAAGAGACCCTTCTTCTGCAAATTGGAAATAAGGTCTTATATCTGTCATACGGTATGAAAGATTAGTGGTATTACTGTAACTGTGGTTTTGGTATTCCATTCCTGCAAGAACCTCCAAATTATGTTTTTCAGCGAAAACATTTCGATATGAAAAACTGTTTGACCAGTTATAATCCCATATATTAGTTCTTGCATCTTGCAACATACCGTAACCAGGTGCCATAGCAGTATAAATTGGATGATCAGGAGCAATGACCTGTAACTCTCTCATAGTTTGATACTGAGTACCAAATAATGAATTGAAAGAAACATTTTTCATAAACTGATAATCCATATTAGCAGATGCTAAGAACGTATTGATCCAAGAGGTCTGACTTGCATTTTCTAAGATAGATGCCGGATTGAATCCTGTCGTCATATCAGTCTCTTCCCAAGCCTCCTGGTTAAATGTCCCATCATTATTATACACGGGACGTAAAGGAGACAACATAATGGAATTGGTAACAGGATTTGCGGAAGCTCGTCCTCCCAGATATGTATTTCTTTTTACATTGGAATAGTTCAAGTTAACACCGAACTTTAATTTATCTGATGCTTTGTGATCTATTGCAGCATTTAAACTTATCCTGTCAAACTTCGCAGACTTTACTAAAGGCTCATTCTGATAATAAGATCCGCCTAATCTAAACGAGGTATTCTCACCCCCTCCAGATGCTCCAAAATTATAAGTATTAACAATGGAAGAATTTCTGTTTACAACATCTGTCCAATTGGTATAGTTTCTTGTATCTTTAATGTTTTCAGCAGTAGTTAAAGTAGGAATGTAAGTATTAAGATAGTACTGCGTCGCTAATTCTAGACTCGGAAAAGTAGGAATTGCACCAATGCCTTGGCTATTCCACATCAAAATACCTCCGTATTTGATATACTCGTCACCATTCATCAATTTTAGTTTGTCGTAAGCTCGATCCTGAATACCTGTTTCTGAAGAGAACTCAAACCTTGTTTTTTGATTAAATTTCCCCTTTTTGGTTTTAATAATGATAACTCCATTAGCTCCTCTAGAACCATATAACGCAGTAGAAGAGGCATCTTTTAGTACGTTTACAGACTCTATTGAATTAGGATCTAACGAAGCCAATGGATTCCAAGACTCCATCATCTGGGCATTATCTGCTCCTTTACCGATAACAATACCATCGATAACATAAAGAGGATTTGGAGTTCCAATCAATGAACTAACCCCCCTTACAATAACCATATTTGAAGATCCAGGATCGCCACTTGCAGAAGAAAAGTTAAGACCCGCAACTCTACCGTTAAGAACTTCGTCAATAGTCGAAAACGGAGTAGATTCAAAATTGGCTTTTGAAACAACACTATAAGAACCTACTTTCTGTGCAGGATCTAATTTCACACCTCCAATTAATACCACCTCTTCAATCTCTTTGGTTTTAGATGTGGTATCAGTTTTCTTTGTTTTTTGTGCCATTAATGCCTGTCCCGTAAAGAACAATACGCCAACGGATAACAATCGTAATTTTACATTCATATTAACACTATTTAATTATAATCTGCAAATATGTTAAAAAATTTTAACACAGCAAAAAACGCAATAACACATTATAATCAATATAAGAGAATGTTTAAATATTCAATAGTAAATAAATCTTTTTTTTTACAATTAAACCAAAATTAAACCATATAATTACATATACCACAATAGTAATAAGCCAAGTGTGACAAAAATAAATAATTGTGATTTATTTATTTAGAATCATTACAAATAATAAACGAAACCATAAAAAAGCCGTCACTATGGGACGGCTTAACTTATTAGTATCTAAAAGATTATTTTAATTTCTTCTTAACAGCTACTTCTTCGTAGACTTCAAGAATATCTCTTTCTTCAATATCATTGTAACCTCTGATATTAAGACCACATTCGTAACCTTTGGTCACTTCTTTCACGTCGTCTTTGAAACGCTTAAGACTTTCCAGTTCTCCATCAAATTTCACAATGCCATCTCTCAGCAATCTGATTTTGGAGTTTCTGGTCACTTTACCTGTAAGAACCATACAACCTGCAATGGAGCCCACTTTAGAAATCCTGAATACTTCTCTGATCTCCACATTACCGATCACCTGCTCCTGGATCTCCGGAGAAAGCATTCCCTCCATCGCTTCTTTCACTTCATCGATAGCTCGGTAAATGATAGAATAAGTTCTGATCTCTACTTCTTCTTTGTCCGCGATATCTTTTGCATTCACACTAGCTCTTACGTTGAAACCAATCATAATTGCGTCAGAAGCTGCAGCTAGCAATACATCGGATTCCGTAATCTGACCAACACCTTTGTGAAGAATGTTGACCTGGATCTCTTCTGTAGACAATCTCTGCAACTGATCTGCCAATGCTTCCACAGATCCATCCACGTCACCTTTCAGGATGATATTAAGTTCTTTGAAATCACCTAAAGCGATACGACGTCCGATCTCATCAAGTGTCAAATGTTTCTTAGTTCTGATAGACTGCTCTCTTTGCAGCTGTTCTCTTTTATTTGCGATCGTTTTCGCTTCTTTTTCATCAGCAAAAACTCTGAATTTATCTCCAGCTGTTGGGGCACCGTCCAAACCAAGAATAGTAACTGGGATTGATGGTCCTGCTTTTTCCATAGCTTTACCACGTTCGTCCAGCATTGCTTTGACTTTACCGTGATTTTTACCCGCAAGAACATAGTCTCCAACGGATAGGGTTCCGTTTTGAACCAACATTGTTGCAACGTATCCACGGCCTTTATCCAAGGCTGCTTCTATCACTACTCCGCTTGCCTGCTTGTTAGGATTGGATTTCAACTCCAACATCTCTGCCTGCAGCAATACTTTTTCTAATAGCAATTCTACGTTGTTACCAAACTTAGCCGAGATCTCCTGAGCCTGTACATTTCCACCCCATTCTTCTACAAGAATGTTCATTGCGGAAAGCTGCTCTCTGATTTTATCAGGATTAGCACCTACTTTATCTACTTTATTGATGGCAATGATCATTGGAACGCCGGCCGCCTGTGCGTGAGCAATGGCTTCCTTCGTCTGTGGCATTACATCATCATCTGCTGCTACCACGATAATTGCGATATCTGTCACCTGTGCCCCTCTGGCTCTCATTGCGGTAAATGCCTCGTGACCCGGTGTATCCAGGAATGTAATTCTCTGTCCGCTTTCCAGTTTCACATTGTACGCGCCAATGTGCTGTGTGATCCCTCCGGATTCACCTGCGATGACATTGGTTTTTCTAATATAATCCAGCAATGATGTTTTACCGTGATCTACGTGCCCCATTACGGTCACGATAGGTGCTCTTGGTAATAGATCTTCTGCCAAATCTTCTACATCGTCTGCTGCAGCTTCTTCTACGTCGGCGTCAGAGAATTCGATTTTAAAACCAAATTCATCAGCTACCAACATCAATGTATCGGCTTCCAGACGCTGGTTCATCGTTACCATAACACCTAAAGAGAAACAAGCAGAGATCACCTCTGTTGCACTTACGTTCATCAAACTAGCTAAGTCGCTAACAGTAATGAACTCGGTCACTTTAAGAGTTCTGTCTTGAGCGTCGATTTCCTGCTGGATCTCATCCTGCTCTCTTCTCCAAGACCTTTTATCTTTTCTGTGTTTAGACCCTTTAGACTTACCTCCTTTGTTGGTCAGTTTTTCAAGAGTTTCTTTAATTTGATTTTTTACCTGCTCGTCTGTCAGTTCAACTGGCATGGTACGGGCTTGTCCCTGTCCACCTCTGTTGTTACCTCCAGGACGGTTGTTGTTGCCTCCAGGGCGGTTGTTGTTACCTCCAGGACGGTTGCCGCCTTGTCCTGGTGGGCGATTGCCCGTATTATTACCCTGTCCCGCTGGTCTGTTGGCTCCACCTGTGGTATTATTACCTTGGTTGGTATTGGTTTGGCCAGGCACATCTTTGGTAATACGTTTTCTTTTCTTTTTGGCAGCGTTGTTTGAGTTGGATGATGGTTTTTTATTGAACTGCGTCAGGTCAATTTTTTCGCCAACTATTTTAGGACCGTCTAATTTTTGGTAAACGGTTTCTATTTTTTGAGAATCTTCAGAATCTGGTCCTTGGACTATCTCCATTGCTTTCACTGGCGGCTCTTGTACCTTTGGCTCTGGTGTCGGTTCTGGTTTCGGTTCTTCTTTAACGACAGGTTTTGGTTCCTCTTTAGGTTTCTCGGAAACTTTTGATCTGCCTTTATCAATCGTAGAAAGATCGATTTTATCTAAAACTTTGAACTCTTGTTTTTCCTCCTTTTTTACAACCTCTGGCTGCACTTCTTTCTTTTCCTCTGCTACGACTGGAGGGGCAACAGGGGCAACTTCTTCCACAGGCTTAGCTGTTGGATTAAGGTCGATTTTGCCCAAGATCCTTGTTTCGGGTCTTGTGCTTGATTTGGCTCTTATAACCTCAGGTGCTTTTTCTTCGATCGCTAATTTTTCGTCAGGAACTTTAGAAATCACCACCTCATGAGAAGCTTTTCTCTGTTCTCCATCTTTTCGGAACTCAGCTTCCAATGCAGAAAATGCCTGTTCTTCTAATAGAGCGTTAGGATTACTATCCACTTCTATTCCTTTGCCTTGGAGATATTCCACAGCTCTTGGTATAGAAATGTTAAGTTCTTTAACGGCTTTATTTAATCTTATTTTTGGCATAAATATAAATTTGCTTTTGGCTTTAGCGTGTTAAGCTTTTGCTTTATTTTTTCTTTTTATTAAATTTTAGATTGTCCGGAAATCATCCGCACAATTGTCTTTCATTTTTATTAGCCTTCCAGCTCTTCTCTCAAGATATTTTTCACATCATCAATCGTCTCTTCTTCGAGATCTACGATTTTCAGTAATGCTTCTGTGTCTTTATCCAAGACGCTTCTTGCTGTGGTAAGGCCCACTTTTTTGAACTCATCGATGATCCAAGCTTCGATCTCATCTGAGAATTCTCTCAATTCAACATCATCGTCATCAGAAGTTTCTCTGTAAACGTCTATCTCATAACCCGTCAACCATGATGCCAACTTGATATTTTGTCCTTGTTTACCAATCACTTTAGAAATCTCTTCTACTGGTGTGTAGACCAATGCGTAGTTGGACTCCTCGTTGATTTCTATTTTATTGATGATGATATTTCCTAAAGCTCTTTTCACAAAAATCTCCGGATTTTTTGACCATTGGATCACATCAATATTTTCATTTTTAAGCTCTCTTACCACACCGTGGATTCTGGAACCTTTCACACCTACACAAGCTCCAACTGGATCTATTCTGTCATCATAAGCGTCCACAGCAATCTTCGCTTTCTCTCCGGGAATTCTTACCACTTTTTTAAGGATAATAGTTCCGTCCTGGATCTCAGGAATTTCAAGTTCCAATAATTCTTCCAAAAACTTAGGTGCTGTTCTGGAAACGATGATCTGTGGTTTGGAACCTCGGAAGTCAACGCTTTCTACGATACCTTTCACCGTTTCTCCTTTTTTGAAGAAATCGGAAGGAATTTGATTTTCTTTCGGCAAGATGAATTCGTTATCTTCGTCATCCAAAAGGATCACATGTTTGTGACGGATGTGGTGCACTTCACCAATGATGATCTCTCCAATTCTGTCTTTGAACTGCTCATACAAGGAAGCATTAAAATGCTCTTGGATTTTTGTAGCCAAGATCTGCTTCAGTGTCAGGATACTTCTTCTTCCCAGTTTAGCAACCGGAATCTCTTGCGTGTACTCTTCACCTACTTCAAAAGTAGAATCTATTTTTCTAACCTCAGAAATTTCGATTTCCAAATCATCATCTTCTGACATATCGTCTTCAACAATTACTTTGTTCAAGAAGATTTGAAAATCCCCTTTATCAGGATTCACGATCACATCAAAATGGTCATCAGAATCATATCTTTTTCTAAGAAGAGTCTTAAGAGAATCTTCGATAATAGCCATTAAGTCTATTTTGCTGATATTCTTTATTTCTTTAAAATCACCAAAGGCTTCTATTAAAGCTAAATTATCCATATCCTATTATATAATTGTAAATGATGATTGACAAAAACACCAATCCATCGTTATGTTAAAATTTTATTACTACTAATGCTTTTTTGATATCAGCGTAAGAAATCCCTCTCTCTTCCACTACATCTTCTTTTCCTTTTCCGACTGATTTTGGCTGTCTGTACTCCAATTTCAGAACGATTTTTTCATCGTCAACCGATAAAAGTTCGCCTTCAACCTTTGTAGAATCTCCGAACATCACCTCAATCTCTCTTCCAATGTTTTTCCTGAACTGTCTTGGATATCCTAGCGGCTCACTCAGCCCAGATGACATCACCTGCAAACTAAAGTCATGAATCTCACGATCCATATTAAACTCTATCGCTCTGCTTGCATCCAGACAATCCTGAAGCGTAACACCATTGTCACCATCCAGAATCACCGTCACATCAGACGTTGCAGAAACTTTCAGCTCTACTAAAAAAAGATCTGGTCTTGTTACTAGAAACTCATTAAGCAATCGACTTAATTCTGTTTTAAATTCCATAATATTACCTCGTAATTACATCTACGAAAAAAGGCATTCTTGCGAAAGCCTTCCCATTTTCCCGTAAATCTCTTGCAAAGATAATCAAATTTATTCTAACAAACAAAAACCTAACAATTCATTTACATCTACTTCAAGTAAATTTTCTTATTTTTGCCTGAATTTTAAAATTATTCTTTGTGAATATTACAATTGTTGGCACCGGCTACGTCGGCCTAGTTACTGGAACTACACTTGCAGAAATAGGAAACTCTGTATTCTGTGTGGATATAGATGAAAAGAAGGTAGAAGCAATGAAAAATGGCGTAGTCCCTATCTACGAACCAGGTTTGGAGGAAATGTTTCTTAGAAACATCCAAGCAGAGCGCATCTTTTTCACGACCAATCTGAAGGAAGCTTTAGAAAAAAGTGAAGTCATCTTTCTGGCATTGCCTACGCCTCCTGGGGAAGACGGCTCCGCTGACCTTTCCTATGTACTGAAGGTTGCTAATGACATTGGTGAACTGATGACGGATTATAAAGTCATTGTCAATAAAAGTACCGTACCCGTAGGAACAGCTGACAGAGTAAGAGACACGATTGCCGCAAAAACGGACATTCCTTTTGATGTGGTCTCTAACCCAGAATTCCTAAGAGAAGGTTTTGCAGTCGAAGATTGTATGAATCCAAGCAGAGTGATTATTGGTTCTTCCTCTGAAAAAGCCAGACATATAATGGCCAAACTTTATCAGCCATTTACAAATATCGGTGTTCCTATTATCAATATGGACGAAAGATCTTCTGAGCTTACAAAATATGCTGCCAACTCTTTCCTTGCAGTAAAAATTACTTTCATGAACGAGATTGCTAACTTCTGTGAAAAAGTGGGCGCAGATGTAGATCTTGTGAGACTAGGAATGGGCAGTGATGATAGAATAGGTCACAGATTCCTTTTCCCAGGAATCGGATACGGCGGAAGCTGTTTCCCGAAAGATGTAAAAGCTCTACTAAACAGCGGAAAACAGGAAGGCTATGATTTCCAATTGCTTGATGCAACAGAGAATGTTAATAAAACTCAGAAAGTCATCTTGGTCCCGGAACTGGAAAAATATTTCGCAGGCAACCTTCAGGGTAAAAAGATTGCCGTCTGGGGATTGGCTTTCAAAGCTAATACAGATGATATCCGCGAAGCATCTTCTCTTGATAATATCATATTGCTTTTAGAAAAAGGAGCAGAAATTGTGGCTTATGATACCATTGCTGAAGAAAATGTGAAGAAAATTTTGGGCGACAAAATTACCTACGCAAAAGACATGTACTCTGCCTTAGACGGCGCAGACGCACTGTTGATCGCTACAGAATGGCCAGAATTCAAAAATCCCAATTTTGGATTGATGGCAGAAAAAATGAACAACAAAGCTATTTTTGATGGTCGAAATATGTTCCCTCTGGAATTGGCAGAGCAAAATAAATTTTTCTATAAAAGTATCGGACGTAAACTAATCAATTAATATAACACAAATGAAAAATATCATCATCACCGGCGGTGCCGGATTCATCGGTTCTCACGTTGTGAGAGAATTTGTAAAAAACAACCCAGATTCAAAAATCATCAATCTGGATGCTTTGACTTACGCCGGAAATCTTGAAAACCTAAAAGACATCGAAAACGAACCAAACTACGTATTCGAAAAAGCCGACATCACAAAACCTGAAGAACTTAGAAAAGTTTTTGAAAAATATAATCCGGATGCTATCGTCCATCTGGCTGCAGAAAGCCATGTTGACAGAAGCATAACAGATCCTAATGCCTTCATTAATACGAATGTAAACGGCACAGCCAATCTTCTTAATCTTTGTATCGAATTTTGGACCTTGAACCCAGATCACACACACGGCAGATTCCCGAATGAACCGAGACAAAATTTGTTTTATCACGTTTCTACGGACGAAGTCTACGGAAGTTTGGGAGAAACAGGCTTCTTTCTGGAAACCACACCTTACGATCCACAATCGCCCTATTCTGCAAGCAAAGCAGCTTCTGACCATTTGGTAAGAGCTTACGGAAACACTTACGGAATGCCATTCATTTTATCAAACTGTTCCAACAATTACGGACCCAATCATTTCCCGGAGAAATTGATCCCGCTTTGTATTTCTAATATCATCAATGAAAAACCTTTACCAATCTATGGTGACGGTAAATATACCAGAGACTGGTTATTCGTCATTGATCATGCTAAAGCGATTCATCAGATCTTCAACGAGTCTAAAACGGGAGAAACGTACAACATCGGCGGTTTCAACGAATGGCAAAACATTGATCTTGTGAAAGAACTCATCAAACAAATGGATGAGAAATTAGGAAATCCTGCCGGACATTCTGAAAAACTGATCACTTATGTGAAAGACAGACCGGGCCACGACAAACGTTACGCCATTGATGCTACAAAGCTGAACCAAGATCTGGGATGGAAACCATCTGTGACTTTCGAACAAGGTTTGGGCAAAACCATCGACTGGTTCCTGGAAAATAAAGAATGGCTGGAGAATGTCACTTCTGGTGATTATCAAAAATATTACGACGGTCAATATTCATAAAAACACAAACTAAAAACCCATTATGAAAGGAATTATATTAGCCGGAGGATCCGGAACCAGACTATTCCCATTGACGATAGCTGTCAGCAAACAGTTGATGCCAGTCTATGACAAGCCAATGATCTATTATCCACTGTCAACATTACTATTGGCCGGGATCAAAGATATTTTGATCATCACAACGCCTCACGATCAGGCCGGATTTATCAAACTTTTGGGTGATGGATCTCAACTGGGCTGTCATATAGAATATGTTGTACAGCCAAGTCCTGATGGATTAGCACAGGCTTTCATTTTGGGTGATCAATTCATCGGAGATGATTCTGCCGCTTTGGTGTTGGGTGACAATATCTTCTATGGTTCCGAAATGGGAACTTTACTAAAGAATAAAACCAGTCCAGACGGTGGTGTTGTATTCGCTTACCACGTTTCTGATCCGGAGAGATATGGCGTTGTAGAATTTGATAAAGATTTCAAAGCGCTTTCTATTGAAGAAAAGCCTGCTGAACCAAAATCAAATTATGCCGTTCCTGGTCTGTACTTCTATGATAACGAAGTCGTGGAAATCGCAAAAAATATAAAACCATCTCCAAGAGGCGAATTGGAAATTACGGATATTAATAATGTTTATCTTAGCAAAGGAAAACTCGAAGTTGGTGTTCTTGACAGAGGAACAGCTTGGTTGGATACCGGAACTTTTGACTCTCTGCAGGACGCTTCAGAATTTGTAAGTGTCATCGAAAAAAGGCAGGGCTTCAAAATCGGATGTATCGAGGAAATTGCTTTCAGAAACGGATTTATCAATGAGGAAAAACTTCTTGAAACCGCTGCTAAATATGGCAAAAGTGGCTATGGACAATACCTGAAAAATCTTATCAAATAAAATCAAAAACACAAACACAAATGAGTGATTCCAAAGATCATCAATGGACAGAAACCATAGGCGCCAGCCATTCCCTTCTCGATCTTAATCTGAAAGAGGTTTGGCGTTATAAGGATCTGGTCTATATGTTTGTAAAGCGGGACTTTGTCTCCAGTTTCAAACAAACCATTTTAGGACCTATCTGGTTTTTTATCAATCCCATTTTTACAACTGTTGTTTACATTGTTGTTTTTGGAAATATTGCCAAATTATCTACTGATGGTGCTCCAAAAATATTGTTCTATTTGGCAGGAATCACATTATGGAATTATTTCTCTACTTGTCTTAATTCAACATCCAATGTTTTTACGGCGAATGCAAGTATATTTGGAAAAGTCTATTTTCCAAGATTGATTATGCCAATCTCAATTGTATTTTCAAATCTGATGAAGCTTGGTGTACAGATGCTTTTGTTTTTAGTTGTATTTTTCTATTATCTTTTCAAAGGAGAAGTACAACCCAACTGGTGGATTTTGGCAACTCCTTTTTTGATTGCTTTAATGGCTATTTTCGCATTGGGACTAGGAATGATTTTCTCATCTCTTACTACAAAGTACCGTGATCTTCAGATGCTTTTATCATTCGGAATCAGTTTGTATATGTATGCAACACCAGTAATTTATCCAGCATCCAGCTTGAAGGGAATATTCAAAACCATTGCTTTTTATAATCCATTAACTGGAATTTTTGAATGTTTCAAATATGCATGGTTAGGCGTTGGTGATTTCAGTCCGATGATGTTAGGTATCAGTACTGCTATTATTCTGGCAATATTAGCCATCGGAACTGTGATTTTCAACAAAGTGGAGAAAGGCTTTATGGATACAGTATAATCCGACACATAAATTAGATCAACGGAATATAATCACAATGATTACCCAATCATCCTATTGATTAAAATCTAAAAATGCTGGGATTCCGGCAAATCATTTAAACACAAAGAATGACGAAACCCATCGTAATTAAAGCAGAAGATATTTCTAAACAATACCGACTAGGACAAGTAGGTACAGGAACTTTATCTCACGATCTCAACCGCTTTTGGCACAGAATGAGAGGTAAAGAAGATCCATATCTTAGAATTGGCGAAGTAAACGACAGAACAGCCAAAGGCCAGAGTGATTATGTCTGGTCACTTAAAGACATAAACTTTGAAGTAGAACAAGGCGATGCAGTAGGTATCATTGGAAGAAACGGCGCTGGTAAATCTACGTTATTAAAATTACTAAGCAAGGTTACAAAACCAACAACCGGAACAATCCGTACACAGGGAAGAATTGCATCATTACTGGAAGTAGGAACAGGTTTCCACCCAGAAATGACAGGACGTGAAAACGTTTTTCTGAATGGAGCTATCCTTGGAATGACAAGAAAAGAAATCACAAGAAAATTTGATGAAATAGTTGATTTTTCCGGTGTTGAAAAATACATTGATACTCCTGTAAAACGTTACAGTTCTGGAATGTACGTTCGTTTGGCATTTGCAGTTGCTGCACATTTGGAATCGGAAATATTAATTGTGGACGAAGTCCTTGCAGTTGGAGATTTGGAATTCCAAAAGAAATGTCTTGGAAAAATGGGCGATGTAAGTAATGGAGAAGGAAGAACAGTTCTTTTCGTTAGTCACAATATGGCATCCATCAAGCAGCTTTGTAACAAAGGTATTTTTTTAGAAAAAGGAACAGTAAGATATGATGGAAATATCGATAAATGCATTAATCTTTATTCAAATGATAATATATCTTCCGACGCATCTATTCTGGAGAATACTAATGTAAAATCTCCTAATCTAAGCATATCTCATTTTTCTGTCAACGGAATAGACGGATCTACCATTCCAATGGATTTTGACGACAACAAACTCAATGTAAGAATTGAAGGAAAATTAACTCAAGAAGCAGAATTTGAATTAGAAGCACGACTATTCAATAATTTTGATATCCCAATGATATTTTATGCACCTGGGCATTATGATGGTCCTAAAAAATTCCCTAAAGGAAAATTTGTTTTAGAAAGAACAATCACATTACCAAAAGGAATCAATAAAGGAAACCTTTACATGCACGCTTATCTTGCAGATCCTGGGAAGAAAATGTACACAGATTTCAAAAACAAAATAAAAATCGATTTTGAAGGGACTAGGATGCAAACTGGCTGGGTGTTCCATATAGATGGAGAAGGAATCATTTATTTGAAATAAATCTTGAAAAAAAAATTCATCACATACGGAAGCAATGCCTTTCTTCAATCTGCCAAAAGGATTATTGAGGAAGCAAAATCTTTGAATATTTTTGACGAAACACAGCGTTACGAGTATTCAGATTTACCGTATGCCTTGAAATCTTCTCCCCTTTTCTTGGACAAAAAGAAAGGTGGACATTGGATCTGGAAAGCTTACGTAATTTATGAAAGCCTGTCAAAGCTTGATAATGGCGACATTTTAGTCTATGTAGATTGTGGCAGCGAAGTCAAAAACCCATCGGGATGGCAACTGCAGTTGGAAAGATTAAAACATTCTGACGCTCTTTTTTTCCAGTACCGCGATGATAAGGACTATGGATGGAAAACATTCAATCCTAATTTGACAGACGATCCGAAACTGAAGTACTGGACAAAAAAATCAGTCATAGACACGTTTCAGAATCTATTTGAAGATGATAATGAATGGCTGGGAAAAAATAAACTTTGGGCGGGCTTTATCATTCTGAAGAAGACGCCGGAAATCGCGCAGCTTGTAAAAGACTGGCTGGATGTAATGATCTACAGACCAGATCTGGTAACAGATCCTTTGATTTTTGAAAAAGATGATCAAATCGAAGGTTTCGCATCTCACCGCTATGATCAGACGCTCTTATCAGCAATCGTAAGATATTATGATAAGAAAATCAACATAGAAATCAGTGATGAGGAGAGCGAAGGAGACTATCTCGGTCAGATCGTAAAAGCCACCAGAAGAGTAGATAAATCAGAAAAAAATACGATTAAATCTTTTTTAAAAAAGACCTATTACAAAATAAAAAAATAATGGATAAAAACTCCAAAATATACGTAGCCGGCCACAGAGGTCTTGTGGGAAGTGCCATTCTGAGAGCTTTGGAAAAACAGGGCTTCACAAATCTTATCACAAAAACTTCTGACCAGGTAGACCTTCGGGATTACAGACAGACCGCAGAATTTTTCGCAGAAGAAAAGCCGGAGTATGTCTTTCTTGCGGCAGCAAAAGTAGGCGGCATACAGGCCAATAACACTTACAGAGCAGAGTTTCTTTATGACAATATGATGATCCAGAACAACGTGATCCATCAGGCTCATACCAATGATGTCAAAAAACTTTTGTTCCTGGGATCCAGCTGCATCTACCCAAAAATGGCGCCTCAGCCTTTGAAAGAAGATTCTCTGCTGACAGGTACTCTGGAACCGACAAACGAACCTTATGCCATTGCAAAAATAGCAGGGATCAAAATGTGCGATGCGTACAGAAGCCAGTACAATT
Source organism: Epilithonimonas tenax DSM 16811 (assembly GCF_000428485.1). GTDB lineage: Bacteria > Bacteroidota > Bacteroidia > Flavobacteriales > Weeksellaceae > Epilithonimonas > Epilithonimonas tenax. The sequence goes on along the minus strand of NZ_AUAA01000002.1, from coordinate 21,651 downwards.
CCAATTTTATTTCGGCAATGCCTACCAATATGTATGGCCCTAACGATAACTATGACCTTAATAATTCTCACGTTTTACCTGCTTTACTAAGAAAATTCCACGAGGCGAAAGAGCAGAATCTGCCGGATGTGACCGTTTGGGGAACAGGAACACCTTTAAGAGAATTTCTTCATTCCGATGATTTGGCAGAAGCCTGCATTTTCCTGATGCAGAACTATGATGATTTTGGCCACGTGAATGTTGGCATTGGTGAAGACCTAAGTATCAAAGACTTGGCACTATTAGTTAAGAAAATAGTTGGCTATGAAGGCAACTTGATCTGGGACACCTCAAAACCAGACGGAACACCGAGAAAACTGATGGATGTTACCAAAATCAATGACCTAGGCTGGAAAGCGAAAATAGGACTGGAAGAAGGCATTAGAGATGTTTATGAAAAAAAATTCAAAAACTAAATGCTGATCTGTCTCTCAATATTAGGTGGTGGTCGTGGTAATGATCTTTTCCAATTTATGCATGCAGATGCATTCTGCAGAAGAAATGGAGTGCGCTATTATTCCCCGACTTTTACTGAAAAATACACCAAAGATTTTCCCAACCTTCCGGAATCTCCAAAAACGCCCTATCTAGCAAAGAAATTTTTGTATAATAGATATTACAAAAAACTGAATCCAAATTGTATCATTGGTTTTACGGATGAGAATGAGATCCCGAAATACAGAGCACAAATTAAAAAAGATTACTTGGTCAATTTCTGTTATGGCTGGTTTTTCAATAATGATCTTTACAGAGAAGAAGATATCAGACATTATCAAAAACTGTTTGAACCAAAAGTTGATAAAGAAGCTTTAAAAAACAAATACCTTCAACACAACGCGGATGAAAAAATCATTAGCGTTCACATCAGAAGAGGCGATTACAGAGAATTTATGAACGGTAAATATTTCTTCGATGATGATCTTTATATCAAAAAAATAAAAGAATTCTTAAAATCAATTCCGAAAGGCAATTACAAATTCCTGATCTGTACCAATGATGACAATCTAGATTTGGAAAGGTATAAGAAAGAATTCGGGGAGGTGATACAGTCAGAAGAAGGACCAGTGGAAGATCAATATCTGATTTCTCAAACCAATTATCTTCTGGGTGCTCCTTCAACATTTTCACAATGGGCAAGTGTGATGGGAGAAGTACCTTACTATCATATTTACAAACCAGAAGAAACGATTACTGAAGACAAAATAATCAAAGAAATAAGAGGTTACAAATACAAACAAAAATAAGATGAAAACGGCATTAATAACAGGAGTTACAGGACAAGACGGCTCATATCTGGCAGAATTACTTTTAGAAAAAGGCTATCAAGTACATGGGATTAAGAGAAGAGCATCTTCTTTCAATACACAAAGAATTGATCATTTATATGTAGATCAGCACGAGAATCACGTTAATTTCAAATTGCATTATGGTGATTTGACAGATTCTACCAATATCATCAGAATCATCCAGGAAGTACAGCCGGATGAGATCTATAATCTTGGCGCTATGTCCCACGTGAAAGTTAGTTTTGACTCTCCGGAATATGTTGCCAACGTTGACGGTATAGGAACTCTTAGGATTCTTGAGGCTGTGAGAATCCTTGGTTTGGAAAAGAAAACCAGAATCTATCAGGCTTCTACATCAGAACTGTATGGTGGATTGGAAGAAAATAAAAATGCGGCAGGTTTTTACGATGAGCAGTCACCTTTCTATCCAAGATCTCCGTATGGCGTAGCAAAAATCTACGGATTCTGGATCACGAAGAATTACCGTGAAGCTTACAATATGTATGCCTGCAACGGGATCCTTTTCAACCACGAATCCCCAAGAAGAGGGGAAACATTCGTCACCAGAAAAATAACAATGGCCACTGCAGCCATCGCCAAAGGAAAACAAGACGTTCTGTACTTAGGAAATCTTAATTCTCAAAGAGATTGGGGCCACGCCAAAGATTATGTAGAAGCCATGTGGCGAATCTTGCAGCAGGATGTTGCAGAAGATTATGTCATCGCTACAGGAAAAACCACATACATCAGAGATTTTGTAAGAATGGCTTTTGAAGAAGCAGGTATAGAATTGACGTTCACCGGTGAAAATGAAAATGAAGTGGCAACAGTGGCAAAATGTAACCATCCGGATTACCAGTTGGAAATCGGAAAAACAGTAGTCAAAATAGATCCGCAATATTACAGACCTACGGAAGTGGATGTGTTGATAGGGGATCCTACAAAATCCAAAACACAACTAGGCTGGAAGCCGGAATATGACTTACCTGCTCTTGTAAAAGAAATGGTACAGGAAGATCTTAAATTGATTTAAAAAATTAAGAATTACACAGAGCATTCCCTTCTCTAATGATGTTCTGAAACATTCTAATTAATTCTATGAAAAAACGACCTCTTATTTCTATTATCACCGTCGCCTACAACAACAGGTTTGGTTTGGAAGAAACCATCAAAAGTGTTACCAGCCAATCTTACAGAGACTTTGAGTTTATCATTATCGACGGCGGTTCTAGTGATGGCAGCAGGGAATTGCTGGAAGGTTATTCCTCAAAAATTGATTATTGGGTAAGCGAGCCGGATAAAGGGATCTACAATGCGATGAATAAAGGCATTGCAAAGGCCAGTGGAAAATACCTCATCTTTATGAACAGTGGAGACCGCTTCTCATCTTCACAGATTTTAGAAAAAATAAGTCCCGCTTTTGGTGATGACGATATCATCTACGGAAATGCATACTATGAGCTGGAAAACCGAAAGAAATACGAATACAGAATCCCTTCAAAAATCACCATCGGTTCTCTGCTGAAAGAACCCATCTGTCACCAATCTGCTTTTTTTAAAAAGGACCTGTTTACCAAATTTGGGATGTATGACGAGGCTAATAAAATAGCTTCTGACTGGACTTTTATGATGGATCTTTTTATCCATCATAATCTCTCTCAAACATATGTCAACGAGTTTATCAGTATTTTTGAGAAAACCGGCATCAGTAATACCAATACCGATCTCAGTTTCGCAGAACAAAAAAAATACCTAACCGAGAATGTTTCTGATGAACTGCAGAGAATGGCAAAAAACTTTGACCAATATGCCCAGTTCTATAACGGGAAACCGGGAACGATGCTGAGGAATTTTAAGGACAGGATCTACAGGATGATTTACCGAAAAAGAAATTATGAACGCAAATTTGTCGATTAAGCTTTGATGATTTGATTCACGTACTTGGGCAGTTTTCTGTATAAGAAAAAACCTTCATCATATTTCATTTTATAAAGGTAAAAAGCAATCATCGGGTTCAGATTAAACCCAGCTTTCTGTGGATAATTAGCATCAAATTCTAACTTTATTTTTTCATAAAACCGTTGGAAGATCTGCTGATCCATTTTACAAACCTGACTCAGTATCACCATATTTGCAAAATTTTTGAGGTATTTTTCAATCAAACCTGTGTTGCTGTAAAGATCTTTTTTCTTTGCTATTTCCAGTTTTTTGGTAAGGATGATGAGATAATGTTCGATATTTTTCAGACCCATCGTTGCCGTCATAGATTCCGGATTAGAAAGGGAGTAATAATTATAGGTTTCAAAATCCAAAAAATTAACTGTCTTTGCAGGAATGGCCGTTTCGAAAGCCCACAGTTCGTCCTCGTGAAGAAGATCATCCAAAAACCTGAGTTTATTATCTATCAAGAAAGATGTTTTGTACAGCTTATTCCAAGCCGTCACGGCCCATTGTCCGGCCAAAAACCCTTCCAAAATTTCTGCGTTTGAGTAGGTCTTTTTTGTATTTTTCAGTTGGTGATACCTGCTTTCCTTTGGTACATCATTTTGCAGAAAGTGCGTTTTCCCGATCACAATATCCGGATCATTCTCTGTGGCCTCTATAAAATGCTGCAAAGACAGATTATCTACCAGAGTATCATCATTATCCATAAAAAGAATATAGTCGCCTGTAGCACGATCTATTCCCTTATTTCTGGTTTTGCTGAGTCCCAGATTAACTTCATTACTAATGACAATGAAATTAATCTTCAGATTTTCCGCCACATATTGATTCAAAATATTCCAGGAATCATCTTTACTTTGATCATTGATCACAATGATCTCAAAATTTTTATAAGACTGATCTTTGATAGAATCCAGACATTTTACGATATATTTCTCCGCATTATAGAGCGGGATGATGATTGATATTTTTTTCATTTTGTGTATTTATTAATCAAAACTTTCAGAATCAAAAAAGGACCAATTCCGAAAATTTTTTCTTTGACCGGCAATTGAGATTTGGAAGCAATATCCCAATAAGTTTTCGCCAGATCCATTTTCTGATCAGGTGTCAATTTATCCTGAAGTTTTTCTTTGATATTAAGTAAGCTACTTTTAGGATTTTTGATCAGTAAATGGTAATAATTGCTCATCAAACCATCTGGCAGATAATCACCAAAAGCCAAAACCTTGTCTGTAAACAGAATTTTGAATTGTCTTTCTATTCTTCTGAAAACCAAAGATTCTGGACAGAATTTCTCACCATCAAATTCTGGAAAAAGAAACTTTTTGTGAATTTCTGTTTTTAAACAATATACCATTTCTCCTGGAAACTCCCAGTCATAAGTTGCACTTCCTGAAACCAACCATTCTTTCATTCCGTATTTTTCTCTGTCAAACTCTGTTTTTTCTGAAAACCTAATAAAAGTAAAACCTGCAACTTCCGGCTTCTCCTTTATTTTTTCTGAAAGAATCTGCATTTCCGCAATGGCGCGCTCTGCAAGAAAATCATCACTGTCTATCACAGAGAAAAAAGCTGTTTTCGTATTTCTAAGTCCGTTATTGACGGCAAAGTGTTTCCCCTTATTTTCCTGAAAAATATACTGGATCTCTAGCTTGTTTTCTTTCTTAAAAACATCAATCACATTTTTTGTATTATCTGAGGAACCATCGTCTATAACCAACCAAATAAAGTTTTTATCTGACTGTTTAACAAGGCTTTCATACAACTTCGGCAAGATGTACGCCCTATTGTAAGTTGGTGTACAAATGGTAATGAATTTCTGCATTAGGGCAAATTTAACGGTTCATAATCACCATAATCCAAGGCATAATTCAGCCAGTTTTTGATGCCATATTTTTCAACCAGTTTTCTGTCAATTTTCTGATAGGGTTTTTGCAGAAATTCTTTCAAGCCAGAAAGATCCTCAAAATCTGTTAAGAAAATATTATCCGGATGGTAGAAATCGTAGTTTTTGAGATTAAAATTATTAGACACAAATTTTTGCTCCTGATTCAGACACTCAAAAAAGCGGAAAGCAACACCGTTATGGGTATTCATTTTAAAATCGACAACAGCTTTGGCTTTCGAGGTGTATTTTTCATTTTCGTCCAATGAAATACCTTGATGCTGAAGACTTACAAAATCAGTTTTTTTCTCCTCCCGGAATACTGGTATTGTCAAAATAGCCTTTAACGTAAGGTGGTTTTCTTTAGAATATTTCTCAATATTGTAAGACATCGCAATACGCTCTTCCAAACCTACACCGATGTAGAAAAGATCGAACTCTTCTTTTGAAGGATCGTGCAAGATGCCTTCTGTATAATGATAAATTGGCAAAGGTAGCAGATCATATTGAGGAAACTTCCGGATATCATTGCCATCAAAAACCAGTTTTCTGTCAAAATATTTGTAATAATCAAAAATCCTTGGGTACATCTCCAGTCCGTCCCACTGGTAACTGACCATTTTTTCGCTTTGCTTCCTGACTTTTTTGATAAGATCTTCAGAAAACATATCGGCGCGGATAAAAAAGGCAATGTCATATTTTTTGTCCTTCAGTCTTTTCTCTGCAAATGTCTGAAAAAGTTGCTTTTCTTTTTTGAGAAAGTAATTTTTATCTTTCAGAAAAAGACGATACAATATATTCTTAACTCGATGAATCACAGATGAACTATCGACACCCGGAGGCAAAGAATCTATCAGGACATCCACTTCAAAACCCATCTTTTGTAGCTGAGCAACGATAGGTTGGGAAAGATTAATATTTTTATTGATGTATAATAGCTTCATTAAACAAATTTAACAGGGCATTGATAATATTAAGCGCTAAATTATGCTTTTTTTGTACTTTTACAAATTGAAATACGCTCTTTATTAAGGAAACTTTCACAAATGATAAAAAAAATACTCATCACAGGCGGCGCTGGTTTTATAGGCAGCAATATGGCTCTTAAGCTCATTGATAAAGGCTACCAAATAACCGTTCTCGACAATCTGTCAACACAGATCCACGGCTCTGATCCCGAAAACACTTCACCGCTCTACCAGAGCATCAAAGATAAAGTCAGATTCATACACGGCACTGTGACTTCTCGTGAAGATCTTGAAAAATCGATCAAAGATCAAGATGTGATTGTTCATTATGCTGCGGAAACCGGCACAGGACAATCTATGTACTGTATCGAAAAATATGCGGAAGTAAATGTCCAAGGAACCGCTTTGATGCTGGATATCTTGGTCAATCAAAAAAACAATGTCAAAAAAGTGATCATCGCCTCTTCAAGATCAATTTATGGAGAAGGTAAATACGAACATCCGGAATTAGGTTTGGTTTATCCGTCCCACAGAAAGGAAGACGACATGCTGGCGGGAGATTTTAATGTTAAATTCAATGACCATCAAATCTTAAAATTACTGCCGACATCAGAGGATTCTAAAATCCATCCTTCTTCTGTTTATGGGATTACTAAACAAAATCAGGAGCAGATGATAATGGCTGTCTGCCCTACTATCAACATTGCACCTGTTGCGTTCCGGTATCAGAATGTTTATGGCCCGGGACAATCTTTATCCAATCCTTATACGGGGATTTTGTCCATATTTTCCAATCAGATCAGAAACAACGACGGCATCAAAATTTTTGAAGACGGAAAAGAATCTCGTGATTTTGTTTACATTGATGATGTGGTGGATGCTACTATTGCCGGCATCGAGAACAGTGCGGCCGACGGAGAAGTTTTCAACGTAGGAACTGGTGTTGCAACAGATGTACTAACTGTAGCAAAAACATTGATCTCGTCCTACGGAATAGACGTCCCCGTAAGCATTACCGGTAATTTCCGATTGGGAGATATCAGACATAATTTTGCTGACATTACTAAAATCAAATCAAAACTTGGTTTTGAACCGAAATTTGATTTCACCCAAGGCATCAAGAGATTTACAGATTGGGTTCTTCAACAAGACATCCAGGAAAACAAACTGAATGAATCATTGGAAGAAATGAAAGCAAAAGGTCTTTTTAAATAATTTAACCAAAAAAACACCATGATCCCAGTAACAAAACCATTTTTGCCTCCGCAGCAAGTTTATCAACATTATCTTGAAGGAATCTGGAAAAGACAATGGCTTACAAATATGGGCCCGCTTGCCAATGATCTGGAAATGAAGTTGAAGGAGCATCTAAAAGTAGACCATTTGTTGTTTGTCACAAACGGTACGATAGCAATTCAGATGGCCATCAAAGCATTACAACTCAAAGGAGAAATCATTACAACGCCTTTTTCTTTTGTCGCTACTACAAGCTCTATTGTCTGGGAAAATTGCGAGCCTGTTTTTGTGGATATTGATAAAAATACTTTGAATATTGATGCGGACAAAATTGAAGCTTCAATTAGCGATAAGACCTCCGCAATTCTTGCAACACACGTTTATGGAAACCCGTGTGATGTAGAAAAAATAGAGGACATTGCAAAAAGACACAATCTAAAGGTAATCTATGATGCAGCGCACGCTTTCGGTGTAGAAATAAACGGAAAGTCTGTTTTTGAATATGGCGACATTTCTACTTGTTCTCTGCATGCTACCAAACTTTATCATTCTACAGAAGGTGGATTAATTTTTACGAAAGATGCGAACCTTCTTAAAAAATTAGCTTACATCCGCAATTTTGGATTTGATGGTCCTGAAAGTTTTGCAGAACTTGGACTCAACGGGAAAAATTCCGAATTCCACGCTGCCATGGGACTTGCCAATCTCAAATACATAGACTCGATTCACAGAAAAAGAAAAGAAATTACGGAAAGATACGATGAGAAACTCAAAAATCTGAAAGCATCCAGACCACTCTGGCATTCAGCTTCGGAAAACAATTTCTCGTATTACCCCATCGTTTTCGATAGTGAAGAGCTGATGCTGAACATCATTGCAAATCTAAAGCTTCATGAGATCTACACGAGGCGCTACTTTTACCCGTCGCTCGCTACCTCTTTGCCTTATGTAAAGTCCGGCGCAGCTCATCTTGCAATAACAGAAGACATTGCTAGACGTGTGCTTTGTCTCCCTCTTTACTACGATCTCACCTTGGAAGAAGTCGATATGATTTCAAGATTAATGTTGAGAATCCAAAATAACTAAACTATGCTGATTATCGGTGCAAAAGGTTTTGCGAAAGAAGTTTTAGAAATTTTTCATCAGAAAGATGAAACAGAAAACTTATTCTTCTATGATGATATCTCTCCTGAAATTGCTGATTGTCTTTATGATCAATTTGAAGTCGTAAAAAGCGAAAAGCAAGCACAAACGATCTTCGAAACCATCTCAAAGGAATTCACCTTAGGAATTGGGAATCCAAAACTGAGAAATAAATTATCCCAGAAATTCATTAATTTAAATGGGAAGTTCACTTCGTCCATCAGTCGTTTTGCAGAAATTGGGAGTTTCGGGGTTGAAATTGGAGATGGTTGCAACATTCTCAGTGGCGTGAAAATAAGCAACGATGTGAAAGTTGGCAGAGGAACAATTATTTACTACAACGCCATTGTGACTCACGATGTTTCTATCGGAGAGTTTTGTGAAATATCACCTGGCGCAACACTTTTGGGACGATGCAGGGTCGGAAACTTTGTAAGCATAGGCGCTGGCGCAATTATTTTCCCAGACGTGAACATTGGAGATCATGCGGTGATTGCTTCTGGAGCGGTCGTAAGAAATCACATTCCAGAAAATGCAATGGCAGCAGGTGTTCCTGCCACTATAAAAAAAACAATATGAAATTGAGGAAAAAATCGATACTATTTATCGCCGACAGACCGGAGTGGGCCTATCATAATCTGATCAAAACCTGGGCAAATGGTTTAACAGATTTTGATTGTTATGTTGCTTTCGAAGAGGATTTTAACATCAAAGCGAAGGCATTTACTTCATCGGAAAAAGTGATTACCAGAACAATCAATTTCTTTAAAAATAAGGAGAAAAAATTTGTCATAGACGCTTCTTCTCGGTTTTCTTATCCCAAATATAATATACCGCCCGTTTATGAGGTTATTGCTGGAACAAAAACAAAGAAAACACATTTTGATGTAATCTATGAATGCGCCTTTTATTTTCAGTTCATGTCGGTTTTACCATTCACAGCCGACAAAAAATTTGTTGGGATTTATACAGATTCTTTTCCGCACGAAGGCCCTAGTTATGATGAGAAAACAAAAACTGATTTAAAACAGCTTTCAAGAAAGGAATTCTTCAATCAATATCTGAGATCTTACACCGGCGTTATTGTTGGAAGCTCTGGTTTATATAACGATTATAAACATCTTACAGATCATATTACGTTTGCAAACGGCATTTATCTTCAAGATGATTTTGCAGAAAACAAAAACATTGGAGACCGTGACTATCTTACGATTGGTTGGACAGGAAACCCTAATCGCCCGATGAAAGGCTTCCGGGAAGTAATAGAACCTGCTGTGGAAGAAGTAAACAAAACCGGAAGGACAGTGGTTTTGAAAACAACATTCTCCGGACCATATCACGACCTTCTCAGTTTTTATACCGATGTGGATCTCATCGCTATTGCGTCTGATGCAGATACGGGTCCTTCTCTATTTGCGGAAGCAAGTTTGTCAAAAGTTCCTGCAATCTCGACTAAAATTGGCTTCCCAAAAATGGTTGTTGTGGATGGAAAAAATGGCCTTTTAATCAACCGGGATATTAACGAAATGAAAAACGCGATCATCAGACTCTATGACGATCGCGCACTTTTGAAATCATTCTCTGAAAAAATAAAACAAGATTATTTGAAAGTTTTGGACAATGAAATTTCCATCAAAAATTTAAAAATTTTATTTAGCTAAAAAACACATCAATGCTAGGAACACTTATCTGGAGAATACAAGAAGCAACCGCTGTTTTATTGGGGAAAAAGAAAACCCAAAGAGAGCTTCCAAAACAAAACTTCCCGCAAAAGAATATAAAAAACATGACACCCTTTCATTCAAAAGACGAAAAACTTAATTCTTTTTTGTCCAGTTTGTCTATTGAATTTATCTTTAGTGAGTTCAATGAAGAAAGAGTCAATGCTGGCGGCGCAGATCTTAGTCTTCATTTAAGATTAGATCCGAGTCTCAGCACTTTAAGAAAATATTTTCCAAATGCAAAGTATACCGTTTATTCCGATTTTGACCTAAGGATAGACGGTGTAGATTTAAAAAAAATAGATACCCCTATTTTACAAGACAAAAAAAATCTAAAAAGACATTTTTACCATCTAGCGGATTATTATAAATTCAAAGGAATGCTGGAGTCCGAGGCCGACATTTCCATTTCCATTGATTCTGATATGTTTGTTTTAAATGAGAATGTCTATAGCCTGATCTATCTTACAGAGAAGTTTGGTTTTTGTGTACCAAACAGTTCTGCCCAAAGTATGAATTTTGAAGTTGAAACTTCTCTAGATGCGATACCTGTAACAGATGAGAGTAACGGTTTTGGAACGACATCCAATATTACACCAATGACTCTTTCCAAAAAATCTGAAGCCGGAAAGCTATTCTTTGAAAAATGTTGTGAAATCATGGAAAAAGAACCCTCCCGTGCCTCTATAGTCATGTGGAAAGCTGCTTGGAAAAGCGGTGTTTACCCATATTTTATACCAAAGGAGTTTTGCGTTTGCCGCGGGAATGAAGGCTTGGGCAATGAAGTCATTTTGCATGTTGGACACCCTACCGTCGCAAAATTTTATAATGTAAAAATATAGTATATGCTGTTCAACTCTATTAGTTTTGCGATATTTCTGCCAATTGTTTTTGCATTATACTGGATGATAAAAACAAAAAGAAATCAGAATATTCTTCTGATGCTGGCGAGTTATTATTTCTACGCCTGCTGGGATTGGCGGTTTCTGTTTCTATTGGCTTTTTCTACATTTCTGGATTATTACACCGGTCTTAAAATAGAAAATTCTGAAAAAAAATCCTCTAAGAAGTTTTGGTTTTGGCTCAGCATCAGCGTGAATCTGGGGTTCCTGGGATTTTTCAAATACTATAATTTCTTTGCAGAATCATTTGCAGAATTTGTAGGCGGTTTCGGATTCCATACAAGCCCTTGGGTTTTGCAGATTATTTTGCCGGTGGGGATTTCCTTTTATACCTTCCATGGTTTATCGTATGTTATTGATATATACAAAGAGCGCATCAAAGCAGAAAGATCATGGATCGACTATACATTATTCGTGAGTTTCTTCCCATTATTGGTCGCTGGACCTATCGAAAGGGCTACTCACCTGCTTCCTCAGATCAAGAAGAACAGAACTTTCAATTACGATAATGCTGTAGATGGTTTGAGGCAAATCCTTTGGGGACTTTTCAAAAAAATGGTGGTCGCAGATAATTGTGCCTATTATGCCAATATGATCTTTAACGATTACCATCAGTACACGGGAACAACACTGGTATTTGGGGCAATCTTGTTTGCTTTCCAGATCTACGGTGATTTTTCCGGCTATTCTGATATCGCTTTGGGAACTGCCAGATTATTCGGTTTTGATCTTTTGAGGAATTTTGCTTATCCCTATTTTTCCCGTGATATTGCGGAGTTTTGGAGAAGATGGCATATTTCTCTGTCGTCCTGGTTTCGGGATTATTTGTACATCCCGCTAGGTGGCAGCAAGGGAGGCAACTGGATGCGCATCCGGAACACCTTTATCATTTTCATTGTCAGTGGTTTCTGGCACGGATCCAACTGGACATTTATTATTTGGGGATTTCTGAATGCATTATTTATTATGCCGTCGATTGTTTTAAAGACGAACAGAAATAATCTAGACATCGTTGCAGAAGGTAGACTATTCCCAAACATCAAAGAGATTTTCCAGGTGATGATCACTTTTTCCTTAGCGTGTTTTGCGTGGATCTTTTTCCGCTCAAATTCTGTCACTGATGCTTTTGCATACATAGGCCGCATGTTTTCTACTTTGGGAACAGGAATTGGTTATCCGTACAAATTGCTGAACGGCGATTTGAAAGTATTGGTTTTCATATTAATCATGCTGATATTCGAATGGTTTATGAGAGAACAACTTCATCCACTTAGAAAACCGTTTACCAATTTGCCTACTTTTGCAAGGTGGATCATTTATTTCTTATTGGTAATTTTGGTTATTCTGTTTGCAGGGGAGCAGGCCGAGTTTATTTACTTTCAATTTTAGAGCGATGAAAAAATTTATTACAAGAACACTTTTATTTCTGAGCCCGTTTCTGTTGATTTACACATTACAGGGTTTTCAGCCGATAGATGCATACACGCATAAGTTTTATGAATCACCACTTTACAAAAGCAGTATCATACCTCATAACTATCCTATCTACGCCAACCAAAAAGGAAACCTGACAGGCTACGGTGAGCTTTGTTATAAAACAAAATATCAGATCCCAAAGGATGAAAGTTATATCACAGACGAGTTGGGATTTCGAAACGACAAATTTATAGAAAATCCCGACATACTTATCATCGGAGACTCTTATACAATGGGTGCAGCCCTTAACCAGTCACAGCTTCTGGCGAATCAAATCATGAAAAATTCTGGTTACAAATATTCGGTTTACGGAATGGCTCCTGTAGATTTCTCATTATTGGACAAGCTTCTGAAAATGAATGTGATTATAAAACCGAAATACATCATCTACGAACGTGTGGAGAGAGGTGACATCCCGAAATTTGATTATTTTGAAAACTCTTTCTCAAATAGATTGAAGTATAAATATAACAATCTATGGAATGTGGGGAATGCGAATGTATTTTTAGATAAAATTTTCCGTGCTTATGTTAACAACTATGCCAAAGCAAACTTAAAAAAAGTTAAGATGGTAGGGACCCAATCAAAGGTAGATGAAAAGTTATTTTTTTATGACCCCAATCATCTGAATCCTTCTGACCAGTGGATGAATATGAACATCAACTCCCTTGTGTCTTATAAAAAATACTGCGACTCTATAGGTTCAAAGTTCATCTATCTTCCAATGCCGAACAAAGAAACTGTTTATTTTGACAAAATTCCTATAGAAAAACAGCCAGATTATCTCTTCAAATTAGGACATATTCTGAAACAAAAAAACATTCCTTATTATCCAACGATTGAGTTTTATAATCATTTCAGAAAAATGGATCGTAGAATGTTGTATCACTATGATGACTCTCATTGGAATGCCTTGGCAAGTGAACTCATCTCAAAAGAAATAATTAAAACCATAGAAAATGATAATAGGTAGAGGACTTTTAGCATCATTATTCATAGACAGCGATAGAGAAGATACGGTCTTCTTTGCGTCCGGCGTTTCTAATTCTTTAGAAAACAGACCGGAAGAATTTCTCAGGGAAGAAACGCTCATTAGAAAGACAATCTCAGAAAATCCGGATAAGATCTTTATCTACTTTTCCACGTGTAGCATTTACGACTCATCCAAAACAGCCAGTGATTATGTTCTTCATAAACTGAAAATGGAGCAGCTGATCAAGAATCTATGCGAAAAGTATTTGATCCTACGGGTCAGCAATGCAGTTGGAAAAGGTGGAAATCCTAACTTGCTGATGAACTACCTGGTACGCTCTATCAAAAGTAAGGAGACAATCAATGTTCATACAAAAGCAACCAGAAACCTTATAGACGCAGATGACATCAGGCAGATCACCTTTATGCTTTTAGAGAATAAGATCTTTAATAAGATTGTCAATGTTGCCTACATTCACAATTATGCGATCATAGAAATTCTAGAAATCATAGAGCGTTTTTATAAAACAAAGCTTGATCTCAATTTAATAAAAAGTGGCTCAGGATACGACATCAACGTACCGGATGTAGAAGATTATTTCAGAAATAATGGTCTTACAAACAAAGAATCTTATCTTTGTAACATCTTAGAGAAATATTACTCTTAAACATATGAGCAACATCAAAGAAAAACTGAATAACAAAAACATATTGGTCACTGGCGGAGCTGGCTTTATCGGCTCCAACCTTTGCGAAGAACTGATTGGTCTCGGCGCTAATGTTACCTGTCTTGATAACTTTTCTACTGGTTTAAGAGAAAACCTGGAGGCCATCAAAGACCATCCAAACTTCAGACTGATAGAAGGCGACATCCGCGATCTTGACACCTGTCAAAAAGCCTGTGAAAATCAGGATTTTGTACTGCACGAGGCCGCTCTAGGATCTGTTCCAAGATCTATCAATGATCCCATAACAAGCAATGACGTCAATGTGGGCGGCTTTCTTAATATGCTAGTTGCAGCAAGAGATTGCAAAGTCAAAAGATTGGTATATGCGGCAAGTTCTTCTACTTATGGTGACTCCGAAAATTTGCCAAAAGTGGAGGATGTGATCGGAAAACCCCTTTCGCCTTATGCCATTACAAAATACGTGAATGAGCTCTATGCTGATGTATTCAAAAGAACTTATGATTTTGACACCGTAGGGCTTCGGTATTTTAATGTATTTGGAAGAAAGCAGAACCCAAATGGTGCTTATGCAGCAGTCATTCCAAAATTCGTGATGCAGCTAATGAATCACGAATCGCCTGTCATCAACGGTGGTGGAGAGTACTCTAGAGACTTCACCTACATAGATAATGTGATTCTAATGAATCTTCTGGCATTAACTTCAGATCATACAGACTCTTTGAATCAGGTTTACAATACAGCCTTTGGCGAAAGAACAACACTTAACGATCTCGTAAAATACCTGAAACAGTATTTGTCAGATTTTGACCCTAAAATTGCAGATGTAGAAATCATCTATGGCGATTATAGAAAAGGAGACGTTCCACATTCTCTTGCAAGCATTGAGAAAGCCAAACATCTTTTGAACTATGAGCCAAAACACTCTATGAAAGAAGGCCTGAAACAAGCGGTTAATTGGTATTGGGAAAATTTAAAATAAAAAAAATGAATCATAAAATTACAATCATCGGATTGGGTTATGTGGGTTTGCCACTCGCCAGATTATTCTCGACCAAATATCCTGTTGTCGGATTTGATATTAATGAAAAAAGAATTGCTGAACTCAATTCAGGAAAAGATGATACTTTAGAAGTTTCAGACGAACTCCTAAAATCTGCTTTGGTTGCCACTAATCCAAAACAAGGAGAAACAGGACTTTTCTGTTCCAATCAATTAGAAGATATTGCAGACTCAACGATTTATGTCGTAACTGTGCCAACGCCAGTTGATAAAAATAACCGTCCGGATCTTACTCCACTTTACAAAGCCAGCGAAACGGTTGCGAAAGTTTTGAAAAAAGGCGATATTGTCATCTATGAATCAACAGTTTACCCAGGTGTAACAGAAGAAGAGTGTGTTCCTGTTTTGGAAAAAAACACAGGAATGAAATTCAATGTGGATTTTTTTGCAGGCTACTCCCCGGAAAGAATCAATCCGGGCGATAAGTTGCATACCGTTGAAAAAATCCTGAAAGTAACTGCCGGTTCCAATCCTGAAATCGGAAAAATAGTTGATGATCTATATAATTCTGTGATTGAAGCAGGTACTTATCTTGCGCCAACCATCAAAGTAGCAGAAGCGGCAAAAGTGATTGAGAATTCTCAGCGTGATATTAATATTGCCTTCGTCAATGAGCTGGCAAAGATTTTCAACCTGATGAATATTGATACGCACGAAGTTCTGAAAGCGGCAGGCACCAAATGGAATTTCTTACCCTTCAAACCAGGTTTGGTTGGCGGTCATTGCATTGGTGTCGACCCTTATTATCTTGCTCAGAAAGCACAGGAATTTGGTTATCATCCAGAGATCATCCTGGCTGGCCGAAGAATGAATGACTCTATGGGACAATATGTGGCAAGCCAAACAGTAAAACAGATGCTGAAGAAAGATCTAAAAGTAAATGGATCAGAAGTATTGGTTTTGGGCTTCACCTTCAAAGAAAACTGTCCTGATGTAAGAAATACAAAAGTGGTAGATGTTGTGAAAAATCTTGAAGATTATGGTATCCATGTTAGCATTTTTGACCCTTGGGCCAATCCTGAAGAGGTAATGCACGAATATGGCCTTGAGACCTCTACAAAAATGCCTTTCAAAAAATACGAAGCGGTGGTATTAGCGGTTTCCCACAAAGAATTTGAAACATTAAACATCAAAAATCTGCTCTCTGAAAACGGCATCATCTATGATGTAAAAGGAATTTTGGATCAAGATCACTGTGTGACAAGATTATAAAGATGGCTGCAAATCCTTTAGTTTCTATCATCACAACTTATTACAATTCTGTACAGCTGGGCGGCTTCGTAAAATCATCTATGGAGTGCCTGCTGAATCAGACGTATAGAAATATCGAATTCATCTGTGTCAACGACGGTTCTACAGACTCCACCCTGCAGGAATTGGAAGAATTTGCAAAGATCGATTCCAGAATCAGAATCTACACGAAAGAAAATCAGAAATACGCGCAGTATTCCAAAGCTTATGGGCAGGAGAAAAGTAGCGGGGAATTCATCTTTCTTTTTGACCATGATGATACGATCGATCTCGAAACAATACAGAAGTGCTTACAAGCCTTTGCGACAGATCCGTCTTTAGATATTGTAGCCCCAATTGTTGATACGAAATTTACCAACGGCAAACCAAAGTACACAGCAAATCTAGACCATTACATCAATAACATTTCAGATTATTCTTTAAGAAAAATATCAGGAAAAGAAGCGATAGAGAAAACGGTTGGCAGGTATGATATCCACATCAGAGGGCTCTATAAAAGTCATGTTTTTAAGTCCCACTCTTTCCAATTCTCAGAACCTCTTCTGAACGCAGACGAGATCGTTGAACGTCTTATTTTTGAAAACGCCAAATATATTGGGACTTGCAATGCCGTCTACACGCACTACATCCACCCAGATTCTTCCGCCAAGTTACCATCTCCCAAGATCATAGATGTGGTGAGAACAGACGTCATTCTCAGACAGCTTTTCAAAGAAAAACGGATCTATGAGAACAGAAAATACATCTTTGAATTGACGGCCTACAAGAATCTGGTAAACGCCATCAAGATCTTTCACCTTTTTTCTGGCAAGATGACAGCCGAAGAACAAATGTCTCAGCGCAAAAGGCTCCTCGACTCCTATGCTGAGCTTGATAAAAAAATGGTTCTTTCTCAGTACAAAGGCATCACAAAAATCTACAATACATTTTTGCTTTCTCATTTTTCTGCATTGATCACTTTTTATCAGTACAAAAACAAGTAGTATTATCTTTCAAAACGCCAGATAAACAATCTGGAGCTAAGGCTTACAGGTAGATTCTGAAAAAAGTTTTTCTTCTTGAGATCTGTCGTATACCGGTTGGAAAAGTAGTCCAGCAATGAGAGTTTCGGCATGGTGCCCATTCTCGCAATATTCTGCTCCAGGTAATCCTTGTCTTTAATAGTTTTCCATTGTACAGCCAGAACCATTTCTTTGAATTTGATAATTTTTTCTTTCAGCAAAGGTTTTTTTTCTGCTGATACATTCTGATCAAACTCTGAAGAAAAATGCTCCAAAATGGTCATATAATTTTCAAAATTAACTTTGGTTCTGTTAAAAATAATTGATTCGCCGTGTAGATAATAGATATAGGTTGTATCTAAAGTGAGTGCTATTCTATTGGCTTTTAGCGACCAGTGGAACGCCCAAAGTTCATCTTGGGAAAAGAGATCCTTTACAAAGCGGACTCGGTTTCCATTGATGAAGCTTTTCTTGTACAATTTGTTAGGCGCAATAATAGGCCACTCTCCTCTTACAAATGATTCAAAAACCGCTGCATTTTCTATGACTTTTTTATTCGTACTGATGGGGAAGATAAGTTTTTCCTCGTTGGTTTTGGAATCGAAACACATCGTCTGTCCGATGGTGACATCAGCACCGGTCTCCAAGGCTAGATTCAATAGCGTCTCGATGCATTTTTCAGGAATATAATCATCACTGTCCAGCATATAAATATACTCTCCTGATGACGCCTCTATGCCAGAGTTTCTAGTGATAGAAAGACCCTGATTGCTGTCGTGGTGGATCAATTTGATATCCAGCTCTGGATTTTCCAGCATAAATCCCTCCGCAATACCCACACTGTGATCCGGGGTACAGTCATTCACCAAGATGATTTCCAGATTCTTATACGTCTGTTTTTTTACAGAATCTAGACATCTGGCAAAATATTTTTCACATTTATAAACCGGAATGTTTATACTTACTAGAGGATCCATGCTGACAGTCATCAAGTTATTTTTAATGATAATAATTTGCAAACTTATAAAGAATATTTAATACTTTTGAATGAAAAAAAATTTTAGATGAAAAAGATATTAGGTTATTTTATCCTGCAACTCAAAAAAATCGCTGACCAATGTATTGCAGAAAAAAACAGAGCTATTTTTTTCACAGACAAGAGCAACATCCATTCATCTTTCCGCATAGGCGCTCATAATTTTTTAGACATATCGCCCGCTGCGCAATTCCAGATAGGTAAAAATGTGCTTATCAACCAATCCAATTATATCACCGTCAAACCAAATGCGAAGCTCACGATAGGTGATGACACCTACATTACCAGAGCTACCATTTCCTGTCTTGGAGAAATAGAAATTGGTAAAAACTGTATTTTGGGAGAAGGGATGAAGATTTTTGACCATAACCACCAGTATACAAAAGATCCGTTCTCGGTTTCTAAAACCAATTTTAACATTGGAAAAGTAAAGATGGGCAACAACGTTTGGACCGGAGCCAATGTGATCATTCTAAAAGATGTCACCATCGGCAACAATGTGATTTTGGGTGCAGGATGTGTGATCCACAAAGATGTTCCGGACAATGCCATCATCATCAACAATCAAAATCACAAAATACTGAACGTGTAGTCAAAAAACTCGCCTCAAAAAAATACACGATTGCTAACGCTCTCAAAAACTTAAAACAATGATGTTTTCCATTCTTATTGCGCATTATAATAACTATGACTATTTCAGAGCCTGTTATGCCTCTATTCTTAAGCAGTCATACCAAGATTTTGAAGTTATTATTTTGGACGATTGTTCCACAGATGGTTCATTTGAAAAAATCAAAACCGAGGTGATGAACAATCCAAAGGTCAAATTATTTCAAAATGAAGAGAACAAAGGGGTTGGTTTTACCAAAAAGAAATGTGTCACACTGGCAACTGGTGAGATCTGCGGTTTTGTAGATCCAGATGATGCGATAACACCCAATGCACTGGAAATCTGCACGGAAAAATACCATAATCCAGAGACCATCGCCACTTATTCTCAAATTAACATCTGTGATGAATCGCTCAGGCCGCAGAAGATTTTCGAAAACACGCGGCACATCAAAAGCGGCAATCCACTTTTCTTTAATATTAGATTTGAAATTTCACACTTTTTCACCTTCCGGAAAGAAGCCTACAAAAAGATCCGAGGCATTAATCCTGAGCTGAATGTGGCCGAGGATATGGATTTGTACCTTCAGCTGTACGACATTGGAAAAATTGATTACATCTCCTCCCCTTTATATTTCTACAGAGTCCACAAAAAAGGACTGTCTCACGATCCTCAAAAAGAAAACATAAAAAAGCAAAACTGGCATCAGGTTCTTCTGGAAACACTAAAGAGAAGAAATATCAGCTTGCTTTATGGTGAAAAAATAGAAACTATAGATCACCTTCCAGAATTTATAAATAGGAAACAGAATACCTTGGTATCGAAAATCATTAGAAAATTATTCCGTAAATAAGTAAAAAATTACACGGTAAAAAACACAAATCTCTATTGATATCTAAGTCATCTTTACGAAATTATTCCTTTCAAATTCAAAAAAAATGCACAATTCTGGCAAGCGACTTTCCAGATCTGTAGGGCTGTTCCAAAATGTCGATTAACCTCTTTTCGAAAGCTGTAAAAATTATTTTTTAAACATCTTCCATAAGACATCATTAAGAAGGATTCACAATGAATCTCTTAATTTTCCTTCTCATAATGGATCATGCAAGGTCTGATCGTCTTAGATAAACTACGTGTTTAATGGTAATTTCTGAAAATACACTCATTAAAAACTGTTTTACGGTTAAAAAACACAACATAACTCAACAAACTACGCTATATTTGTTTTTTCATATTTTTTTTTAAATATGCATACAAATGTATGAAAAGAAAAAAAGGATCAGCACAAAAAGACTGATAGAAAGGGATGCAACAGAAAAACGCTTTTTTTTGATTTGTAAAACCGCTTAAAAAAGCACATCTGACCTCACTTATATGATGGTCTCACAAGAAGAAATACTGAAAAATTAACACCAATAAACATCTATTTATATAAAAAAACGAATCCACAAATCAATTAATTTTCCTTTTCTTGTTTACAATGGAGAATACAAAACCTAAAGCATTCTTGTAAGACAAAAGAATGATGAGTGAAAAAAATGAAAACTTTACAGACGCATTTTACGGAGACCTTATCTAAAACAGACAAACCTCGTAAAAAAATCTAAAAAGCTCTCTTATTTTTATATTGTTTGAAATACTGACAAAACTTAATTAAAAAACACACCTTATGCACAATCGCTTGTTAACAAAACTTTTTTCAGGGATAGAAAAGCTAAAATGGCAAAGCTATTATAAAACCTGCAAGAAGAAAGGACTGAAATTGGGAACCGGAGTCTCTCTCCAGAATGGTGTCAATTTTGGAAGTGAACCTTTTTTAGTAGAAATTGGTGATTACTCCAGGATTTCTTCTTCTGTTTTATTTATTACACATATCGGCGGATCTACGATAATGAAAAAAATAGAAGGCTACGACGATGTACGGGTTTTCGGACGGATAAAAGTGGGTAATAATACGTTTATTGGAGCCAACTCTACCATCACCCACAATGTCACTATTGGCAACAATTGCATCATAGCTGTAGGCGCCGTAGTAAGTAGTTCTGTACCGGATAATTCGGTATATGGAGGTGTTCCTGCAAAATACATCTGCAGTACAACAGAATACTACGAAAGGAAAAAAAAGGAAAACGTAGATTATCCCAGAGACTTGGAAAAAAACAGAAAAAAACTAAGAGCCTGTTTAAATTTTATTCAATAAATTTTTTAAAGCGGATAATTTGACCATGTTTTCTGAATTTTCCATCAGGAGTTCATAATTCCGACACAATCTTCTATCATTATCAAACCAAGCGAAAGTTCTCTCAATAATCCATCTTTTGGAAATAGGCTTAAAATCTTTTTTCTTTCCATCGTTTCTCATCACCACATTTATTAGATAACCAAACTTATTTTTTACCTGTTCTATGACTTCTCCTCTGTAACCTCCAT
>NZ_AUAA01000001.1 GCF_000428485.1 Epilithonimonas tenax DSM 16811 | reverse complement strand
AGGAGCAGATAAAACATTTTCTTTCCGTGAAGCACCTTGCTGTAGTAATCCACTTTTGTACTTGCGGAAAGATGACTTAAAAGCGCTTCGGGGATAAATTCCAGGACTTGCTTGAGTGAGATTTTGTGATCTTTAAAAACAGACATAACTATTTGATTACCAGTTATAAAGATACAAAAACCAATACAAATAAACAAATTAATGTATTGGAAATCAACTGATTAACACTGTTTTCTTCTAAAAAAAACAAAAAAAATCGGAAGAAAAAATCTTCCGACCATGACTACTTTAGGTGCCTTTTTTTTTATTTTGCATCTACAGGAAACTTGTTTTTTTTTTTTTTTTTATTTTATTAAAATCATTAATAGTGTGTTTGCGGGCAACTATTTTCACTTTTTTTGCTCATAATTGTTAAAAATAATTTTTTATATTAACTTTGAGGTGAAATAAAATTTAACACAAAATGAAAAAAGATGTATTGGTACATGCTTGGAAAAATCTCTTTCAAAAGTGCTTTTTAGCGCTGTTATTTTTCTTAAGTTTAGCAGTTTTTGGGCAGATTGATTATACGAATGGTACTGCAATTACAGAGAATTTTAATTCTTTGGGTGCTTCTGCTTCGGCAACTCTACCATCTGGATGGAGGGTAAACAGTTCTACAATAATACGAGCTACGGCTCCAACTTATGCGAGCTCTAGCGTGACTCTTGCTGGCTTTGCTGCTGGAAATAATATGTCTGGTACCGCAACCAATGGGATCTATCGTTTCAATGCCAATGGATCTACAGCGGAATCAGCTATTGGCGGGCTTACTTCAAACACCGCAACGTCACTGAAATCGATGTTCCTGTATTTGGGATTAAGAAATACAGGTTCCGAACCATCCACCTCTTTTGAAATAGCCTATGATGTTGAAAAATACAGAAATGGAAACAATACGTCAGGCTATTCTGTTCAATTATTTTATTCCCTAAATGGAAGTACTTGGGTAAGTTGTGGAACTGATTTTTTAACTGTATTTTCTGCCGATTTGGATAATAACGGATTTGCAACTTCTCCTGGCACTACGCAATCTGTCAGTAAAACTTTCACTTTACCTTCAGGAACTACCATTGCCGCAAATGCCAATATTTATTTTAGTTGGAGGTACTCTGTTTCTGGTGCTGGTGTATCGGGATCTAGTGCTCAGGCTTTAGGGATTGATAATCCAAGTATTACGGCTAGTTCTACAGCCAGCACAACAGTAACAACAGGTGCTGTAACGGGCAGTCCTTTTTGTGTAACGGCTACAGCAAGCACTTCCGTCAGTGTACCATTTACAAGTACAGGAACGTACAATGGCAATACCTACACTGCACAATTGTCAGATGCTTCGGGGAGTTTTGCCAGTCCAGTCAGTATTGGGACTTTGGTAAGCGATGCGCTGTCGGGTACAGTTTCTGCAAGCATCCCAGGTAATACAACAATGGGAACGGCTTACAGGATTCGGGTTGTAGCAAGTAGCCCGACGACCATAGGTACAGATAATGGCTCTGACCTTAGCATTAATTTAGCAAAAAATAGTGTGGCGCCCACCGCCTTACAAAGTATTCTGGAGGGTGTCAATGGTAATGCACTCACCGTTACGGAAACTTCCACACCTATCTCTAGAGTATGGAAATATACGACGACTTCCGGAAGTGCTTACACAGCTTTCAGCCCGTCACAGACTGGAACATCTTACACACCTAATTTTACAAGCTCAAATACCTATTATGTGGTTTGTGAAAGTACTTTTGCGTGTGGAACAGTAACGAGCAATGAGGTTGTGATCCATGTTTCCAGGCCAACAGTCACGCTGACAGCAGCAACGTCTTTATTTACCTACTCGCAAGGACAAGGGCCATCTGCAAGCCAGGGTGTAAGCGTTTCTGGTGCCAGTCTTGCAGGTGATATCACAGTAACAGTACCCAATGCCAACTGGGAACTCTCTACCAATGCCGCATTTTTATCGCCTTCATCTTCTGTAGTTTTGGCAAAGAATGCTTCTAATGTGGTTACGTCTACTACAATATATATTCGCCTAAAAGCGGGCTTGTCACAAGGGCAATATAACTTCCTGACAGATGATGATCTACAGGCTGTTTCTACCAATGCGGTAACCAAAACCGCCGATCTGGATGGGGAAGTGACAGAGCCTAAAGCAGAACTTACTGTAAGAGGTGTTTTCACATCTGGCACGACTTCTAATATTATCCCAAATGGTGATACCACGCCAGGCACTTTGGACAATACAGAATTTGCATCACAAAATATTGGTGCTTCCCAATCCAAAACTTTTCGTCTTGAAAATATAGGCGGTTTGGCGTTGAATGTTTATTCTGTAAGCCTAGACAATACCAATGATTTTTTCATCACAGCTTCTGCTCCGTATCATATTGCAGGTGGGACTTATCAGGATTTTACAATGACATTTCAACCAGCTTCTGCCGGAGACAGAACAGCTGTAGTTACCATCGCAAATTCTGACCTTACGGATCCGTCCTACACTTTTACACTGTTAGGTTTAGGGAAAAATCCAGAAATTGCAGTTACGGGCAATGGTCATCACATAGCAGATGGTCATACTGCTATCAGTGCGGCAGATTACACATTAATTGGGACTGCGAATGTAAACCCTGCCAACACAACAACTGTTAATAAAAGTTTTGTCATCAGCAATACTGGAAATGTTGCTTTAACTATTTCCTCTGTGAGTATGACTGGTGCAGATGCATCTCAATTTAGTATTTCACCCGCCAGTACTACTATTGCAGTAGGATCTACCGGGACTGTTACGGTCACTTTTGCACCCACATCTTCTGGTGTTAAGAACGCAACCGTAAACATTGTAAATAATGATGCTACAGATAACGAGAATCCTTACACCTTTGCTGTACAAGGAAATGCAGTGAGTTATGTTACTTGCGCAGCTGGTATTTTGGGAGCTTCTGAAGTGATTGGATATCAGGATTTTGAAACGCCAGTGGTAGCGCCAGCATGGGCTTATACCAGTACTGGTGGATCTGTAAGTGGAGGAACGGCCTATGCACTCGTAGCAGGTACCAATGCCACTGTGAATAAATTTTTAGGGTCTAATAGTTATCAGGTATCCGGCGGAACAGGTATTCTTAATTTTAATTTTAACACCTCTGGCTATCAGGATGTTGAGTTGAGCTTCAGATTGGGGTCATTCTCTGTCACCACAGGAAATGGAGCAGAAGCAACAGATCATGTAAAGATTTCCATCAGTACAGACAACAATACCTTCGTAGATGAATTGCTGATCAAAGGCAGTACATCAAATATGAGATGGGGATTTGGAGCATCGGGTTCTGTGACTTCTGCTTACAACAGTACGCTGGATGAGTTTGCTTCATCAACCGGAGATGCGGGTATCAGTACTGTAACGCTCACCAATTTGCCAAAAGTGGCTCAGCTGTATGTGAGGATTACTGCGTTCAATAATGATAGTAACGAAGTTTGGGCGATTGATAATATGACATTAAAAGGCAAGTTACCTGCAGGTGTTTCAGAAAAAACATGGAATGGTACTGTGTGGTCTGGTGACGGTTTGCCACCTACATCTTCACAAAAAGCTATTATTGATGGCGATTTTAACTTGCCTTACACCATTGGAGCTATCACTTATGACAAACTAGAAGCTTGTGAATGTCAGGTAAATGCTGGGAAAACTCTTTTCATTGGACACACAGATGATGTTAATAAAACAAGCGTGCCGGCAAATGCGATCATCCAAAGTGATTTCGTAAACAATGGAACGGTAGTTTTAGCGAGCGATTCCAATCTGCAACAGCTAGATCCTGATGCGGAAAACATGTTTACCGCCAGCAATTTTGTTGCGAAGAGATTCGCCAAACTTCCCAAATTGGGATACACCTACTGGAGTTCGCCAGTGGTTGGTCAAAATCTTTATACATTTTCGGGCGGCGGGCTACTAGGCGGAACACCAAAAAACAGGTTCTGGCAATACGATGAAGCCACTGATGTTTTCAAAAATATAGGAGCTTTCCTGTTGAATGATTCTTCTGTCTTTACTACTGGAAAAGGCTATGCAATCCGTGGGCAAAGTCAGTTCAGTGAAACTATGCCAACCACTTCATTTGAATTTGCATTTACCGGCATACCAAATAATGGTGATCTTTCTTTTGTTAATTTAAAAAATTCCGGTGCAGACAAAGGCTATAATCTGATAGGTAATCCTTATCCGTCAAGTATTGATTTTGATGCGTTGTACACTGCGAATTCTGGAAAAATCTATGCCACCGCCTATTTCTGGACCAATCATGATATGACGGTTAAAACACAGCAGGGTTCCGGCTATGCAGGAAACAACTATGCCATCTATAATCTCACCGGAGGCACACCTGCAGTGGAAATAGATGCTGCTCCGGATCTGCCTGAAGAAGCAGAAGGAACACCAAATAACATCATAAAAGTAGGGCAGGGTTTCATTGTCAAATCGAAAAGTGCGGGTGCCAATCAGCCGCTTAATTTTACAAACGCGATGCGCATTGTGGAGAATGGCGTCTTTTTTAATAATAAAAAAAGGACAGAAAAAAATAGATTTTGGTTAAGGCTTACAACACCTTCCAATGTTACCAATACCTTATTGATAGGTTATATCCCAACCGCTACCAACGATTTTGAAATTGATTATGATGCAGAATTATTCATCGTAGGTTCGGATTCATTTTATTCCATTTTAGGCAGTAAAAAATTGGCTATTCAGGGGAAACGTACTTTCAGTGCAGATGATCAGGTAGATCTGGGAAATGTCTATGCTCAATCCGGAAATTATAAAATCTCACTGAAAAATGCTGAAGGGATTTTTGACGGAAATCAGAACATCTATTTGAGAGATCAATTGCTTCATAAAACGGTGAATCTTACAATGACGGACTATGTTTTCCAGGCGGTCAAAGGAACAGATCTCAACCGTTTCCAAATCGTGTATAAGGAAGATGCCGTTCTTGGAACAGGCTCCTTGACAAAATCAGATTTCAGCGTTTACAGGGACGGGGAAGATTATGTCATCCATTCTTCCAAAATTTTGGGTCGTATTGAGTTATATGATGCGTCTGGACGCCTGGTGAAAAGCCAAAAAACAACAGATAAATCAATGAGAATGGATGTTTCTGTTTTTAACAATGGCGTTTATGTCATGAAGATTGAAAACTCGGGAGATGTAAGAACGGTGAAAATCATCAAGTAACATTTTTTTGATGCTCCGCAATGCGTCATCCATTGCAAATGCTTGATATCTCTTGGTTGAGTGTACGCCTTGGTCTGTCTGAAAAATGATTAGTCAGCCACATTCTTTGTTGGGCCTTGCATTGAATGAAGCAAGATGAACAACAACGGAGATCCATAAACTTGAAATATTCTGAACCCGACCAATGTTTTTTGTCGGGTTTTTGCTTAATTCTAAAAGAATGATCCTTTATGGCTCATAAAACAAAGATCACCAAGGTTTTTCCCAAAGAACACAAGGCTTTGTGAACCTTGTGAAAGACCTTTGTTTTCATGGTGGTAAAAAACAAGCACAAAATGTCACAATTGGTCATCCATTGCAAATGCCTGAAATCTCTTCGTTGGGTGCACGCTTTGTCTATCTGAAAAATGATTGGTTTGACTTTGCATAAAATTAATGATCAATACCGGTATTCTGCCCATCGCCGCTCTTAATATTTTAAACGAGGCTCCCCAATTTTAAGCGTTTTTTTTTGAAATAAAGCCATGGTGGAGCTATTTGTAAACAACAGTCTTGTTGGATTACAATGTAGATTTAATTAAATGTTCGTTTGTTTTAACGTTAAATTTTCACTAATACATTGTATATATTAATATTCTGTTTACATTTGCAAACATTTTTTAAAAGATATTACAATACAAGAAAAGAACACAAATATGAAAATAAGTTTATCCACGCACGGACGATCTCTACACGACTTTACAAAAGTTTTTTTGCTGCCCATACTGCTCTTTTTATGGAGCGGAAATGTTTGGGGACAAACGAATCCGACAGCTCAAGCTTTACCATACACGCAAAATTTCTCGACTTTTACGGGCTCAACTACAACTTATCTGTCCGGATGGCAAGGATGGAAAGTTGATGATCCTACAAACTCTTTTCCTACCACACCTGGTACTGTGGATAAAACTTTAGCAGGTGGTAATAATGCCGTATCGAGTGCTGCTAGTATTTTGGACTTCAATGGTAAAATTGGATTAATATCTACGGGATCTAATGGTAGCGCTATTGTATTAGCTATAAATACTACAGGGAACACATCTATAACAGTTAGTTACAAAATAGGAACCCAAAGACAAGCAACAAATGAGCGACAAGGAGCAGTTGATCTGCAGTATAGAGTTGGGACAACAGGGTCTTTTGCTAACCTAGGAGTTGAATATCAAAATGATAAAGCAACAAATAATACTTCTGGCACCGGTGTAATCAATGTCGTTACAAGATCAATTAATTTACCAATAGCAGCCGAAGATAAGGCAAATGTTCAATTAAGATGGATTTATAGAGATACTGGTGGAAGTGGAGGTAGACCAAGTTTTTCAATTGATGATATAAGTGTTAGTGGGACTTTAGGCTCAACAATTACTTCTACAAAAACAGGAAACTGGTCCAACCCTACCACTTGGAATGGTGGCGTTGTGCCAACTTCTTCCCAAAATGCCATCATTGCCACAGGGCACACTGTGACGATGGATAGTGATACCTATGCAACCAGAAATCTTGGAACAACGACTGTTGTCAACTCTGGTGGAACTTTGGTAACAAGTAAAACCTATATTAATAATGGCTCCACTACAATCGATGGTTCATTCCAGTTGGATGCCGGTGGTTGGGTTTCGGATGCCGGTGGTACCAATGCTTTGTCGTATGGAACCAACGGAACTTTAATATTCAATGCGCCATATACTGCAAACAATGGTCATTATTGGCCTACAACCAATGGGCCTGTGAATGTGACTGTCAATACGGGAAGTGCTTTAACTTTGGGGTTTGCGCGTACCGTTACAGGCTTATTGCAAAGCTCTTCAACGATTACTAATCCAGGCAATATAACCATTGGTACAAATGGAACATTACAACTAAATGCTGGTTACGGTTTTTCTGGCACTGGAAGCCCAATCTATGGCAGTGCTTCTTTGTTAAAATATAACTCAGGCGGTGCACCCGGAAGAGCGGCAGAATGGACACAGTTAACAGGAACTGTTGGGACTACAGCAGGTTTGCCTCAGGGCGTTCAAATCAGTAATAATACAACCCTCAATTTCCCCAACGGAAGTGGAGGAGCTTTCAAAGCCAATGGAAACCTGACGATCGATTCTGGTTCTGCGTTGTATCAAAATTATAGTGGTGGAAGTGCCGGGTTGGTAGTTGGTGGAAACCTTCTTTTAAACGGAGCGCTTGGAGCAGGAAGTAGTGCCGGTGGTGATATTACAGTTTCAGGAAACTGGACACAAGCCGCAGCTGCAACTTTTCAGCCCAATGGGAGAACAGTCTTTTTCAATGGAACTATTGCACAAACCATACAAAAGACAGGTGGAGGAACTATCGATTTTGAAAGGATTGAAATTAATAAAACAAACGCTACTACAGTAGCATTAAGCAATGCTGCCGGAAATCTTACAGATGTCCATATCAATGGAGCTTCTGGAAACGTATTGGCCCTTACCGGTGCGGGAACAGGAGCTATAGACCTGAAAGGCAGAGCTTTGACCTTTAATAATGATGGTGGATTTATTTATGTGGATGGCGCAAAATCCATCAGTACCACCGTAAGCACCGGAGCAACGGTGAATTTCAACGGCAGTAAAGTTGTAGCCAACAATGCTGGTGTAGGTTCGCTTTTGTTCGCTGCGAATGTTACCATCAACTTGAATACCAATGGTGTTTTAGACTTCGGATTGTCTTCCGCTTCAATATCCACTGTTAATGGTATTTTGAATATCAACAGTGTTACCAATTGTTATGTCAAGAATAATGCGCCAATTTATGGGGCTACTTCTAAATTAATATATCAATCGGGAGGGATTTATGGAAGAACTGTGGAATGGTCTGCGACTTCTGGGGCAGGTTATCCGTATGAAGTTCAGGTTGCCAATAACACCACTTTAAATTATCCCAATACAGCCGGAGCTGCTTTCTCTGCCAATCTTGGTATTGCAACTCATTTGACTATTGACAGCGGATCCTCTCTCTATATGGATTACGGCGGTGGCGCCAACAAATCTGGAAGATTAACAATTGGCGGGAACCTTGTAAACAACGGAAACTTCGGACTAGGTAGTGCTGTAGGAGGAGATTTGTATTTGGCGGGTCATTGGACAAAAGCCACGGGTGCTAATTTTTATCCTAACGAGCGGCAAGTTGTATTTAATGGCTCTGCCCAACAAGACCTAACTGGCGCTACGATTTTTGATTATTTGAAGATTGATAAATCTGGTAGCTATGTCAATTTGGCTGCATCAAGTTCTATCACCATCAACAAAAACATTGATTTTGCTTCTAGGTTTATCAACTTGGGAGCTAGTAGCATCACTTTGCTTAGTGCTGCAACATTCTCTAATGCTGGTACCAATGGTTATGCTTGCGCTACAGGAAACGGACGTTTTGTAAGACAGAGCGTAGGTAATGTGGTAACATTATTTCCTGTAGGTGTTGATTTAGCTGGGAGATATACACCAATTACCTTAACCAATACCACCGGAACTTCTGATCTTGGAATAAACCTGAAAACACCAATCTCTTCTGCTCCTTTAGCTGCGGTCTATGACAACACGAAAGTTGTAAATTTGGAATGGGTGATTTCATCAAGTGCTGCGACAGTAACAACAGTTACACCAAATTGGTTAAATGCTACTTATCATGGAGCTGGGTTTAATATTGCTAATCCGGGAGAATTGGGAAATTATACGACAAGTTACACAACCTATCCTGCACCATTATCTCCTTATAGCACTACGGCTACAGGAGTAAGCTTAAGAAATGGATTAAATTCGATAGTGGTAGGAAATCAGTATGCAATCATATATCCAGCTCCTGCAAATGATAATTGCCCCGGAACAGCAGTAACAGTTGGAGCTGCGCCAATTACAGGAGATGTTGCAGGTGCAACTTTGAGTACGACTTACAGTAATTTCGATGGTTATTCCAATGCGATAGCAAGTGATGATGTTTGGTATTCATTTAATACATCAGCAGCTGGAAACTATACAGTCAAAGTAGCAGGGTCTTCTTCTTTTGATGCGGTCTTAGAAATACGTGATGCCTGTGGACAAAATATAGCTTTAGCTGGAAAGGATGGTACTGGTGATGGTGGAGTTGAAGAATTAATTTATGCAGCTGCTGCTAATACGACTTATTATGTAAGGGTTTATGATTATCAGGCCGGAGTTATGCCAGCAACTACAACATTTACAATACAGGTATTGCCACCGGCACCTTCACTGTCAACTAATGGGACAACTGCATTAACTTTTCCAAATACAGCTCCTGGAGCAACGTCTGCTAGTCAAAGCTTTAATCTTACAGGTGATTTCTTAACCGGATTCCCAAGTACTATTACCGTAAGTGCCTCTTCAAACTATCAGGTGTCTTCCGATAATTTAACTTTCGGTAATTCTGTAAATGTAACTTACACGACAGCATCATTAGCATTAACACCTGTTTACGTTAGATTTGCGCCCGCGTCATCATCTTGTGGTGCAACAACGGGGAATGTTACTTTCTCTGGTGGAGGGGTAACCGTAACGCCAACAGTCGCATTATCTGCTAATGCCGCTTTTATTGCACCAACAGCAAGTGCAGGAACAGATATTACCGCTACAACATTCACTGCCAATTGGAATTCCATAGCAGGAGCTACTGGATATGAATTGGAGGTGAGTACGAGTCCTGATTTTGAAAAAGTAAAAATTTATGAAAATTTTTCAGGATTTACTGTAAATAATGGTTCGGCTAATAGAGCAACTGCTTTAGATTCTTATTTATCTGTTCCGGGATGGACAGGAGCGCAAGTATATGAAATGGTTGGATATACAAAATTAGGTTCAGGTAGTACAAAGGGTGTAATAACTACCCCAACTTTAGATTTATCCGCAAATAGTGGAATTGCTAAGCTGAGTGTAGATTTAGGATTGTATGGTACAGATCCTAATAAGTCAGTTCAAATATTGCACGCGCCAGATGGGGTTACATTTATCCCGGTTGGTTCTGATATTACACTGACAGGTGCAATGACTACATTTACGGCAAATATTACGGGAGGTACAGTAACTTCTAAAGTTAGAGTTCAAGCTAAAGGTACGGCGGATAATAGGTTTTATTTAGATAATTTTAAAATAGACCAGGATAATAGACTTGTAGGTTACAATCCAAAAGTAATTTCTGGAGGATCTACAATTTCACAAGTAGTTGAAGGACTCACACGGGATACGCAATATTATTACAGAGTGAGAGCTGTAAATGGATCTTGTCAATCGCCAAATTCTAATACGATCTCTGCTACTACCAACGGTACCGTTGTTTGGAATGGAAATGCTTGGAGTAATGTCGATGGGCCAACGGCAATTTTAAACTCAAAAATAATTGGAGCTTATGCAATCCCAACATCTTTTGAAACCAAAGATTTAGAAATTACAAGTACAGGTTCATTGAATATTCAAATGGGGAAAGATGTTACTGTCAATGGCACTATCACATTGCCTTCCGATGGTAAGATCATATTGGAAAGTGATGCTAACCTTGTGCAGAAAAATGCTGGCGCAGACAATAATTCTAATCAGAAAATTACAGTGAAACGCACAGCATTGTTGCCAACGAAAGGGTATACGTTCTGGAGCTCACCTGTTGTGGGGCAGAATCTTTATAGCTTCTCCAATGGCTATAATCAAGCATTGGGTGGAGGTACAGGAACACCGTGGAATAGATTCTTCGTTTATAAAGAGTCCACAGACACCTTTGTGACTGCTGTTTCAGGTGAGATTACATTGGGTTCTTCTTCTGATTTTGTTCCAGGTCGCGGCTATGCTATCAAAGGCAAAAATAGCTACACAACGACTGGAGGAACAGGAACAGAAGTGCCAGCACTTGCGGACACCTTTGTTTTTGACGGAAAAATGAACAATGGGCCAATCCCTTCACAGCTTTTGAAGAATTCTTGTGATGCAGCTGTTCTGGAGGCCAGTTGTACAAAAGGATATAACCTTATTGGTAACCCTTATCCTTCAAATTTGGATTTTGATGCACTTTATACGGCTAACAATTCCAAAATATATGGAACGGCTTATTTCTGGACCAATAATGATATCACGGCAACAGCAAGCCAATTGGGTTCTAATTACAGTGGTAATAATTATGCGGTTTACAACCTTACTGGAGGTACGCCTGCTGTTGATTTTGTAGATCCAGCGCCAGGTCAGCCCTCAACACCTGCAACGCCGATACCGAACGGAACTGTCAAAGTTGGACAAGGATTCATCATCAAGGCTAAAAAAGCTGGAACAGGAAGTACTCTCGATTTTACCAATGCAATGAGATTAGGCTATGATGTTGATGCTCATTTTTATAATGCCAAAAAACCTACGAAAAACCGTTTCTGGATCAAGATGACGACGCCATCTCATATTGTGAATACGGCGTTGGTGGGATATATTCCGGGTGCTACCAACGGTTTTGAAATCGATTATGATGGTGAGCTATTTGTTGTCGGGTCAGATGCTTTTTACTCCACATTGGATGGTAAAAAACTGATCATCCAGGGTAAGGCAGAATTTGTGAAGGATGATGTTGTTCCGTTAGGTGTAAAATATGCGGCCAGTGGAAATTATAAAATAAGTCTTGGTGGCAAAGAAGGCATCTTTGGATCTGCACAAAAAATATATTTAAAAGACAAAATCACCAATACGTATACCGATCTGACAAGTCAGGATTACACATTCTCCGGCATCAAAGGAGCAGACGAGAACCGTTTCGAGATTGTGTATAAAAATCTGGAAGTTCTCGGAACTGACGCTGGTTCAAAATCTGATTTTACGGTTTACAGAGATGGAGATTCATTTGTATTAAGATCTTCTAAATCTTTAGGGAAAATAGAAATCTATGACACGTCTGGTAGAATGTTAATCACATCTTCAACCACAGAAAAATCGATCAAACTGGATGCTTCGGTTTTATCAAGTGGTGTTTACGTGATCAAAGCAGAAAATTCTGGTGATGTCAAAACGAAGAAAATTATTAAATAAGCAGAGTAAGTAAAGCTCTTTGCACAGCCGCCTCGTACGCCGTACGAGGCGGCTTTTTTTTAATTTGATTTCTGATAATGGGGAGATTGTTTTTTTTATGAGTCGGTTTTTTTACCAATCTTCTGTCTGTAAGAGGATAAGAGCGATTAACTCAAATAAGTTAATTTTTTACACATTTTAGAATGTGTTTTTATTATTTTTTATCAGGAATATTAACGTTTATTAAGTGTAAAAATGATATTAATTGTTATTTTATTTTGGTTAATTAAGATATTTTTGAGGGTGATTATGGTATTCGTAATTTAAACAATAGTTTGGGTTTTATGCTTATAAATGCGATTTTGTTGTTTATATTTATAAATTAATAATAATTTTATTAAAATAATTCAAATATTATTATAATTTTGCAAACCATCTGTGGTCTTAAACGGGATTGTAGTGGTTTTATCTATAAACACTAACATATGATTAAAAATTTATTATCTCCCAGACTGAGAGCTGGAAATTATTTTAAAAATTTCAAGCTTCTCGCTTTCTTTATGCTTTCTTTTTTAACCTCTTTTGAATTGAAAGGGCAATCGATGAATTTTGTATTCTCCAAATCTGCTGGAACTTATACGGCATTATCAGGCGGGACATCTTGGCAATCTGGTGCTACGCTTGCTACCAATGCAGTTTCATCTGCTGTAATGCTTCCTTTTACTTTTGTTTACAATGGGACAGCTTGTGATAGAATTTATATCAGCAACAATGGTTTTATAACACTAGGTAATTCTAGTTCTACAACTGCTCCAACTGCTACGACATACAATCCCATTTCTGCTACGACGGCTTATGTGGGAGCAATAGCAGGATATGGATTTAATTTGGTAAACTCGGGGGTTTCAGGCGCGGCACCGGACATTTCTTATGGTTCCAGTGGGTTTGATTTCGTTGTTCAATTTACGGATTTGGGAAGAACAGGGGTGGCTGGGGATAGAATGAGTTTTCAAATTAGGCTTACACAAACTACCAATGTGGTAAGCATTGTTTATAATAATACGGCTGCAACCACAACTACAACGGCGGTTACAAACTTTGGAGTAACAGGTCTAAGAGGTGGTTCAAATAGTTTTTTTAATACCAGGATGGTAAGTGCGAGTTCTCCTTATAATTCTTGGGCAAATAGTGGTGCGTCTGGAGATAATGGAACAGCTGCAACGCAAACAGCGGATGATAATACTGGGGGTATTAATACGATGCGGTATAATAATTTATATTTACCAGCTAATGGGTTGACATACACTTGGACACCTGTCTCGAGCTCCTTTTATCAAAGTTTACCATATTCACAGAATTTCGATTCTTGGAGTAGTTCTGGTGCTGTAAATGATTTACCAGCAACCACTGGTGTTATCAATTGGCCTGCTTCTGGAAATAGATCTTGGAGGAATATTACTGATACTGCTGCGAATGGCGCTTGGACCAATCTTACTGGGCAGTTTACGGGCACGCAGGCAGGAGCAGGGGCGGCAACTTTTAACCAGTACAATGCAACTGCAGCTTCTAATGGTACATTAGATTTTTATTTAAATTTTTCAACAGTTGGTACAAAACAAGCTGTCTTTTATATCAAAAATCCCGGAGGTACAAATGCAAATGATGTAGTAAAGGTATATCTTTCTACAGATGGAGGAGTTAGTTTTCTATTGTTGCAAACATATGCTTCACCTATGACAACTTGGACTCAGCAGACACTTTCTCTAGGTACAAGTACAAATGCAAATTGTGTTTTGCGTTTTGAAGGAATTAGTGATTGGGGTAGCCTAGCGGAAAATCTAGCGATAGATGAATTAAATATTTCCGTTCCAAGTATTTGTGCAACCCCAAATGCGCCGACTGCGCTCAGTCTCACCACAGCGTCTGCAGGTAGTATTACGGGCGCATTTACATCATCTAGTCCTGTTGCTTCGGGGTATGTTGTGGTAAGAAGTACCAATGCTTCCTTATCTGCAAATCCTGTAGACGGAACTACATACACCACAGCATCTACAATAGGTGGAGGTAATATCATTTCAGTTGGTGCAGGTTTAACCATTGCTGACTCAAGCCTTGCATCAAATACAAAATATTACTATTATGTGTTTGCATACAATAATACAAGTTGCTCGGGCGGACCAAAATATTCTGCTTCTTTGAATAATAATGCAACGGGACAAGTCACTTGTGCGGCAACGCCAACAGCTGCTGCTACACCTGTTACCAGTATTACAAGTGGTTCTGCAACCATCAATTGGGTGGCTTCGGTAGCTGGCGGCTCTGCTGGGATC
Organism: Epilithonimonas tenax DSM 16811; assembly: GCF_000428485.1. GTDB lineage: Bacteria > Bacteroidota > Bacteroidia > Flavobacteriales > Weeksellaceae > Epilithonimonas > Epilithonimonas tenax. The sequence goes on along the minus strand of NZ_AUAA01000001.1, from coordinate 189,393 downwards.
ATTAATTATACCGTGGAAGTTTACACAGATTCTGGATATACAGCGCCTATTACGGGTTCTCCGTTCAGTGCGGCTACTTCTACATCGCGGGTAATCACATTTTCTAATGCAGCGATTACTTACTATTATAGGATTAAAGCGAATAACGGAAGTTGTGACAGTGCTTATCTTACAGGTAGTTTTGTGCCTGCGTGTTCAGCGCCTGCGTCATTAGCGGCATCCGCAACAGTTTCTGCTGCAGGTGTAACTTCAGTGGCTGGTAGTTTTACGACTACAAGTGGTACGCCGGTACCAACGGGGTACGTGGTAATCAGATCTACGTCATCATCTCTTCCAACACTCTCAGCTGGAACAACATATGCTGTTGGAGCAAATGCTGTGGTGGCTACAAATGGTTATGTGGAATATGTTGGAACGGCTGCCGGCAGCTGGACTTCTACAGCTTTGTCCGGAGGAGCCACTTATTATTACTTTGTGTTTTCGTATAATAATACAAGTTGTTCTTCTGGTCCATTATATTCTACAGCAGCAACTCAAATTAATATGACAACCTCTGCTTGTCCAACTTTTAGTTCCGTGATATCTATTGGTGGTGGTACTACAACATCGGGTAGTCTTTATCCAACTTTGACGGCTGCTCTGGCAGATTTGGTGTCTTGTGGTATGACGCAACCAACCATATTGTCCATCAATGGAAGCTATACATCCGCATCTGAAATTTTTCCTATCGTAATACCAAGTATAGCAGGAAGCAGCACAGTGAACACGCTTACGATAAAACCGGCAAGTGGAGTATCGCCAGTAATTAGCGGTGCGGCGGCATCCAATCCTCTGATTAAAATAAACGGAGGAAGTAATGTGATTATTGATGGGAGTAATACTGCCGGTGGTACTACAAAAGATCTTAGTCTGACAAATACCGCTACAACAACACCGAATGTTGTTGTGATTGGTTCCCCGGATACAACTCCTGTGAGTAATGTGGTGCTTAAAAATACGGTTGTTACCAATGGGTCTAATACATCTTCTGCCGTATTAGTTTCTTCTAGCGCAACTGTGGGAAGTGCGGGGTATTTTAAAAATATTAGCATCCAGAATAACAGCATCAGAAAAGCCTTTAATGGTTTGTTTGTGGTTGCCAATACGGCATCCGGTAACGGAGATGGATTGCTGATCGCGGGAAATGATCTCTCTGCTACGGGCGCGAATTCAATTAGACATACTGGTATTTATATAGAAGGTGTAGATGGCGCTACTGTGAGGGATAACACAATCGGTAACATTTCAAATGCTAATTTGAGTGAGTATCCTACAGGGATTTGGCTTGCTGCGGGAACGAACAAGGCTCTCGTTTTTGGTAATACAATTTCTAGCGTAGTATCTACGTATTCTGGCGATGCATCAGCTGCCGGCATTTATATATTGTCTGGAAGTACGGCTTCTGCTGTTGATGTTTTTAATAATACCATATCGGGGATTTCTTCTTACGGAACATATGTTGATGGTTCTGTGGGAATCGAGAGTGGCAGTTCTACTGCAAATGTGAATGTCTATTCAAACAAAATTTCCAATGTGAAAAATCTTAATACTGGCGGTTATGGAGCAGCTGGGATTTTCTTAGGATCTTCATCTGCTACAGCTAGCACTTCTTTGTACAACAATATGATTTGGGATGTTGCAGCTTATGGCTACGTCTCAGCGGTTGGCGATAATGGACATGGTTTGTATGTGGGTTCGGGAGCTGGCTATAAAATCTATTTTAATAGTATCAATATGACGACTAACCAAACCATAGGTGTTGGATCAGCTTTCTATGTTGATGGTGCTATTACAAACGCAGGAGCTTTGGATGTTCGGAATAATATTTTCGCAAACAATCAGACTGCTAATACGCGCTACTCATTTTATTCAGGTGCTGCAAAAACAGTTTATGGAAATATTAATAATAACGATTATTACTCCACAGGAATATTGGCTTATTTGGGAGCGGCGAGAACTACTTTGGCGGCTTTGCAAGCTACAACTGGAACTGGTCAGGATGCTAATTCCTTGAATATCATTCCGTCATTCATATCTCCTACAAATCTACTGATGCCGTCAACAGTTTGTTCGGTTCTTGTGAATGCAGGAACACCAATTACCGGTATCACCACAGATATACAAAATGAGACGAGATCTGTAACTGCTCCTGATATGGGAGCTGATGAATTTGCGGGAAACATTCCTCCAAAAGTTGCGACAGTAGCAGGAGGTAGTAGTTGTGGTGCTGGAGTGGTTGTCCTTGGCGCAACGGGTACTTCTGCCGGTACACTTATTACCGAATATAGATTGTATACTGCAAGTGCAGGTGGTACTCTTGTAGCAACATCTTCTACGGGTACTATTAACACTCCGCCAATCACTGCAACTACAAATTATTATGTAGCGACGTACAATGGTTGTGAATCAGAAACCAGAACACTTGTTACTGCTACTGTCAATCCAACGCCGACAGATATTGTACTTACGCCTACAATCTCTCCAGTTGCAGCAGATGCGTGTGGTCTGGATTATGTCAAGCTGGAAGCTACAGGAGGATTGATGGACACCGGTTTACAGTATACTTTTGGAACACAAGCTTCGCAAAATACAGCAACTACATCTTCTGCAGGATATCCTGCACCATATACAGTGTTTTATGGTGGTCAAAAAATGCAGATGCTTATAAAAGCATCGGAACTTACTGCTGCAGGTTATTCAAATGGATCCAAAATTAATAATATCCAATTTCCTGTTGTGTCGAAAGGTTCAAACTGGGGTGGATCATTAACTGCAAACAAAGACTTCCAGGTCAGCATCGGAAATACAGCATTGAATGCCTTAACAACCACTTTTCAAACAGGGCTTACTCAGGTGGTGGCGCCGGCAGACTTTATTCCAACTGTTGGATATAATAATACGCATCCTTTCAATACGCCTTTTGTATGGAATGGTACCAGTAATATTATAATAGAAACGACATTTTCAAATAACATATCAGGAGTTGCAAATGATTTAGTGACTCAATATTACAGTCCTACATCTTATGTGTCGACAGCAGTTTATAGAGTTGACGGCAATACATCTGCGGCGGTCGCTTCTGCAACCACAATTACTACGAGTACTAATGGATTTGTATATAATGCTCGTCCGGATTTTAAATTAAATGGTTCGAATACAACACAATCTATTACTTGGTCTCCGGCAGCAGGATTGTATAGAGATATGGCCCTTACAGTTCCTTATGTTGCAGGTGCAAGTGCAACAACGCTCTATGCGGCACCTACAGATGCGACAGGTTATACCGCTAAAGCAGTACAGGGAACTTGTGAAAAAGTGGTAATGAGTGCCTCTGTCCAAAGACTCAAAAAAGACTTCAGAGGGCCTGGGACAGATTGGAACACTGCTGCGAACTGGTTCCCGGCTCAGGTACCGGATAATGGTAAATGTGCTAATGTTCCTGCAACTCAAAATGTGATGATCAGCAGTAATGCAGAAGCAAAATCAATAAAAATTGCTCCTACAGGAAAAATAACAGTTACAGCCGGCAATTCTTTGACAGTAACAGATGGGATTGATATCACGAATAATGTTACAAATGAAAACCTTGTTTTGGAAAGCGATGCCAGTCTGTTGCAGCTTAATGCAGTACCGAACTCAGGAAAAATACTGGCAAAACGCAACGTGCATATGCGCAGAACAGACTATACCTATTGGAGTTCTCCAGTTACAGATCAGGTGCTGCTGAATACAGCCAATGTAAATGCTGTCAATAGCAGCGGTGGCTTCTCAGAAGGCTCGCCTAATAACAGAATTTTCCAGTATAATGAATCTGATGATAAATTTTATGCAACTACAGATGCCAAGTTTTTAGATGCTAAAGGTTATGCTGTACGTGGCAAATCTATCTATGACCCTAATGTACTGACGGAAGATACGAATCTGAAATTTGTTGGTGTGCCTAATAATGGCAGCCGTTCAATCAATATTAAAAAATCTCCGAACACCGGCACCGGAGGAACTGTAGAGCACGGTTATAACCTCATAGGAAATCCTTACCCTTCTAATATGGATTTTGTGAAGTTTTTCTACTTAGGAAACAACAGTAATGTCATTAATGCCAAAGCATGGTTCTGGAGCAATGTAGCACCAACCGTCAATCAGGCAGGATCAGCTTACGGTGGAAATAACTATGCTATAATTACCCTTGCTGGAGGTGCACCACCTACCACGACGGTAACATCATCTACAACTACTGGCTCCTATATTCCGTCTAAAAATATCAAAGTGGGGCAGGCATTTATTGTTCAGGCAAAAAATATAGGAACAAACCAGACGTTGACTTTTGATAACACCATTAGAACAAACGAAGCCGGTGTTTTCTTCAATAATAAAGCAGCTTCAGGTGTGAACAGATATTGGGTGAAGTTGACCACACCGGAGCATATTGTGAATACAATTCTTCTTGCCTATATGGATGGCGCTACTAATACCTATGACGCCAATTATGATGCAGATATTTTGGCAGTGGGCGACGATTCTTTTTATTCAAAATTGAATACTCAAAAATTACAGATCCAGGCCAGAAGTAATCCAATGACTGTAGAGGACGCAGTTCCTTTGGGTACCAAATATGCCAATACCGGCAACTACAAAATAGGTTTAGGAAGTAGGGAAGGTATTTTTGAAGAAAACCAAAAAATCTACCTTTTTGATAAACTTAACAATTTGTACACAGATCTTACATTACAAGATTATATCTTTACTGCCAATAAAGGAACAGATGAGACGCGCTTCGAAATTGTTTATAAAAACAAAGAAGTTCTTTCAACAGATGGCAGTGGCAAGTCTGACTTCCAGATTTACAGAGATGGTGACTATTTTGTCATAAAATCTTCACAGAATCTTGGCAAGGTAGATATGTATGATGCAAGTGGTAAATTGGTCATCACCAGATCTACCAGTCAAAAAGAACTGCGCCTGGATGCAACATCTTTTTCTAATGGCGTTTATATTATAAAAGCAGAAAATTCTGGTAATATCAAAACCAAAAAAATTCTGAAGTAAAATTGTGAAAAAGTGTGTCATTAATATTATTTAACATTAAGATCATAAAATTTTAGTATTTTTTTATATCTTTACAACTTGAAAATTATGTTTAGTTTTAAACTACCAATGAGAAAACATTTTACCTTATTATATGTAACCTTCAGTGTGATGTCTTTTGCGCAGTACACAGATAATGTCTTTGATCAAAATAAGGCAGTAACAGGTGAATCTACCAGTTTAAATAGGTCGACTCAAGCTGAAGAAAATTCAGGTGTATTTACGCCTAATGAGGGAGATCAATCTTCATCTCTTGGCGTACCTGGACCAGGAGAGCACGAGGAGGCGCCAGGTGAACCAGTACCCATTGATGATTATATTCCTTTGCTTCTAATTGCGGGTTTATTTTGTGATTATGTACAGAAATATTCTTAAGCCTTTTTTTGACTTTTTATTAGCACTGGCTTTAATAATTATTCTTTCTCCCATCTTTGTTTTACTCATACTTTTGCTGTATTTCTTTAATCAAAAGAATGTCTTCTTTTTTCAAGATCGTCCTGGGAAAAATGAAAAAGTCTTCAGGATTGTAAAATTCAAAACCATGACGGATCAGAAGGACGAGTTGGGTCATCTTTTGCCTGATGAATTTCGTCTGACCAAAATGGGGAAATTTGTAAGAAAAACATCTTTGGATGAGCTGCCTCAATTGTTGAATGTTCTCAAGGGTGACATGAGTTTCATTGGTCCCAGACCACTTCTCGTCAGCTATCTTTCTTTGTACAACACAGAACAGAAAAAACGGCATCTGATCAAACCAGGTATTACCGGCTGGGCTCAGGTGAATGGGAGAAATACGATCAGTTGGGAAAAGAAATTTGAATATGATGTATGGTATGTCGATCACTTAACTTTTTTACTGGATCTGAAAATCATCTTATTGACAGTCAAAAAAGTGATAAAAAGCGAAGGTATCAATACGGATGGCCAGGCCACCACAGAAAGTTTTAAAGGATAATTATGAGAGTTCACATTGTAGGTGCAGGTGGTCATGCAAAAGTTGTAATAGAAATAGCCGAGATGTTGGGTTACAGAATTGCAGGCGTGTATGATCAAAATGAAAAAGTAAAAGAAATATTGAACTATCCTGTTTGTCACGATTTTTCTAATATACCACACAGTGAAAATGTGTTTTTTGCGCTAGGGAGTAATCTTAACAGGAAAAAAAATGCAGAACATGTCCCATCACAATATATCAATCTGATCCACCCTGCTGCTGTTGTTTCAAAAAATATACATTGGGGCACAGGCAATGCTGTGATGGCTGGTGTTGTTATCAATTCTTCTTGTAAAATTGGGAATCATTGCATCATCAATACTTCGGCCAGTATAGATCACGACTGTGAAATTGGAGATTACGTTCATATATCACCTCAGGCTGCACTTGCAGGAAATGTAAAAGTGATGGAAGGTGCACAAATTGGGATAGGTGCTTGCATCAAACAGAATATCACGATTGGTAAATACTCTGTTGTAGGTGCAGGATCTGTTGTCTTGAAGGATGTTCCGGACAATGCTGTCGTGGTTGGTAATCCTGCCAGGATTATGAAGAGAGGTGGCTAGTACCGATTACGGAAAATTGTAATGTTGTACTGCAGTTTAGATGCAAAATGGATTGTGTGAAAAATTGTTCATTTAGATTATTTTTATAATTAAATTAACTAACTTTGCAAAATCTTATAATATAACTAATCAATTATAAATATTTACCTCAAAAAAATAAAATTGATTTTTGAAATTGATTTGACTAAAATTAAATATTAACGGTGACAGTTTTGTTAAAATAATTGATATTCAGTAAATAATAATTAAATAAATAATGGAATCTAAAATCTGGCTATCATCGCCTCACATGGGGGGCGGAGAAATGAAATACATCCAAGAAGCATTTGAACATAATTGGGTTGCTCCATTGGGTAAAAATGTAGATGAATTTGAAGTAGCAATTGAAGATTTTCTTAATGAAAATAAACTGGCATCAGCGCTCAGTTCTGGAACGGCTGCTTTGCACCTGGCTCTTGTTCAGCTGGGTGTAGGGTACGGTGATGAGGTAATTTGCCAGTCTTTTACATTCTCTGCATCAGCCAATCCGATAAAATACCTCGGAGCTACTCCTGTCTTTGTAGACTCGGATCAGACCAATTGGAATATGTCACCCCAGTTTTTGGAGGAAGCTATTACAGATCGTATCAAAAATCATAAAAAGCCAAAAGCTGTCATTGTAGTTCACCTATACGGTATGCCTGCTCTGATGGACGAGATCCTGGACATATGCAAGCGCTATGATATCCCATTAGTTGAAGACAGTGCAGAATCTTTGGGTTCCACCTACAAAGGGAGAAAATGTGGGACATTTGGGGAATTTGCTTTGCTTTCCTTCAATGGAAACAAGATCATTACAACATCAGGTGGCGGTGCTTTGGTAACCACTACAAAAGAGCAAAAAAACAAGACTATATTTCTTTCTACCCAAGCCAGAGATAACGCACCTCATTATCAGCATTCTGAAGTAGGTTATAATTACAGATTAAGTAATATATGTGCAGGGATCGGAAGAGGACAGATGGAAGTATTAGACGAAAGGATCTTACAGAGAAGAGCTAATCACGATTTTTACAAAGAAATATTTTCTGAGATAGAGGCTGTAGATGTTTTTACAGAAGTTAATTCAGATTTTTATTCAAACCATTGGCTTACCAGTATTACAATTAATAAAAATTTGACAGCAAAAACAAATCATGATTTAATGAATGCTTTTGCTGAAAAAAATATAGAAACACGTCCCCTGTGGAAACCAATGCACCTTCAGCCCGTTTTCAAAGATTGTCCGTATTACGGAGAAAATGTTGCCGAAGAATTGTTTAACCACGGACTTTGTCTGCCTTCTGGCTCCAACCTAACAACTGATGATAAAAAAAGAATATATGATGTTGTAAGTAATTTTAAATTTATAAAATAGCCACCAAAAAAATGGAGAAGGATAAAAATCCTAAGAGATTTTCACTCAATGATAATGTATTGGATCTAGCAGATCTCAAATTTTTCCCCAGATGGGTTATCTTAGTTATTGATGTACTGATAGTTATTGTGTCATTATTCATGTCACATTTGCTTATAATGGGTCTGGAGGTAAAACACTACAAGGTATTCCCGCTGCCTTATGTTTTTTTATTCATACTGGCGATGAATGTCTTTTATATGTATATATTCAAGACCTATCTGGGCGTTATAAGACATTCTACTTTTGTAGATCTTTTTAAAATTTTTCTTGCAAACCTGTGTGGGGTACTCAGTATTATCATCATTAATTATACGTACTACTTAACCACATCAGAAAAGGTGGTTTTGATTCCTTTTCTGGGCCTTTATTTTGCAATCTCTTCCTTATTTTTGTTTGTTTTCCGCCTTTGTGTGAAAGGATTCTTTAACATTATTAAAGAAAATAAAAGAAGCGGCAGTAGAAAAAAAATCTATATTTTAGGAGATGACGACACCTCTGTTGCGATAGCGCAAGTGATTTTGAGTAATCCTAATCTTCCTTTTGATATCCGTGGTTTTATATCTTATAATAATAAAAAAGTAAGTATCAAATTATTAGATAAGAAAATTATTACTAAGGCCAATTTTATTAATAACCTGAAAGTTGGCGATAACGAGGTGAGTGGTGTTCTTGTTATCAAAGAGGCATTACAGAAAGAGGAGCTAGAATTTTGGGTCAATGTATTTTTGGAGAACAATCTTAAAATATACAAGGCCCCATCTATGCAGAAATTGCGGGGCAAGGAGATGATCAACCATATTAACACCATCCAGATTGAAGATCTTCTCAACAGGAGGCCGATAAAGCTGGACAATATGGAAGTCAAAAAAAGACATTTCCAAAAAACAATATTGGTAACTGGTGGTGCAGGATCTATCGGAAGGGAGATTGTAAGACAGGTGGCCCTGTTGGAACCTCTGCAAATTGTAATTTTGGATCAGTCCGAGACACCTCTTTATGATACAGAGCTGGAAATGAAGGAAACCTATCCTCATATCAATTTCAAATTTGTCCTGGCAGATATTTCAAACCTTACCCGTTTGGAGCCTATATTCAGGAAGTATAATTTTTCTATGGTGTACCACGCAGCAGCGTATAAACATGTACCTCTTGTAGAAGAAAACCCACACGAAGCTGTACTTGTAAACGTGATGGGAACCAAGAATCTTGCATTGTTATCCAGTAAATATGAGGTGAACAGGTTTGTGATGGTTTCTACAGATAAAGCGGTGAATCCTACAAATGTAATGGGTGCGTCTAAAAGAGTTGCAGAACTATTTGTACAGTCCCTCCAGAATCTTGAAGGTAACAAAACAAAATTTATCACCACCCGTTTTGGTAATGTCCTTGGGTCTAATGGCTCTGTCATTCCGCATTTTGGAAAACAGATAGAGAAAGGCGGACCGGTAACAATTACACATCCCGATATCGTTCGGTATTTTATGACTATTGCAGAAGCTTGCGAACTTGTCCTAAACGCCGGTACTATGGGTGGCGGTGGAGAGATCTATGTCTTCGATATGGGAGAGCCTGTTAAGATTCTGGATCTTGCCAAGCGAATGATCAAATTATCTGGGTTTGAACCAGATATTGATATCAAGATCATCTACACAGGACTAAGACCTGGAGAAAAATTATACGAGGAACTCCTGAGCGATAATGCCAGAACATTACCGACTTCTCATGAGAAGATTATGATCTCCAAAGATCCATCGATGGAGTTTCAGGATATCGATGAGTTAACAGAGCTGGTTATCGATTATTCCAGAAAAGAAGAGAAGCAAGAGATCGTACGGGTATTAAAATCTATAGTAAAGGAATTTAAAAGCAATAATTCTATATATGAATCGTTAGATAGATAAGTTTGTTTATATTTGCAAACTTGTAATAAAAATTATCTTTCAACTCTTATGAAGAAATATTTACTATCTGTTGGCCTGCCATTGTTGCTTATGGTAGCGTCTTGTAAACCCAGACAAGATATAGATTATATGAAAAATATTGAGGATGTGGCAATTCAAACATCTCAAAGACAATATTCTTCCACAATACAGCCTGCTGACCAATTATCAATTGTGGTGCTTGCTAAGGATAATGAGGTTGCAAAACCCTTTAATCAGAATTATTATTCTACCGACGTTTCCCAATTTTCTACAATGCCTAGTCGCAATGCAGGAGTTGAGCCAACTTATTTGGTAGATAGTAACGGTAATATTGATTTTCCGATTTTGGGAACTTTAAGTACTAAAGATAAAACGATAGAAAATTTCCGAACAGAACTTAAAGAAAAATTATCAAAATATATAAAGAATCCGGGTGTTAACATCAGAACTACTAACTATAAAGTTACAGTATTAGGAGAAGTTAACAGAACTGGACAGTTTCCAATACCGGAAGGACAACCTACTACGATTCTTAATGTTTTGGGAATGGCAGGTGATCTTACTATTTTCGGACAGCGTAAGAATATACTGTTGATTAGAAATATAGATGGAGCAACGACCAAACATTATATAGACATTACAGACGCAGAGTTTTTCAATTCTCCGGAATATTACGTAAGACAAAATGATGTGATCTATGTGTCCCCCAACAATGCTAAGAAGAGTTCATCATCTTATGGCCCACAAACAGGCATCATAATATCTATTGCATCCATACTTCTAGGGGTGTTGGCACTTTTGATTAGATAAATCCGTTTGTTTACAAAACAATGGAAATACTGTTAATTATCACATTTTTTTAATCATTTGATTTTAATATAACTTAAACGTTTGATTTTAGGCGATTTTTATATTAAAATGAGAATAAAAACGGAGATATGTTGTTTTTGTGTTTATTATTTTCATTTTAGATAGATTTGTGATATATTTAATTTTTTATTGAGGATCATAGAAAAGATAATAGACCTGAAAATATAGCCTCTGATTTTAAATAATTTAGTAAAAGAAAAATTTAGCTGTAATAATTTGATGATTGCAGTTATAACAATAAAATAATAACTTGAATGGACGTTAAGCGAAAAGAAGAAGAGATCAATTTAAATGAACTTATCAAACCTTATATCAAAAAATGGTATTGGTTTGTAATTGGAGTTATAAGTTTTTTATTATTAGCTTTAATTTATATTAAATTAACAATTCCTGTTTATAAAGTACAATCATCAGTTTTAATAAAAGATGCAAAGAAAATGTCCAGTGCTTCTGGAGATTTCGGCGTATTATCCGGTCTAGGCGGTTTTGCCGGAATGGGAACAAACAGTATCGAAAATGAACTGGAGATTTTCAAGTCCAAAAGAATTATTGAGGATGTTGTAAAGAACAAAAAACTGCAGACCTCATTATACTCCCGGGAGCAGTTCTATGATGTAGAATTATATAAGGATACCAATCCATTTAACATCTATGTGATCAACGAAAAACTATACGAAAAATTACCAAAAAAACCAATTGATATCAGTGTAAAAGGTGACGAGATTACCCTGACGTCTGACGAATTCAAGGCGCCGGTAAAATCTACTTTTAACAAAACCATAAGTTTACCGTACGCCAACTTTATGATTGTGAAAAATCCAAATTTTAACCGTAAAAAAGTTAAAGAAATGGATTTGGATGATCTGTATTTTACCTATTCTAATGAGGAGTCTACAGTTGACAGTTTTCAGAAAGGTTTAGATATTGATCTTGTCGATAAGGATGCCACTGTTATTGGTATTGCGATTAACCATTCCAACCAAGATAAGGCCAAAGACCTGCTGAATAATATTGTCTTGATGTACAATGAGTATGCAACACTCGATAAAAATACAGAATCTAAAAAAACCAAAGATTTTATCGATGAAAGAATAACACTTATTTCCAAAGAACTGGGTGAAGTAGAGTCTCAAAAGGAAAATTTTAAGATTGATAATGATATTGTAGATATTGGGGCAGAAGCCAAAATTAATTTGCAAATCTCTACAGAAACCAGAAGAAGAACGCTGGAATTGGAAACGCAGACAGAGCTTACCAAGATGCTTATCGGTTATATTAATTCTCAAACCAACAGTTATCAGGTTTTACCTACCAATATAGGATTGGACAACGCTACTGCCACCTCTAATATTGTTGCATATAATAAATTGGTGATGGACAGAAGCCGTCTTTTGGAAAATGCCACCGCAGAAAATCCGATGGTGCAGGAGATTACCAAAGATCTTAACTCTCTAAAAAATGCAATGAAGGAAAGTCTTTCCAGATCTCTTACTACTTTACAATTTACAAAGAATCAGGTGGTTGGTGAGCATTATTCCAGCGAAGGCGAGATACAGAAAGTACCTACAAGAGAAAAATTATTTAGAAATATAGAAAGACAGCAGCAGATCAAAGAAAACCTGTATCTGTTACTTTTACAAAAAAGAGAAGAAGCTGCCATTGCAATGGCGATTACCAGTGATAAGGCTAGAGTGGTAGACTATGCGTATGCTTCTCCAAAACCGGTAGCACCCCAAAAACTTTTGGTACTTCTTGGCGCTGTTATTTTTGGTTTACTGATACCATTTGTTTACATCTATTTGAGAGATCTTTTGAATACCAAATTGGTAACCAAACAAGATATGGATAAGCTTACATCTGTACCTGTTTTAGCAGAAATACCAAGAATCTCTGGCAAAGAAAGTGAGTTGGTAAGGCTCAATGATGTAACGCCATTAGCCGAGTCATTTAGGATTTTGGTGACCAATATCAATTTTATGTTAGCTAAAAAAACAGAAGCCAATATCATCTTTATTACGTCTACGGTCAAAGGTGAAGGTAAAACATTTGTTTCCGTCAATCTGGCTCTAGCATTAGCATCGATGCAGAAGAAAGTATTGGTGATAGGGTCTGATATTAGAAATCCACAACTGCAGAGATACAATCCATCTATGAAGGGATCCAAAGGCCTTACGGAATATCTTTACGGCGAAGTAGATTCTGTTAAAGATATTATACACCCAAGCGGCTTCAGTCCTAATTGTGATTTTATTTATTCTGGTAGCATCCCTCCAAATCCTGCAGATCTTCTTCAGAACGGCAGATATCAGGATCTATTGGACGCTCTTAAAAAAAGTTATCAGTTTGTAATCCTTGATACAGCGCCTTTGATGCTTGTAACAGATTCCTTCCTTATTTCTAAGTATGCAGACGCAACCATTTACGTCACAAGATCAGAAGTGACTGAAAAAGAGTTTATTCATTTTGCTAATAAAAATATTGGATCCGAAAAAATTAAAAATGTTGGATTTGTGCTGAATGATGTCCATAAAACAAATTTTGGATACGGTAACAAATATGGATACGGCTACCAGGCAGAAGAAAAAGGATTGTTTAATAAAATAAGGGGCTGGTTTGGTGCTCAGCAATAAGAAAATCAAGCTCTGTATATATTAGAGAACACAAATGATTAATGAAAAATAAAAAAACAATAATTAATGTCTTAACTTCTGGAGGACAAGTAGCACTTATAGGAATTATGTACTATTTTTTGTACAGATTCTTATTGGACAAACTTGGTATCAAGTTGCTAGGGGTATGGTCTGTAGTCATGTCAACATCTTCTATAGCTAATATTGCAGACCTTGGTATTGCAACATCTATGGTTCGTTTTGTAAGTCTTTATGAGCATAAAAATAATTTAAAAAGAATACCTCAACTTATTTTTACAGGGATTGTATTAAATATTTTAATATTTATCCCTATTTGTTTAATAATATGGCCAATCGCCTATTTTTTATTAGGAAATATTATTGAGGAAGACTTTGTAAGTTTGGCAAGAGATTTACTGCCTTTTTCTTTGATATGCGTTTTGCTTAATTCATTAGCTGGAGTTTACGGCTCAATATTAGACGGTTTTAGAAAGAATTATATTAGAAATTCCATTTTTTCGTTTTCTTCTATTTTATTTTTGGGAATTACAATTTGGAGTGTGAATAAGTTTGGATTAATTGGCGTCGTATGGGCGCAAGTTTTTCAATCTTTTTTATCACTATCACTTTGTGTAATTTTTGCAGTAAGGCTGATTAGATTTAATCCATTCAAATGGAATTGGAATAAACTGATATTTAAAGAGATTTTTAGTTACGGTATCAAGTTCCAGTTGACGTCCATTACAGGGATATTGAATGAGCCTGTAACAAAGATGCTAATGTCAAAATTTGGAGGCTTGGCATTTACAGGTTATTATGAAATGGCAAGTAAGCTTGTGATGCAAATCCGTGGTGTGATCGTAAGTGCTAATCAAAGCCTTATGCCCTTAATGGTAAAAGAAAGTGTTGAGAAAGACGAAAGTCCCACATTCTCTATCTTGAGTTTTAGTTTTGCCGGTGTTTTCTTCATTTCAATGTTCTCTCTAACCCTTCTGAATATACTTTCACCAATAGTTTCCGAGGTATGGATAGGACACAAAGAATCTATTTTCATCAACGTGCTACTTCTGGTTTCTATTTGTATGTTCATAAACTTGTTATCAGCACCAACATATTTTGCGCTACTGTCAGTTAATAAATTAAATCCGATTATCATATCCCAGTTACTTATGGCGACTATCAATATTATTTTAGGCTGGGTATTAGGAAGTTTATTTGATGGATATGGAATTGTTATTACTTGGATGATTGTTGTTATGGTTGGATCTTGGTATCTCATTAAATCCTTGGAGTTCCAAAACACTTTGAAATTATTTAATAATATTAAACTCGGAACATTTTTTTTTATAATAATTAATATTTTGCTTATAACTTCATGTAGGCTGTATCCGGATTATAGTTATTATTTCCTAATTGTAAATCTCGTTACTTTTGCGCTGATGTTTTTTTATATTATGAGAAAAATAAAATATTTATTACAATAATTCAATGATCATAATATGAGGCTTTGTACAATTATTATTTTATTTCATCCAGAAGATGATTTATTACTAAAATCGCTTCCGGCTTTTAATAGTGAGACTGAGGGTGTAATTATCTGGAAAAATTCAGAGATTTCCGAAAAGTGCGAAAAGATAATTAAGCAGTTTGACAAGGCTGTTATTGCGGGAGATGGTAAAAATGTTGGCATTGCAACTGCTTTGAACGAATCTATTAAGATCGCAGAAAAATCGAATTTCACACACGTTCTGACAATGGATCAGGATAGTTATTTTGATGATGGAGTGATTACATATTACAAAGCAAAGATTCTCAGTACCACATCTGAGAATGTAGGAATTTTTGGGATTAATCCTCTGCAGGGTAATCGTACTTTATATGAAGTAAATTCTGGAATTTTGAACGTCTCTGATACTATTACTTCCGGATCTATATTTAAAATCAGTAATTTTCAAAAAACTGGATACTTCAAAGACGATTTTTTTATCGATGCTGTGGATTATGAATACTGTTACAGGGTAAAAGACAAGTACAATTTGGGAACAATTGTATTTTCTGATATACTATTAAATCATACAGTAGGCTACATAGAAAAAACTAAACTTGGTTTTTCAATCAACAACTATTCACCATTCCGAACTTATTTTATAATAAGAAATCAGTTTCAAATCTGGAAAATGTATCCTTCTATGTTCCCCGCTGGTTATAAAATAACATTGTTAAAGGACCACCTGTTATTCCGGATTATAAAAGTTATTATTGCTGAGGACAACAAGATAAAGAAGCTAAGGGCAATTGCTACAGGATTTTATCATTTTTTAATTAATAAATCAGGATATTACAACATAAATTCAAAATTCGATTCATAAATGAACGCTAACGCTATCTTCACCATCTGCGCCAAAAACTATCTTGCTCAGGCACTCACACTGAGAGATTCGGTTTTAGAACATCATCCGGATGTGGATATGTTTATATTCCTTGCCGATGAAGAAACAAGTGAGGTATCACAATTTGAACTTGTTACTTTGGATGATTCTTGGATTCCAAATTGGTGTAATATGGCATTCAAATATAATGTGATCGAGTTTGCAACGTCTATAAAACCATTTTGCTTCAAAAAATTATTTGACCAAGGTTATGAAAAAGTAATTTATCTAGATCCCGATATTTATGTAACAGATAATTTGGCACCTATATATGATTCTTTAGACAAATATTCTATGGTTATCACACCTCATTATAATCATATTGAGACCAATTATACAGGTGCGGTCACCGAAGAAGAACTACTGTTTGTAGGTATTTACAATCTGGGATTTGGAGCAATAAAAAACAATGAAATTGGTAATCAAATCGTAGAATGGTGGCAAAACAGATTGTTTGATAAATGCTATGCTGATAAAGAAGATGCTTTGCACGTTGATCAAAAATGGATAGACTTCCTGCCTGGTTTTTTCCCGAACGATCTATTAATTTCACATCATCCGGGAATCAATATTGCAATTTGGAATCTGCACGAGAGAGAACTTAAGATTCGCGATAATAAGTATGTGATCGAAGACCTTAGAACTAAAGAATTATTCCCACTTTTGTTCTTTCATTTTTCTGGTTTCGATCCTTATAATAAAACAGTAATTAATAGAAGACATCCGAGATTCAATATAGATGTTTTCCCATCTTTTGTTCCAATTATCAATAGTTATTCTGAGATTGTTTACAGAAACAATTATGATCTTTTTTCTAAACTAAAATATTCTTTTAATACTTACAAAAATGGAGATGTGATCATTCCACTTCACAGAAGATTATACAGACTTTATTCAGAGAATAATAGGGAAGCTTTTGACCCATTCGAAAATCAAAATAAATTTTACCAACTTTTGAAATCCAAAAGATTGATTTTGAAAGATAATACAGCAGATTACAATTTAGGAATCAAGAAAGAAAATAATACAGATATATCCAGGATAGACCAAGTTTTTAATGCATTAGTGAAATTATTTATTTTTGTATTTGGCATCAAGCGCTATTTTTTCCTTATAAAATATGTAAGAATGAAGACGAGATTGGAAAGCCAGGATTTTTTAATAGACAAATAATTTTGTTGTAATAATATACTAATAATATGAGAATAGGTTTTGATGCATTTCCTTTACAAGAAAACCCTAGTGGTATTGGGAAATATGTTTTAAATGTATTAGAGGAAATCATAAAGGAAATTCCTGATGCAAGTTATTATGCTTATTCTAATAAAAAAATTGGTTTACCTGAAACTATAGATAAGACAATTAAAAAGAGAGAGTTTTATCTGGGTTTCAAAGGTAAAATGCCTGGAAAAGTTTGGTTGAAACTCTTTGCTGGAAAAGATATAAAAAATGATAATTTAGATTTTTTTATTTCCACCACAGGATTTTTCCCACAGCTTTCTCATAAAGTCAAAAAAATAGCAATAGTACATGACCTCAATGCAAAATTGGTCCCGGAAACAATGGGAAAAATGCATTATTTAACTCACTTGCTTTTTTTTAAGAAAGATATTATCAACGCAGATTTTATAATATCTAATAGTTCGGGTACTGCGGAAAAACTTTTCTTCTATTTTAAAAAGGAAACAGATGAGATCATAAATCCTCCAGTGTCTTTGGATTACAAATTAAGAACATCCAATGAGATAAATGAGGTGACAAAAAAATATAATATTTCTGAAGATTATATACTTTTTGTCGGGAATCTGGAACCGAGGAAGAATCTCGTTTTTGTTTTGAAAAATTTTATAGAATTATTGGATCAGCAGAAAATCAATAAGGTAAAATTAGCAATAGTAGGCCTCAAAGGTTGGAATGATAATGAGATCCAAACCCTACTCAATAGGTACTCTGACAATGTAAATGCCTTGGGTTATGTTGCTGAGTCTGATCTTCCTGTTTTATATTCTGGTGCCAAATTGTTTGTTTTTCCATCTATTTACGAAGGATTTGGTATTCCTGTAAGAGAGGCATTGTTATCAGGAACACCCGTTATTACCTCTGATATTAGTGAGTTGAGAGAGGCCGGTCAGATTGCTGCTAACAGTGATATGGTGACCTACATAGATCCTAATAATTCAGATGATTTTAAAAGAAATGTGTTGAAATATCTTAATAAAGAAATCAACAGAGAAGCCAGTAAAAATAGCAAAATACAAATATCAAAACTGATTAATTTTATTAATAAGAATTGAATAAAAAAAACACAATTATAAACAAATAATATAATTTGGATCTTACATCGCTGTATTTTCCGTAAAGTAATAATTAATGAATTCAATAGCTATAGAAAATGAAGAAGTAATTGATGCTGTTCCACAATATCGCTGCAACACTATATATCTATTGATGTTACGGTTTTATTTTATTTTTTTTCCAATGTACCCTTTGATATCAAAATTTCTTGGTACATCACTTTGGAAAGACGGTTTGTATATATTTTTCACCTTATTAGGTATTAATGTATTTATAAAAAATAAATTCTTTATCTGGTATTTTTTGGCCATAGCACTTATCATTTTGTTCCAAGTATCCCAAGGATATAGCTATATGGAATATTTGACTTGGTTTTTTATGGGTCCACCATTGTATCTCTATTTTCGGTACATTAGTGTCAAAGGATTTAAAACAGATCTAAGAATCCTCATGTTCATTATGATCATAGGCTTTCTATTTGTTTTCCTTTATGAAATTCCCACTCAGGATTCCATGTTTTTTGAGTCTGAAAAAGAAACTGGATCTGGCGCTTTTTTCTTAAGAGAAGGTATTACTAGAGCTCGATTTGGATTTGTAAGCCCTATGGCGTTTAGTCAATACTCCTGGTTTATCGCTGTTATAGTTTTAATTAATGGTAATTTCAAAAAATATGCGCGTTTCATTTTTGTCATATTAATGCTCATTTCTATTTTTTATTGTAATACCAGAGCTGGTATTTTTTTAACAGTCCTTACTGTTGGTGTCTATTTTTATACAAAATTCAATTTTTATAAAGTCAAGCTCAATAATTTTATTGCTGTACTTGTGATAGCAGGCATTGTGATTTTCAAAAATTTTGTTTCAGGACAAAATGCAAATCATAATAACGAAACACTATCCGATGAGTTACGGATGTTATTACTATTAGACGGAATCAACAAAGCAAAAGAAAATTTCATACTCGGGGTTTCTGGAGAATTTTTTTCACCGAGAGCAGAAGATTGGTATGATTTTGAAAATTCTTGGCTGTCTCTGATCGTTTGTTTTGGGTTGTTGGGTATTTTTTTAATTGTACTATTATTTAAAAACCTCGTTTTTACAACAACCAATAAGTATCTTTTGTTTTTAATGATTCCGTGGCTCGGTTATTCATCTGTGTTCCCAATTTTGCAAGAACCTACTGCAGTTTTCATAACTTGGTTTATTATTGTTGCAATTCTGAATATAGATAAATGGAAATCACTTAATGCATTAGAATAAAGGAAAAAATACAAACAAATGAAATTAATTGTAAATGCAAGATTTTTGACGCAGCAGATTACCGGCGTACAGCGATTCGCAATAGAGCTATCGAAGAGGCTAAAAAAGCAAACCGATATTGATGTTCAATTTGTTTCGCCAAAAGGCGTTATTCATACAGATCTGGCTAATGAATTGAATGCAAAAGTAATTGGTCATTTTGGTGGTCATTTATGGGAACAATTTGAGCTCCCGCGATACTTGAAACGTAATAATTATCCAATGCTCTTAAGTCTTTGCAGTACTGCACCGGGCTTTTATATTAACCAAATTGTTACACATCACGATATTACCTACATCCGTTGTCCCGAAAGTTTTTCAAAGAAATTCATTGGCTTCTATAAGTTTATTGTCCCCCTGATGCTTAAAAATTCTAAAAAGATAATTACCGTAAGCAACTTTTCGAAAGATGAAGTTTCCAATTATTTTAAAATTCCAAAAGATAAATTTGTAGTAATATATAATGGTGTTGACGCAAAGCAGTTTAATACATTAAAAGCAAAAGATCCTTCTGCACCCAAATATATTTTAGCTGTTTCATCTAGAAATTTTCATAAAAATTTTCAAGGTCTGATAAAAGCTTTCAAAGATATTAAAGATGAATTGAAGGATGTAAATCTATATATTGTCGGTAGCTCTGAGATCAAATCTTTTAACAATATAGCGCTTGATATTGAAGATTTGAAACAGGAGAAGAGAATTCAGTTTTTAGGAAGGGTAGATGATCAGGAATTAATAGAGACTTACCAAAAAGCTTCCCTATTTGTATTTCCTTCATTTTATGAGGGTTTCGGTATTCCACCATTAGAGGCGCAAGCTTGTGGTTGCCCTGTGATAGCATCAGATAAAGCGAGTATGCCTGAAGTATTGGCTGATTCTGTTTTATATTTTGATCCAACTTCTACAGCAGAATTATCCGAGCAGATAAAATTTTTCTATAATAATCCAGAACAAAAAGATAGGCTTGTGGAACAAGGTTTTCAAAATATAAAAAGATTTGATTGGGATAATTCTTTCAGAAAACTTATGGAAGCAATTAAGAAATAATGTCAAAGTTCAAAATTTTCCTCATTAATTAAATCGTTTATATGAGCAATAAATCCATAATATTTGTTATCCTTTTTTTTAGTAATATTTTAATTGTATTTTGTCAGAAAGTTTCCAACAATGTAGAGATTGTCGTGGATTTGAATATCAAAAATAAAAAAGTAGAATCTGCTGCTGGATTTTTACATTTTAATGAATTAGCACCATTGCAAAAAAATATTTCGGAATTAAAACCGAAATATTGGAGATTTGGAGCAAAATTGAAAGAACATACGCCCAAAAGAAAGGCACAGGTAGCGATCCTTTTAAAAAACAATATTGTTCCAATCATCGTTTTAAGTGATATCTATGATGAAGAACACTGGTATAAGGAAAAAGGCGGTTGGATTCGGCCATCCGATAATGGGAAACCATTTGCACAGATGACAGGTAATCTTTACAAAGAGCTTGGTAATAAGGTGGTTTTTGACGTTTGGAATGAACCTAATCTAAAAGAAGTTTGGGGAGGAACTAGAGAGGAATATTTTCAAACATTCAAAGTTGCCCACGATGCACTCAGAAATTCGCCGGATGGTAAAAATGCAAAGATTACCGGACCATCAATCAGTAGCTACGATAAAGAATATATTGAAGCATTTTTAAATTACTGCAGTAAAAACAATATCCAGTTAGATATTCTTAATTGGCATGATTTAGGAAATCAAAAAGATGCTGTAAAGCTTCAGGACAACATAAAGGAGATAAAACAATTACTGAAAAAATATCCAAATCTGGGTGTTGAAAATATTTATATTCCCGAAATTATAGGATTGGAAGAGCAATTTAATCCTCTGACTGCTTTCTCTTATATTAACTCTTTGGAAAAAAGCAAAGTTTATGGAGGGTGTAAGGCTTGTTGGGATAATCCGGATAATGAAGGCGAAAATAGTTGCTGGAACAATTCTATGGATGGAATTCTTACACCTGCCGGAAAGACGCGAGCTTCTTGGTGGTTTTACAAATATTATGCGGATAGTTTGGAAAAGAGATTGGACTCAAAAACTAGTAACCAAGAAGTGATATCCATTTCATCTTTTGATAAAAACAATAATTTATGCTCTTTGATTGGTAATTTAGGTGACAAGAATTATAGTAATTTGTCTCTTAGCATTCATAATATTTATGATTTAAAATTAGTTAAAAATAAGTCTCTTCAATTATACGAAATTCCAAACACAGGATCTGCTTATTTGGAAAAGCCTGTTTTGGTATTCAAAAGTAATATTGTACTCAATAAAAAAAGCACAACTATAGGCTTGAAAAATTTAAAAGCAAAAAGTTTATATTATCTGGTAATATCACATAAATAAAATAGTAGATGCAATGTTAAATTGTAATATTGGTTATTTTCATTTTTTTATAATTAATTATTTAAAATACTTACTTGAAGAAAGATACAATTAAAATCGTTCAATTTGTAGAAGCATTCGGAGGAGGCGTTTATACTTATGTCAAAGATCTTTGTAATTTTTTGGCATTGGTAGATACTGCGTTTGACTTAGAAATTCATTTGATATACAGCCCAAACAGAGTAGAGTTTGATAAAGAAATGTTCGATCACGAAATTCATCCGTCTATCATCCTTCACGAATTGGATATGCGGAGAGAGATAGACTTGAAGAATGATTTTGGAATCATAAAACAAACCAGAGCATTACTGAAAAAAATAAAACCTGATATTCTGCATCTGCATTCATCCAAATCGGGTGTTCTGGCAAGAATTGCAGTTTTTGGATTAATCAGTAAAGACAAGATTTTCTATTCTCCACACGGGTATGCGTTTATTCAGAAAAATATTTCTAAAAGTAAAGTTTATCTGTTTAAAATCATTGAAAATGTGATGCCTTTTCTACTGGGAGGTACAACTGTAGCTTCTGGGAATACAGAATATGAAATTGCAAAAAAAATCTCCAAAACAATTCTAATCAGAAATGGAGTAGATTTTGGTCTACCCCAAAAGTTGATTAGAAATATTGATAAAAAACGTCTTACAATAGGGACAATAGGAAGACTTACACCTCAGAAAAATCCAAAACTCTTTAATGAAATAGCTAAGCAAATCCCTGATGCAGACTTTATTTGGATTGGTAATGGTGAATTAGAGCACGAGATAGATTCACAAAACATCACAGTAACTGGCTGGGTCAAAACCAGAGAAGATCTTTTGAATAAGCTCAATGAGATAGATCTTTACCTGCAGGTATCTCTTTGGGAAGGGCTTCCAATAGCTTTGATAGAAGCAATGGTGATGAGAAAACCATTGGTCGTAAGCAATATCATTGGTAACAAAGATTGTGTAGAAGTTGGATACAATGGTTTTGTTTTTGACAACCTGAACGAGGCTGTAGAGAAGATCAATCTGTTTAAAAACAAAGCGTTGATCTCCCAATTAGGAGACAGTTCTTTTAACAAAGCTTTTACAGAATATGATAAACAAAAAAACTTTACAGAATTGGTAAACGTTTATTTACAAGCTTTTAAACTTTGATAAAATAATTTTTTTTTTAATTTATAATCTTTACTTTTGTAGTCATAAACTAAAACTTATGAAAACACAAAAAGTTGGAATTACCTTTTCTTCTTTTGATTTGCTTCATGCAGGTCATATCAAGATGCTGGAAGAAGCCAAAACTGTCTGTGATTACCTGATAGTTGGTCTCCAACTGGATCCGACATTTGATCGCCCCAATAAAAATAAACCTACACAAACCATTGTAGAGCGCTATATTCAGCTAAAAGCTTGTAAAGATGTGGATGAGATTATTCCTTACAATACAGAGGAGGATCTTATGGATATTTTGCAGTCTTTCGTAGTGGATGTGCGTATTATCGGCAGTGATTACAAGGATAAGAATTTTACGGGCAAAGCATATTGCGAAGAAAAAGGAATTGACATTTTTTACAACAAGAGGGATCATAGATTCTCCAGTTCTGCACTGAAAAAGTCTGTGTTTGAGCAGGAATTAAAAAAGATAGATTCAACTTTAGGAAAACAGATCGTATGAAAGTAAAAGAAACGCCACTTAAGGATTGTTACATTATAGAGCCAACCGTATTTGAAGACGATAGAGGTTTTTTCTTTGAAAAATATAATGAGAAGAGATTTGAAGAGGCTACAGGTCTCAATGGCCATTTTGTACAGGACAATATTTCAAAATCATCCTATGGTGTGTTGAGAGGTCTTCACCTTCAGAAGGGTGAGCATGCACAGGCAAAATTGGTCTCTTGTCTGGAGGGCAAAGTCTTTGACGTCGCAGTAGATCTCCGGGAAGAATCTCCAACTTTTGGTAAATGGTTTGGAATAGAACTGACACCGGAAAATAAACTTCAACTCTATGTTCCACGAGGTTTCGGACATGGTTTTTCTGTTTTAAGTGAAACAGCAGTCTTTGCATACAAATGTGACAACTTTTATAATAAAGAATCAGAAGGAGGTGTGCTCTGGAACGATGAACAAATTAATATTGACTGGAGACTTCCATTGGAAGATGTAATTTTATCAGATAAAGACGCGATACTTTCTAAGTTTTCTGAGCATAATTTTTAATTTATTTAAAATTGTAATTTACTATCTTTAAATAAATGTTATATTTGAAACTGCCATTTGCGATTTTTTGTAAATATCGAATGTAACTGATGAAATTAAAAATCAATACTTGATGTTTTAGAATATGCCGCTTTATTTCTTGAAAAAATTAACCAAATATCTTGTATTTGGGGATTATATCGTTATCAATTTATTCTTTCTATTAGGGATCAATTTTCTTATTAGTCCCTCAGAAATTTCTGTTATTAAGCCAGATTACAAGACTCAGTTATTGATCCTCAATTTTTCCTGGTATATCATTTCCAAATTAGTGAAGTTGTATGCGGATTCTTATTATAAAGATTCTGCAAAACACTTCAGCTCCTTATTCAAAGCCCTTTCTATATTTATTGTATTCTTTTTCTTTTACAATACACTGATTTATTCCAAATCAATAAGTATTTGGTTTACCGTGAAGTATCTGCTTTTGGTAACCTCTATGATGGTTTTGGGAAGAATAGTCATATTTCTGATCCGTAAAAAATACAGGATAAAAATCAGCAGAAAAATCACTTCCGTCAATACCATTTTAATAGGAAAGAATAATTTTTCAACAACCATTTTATCCAACGAGGAGATACGATCATCTATGGGAATTAGAGGATTTTATTCCATTGAAAGTGCCACTGAAAAAGGGAAATATCTGGGTGATATCAATGCTCTTCTTGAAGATCTTGAAAATGAAAAAATAGACAATATCATTCTTTGCGACGATTCAATAGACGAAGAATTGTATAATGAGATCGTTCATGTGGCAGAACATAAAATGATCAGAATATATATCGTTCCGGATTTTAAGTATATTAATATGGGGCCACATTCTTTTGATGTCATTCAAGGAGTGCCTTTTTTAAAATTAATGAAAGAGCCGTTAACCAATGCGGAAAATCAATTTGTAAAAAGATTGTTTGATGTCGTTTTTTCACTGTTTGTTATTATTTTTATCCTGTCGTGGCTTATTCCAATCGTGGCTCTTATTATCAAAATAGAAAGTAAGGGTTCTGTTTTCTTTCTGCAAAAGAGATCAGGTATTAAAAATGAACCTTTTAAATGTATCAAATTTAGAAGTATGGCAATCAACAGTCATTCTGATATCGTGATGGCCAAAAAAGGAGATAGCAGGATTACAAAATTTGGTAAGTTTATCAGAAAAACGAGCATAGATGAATTGCCACAGTTTATCAATGTTTTAATGGGGAATATGTCTATCGTAGGACCAAGGCCACATATGCTGTCACAGACTGATCAATATTCCAAGATTACAAAAAAATATATGCTGAGACATATTGTCAAGCCTGGAATTACTGGCTGGGCACAGGTCATGGGTTCTCGTGGCGAGATATTCTCTGACAAAGACATGGAAAAAAGAATAGAAAAAGATATTTGGTATATCCAGAACTGGTCATTTTTTCTAGATCTTAAAATTGTTTTTTTGACCTTTTATAATATCATCAAAGGAGACGAGCAGGCTTATTAAAGTATCAACTTGTTTAAAAATAATCTAAATAGAAAGAACCAAATTTTGGTTCTTTTTTTTATCACTAAATTTGCAACTTCAAATTTTTATAAATGCGTACGAAATCAACAGGTAAGAAAAAAATAAATATCGTCACTCTTGGATGTTCCAAAAACGTCTACGACTCAGAAGTCTTGATGGGCCAGCTGGAAGCCAACGGAAAAAATGTGGTACACGAAGAAAAAGGAGATATTGTGGTGATCAATACCTGCGGATTCATAGATAACGCAAAAGAAGAAAGCATCAATACGATTCTGGAATATGTAGACCTGAAGAATCAGGGTCTGGTAGAAAAGGTTTTTGTGACTGGCTGTCTTTCCGAAAGATACAAACCGGATTTGATCCGCGAGATTCCCGATGTAGACCAATACTTCGGAACCCGTGATCTGCCTATTTTGCTGAAGCATCTTGGTGCAGATTACAAACACGAGTTGGTAGGCGAGAGGCTTACGACAACACCGAAGCATTACGCTTATCTCAAAATATCAGAAGGCTGTGACCGCCCTTGTTCTTTCTGTGCAATCCCGTTGATGAGAGGAAATCACATTTCTACACCTATTGAGAAATTGATCATCGAAACTCAAAAACTGGCGAAAAAAGGGGTCAAAGAATTGATCCTGATTGCTCAGGACCTTACCTTCTACGGTTTGGATATCTATAAGAAAAGAGCTTTAGGAGAATTACTTCAGGAATTGATAAAAGTGGAAGGGATAGAGTGGATCAGGCTTCATTATGCTTTCCCTACAGGTTTCCCGGAAGATGTACTCGATATTATCAGAAACGAACCGAAGATCTGTAATTACATCGATATTCCTCTGCAGCACATCAATACAGAGTTATTGAAAGCGATGAAACGGGGCACAACTTTTGAAAAGACCAATGCACTCCTTGATAAGTTCCGTGAGAAAGTGCCGGATATGGCAATCAGAACCACATTGATCGTAGGTTTCCCAGGTGAGACGGACGAGAAATTCGAAGAATTGAAACAATGGGTAAGAGATCAGAGATTCGATCGTCTAGGTTGTTTCACTTATTCTCACGAAGAAAATACGACCGCATATGTTTTGGAGGATATTATTTCTGATGAAGTGAAACAAAGCAGGGTAGAGCAAATCATGGAAATCCAGCAGCAGATCTCTTGGGAGAAAAACCAGGAAAAGATCGGTAAGGTGTTCAGGTGTATCTTTGACAGGAAAGAAGGCGATTACTTCGTAGGCAGAACAGAGTATGATTCTCCGGACGTCGATAATACGGTTTTGGTTCCTGCAAAAGACACTTACATCTCTATTGGCGAGTTTGCAGACGTGAGAATTACCTCCGCAGAAGATTATGATCTGATAGGAGAATTGGTATAATTACCATTTTGAACAATATAAAGCCTTCATTTTTGAAGGCTTTTTTTATGAATTTTGTTAAATTTTTTTCAGAATTGATTTAAGTATTTGATTTCTAGCGTCTTGTGATATAATTAAGACTTCGTATCGTACTTTTATTTATAATTTTATCGATTCCGTATTATTTAATCATTTTTTAATATATAATGATCAGTATTGTGATTAATTGTTAATTTATTTTAGCTAAAAAATGATCAGTTTTACATAATATTGAATTTATTAAAAATTAGATATCAGTTTAATGCGCTGTTTATCAGGTATTTGTTGGTTTGAACTGTTGTCTGAATGGTGTAATTAATTAACAAAATTCATATTAAATTAACACTTTTTAACAACCTTTGTAATGTCCTTATAGTAAGTGGTTGTAGCGCTTCAACATCACGATTGGAGCAGAATAGAGGGGAGATCAGGTCAAAAATGAGGTTCGGAAAGTCATTACTGATATCTTTGCAGAGTCAAAACCAATAAAAATTCAACATGATAAAAAGAATTCTTCTTGTAATCATAATGATGATTTCCACACTTGGTATTTATTCTTTCAAGAACAATGCCACAGATGCTAAAACAAGTTTTGCATCGTTCTACCACGATAAGTTTAATGGTAGGAAAACAGCAAGCGGAGAAATTTTCAGTAACAAAGAATTTACCGCTGCTAATAAAACACTTCCTTTTGGGACAGAAGTAAAAGTTACTAACTTGATCTCTGGGAAAAGTGTTGTAGTTAGAGTTAACGACAGAGGACCATACCACTCATCCAGAGCCTTTGATCTCTCGAAAGCTGCATTTGATTCGATAGGCGACACCAGAAAAGGTACCATTGCCATCGAATACGAAATTATCGACTAAGATTCAACTTATTTTAAAGTTTAAAAGCCATCCGGATTCGGGTGGCTTTTGTTATATAATAAGCGTAGTTTATGTCAAGGGATTTTCGGTAATCTAAGGATTTGATAAACGCCGTAATTTTTTTGAAGATACAGATCACGTAATTTCCGGAATCGCATGCCAATGAGCTTCGCGCAGATATCCAAATTTGACTTTGCAATGTTCTGAGATGATCTTCATCAGCTTTTCGTCGGCGTTATTAGGTTCTAAATCAAATATTAACTTTCGGAATCATCTTTTGGTGTCCCAATGTCTTTGATAGATTCTTCTTCCTCAAATCCATTTTTACAATCAAGCTTGTGTTGTAGTATAGATTCAAATGAAGAAAACATTCCAATTGCCACTATTGATTTTTGTAATTGAACCATTTGCAGGTTTTTGACTCCAATGGTTGATCCGCCAGTCTCGAGTTCTTTAATTACTGCAAAATGGACATCTTATAATGCATTTAATGTAAAAGCAGTTCCCATATGTATTGGTTCATCAAAATTGTGCATCTATGATTAATTGGCCTTTATTTCAAAATTTCAAAATACAGATTAAACTCAATTTTTTGATTTTAAAAATAAAAAACCGCTCAGAAAAATCTGAACGGTTTATATAGTTTATTGGTCTTTGACTCTTACATCATTCCTGGCATTCCGCCGCCCATTGGCATTGCAGGTTCGTTACTTTTCACTTCTGTGATTACACATTCTGTTGTCAACAACATTCCTGAAACAGAAGCTGCGTTTTCCAAAGCAACTCTTGTCACTTTAGTAGGATCTATGATCCCAGCTTCAAGCATATTCACATACTCGTCAGTCTTTGCGTTGTAACCGAAATCTCCGGTTCCTTCTGCTACTTTCGCAACGATTACAGAGCCTTCACCACCAGCATTGGTAACGATTTGTCTCAATGGCTCTTCGATAGCTCTTTTGATGATCTTAATCCCTGTGGTTTCGTCAGCATTAGCACCTTCGAAGTTAAGGGCAGCAACTGCTCTTACCAAAGCAACACCACCACCGGCAACGATGCCTTCTTCTACGGCAGCTCTGGTTGCGTGCAATGCATCGTCAACTCTGTCTTTTTTCTCTTTCATTTCTACCTCAGATGCAGCACCTACGTAAAGTACAGCCACACCACCAGCCAATTTAGCCAATCTCTCCTGAAGTTTTTCTCTGTCATAATCAGAAGTTGTGGTTTCCATCTGAGCTTTGATCTGAGAAACTCTTCCTTTGATTTGAGCCTCTTCGCCACCACCGTTTACAAGTGTTGTATTGTCTTTGTCGATCACCACTTTCTCAGCAGTTCCCAACATATCGATGGTGATGTTTTCCATTGTGAAACCTCTTTCTTCAGAGATCACTGTTCCTCCTGTCAGGATGGCGATATCTTCCAACATCGCTTTTCTTCTGTCGCCAAATCCTGGTGCTTTCACAGCCGCAATTTTAAGAGAACCTCTCAATTTGTTCACAACCAAAGTTGCCAAAGCTTCACCTTCAACTTCTTCAGAGATAATCAATAGAGATTTTCCACCTTGTGCAACGGGCTCCAGAACTGGCAATAATTCTTTCATAGAAGAGATTTTTTTCTCTACCAATAAGATATAAGGATTTTCCAATTCAACCACCATTTTCTCTGGATTAGTCACGAAATATGGAGACTGGAAGCCTCTGTCAAACTGCATTCCTTCTACAACGTCTACAGTTGTATCCGTTCCTTTTGCTTCTTCTACAGTGATGACACCTTCTTTTCCTACTTTTCCAAAAGCTTCAGCAATCAATGATCCAATGGTATCGTCATTGTTAGCAGAGATAGAAGCTACTTGTTTGATTTTTTCTGAGTTGTTTCCCACTTCCTGAGACTGAGATTTCAGATTTTCAACCACTGCCAAAACAGCTTTGTCGATTCCTCTTTTTAAGTCCATTGGGTTTGCACCTGCAGCAACGTTTTTAAGACCTTCTCTTACGATAGCCTGAGCAAGAACGGTAGCGGTAGTTGTACCATCTCCGGCGATATCATTGGTTTTAGAAGCCACTTCTTTTACCATCTGCGCTCCCATATTTTCTACTCTGTCTTCCAGTTCGATTTCTTTTGCAACCGTTACACCATCTTTGGTAACGTGTGGTGCACCGAAAGATTTTTCGATGACAACATTTCTACCTTTTGGTCCTAAAGTTACTTTAACTGCATTTGCTAATGCGTCAACACCTCTTTTCAAAGCGTCTCTTGATTCAATATCGAATTTAATTTCTTTTGCCATATTATTTTGCTTTTGGCGATTTGCTTTTGGCTTTTGGCTTTAGCAATTCGCGATTTTTATTTTAATGTTTAATTTACAGCGTTTGGCTGGTTTATTTAATTTTAAAAGCAATTAGCTAAATGCTAAAAGCTATTTTCCGTTTAGCCTGTTCCAAAGTGTTACAAGCTTCTTTTTTAATATAATTAATTCTTCTAAAATATTTTGATAATCACTTTCTTTAATGTAGTTCAAATCTTTAGCAAGAATTAATTGGCTTTCAGCTTCGTTTGATGAGCCTAATGCAATGTTGATAAAATTAGCAAATTCTTTATCAGAATTTCTTCCACTTCCCTCAGAAATATTATAACCAATGGAAGCCAATGATCTTCTAATTTGAGAGGTCAATCCAAATAGTTCTTCTTTAGGAAAACTTTTAGTTGAAGTATAAATTTTTAAAGTCAATTGATGGCTGAGTTGCCAAACTTCAAATTTTTTGAAATCTCTCATTGCTTATTTTCAATGCAAAAAGCCAACAGCCAGAAGCTAAAAGCAATTAGCTAGTTATTATTCCAAGTAGATCGCCCTCTTTTACGATAAGATAATCTTTTCCCTCAAACTTAAGTTCTGTTCCTGAATATTTTCCATAAAGCACTTTGTCTCCCACTTTTACAGTAGTTGGTTCATCTACTTTTCCTGGACCAACGGCTACAACTGTTCCTTCCTGAGGTTTTTCTTTTGCAGTGTCCGGGATGATGATTCCTGATGCTGTTTTAGTTTCTGCAGGTGTTGGCTCTACCAAAACTCTGTCCGCTAATGGTCTGAAATTTACTGACATAATTATATTTGATTTTTAATATTTATTCTATTTCCTACATCTCCAACAATGTGCCAACGTCGTTGATGCTGATGACTTGATCGATGATTGTTCGATTTGGCAGATATTTATTTCAAAACTGAAATTTTGGCAGAAAAAAAGTTTACCGGTTTGGTAAACTTTCATGGGTTATTCTGTGGTCTCTATTGTCATTTTTCTTCCAGCTGCATTAATGTCTTGTTTTAATACCTTTCTTGTGTTCCAATCTATATAATAAGTGCTCTCCGTTTTCCTGTCCTGGATATCATCGGTCGTTTTCACGATCCAGACTTTCTGGCCATTGTATTCTCCTTTTTCCACCTTTTCGATATAAGCTTTGATGATGCCTTTTTTGGCTGTCGGATTGTAATCGAAAATGGAGATTTCAGCTGTGTTATTTTCATTTAATGGCAAAAATCGAATTAAAGCAGGATAACTGTTGCTGTCAAAATAAGCTGATGTTGTCGCTTCATCAATCAGATCCTTTTTTTGCGTTTTCTTATCAAGATAATATCCAGTCACTCTGTTTTTACCCAATTTGAGCGCCATATTTCTCATAGAATTGGAAGACGAATGGTAAACTGGCTGAAAATCCAGAATTTTAATAATAGTCGAATCTACCCATGCCGCATCAGGATTCTGATTCATTTTGACGGTTGTTTTTATGAGGAGTTCTTTCTTGTTTAATTTCGTCAGTTCCGTTGTTACCCTACCGATTTCTATTTTGGAGCCAGCTCGTTCTGCAGACCAGACAGCTTCTGATATTTCATTCTGAATATACTTTGGGTTAAGTTTGACATTGGAAGGTGTAAGTATGCTTTGTGCAGAAAAAAAATTAGCACTACTTATAATTAAAAGAATAAGAAATGTTCTCATATTTTTTAATTATAAGTAGTGCCAATGGTGATAAAGTTACAGCAATCGGTACTTACTTTTTTCCTGCAGCCTGCATTGGATTTACTTTTCCACTTGCGCCGCCTCTTGCCGTTTCTTTTTGTGCCTGTTTGAAAACCTGGAATTTTGTAGGTGCTTCTGTGGAAGTACTCGCCGCCCAATAGTTGTTGGAGGTGTCAATGTCCGCCGTTTCTTTCATTGGGTCCAATTGGATGGATTTTATTTTCTTACCGAAGTAATAAGTTTTGGAAACCTTCTGCTCATTTGATCTCCAAATCTGAACATTGATCTTATCATTCAGTTTGGATCCGTCTTCAAAAGTGAATTCCAGAATAATGGGCATTACCAGTCCACCTTTGTTTGTAAAATCAATCTGGTAGGCGGTGATGTTTTTGTTAGCACCTTGCGTTTTATCTTGTGCTGACAGTTTTTCGGAAGCTGGCGATTTTAAAGTATATTCTTTAGAAGTGTCCACTTTTTCTTCGCCTCTGTCATAGCGGTAGTAGAAGTCCTGAACCCCTTTGTCGCCATCCACATAGAATTTGATTTTCTCATTTCTGTTTCTGATTTTCGAGATATCTTGGAATTCGTTTACAGCTGGCGAATCAGTTTTATACTTGGTTTCTTTTGCCTCTCTAGGAAGTGCATCGAAATCCGGCGTAGCTGCTGTCACTTTGGTGATCGCGATATCTACAGGATCTGTGCTATAGAACCAGCCTCTCCAAAACCAATCAAGATCTTCGCCACTTGCATCTTCCATCGTTCTGAAAAGATCCGCAGGTTCCGGATGACGGAAGGCCCATCTTTTTGCATAGGTTTTGAATGCTTTGTCAAAAAGTTCTCTTCCCATAATGGTTTCACGAAGGATATTAAGTCCGGTTGCCGGTTTGGAGTAAGCATTCGGTCCAAATCTCGCAATGTTTTCTGAATTGGTCATAATTGGCTCCAATTCGTCTTTCGGAAGTTTCATATAATCTACGATTGTCCACGCCGGTCCACGTTTGGAAGGAAATTTATGATCCCATTTTTCTTCAGTAAGATATTCAACAAATGTATTAAGACCTTCATCCATCCAAGACCATTGTCTCTCGTCCGAGTTGATGATCATCGGGAAAAAATTGTGTCCAACTTCGTGGATAATTACGCCCAACATTCCGTTTTTGATTGCTTCAGAATAAGTTCCGTCTTTCTCGGTTCTTCCATAATTGAAACAGATCATTGGATATTCCATTCCGTTGGAAGCTTCAACAGATTGTGCCACTGGATACGGATAAGGAATTGTGAATTCAGAATAAGTTTTGATCGTGTGCGCAACCGCTTTTGTAGAGAATTTTCTGTAAAGTCCGTACGCTTCTTTTCCGTAAAAACTCATTGCCATCACTTTGTTGTTGTTTTCGGGAATCGTGACACGCATGCCGTCCCAAACAAATTTTCTGGAAGAACCCCAAGCAAAATCACGTACGTTTTCTGCTTCGAATTTCCAGGTTTTTCTCTCTTTGGATTTGTTTTTCTCTGCTTTTTTAGCTTCGTCCAGCGTCACAATTTCAATCGGTTCGTTGGCATTTTCTGCCTGTTTATATCTTGCTAATTGAGCCGAAGTCAAAACCTCATTATAATTTTTACATTCGCCGGTTCCGCCAATGATGTGATCTGCCGGAACATTCATGGACACTTTGAAGTTTCCAAAAACCAAAGCAAATTCTCCACGCCCGGTAAACTGGTGGTTCTGCCAGCCGTGGAAATCACTGTAAACACACATTCTTGGGTACCATTGCGTCATTGTATAAAGATCGTTGCCATCTTCAGGGAAGTTTTCGTAACCACCACGACCGCCTTTTTCCGTACGGTTTGGGATGTTGTAATTCCAATCTATTTTGAAAGTAAATTGGTCTCCAGCTCTCAAAGGTTTGGCAAGGTCTATTCTCATCATCGTTTTGTTCACGACATATTTGATAGGTGAGCCGTTGGCGTCTGTTACTTTTTCCAGATTCACACCATAGCCATCATCTTTTGCAGGAAGTTCGGATGTTTTTAGCCTATCTATATTTGATCCTTTTGGCAGGGTAGAAGAAGTTGGGTAATCTGCGTTTTTCACAGAAGACTGCTGATTTTCATCTAATTGAAGCCATAGATATTCTAAGTTATCGGGAGAATTGTTATAGTAGGTAATGGTTTCAGAACCTTTTAAATTTCTTTTGTCTTCGTCCAGATAGGCAGAGATATCATAGTCTGCACGCTGTTGCCAATAAGCTTGTCCCGGCGCTCCAGAAGCTGTTCTATAAGTATTTGGCGTGGGGAGAATGGTGCCGAGTTGTTCAAATTTGTTTCCGTGGTTGCTCCCAGGATTATTTTGAATATTTTGAGCGCTGAAAAAAACACTGATGACGAGAAGACTTAGAACTTTTAATTTCATTTTCGAAAAATTAATGACTTATAAAATTATATGTCATCAAATTTAGGAAATAGTTACTAATAAATTTGAAATAGAAATGGGTTATTGGTGTTTTTTCTATAAATATGATTGTCGAAACCACAGGTTTTCTCCTTCTAAAGCCAGAGGATTTGGGAAATTATTGGTGAATAAGCCGCCGGTGCCTAAGCCTTGCGGCATTGGATTTTTTTTGTTGTAGGTGTATTGGGCAATCGCATTCAGTCCGATGTTGCTTTCAAGAGCCGAGGTCACCCACCAGTTGATGTTGTTTTTTTCTGCAAGATCGATCCATTGGTCAGAACCGGAAAATCCACCTACTAAGCTTGGTTTCAAGATGATATATTGAGGTTTGATTTCTGCCAGGAGTTCTTTTTTTGCCTGAGTATGTACAATGCCGATGAGCTCTTCGTCCAGAGCAATGGGTGTGGGTGTGTTTTTGCAAAGTTCTGCCATCGCTTTCCAGCTTCCTGCTTTTATGGGTTGCTCTATAGAGTGAATGTCTAGTTCTGCCAATTCTTCCAAAATATTTTTTGCCTGTTCTGGGGAAAAAGCACCATTGGCATCCACACGCAGTTCAATCTGCTCTTTCGGGAATTTTTTTCGGATGGATCTGATAACGTCCTTCTCAGAATGCCAGTTTATCCCAATTTTGAGTTTGATGCAGGTAAAGTTGTTTTTCAGTTTGTCCTCGATTTGGGATTGCATAAAATCTTCATTTCCCATCCATATCAATCCATTGATTTTGATAGAATCTTTGCCTTCTGTAAAATCACTAGGAAAGTAGATGTTTGTATCGCGGGTAATGTTTGCCAAAGCTTGCTCCAATCCAAAAATGATTGATGGGAACTGACTTAGGTTTTCTTTTAATATGTCCACATCTTCATTGATATTATTGCAAAGCCAAAGTAATTTCTCTTCATAATCTGGGACATCATCGTAGCTTAACCCTCGGAAAAGAGAGCACTCTCCAATTCCGGTTTTTCCTTTGTCAGAAATTTCCAGGAAATAAGTTTCTTTTGTGTTCAAAATACCTCGGGAAGTTCCGCTTGGCTGTTTGAAATTCAGAATGTACTTTTGAAATTTGGCGTCCATCATATTGCAAAAATAATAAAAGACCGAAGAAATCGGCCTTTAGTATCATTTAATAATTGTTGATTTTAATTTTTATTCACTGCTTTTGCCATAAACTCTTCTGCCTTGGTGACCATTGCTGCACTTCCGCAGAAAAAAGGCACACGCTGATGCAGTTCTGTTGGCTCTATCTCCATAATTCTTTTGAAACCGTCGGTGCATTTTCCGCCAGCCTGCTCTGCCAAGAATGCCATCGGATTGGCTTCGTAAAGCAATCTTAATTTTCCGTTAGGTGAGTGGGAAGTCTGTGGATAGATGTAGATGCCGCCTTTTAGCATATTTCTGTGGAAATCGGATACCAAAGATCCGATGTATCTGGAGGTGTAAGGTCTGTCGCCTTCTTCTTCCTGGCAATATTTGATATAATCTTTCACACCCTGGGGAAATTTGATGTAATTGCCTTCATTAATAGAATATATTTTCCCCATCGTAGGGAATTTGATGTTTTCGTGAGACAGATAATAAGTGCCGATGGATGGGTCCAAAGTAAAACCGTTGACGCCGTTGCCGGTGGTGTACACGATCATTGTAGACGAGCCGTAAACAACATATCCTGCAGCAACCTGATTCACC
The DNA here is from genome assembly GCF_000428485.1 of Epilithonimonas tenax DSM 16811. Classification (GTDB taxonomy): domain Bacteria; phylum Bacteroidota; class Bacteroidia; order Flavobacteriales; family Weeksellaceae; genus Epilithonimonas; species Epilithonimonas tenax. The sequence goes on along the minus strand of NZ_AUAA01000001.1, from coordinate 153,253 downwards.
CCTTTTTGCAGAAAATCTCTCAACTCCACAGGGCTTCCCGGATCAGAAACTCTTCTGTAGATCGAAAAAATAGTTCCTACGGAAACATTCACATCAATGTTGGAAGAACCATCCAAAGGATCGATCAGAACAACATACTTACTGAGGTGGGCATTTTCTGTACATTTCACTTCGATGAAATCATCACTTTCTTCAGATGCAATGCCGCAAACCACTTCTCTCTGAGAAAGTGCAGCGATGAAGATGTCATTGGCCAAAACATCCAGCTTCTGCTGATCTTCGCCTTGGACATTCATATTGCCGACGTTTCCAATAATGTCTGCAATGCCCGCTTTGTTCACTTCCCGGTTGACAATTTTTGTGGCAATTCTTATCGAGCTGATAAGACGGGAAAGCTCTCCTGTAGAGTATTTGAAGTCGTCCTGTTTTTCTATGATGAATTCTCCTAAAGTCTGTAGCGCTTGTTTTGACATTATTGTAGTTTTGAGTTTTACAAAACTATATTTTTTTTTATTTACATGGAACAAAATTTATCACTAATTGATAATAATCATTTTAATCTGATTAATATGGTTTTGTATCTCATTTTGAGTCATTAAAAAAAGCCGCTTCAATTTTCATATTTCGTTCATTATTAATATTTTTGAGGCTTGAAAAAAATCCTTCTTAATATTAATATAAAAAAAGCTTGTTCTAAAAAAGCTAAAATCTAAATGAAAGTTTACAAATTTGGTGGTGCATCTGTGAAAGATGCAGAAGGAGTGAAAAATGTAGCCTTGGTTCTGGAAACTCAAGGTTTTGAAAAATGTCTGCTTGTGGTTTCCGCAATGGGGAAAACGACCAATGCTTTGGAAAAAGTAGTAGAATATTATTTCAAGAAACAGGATTATCAGAAAGAAATAGAGCTGATAAAGAAGGACCACATCGATATTGCCAAGGGTTTATTTTCAGAAGATCATCCGGTTTTTGGAGAGATCTCTTTGTTTTTTGATGACATCGATTCTTTTTTAAGAAGAAATAAGTCGCCCAATTATAACTTCGTTTATGACCAAGTGGTCAGCTGTGGCGAAATGATATCGTCCAAAATATTAAGTGAGTATCTTAATGATATTCAGTTTTTTAACCATTGGCTGGATGCGAGAGACTATATCAAGACCGATAGCAATTACAGAGAAGGAATCGTCAACTGGCAGGAAACAGAACAAAATATTTCCAAACTGGATAAGATCAATTGTTATGTCACGCAGGGATTTATAGGATCAGAAAGTAATAATTTTACAGTGACTTTAGGAAGAGAAGGATCAGATTATACCGCAGCGATCTTTGCTTATTGCCTGAATGCAGACGAGATGACCATTTGGAAAGATGTTCCGGGTGTAATGACGGGTGATCCAAGAAAATTCGAAAATGTAGAATTGCTGTCCTTTATTTCTTACGAGGAAGCGATTGAGATGGCGTATTATGGTGCATCGGTGATTCACCCAAAAACATTGCAGCCCCTAAAACAGAAAAATATTCCTTTTTTTGTAAAATCATTTCTGCAACCGCAAGAACCGGGAACCAAGGTGGGAAACTCCACAGAAAACGAATTGATAGAAAGTTATATCCTGAAAGAAAACCAAACGCTGCTGAATGTTGAAACGCGTGATTTCTCGTTCATAGCAGAGGATCACATGAGTTTGATCTTTACACTTCTGGCCAAATATAAAATTAAAGTTTCTTTGATGCAGAATTCAGCAATTTCACTAGCTTTATGTTTGGAAGATAAATTCGGAATGGCTAATGATTTTAATGAAGAGCTTCAGCAGAGCTTTATCACGCAGATGACGAAAAACGTTTCCTTGTTCACCGTTAGAAATGCAGAACTGGATAAGCTGGAAAAATTTTACAAAGATAAAAAAGTACTGCTGGAACAGATTTCCAAAAAAACCTTTCAAATGGTAACCATGTAAAAACACTATGAGCTTAATTTCCAAAGAAGACTTGATAAAAGCAGCCGGACTCGATAAAATTGGTTTTCTAAAGAGACCAGTGGCATCGGCTATCATGAATCTTACTAAAATAAATGAAGTCAATGCACTGTACAACAAGTTGATCCATACAAAAGGCGTAGAATTCTTTGATGAATTTGTAAAAGCACAGGAACTCAGTTACATTGTCTTTGCAGAAGATCTTTCGAAAATCCCTAAGACCGGGCCATTTATTATTGTCTCCAATCATCCACTGGGTGCGTTGGATGGGATACTGATGTGCAAGATCATTCTGAGTGTACGTCCTGATTTCAAAGTGATGGGAAATTTCCTACTTTCGAAAATTAAGCCGATGGATCCTTTCGTCATCTCTGTCAATCCTTTTGAAGAGAGAAAGGACGCATACAGTAGTTCTTCCGGAATGCGAGAAACCTTTCGTCACCTCTCAGAAGGTGGATGTCTGGGCATCTTTCCGGCTGGTGAAGTATCCAATAAGAATAATAAATATGGCGAAATATTAGACAGACCGTGGGGGAAAACAGCGCTTAAGATCATTAAGAAAGCAAAAGTTCCTGTGGTTCCAATGTATTTCCACGCCAACAATAGTAAGATTTTCTATACTGTCTCCAAGCTGCATCCAGATCTACAGACCCTGATGTTGCCAACGGAAATGATGCGCAAGCGGGATAAACCCATCAGGATCCGAATTGGCAAACCCATCTCTGTCAAACAGATGGAAGAGGAGGAGACGATTGAGGAACTAGGGGATTATCTTTATAATAAGGTCTATATGCTGAAGTCTTATTACGAAAAAAGAAGAAGTATCACAGAGAAGCTGAAACTGCCAAATATGGCACTCAAACTTCCATTGCTGAAACAGAATAATATCGTCCAGAATATCATAGATGCTACGCCTACAGAAGATATAGAAAACGAAATTAATACCCTTAAAAATACAGAGAACAAAAAGCTGTTTTCTCACGGCGACTATGATGTGTTTTTTACGACATCTGCAGAGATACCCTTTATAATGAGGGAAATAGGACGCCAAAGAGAGCTGACTTTCCGTGCCATTGGAGAAGGTACCAATCTTCCTTTTGACTTGGATGAATATGACAACCATTACCACCATCTTTTCCTTTGGGATAATGCCGATAAAAAACTGGTCGGCGCTTACAGGATGGCTTTGGGTTCTGAAGTTATGAAAAAATTCGGGATCGCTGGCTTCTACACGAGTTCCCTCTTTGAGTACGATCCGGAATTGCAGCCATTCTTCCGTAAAGTGATAGAAATGGGACGCGCTTATATCTCCATTGAATACCAGCAGAAGCCATTTCCTTTATTTTTACTTTGGAGAGGCATTGTGCATGTTTGTCTTAGAAATCCGGAGCATAAATTTTTGATGGGCGGTGTAAGTATCAGCAATAAGTTTTCTGAGTTTTCAAAATCATTGATGATAGAGTTTATGCGATCGCATTATTATGATTCTGCAGTGGCACAATATATTCACCCAAAGAATGAATTCAAAGTGGTGATGAAAGAGCGGGATAAAGCGTTGTTTTTTGAAGATATCGATGCTGATCTCAATAAACTGGATAAGATCATTGATGATCTGGAGCCCGAGCTTAGATTGCCTGTTCTGATCAAAAAATATATCAAGCAGAATGCAAAGATGATCGCCTTTAATGTGGATCCAAACTTCAATGATGCGATTGATGGCCTGATGTACATCCGTATTAGTGATCTTCCGGAAGACACAATAAAGCCGGTTTTGGAAGAATTAAGTGATTTTTTCAAATCCCAGACAGAAAAAAAATCTTCTGATAATCAGTGATTTTTATATAAAAAGCAGAAGAAATTATAATATAATTTGCATCGTAAGGATAAAGGCTATACTTTTGCACCACTCAAACAAAAAGAGTGATGGTTTCTTAGCTCAGTTGGTAGAGCAATGGATTGAAAATCCATGTGTCCCTGGTTCGATCCCTGGAGAAACCACTAAGAAACCACCTGTATTAGGTGGTTTTTTTATCAAAATGTGAATTTGATGTTGACATCATTTGCAGTTTAAAAATAAAGGGTGTATTTTTGCGCCACTCAGAACAAAAAGAGAAATGGTTTCTTAGCTCAGTTGGTAGAGCAATGGATTGAAAATCCATGTGTCCCTGGTTCGATCCCTGGAGAAACCACTGAAGACCGCCTATTTATAGGCGGTTTTTTTATGTCTTTATATTTATAGAAGTGAAGTTTGGGATCAGTGGGATTGATCCGATCAATCTCAAAACTTGGGAACTAGGCAAAAAGTTTATACAACCTGAACAGGAAAAATGCTTTAGCCCGCAAACCTTACAGGGCGATGCACTGGCCAGGTTGTCCGATTGATTATATTGGAATACTGCCGGATGCTTGTTTGGATCTATCGTTGGAAGATAGGATGAAATTTGCAGTCGACTATTTTGGAAATTAATTTTTTTAAAAAATATTAAAAACCCTTTGTCGCAAGTGGGACAGAGGCTCGATGTATTAATTTTTGGATATAGTGTTAAATTTATCTTAAAAAAAAGGATACTTTTGTAAAAACTAATTTCATATTAAATTGCATGAAAAAGTATTATTTTGTACTATTTTTATTCCTTGTTTCTTTCCTTACTGCCCAGCATATTCATGAAAATGATACTATTAACTACCTTTCCAATGGTATTGTAGAAGATGGGAATGGTAAAATCATTACGGATCAAAGTCTCAAACAGAAATTTTTGAAAGATCGTGTTGCTAAAGTGCTTCTTGAAAAGAAAAACATGAAAAAAACTGCACTAACAGCGGTAGAGATGTGCTCCAATGGCGGTTTTGAACAGATAGAAACCGTGGCTGGCGCCAATTATCTTAAAAACTTCTTGTACAACATCGGAGATCCTCCCGGTCCTACGCAGTGTAGGTCTATATCTAATAAAGCTGATACCTATATCAATCAATATGACCCTTCGGCAGTCAATGAGATGGCAACCACGGTTCCCGCTAATCTTATTGATAGGTATATGGGTGATATCAAAGCGTTTGATCAATATGCTTTGAAAATTAATTATCCAAACTCGAGCACGTATGGGGCAATTGTTCAGGGAAAAAGATTTAAAACCAATAATGAAAATTTTCTGAAATTTAATTATAAAGCTATTCTACAAAGTGTGTATGATAATAGCCATACTGATAATCAGGCATTTTTTAAAGCTAGGGTTCTTAACAAAAATAACCAGGTTGTAAGTGAGTTCTGTCTTGTAGGAGATGAGAAAAACTGTATTTTTACAAAGGTCCCAGATGGCAGCTATGGTTATGTAACATTATATACAGCCAATTGGCAGTCCGGGATATTGGATATCTCTGCCATCCCTAATAATGAAGAGTTTACGATAGAGTTTATGGCATCCAGATGCGGTTTGGGAGGTCATTTTGGTTATGCTTATGTAGATGATATTTGTCTTCTGCACTCTAACGAGAGTTTTATAGGAAGTATCAATTTAGATCCTCTCAATGCTGTGTGTCCTAGTTTGCCACTGAATGTTTCGGGTGTTTTTACTGTTCCGAATTCTGGCGGTGTCACGGCTTCTGTGAAGAATATCACACTGAAATTGTTCAATGAAACTGGTACGGCTGTCTATACGACTCAAGCAGCCACTATTGACAATGTTAATAAAAAATTCAATTTTGTTCTCAACAGTGCTGATGTCCCCAACGTAAGTCAGTCCAATTATAATGTGGGTGTTTATATTGATTATGATATACAGGGAAGTTCTTGTGGAGGCGGTAATTTTTTCTCCAATGCATCAGATACAGATGCCAATGATGGTTGGGATATTAGTTTCCTCAATTGTTCATCATCTTGTCATATTCCGGTCACAACGGCAAAGCTTTCAAAGTGTGATATTGGTCAAGATGCATTAGAAAATTTTAATCTGACGGATTTTGATAACAAAGTCGTAACTTCTACAGTAGGTCTTACTTTTTCATATTTCAAAAATTACAATGATGCTTTTACAAATGCCAACAGTATCTCGGGCTCTACAAGTTACCAATCCGGTACAAGTACTATTTATATAAGGGTTTCCAAAGATCCAAGCTGTTACAAGATTATACCGGTTGCACTGGAAGTAAGAAATCCTACTGCGAATATCACTGGAGTCCTCAACGTATGCTCTGGGAGTACAGAGCTAACTGCATCTCCCGGGAGTTCTTATTTATGGAGCTTTAACGGATTAAACACACAAACCATTACTGTAACCGATGTTGGGGTGTATTCTGTTACTGTTACGGATAGTTATGGTTGTAGCAGTACTGCCAGTGTAAGTATAGAACCCAGTGTAACTGCAGTTTCTCCAACATTGCTTGTTACTCAGCCTTCTTGTTTTGTCTCTTATGGCACCATAAAGGTAACGTCTCCTGCTTCAGAATACAGTTTTGATAATGGTGCGACGTGGACTACCAATGGTACGAAAACCAATCTGTATCCAGGAAAATACTATGTGAAGATCAAAACGCTCAAAGGTTGCACTTCGTATTCTCAGGAGGTCAACATCATCCAATCATTATTACAGGTACCTAATACCAACGCAACCCAGCCAAGATTTTGTGGCGATACGGGAAGTATCACTGTAACGACTACTGCGGCATATTACAGTTTTGATAATGGGGTGACTTGGGTAACCAATCCTGTGGCAGACAAACTGCAGCCAGATAAATATATCGTAAGAACAAAGGATGCAGCTGGCTGTATTTCAAATGCTCAAGTCGTCCTCATACAAAGCCAGACGCTTGGCAATGTAGATTATACATTGGTAAGTCCTGCATGTGCTGTTTTAGGAACAATCACAATCAATACACCGGCAGATTTTTATACTTTTAACGGAGGTGTAACTTGGGCAAGCTCCAATGTTTCCAGTAATGTAACTGCAGGGAACTACTCTGTAGGAGTTAAAAATTATCTGGGATGTACCTCTGATTATTCATATATTTCTGTGTACAAATTTGAAAGCCAGGCGCCACAATATGAAACCATTCAGCCAGAGTGTGGAACAAACGGTAGTATCTACATAAAAACAGAAGCAGCGGAATACAGCTTTGACAATGGTGCCACCTGGACAACTAGTAATCTTGCAGAGTTACCACCAGGTAATTATCAAATTAAAATTAAAAACAGCGCAAACTGCATTTCTCAGTCGCAAACGGTTAGATTAGATCCTCCTACACTTCCAAGTCCAATTTATACTACGGAAGAACCCGGATGTGGCGTCAATGGTAAGATAACAATCAATAGTGTTTCTGATTTTTACAGTTTTGATAATGGGGCAACTTGGGTAACCACAAACTCCAAAAGTCTTCCAGCTGGGTATTACTATATTATGGTGAAAAATAATACAGGATGTAAATCTTATCCACAATCTGTCTCGCTGAATCAGCAAAAATTGCCGAAACCATCAATAACGGTTGTACAGCCTACGTGTGCCGTAAAGGGAAGTATTACCGTGAATACAGTAGCTGATTTTTATAGTATCAATGGTGGATATACTTGGAATTCTAATCCTGTCTTTACGAATTTGACTAATTACAGTTATGACGTAGTTGTCAAAAATAGTCTGAGCTGCATATCAGATGCGTCTTCTGTTTATTTTAGCCAAATTTACCTTGATAATCCCACTTATACTGCGGTAAGTCCAAGTTGTGGTAATACCATTGGAAGTATAAAATTCACGTCAGCAGCCGATCAGTACAGTATAGATGGCGGCTCTAGCTGGTCAATCAATCCGGATTTTTCCAATCTTACAAAAGGTTATTATCGTTTGGTAGTTAAAAAATCAGGATGTATTTCAAATAATATTTATGTGGACTTGGACGATACGAGATTGCCACAGCCATCTGTCACTGCAGTTCAGCCCGCTTGCGGAACGAAGGGAAGTATTACTGTAAATGCTGTTGCCAATTTTTATAGCATAGATGGTGGTTATACTTGGGCTCCCAATCCTGTCTTTTCTAATTTGAATCCCGGTTATTATTCTGTTATGATAAAGGATGCAACTTGTACATCCTCTACTGTTGGTGTTAATCTTAAACCATTTTATTTAGAAAACCCTTCGTATACCTCTACTCAGCCTTCTTGTGGGGTAGGAGCTTCTATTACGATTACAACACCAGCTAGTTTTTACAGTATAGATGGTGGTAATACCTGGAGCTCCAGTCCTGTTTTTACCAATTTGTCAGGAACGTCTTATAGAATTGCCATCAAGAATAATCTTAACTGTACCTCCGATACTTACAACACTTCTGTCTATTTTTCCACCTATTATCTGCCAAAACCGGATGTTGAGATCATCCAGCCAAAATGTGGTCAAAATGGAAGTATAAAAGTACTTACGCCTGCAGCCCAGTACAGTTTTGATGGCGGAAATACTTGGACAACCAATTCTGTTTTAACAAATCTCACTACAGGATCTTACAATGTTGTGATAAAAAATGCGCAAGGATGTAGATCCAATTCCTTCTATATCTCGATCAATACCTATTATCTGCCACAGCCATTGGTGAACGTTGTGCAGCCTACATGTGGTAATAATGGTAGCATCACAGTCTTGTCGAATGCTGCATTTTATTCTTTTGATAATGGTGCGACTTGGGGTACCAGTTCTACATTACTCAACCCAGTGCCAGGGTATTACTATATAAAAATAAAAAACTCAATTGGTTGTGTTTCTACTGCTGTAGGAAAGAGTGTTCAGAAATATTATCTCGGTTCTCCGCAGGTTACGACGATCCAGCCAACCTGCGCATCACCATTAGGTTCTATTATTGTTAAAACCATTTCAGATCTTTATAGTTTTGATAATGGTGCAACATGGGTTACTAGTCCTATTAAGAATAATGCCGCTTCTGGATACTATAATGTTTTGATAAAAAATAGTTTTGGATGCGTTTCTCAAACTGCTAATGCATATATTAATTCTAGTCCCAGTATACCTGCAGCTCCGGTGGTCGCAACAGTGCAGCCTACCGCTTGTGACAGTACAGATGGTAGTATAAAGATCAATACTGTAGCAAGCAGTTACTCTTTTAACGATGGTGCGTCTTGGACAAACAATCCTGTCAAAAACAATCTAGGCTCTGGGACTTATATTATCAAAATCAAAGTGAATGCTTACAGCTGCGAGTCTCTTACGACTGTTGTCAATCTGGATTCCGGGATTGCTATTGCTGCGCCTACTGTTTCTGTGACAGCACCCACTTGCAGTGTTGCCACAGGTAGTATCACGGTAACAAGCCCTGCCGCCACTTTCAGTTTTGATAATGGATTGACCTTCACCTATTCTAATACAAAAAGCGGCCTCTTACCAGGAAACTATCAGATCAAGGTGAAAAACGCTGCCGGCTGTATATCCAATGTTGCAACTGCAGTCATCACCACGCCTGCGCCGTTGCCTGCTCCGGTCTATTCTGTGACGCATCCTGATTGCAACAGTGCTTTGGGAATAATCAAAATTACGAGCTCTGCCGCAGAATTCAGTTTTGATAACGGACTTACATTTGGTACATCTGACACCAGATCTAATCTACCGCCAGGAACTTATAACCTAATGATAAAAGACGCTGCCGGCTGTATCTCATTAGCAGCAATGGTAACAGTCAATATAAAACCTATTACACCGCTTCAGCCACAGGTTTCTGTAACTCAACCTTTAGGATGCACTGCCACTACGGGTCATATATCTGTAATATCGCCTGCAGCCTATTACAGTTTTGATGATGGTGTTACCTGGGTGACGGTTTCTAATGCAATGCTTTCGCCGGGTACTTACTTGGTAAGACAAAAATTATCCAGTAGCGGCTGTCCTTCACCTGCACTTTCTGTGGTGATTAATACGCCTCCGAATGCTCCGGTTCTGCCAGTTTATGTGGTGAATCAGCCTGCTTCTTGTGCCAATCCTTTTGGCGATATCACGATCTCGACGCCTGCTGCTTTTTACAGTTTTGATGATGGTGTAACCTATTCGCTTAACGCAAATTCTGGGCAGTTGGCTCCGGGCAATTATAAATTAAAAACAAAAAACGCTGCTGGTTGCGAATCTGCAGCTGTTCTGGTAGTGGTTAAAAAACCTATTGATACACCTGTAATTGCGCTGTTTCAAGTTCAGCAGCTAGATTGTCATCATGCAAGTGGTGAGATTTTGATTACGACTTCAGCAGTTCAGTATTCTATAGATGATGGTGTTTCTTGGGCGAGTTCTAATTCTTTCAGAGGCTTGGTGCCAGATACTTATAAGATCAGGTATAAAAATGCGATTGGATGTATATCAGATCCTGCTCAGGTCGTTATTAATACATATGTTAATACGACGCCAACACCTTTGGCATCACCTACGCAGAGTTTTTGTATTCAAAACAAAGCAACCCTCGGGAATGTAAATATAACAGGAACAGATGTGAAATGGTATGATGCCGCAATTGGTGGTCATCAATTGCAGCCCTCCACAGCCTTGGTTGATGGGAATACTTACTACGCTTCTCAGATTATTGCAACTTGTGAGAGCGTGCGTGTTCCAGTAAATGTTAACATCACAGCAACTTTACCTCCAACGGGAAGTTCTCCGCAGTTATTCTGTATCAGCACAAATGCAAAATTAGACGATATCAAAATTACGGGGAGTCATATCAAATGGTATTCAGACAAGCTGTCTCTGACGCCGTTACCTTCGGTCACTGCTTTGCAGGATGGCTTTACCTATTACGCTACTCAAACTGTTGACGGATGTGAGAGTGTACAGAGATTACCAATCTTGATTATGATAACATCTGATAATATCCCGGGCAACTCAGGTCCTGAGGTGGCAAATATTACGATAGAAAATACAACTGCGACAGTCATTGTTAAAGGTTCTCTCACATATGAGTATTCTCTAGATAACGACAAAGATTGGCAAGATTCTAACGTTTTCCGAAATCTCTCACAAGGCGTACACAAAGTCTATGTTAGGGAAAAAACAAATATCTGTGCTGTAACAATTAAAGATTTTACAATTTTTAAAATCAATAATATCATCACACCTAATGGAGATGGCGTGAATGACGGCTGGGAGATAGAAGGTTTGGAAAATTATCCTGGCACTGTTGTTCGTGTGATGGATAAAAATGGTAAGGTGGTTTTGGAAACAACTGTTAAAGGTCAGTTTTTCTGGAACGGATCTTTTCTGGGACGCCCTTTGCCGACAGACAATTACTGGTATCATATCGTACTTACAGATGGCAGATTGCTGACAGGATATGTTGTCATAAAAAATAGAAATTAAATTTTAGTATTTAAAAACAGAAAAGACGCTCTATCGGGCGTCTTTTCTGTTTGATAAACAGGTCTTTAGGTCTCTTAAGCCCTTACCGCATCCGGAACCATTATCTCATAATTTCCGCCGTAAGAGATGATCTCTCTCACAATGCTGCTGCTGATGTAAGATTTTCCGGAGGATGTGAGAAGAAAAATGGTTTCAATGGTATTGTCTCTGGTCAAAGCTCTGTTGGTCTGAGCGATTGATTTTTCAAATTCAAAATCGGCAGGATTGCGCAAACCTCTCAAAATGAAATTCACGTTTTTACTTTTACAATAGTCGATCGTCAATCCTTCAAAATCATCCACTTCCACATTCGGGAATTTTTCAAATGTTTTTCTGATAAATTCTTTACGTTGTTCCAAAGAGAACATATATTTTTTCTGAGAATTCTTTCCGATAGCAATGATGATCTTGTCAAAAAGCGGAACGGCGCGTTCTACAATATCATAATGCCCAAGTGTAATAGGATCAAACGATCCGGGGAAAACAGCAATTTTCATTTATTTCAGATTTTAAAAAAAAATAAGCCAAAGACTTTTCTTTGGCCAAATTATAATTATTTTTTCAATGCTTTCTCCACTTCGCTTCCACATAGATCTTTGATGGAGATTCCGTAGATCTTTGCCTGTTGTGGTAGGATGCTTGCCGGCGAAAATCCAGGATTCGTATTCATTTCCAAAAGATAAGGGATGCTGTCCACAATGATGAATTCTGATCTGGAGAATCCACTCATTCCCAAAGATTTGTAAGCTTTAATAGAGATTTCTTCCACCTTTTTTGTGGTCTCTTCGTCTATTCTTGCAGGCGTAATTTCCTGAGAAGCGCCTTCATATTTGGCTTCGTAATCGAAGAATTCTTTGTCGGGGATGATTTCCGTAATGCCCAGAACGATCACTTCACCTTGGTAGTCCAAAACGCCCACAGAAACTTCAGTTCCAATCAAAGCACTTTCGATCAAGATTTCATCATCTTCTTTATAAGCAATTTCAAGTGCAGTTTTCAGTTCGCTTTTTTCCTTAACCTTAGAAATTCCGAGAGAAGAACCACTTTGATTGGGCTTCACGAAAAGCGGTAATCCGAGTTCTTCCACGATTTTGTCATCAGAAATAGCTTCGCCTTTTCTCAGATAAATACTTTTCGCAGAAGGAATTCCGTATTTTGAAAGAACCGCTAAGGTGTCTTTTTTATTGAAGGTCAATGCGCTTTGGTAAAAGTCGCAACCTGTATATTTTTGTCCGACTGCGTCCCAATAAGCCTGTAAGATTCCGTTTTCGCCAGGCGTTCCGTGGATGGTATTGAAGCATGCGTCAAATTTCAGACTTTCTCCATTTCCTAGATCGGCAGAGAAGTCTGCTTTGTTGATTGGGTTTTTCTGTTCGTTTTCATCAAGGAAATACCATTCGTCTTTCAGGATGACCACTTTGTAAACTTGATAAATTTCGCGATCCAAAGAATCGAAAATCAATTGTCCACTTTTTAGAGAAACTTTGTATTCATCAGAATATCCGCCCATTACGACGGCGATGTTTTTTTTGCTCATTCTAGAATTATATTGAAAACAAATGTAAAAATTTTATGTAAAAAATGGTGATTAAATCTTTAAATTAATTTTGCTCCCTTTAGGGTTGGGGTAAACGAAATTAATTTAAAATAATTTTAATAAAAAAACAATTTCAAATAAGACCAATAAACCAAAATCCCAACACAAATAGCAGAAATAGTCGCCAACAAAACCGCTCCGCCAGCCAAATCCTTAATAATTCCAATTCTCAAATCAAATTCCGGCTGAATGTAATCGCAGATTTTCTCAACACAAGTATTCAAAGCTTCCGTCACCAAGACGAAGAATGAAACCAGAATGATCAACGCGCTTTCAAAACTGGAAAGACCAAGAAAAACGATGAGAAAAAGATTTAGGATCAATCCCAAAATATGGATCTGGAAATTACGTTCGTTCCTCAAAATCCACAAGATGCCACGGATTGTGAACTGAACGCTTTTGTGAAATGGCGGTTTTTTCATATTGATTTTATAAAATTAAATAATAATTCTTACTCTTTGCTGAGTTGAAGTTTATACTGAGCCTGTCGAAGTACCTTTGCAAACCTTAAAAATATTTTCAATAAACTCAATAAACTTAGCGGACTTTGCGTTCAAAAAAAATGATCATTAATAAACTTCGACAAAGTTATCCAAACTTATTTTACTCCAAATGAAAAATTGTTAATAACTAAATAAATACAGCTTTTAAAATCACATCAAATTCATTATCTTTGTACAATTGAAATAAATACAGTTTATGAGATTTATTGTTGCCAGTGGCGATTTGCAAAAAGCTTTACAGACAGTTAGCGGCGTGATTTCCGGTTCACAGTCTAGACCAATTTTGGAGAATTTTCTGTTCGAGTTAGATCAGAACTTATTGACTGTTACCGCATCTGACGGTGAAACAACCTTGATTACTTCCCTGGATGTGAAGTCAGATGATAAAGGAAAATTAGCAGTTCCAGGTAAGATCTTTCAGGATTTCTTGAAGACTTATGGCGAGCAACCTTTGACTTTGGCCGTGAAAGATTCCGAAGACGGGAACGGAAGCGTTCTAGAGATCTTGGATGAGAAAGATAACTTTGCAGTAGCGCTAGACAATGCAGACGATTATCCGGAATTACCGGAGTTCGATGCGTCTCAAAAAGTGACCATTTCCGGTGGCGTTTTGGCAGAAGCTTTGGCGAATACTTTGTTTGCGACGAGTAACGATTCTCTTCGTCCGGTTATGACGGGTGTTTTATTTCAATTTAAAGAAGATGAGACCAATTTTGTATCTACAGATTCTCACAGATTGGTGGTTTACAAAAGAACAGATGTCACGCATCCCGAGACTTTGGAATTCATTATGCCGAAAAAACCTTTGGCGATTTTCAAAAATATCCTGAACAATTCAACAGAAGATGTGTTGATCGAGTTTAGTGATAATATGGCGAAATTCACTTTTGGAAACAACACTTGGATCTGTCGTTTGATTGATGGAAAATATCCAAACTACAACGCTGTTATCCCAAAAGAAAATCCAAATGTTTTGACCATCAATAGAGGTTTGCTTTTGAGTTCTATCAGAAGAGCGTCCATTATGTCCAACAAATCTACCAATCAGGTAAGGTTTAAATTGTCCGGAAACGTGCTTCACCTTCACGCAGAAGATACGGAATACGCGAACAAGGCAGATATGCAGATTCCTTGCGATTACAACGGTGATGATATCAACATCGGTTTCAGTTCAAAATTCCTGACAGAGATGTTATCCGTTTTGGCTTCTGACGATGTGACGATGAAAATGTCTCAGCCAAACAGACCAGGAATCGTAGAGCCGGTTGACGGATTGGAGGAAAACGAAAGTATCCTGATGCTGTCAATGCCAGTGATTGGTTTATAAGTGATGAATGATAATTGATGAATGATTTTCATTAATTTTATAAATAAAAAAAATGAGACTTGAATTTTTCGAGTCTCATTTTTTGTTTGATAGCTTTAAATCCAATATTTGTCATTCCGTAGGAATCTCAATTCCAATCTACGAATATTAGTTTTAAAAAGGATTGAATTCTAAATATAGTTTTTCATTTTCATCCTTGAAAAGAATTGAAAATCTAGGATGTAAATGGTAATTATCATAAATATTTAGTTGAGTGTAATCATCACAATAACCCCAATCTTGATTTTCAAATTTAATTTCTCTAAATCCATCCTTTATTTCCAAATTTAAAATTTCATTTTTAAAGACTTGATAGAATTTTGTTTTATTCCAATACTCGACAAAAACATTTTTTGATAGCAGAAAAGGAATAAAATATTTTGGGTCTTTTTCTAAAAAGGATTTGATAATTGCATTTTTAATTTCTTTGTTACCGTATTCTTGAATTTTCATAGCCATTGAAAATCTAATATTTTATATCCAATCAATTTTTCATAATTTAATAATTCATCGGTATCAATATCATTATTAAATCGCATATCAAATATTTTTAAGCTTTTCATAGGAGTTAATGACTTTAATTTACAATCACAACAAATTAATGTTTCTAAATTATCATTTGTATATAAAGGAAGTATGCTTTCGATTTGTGTTTTACCAATGTTAAGATATGACAATTCTTTAAAATTACTAAGTCCTTCCGTACTTGTGATTTCAGTAGCATATAAGTCAAGTGTTTTTAATTTTGAAGAGTTTTTGATAAATTCATAGTTGTTAAAAGCTGTAAATGAAATATCTAACTCTTCTAATTTTGTTAAATTTAAAAGTATGTTAAAATCTTTGAAATTGGTTTTATGAATTTTTAAAACTCTTAAATTTTTAAAATTTTTTAAGAAGTTGTATGACTCAAAATTGCATTTGGAGATGTCTAAATATTCGAGTTTATCCATATTAAAATTTGTGTCATTAAAGATATTTTGGTTTCTGATTATTACTTCGGATAAATCTAATTTTTTTAAATTTTTTAGACTTTTTATAAAAGAAATATCATCAATAGTAGAGCTTGATAAATTTATCGTTTCTAAATTCTCTAAATTTTCAATATAGCGAGCGTTAATAATATTCTTTCTTTTTATAATTAAACTTTTAAGCTTACTGAAAAATTTTAGATAATTTATATCTAATTCTGAATTATACACCATTTCTAGTTTATCAAAATCTAAAATATCAGTTTGAAAAATAGACTTTGTTAATTCTTTAGTTGTTTGATAATTATTAAATATACCTCCCAAAGGACTTATAATAAGTTTTTTCCAATTTAAGGGTAACTCTTCCCATAGATTATTAAAATAAATATCATCTTCAGAAAAATTAAATTCACTTTCATTCTTATCAAGCCAAACACCATTAAAAATTAAGGAATTTATATCTAGAGTTTCTTCATCATCACAATCTCCTAAGAATGAAAGAATTTTTTGAGTATTTAAACTTGCAAAGGAATAATTTCCAATTAAAATTTGATTAATTGCTTGAATGATAAATCTTGAATATTTAGAATTGAAATTTGTTTGTTGATAATAAAAGGGTCTACGTTCTGTGTTCTCTATTACTAATCCACAATAACTTATAAATTCGTTCAAATCAAACGCATTCCTAAATAGTAGGCTTAATGTTAAGTCATTTGTTATAATAGTTGGTTCAAGATGATAGGGAATTGAAAAAGAAATATTGTTGCAAAATGCAGGAGAATTATTTTGGATTAGTTCAACAGCTTCCTCATAATCTACATTTCTTAACCAAATTATTGATTCGTTAAAATCACCAATTGTTTCTTGAATGTGTATGTAATAAAGCATTTGTGTTATAGTTTTAAATAGTTTTGTAATTTATAAAACATTCTTGAAATAATAAAATTAAATCATTTTTCAGTATAGTATTTGTGGAAATTTTAGCTTTCCAGTTTCTTAAAAAATCACGATATTTGCAAGCTTAAAGGTTCTGGAATTTCAAATTTCAAACCTCAAATTTCAAATCAATCAAATGAAAATCTCAAATAATTGGCTTAAGGATTATATCAAAACTGAACTTTCTACGGAGAAGATCAGTGCTTACCTTACAGACATCGGTCTGGAAGTGGAAGGTGTGGATAAATTCGAAAGCGTAAAAGGTAGCTTGGAAGGAATCGTTGTTGGCAAGGTTTTGACTTGCGAAAAACATCCGAACGCCGATAAACTCAACAAAACAACCGTTGATGTTGGCGGCGGAAAAATTTTGGAAATCGTTTGTGGTGCACCAAATGTTGCCGAAGGACAAACCGTTCCTGTTGCAGTGGTTGGTACCAAAATCTATGCAAAAGACGGCACTTCTTTCGATATCAAAAAAGCAAAAATCCGTGGCGAAGTTTCCGAAGGAATGATCTGCGCAGAAGACGAATTAGGTTTAAGCGACGATCACGGCGGCATTATGGTCTTGGATTCAGAAAAATTCGAAGTGGGGAAAAACTTTGCAGACTATTTTGAATTGACCAATGATGAGGTTTACGAGATCGGACTCACACCAAACAGAACCGACGCCATGTCACATTATGGCGTTGCCAGAGACTTGCAGGCTTTCCTGATTTCCAATAATCTGAAATCAGAATTCACAAAAATAGAATCCAAAGTCTTAACCATAGAAGGTTCGCACGAGTTCAAATTAGAAGTTGAAAGCACAGAACAGACACCAAGATATCTTGGAGCTGTCATAGAAAGTGTAGAAGTGAAAGCTTCTCCAGATTGGTTGAAAGCAAGACTGAAAGCCATCGGACTTTCGCCTATTAATAATGTAGTAGATATTACCAATTACATCCTTCACGGTCTTGGACAGCCACTTCATGCTTTTGATGCTGATAAAATTGCGGATAAAACGGTGAAAGTTGGAACCGTAGAAGAAGGGACGAAATTCAAAACTTTGGATGGTGTGGAAAGAACTTTAAGCGGTTCCGAGATCATCATCAAAGACGGAAAAGACAATCCACTTTGCATCGCCGGCGTTTTTGGTGGAAGCGAAAGTGGCGTTTCTTCTGAAACCAAAACGATATTTTTGGAAAGTGCTTACTTCAATCCAGTAGCGATCAGAAAAGCTTCGAAATTCCACGGACTCAATACCGATGCGTCTTTCCGCTTCGAAAGAGGTGTGGATCCGAACAATGCAAGAACAGCTTTGACCAACGCTATCAAGCTCATTCAGGAATTGGCTGGTGGCAAGTTGGTTGGCGAAATTTTGGAACATTATCCCGAGAAAATCAAAGATCATTATGTGGTTTTTAGATATTCGAAGATCGATCAGATCCTTGGGACGAAAATCCACCGGGAGAAAATTAAAGAAATTTTGAAATCTCTGGAGATCACCATTCTTAACGAAATCCAAAACGGATTGGAACTATCAATTCCCGTTTACAGGGCAGATGTCACAAGAGAAATAGACGTGATCGAAGAAGTTCTAAGAATCTATGGCTACAACAAAATAGAAGCGCCAAAGAAAATTTCCTTCACACCCGTGAAGCTTGATTTTGAAGATCAGGATGCTTTGGAAAACGCTTGGGCAAGGACGTTACAATCAAATGGTTTTAATGAAGTGATGAACAATTCACTCACTTCCGTAAAAGATGAAACCGATGCTGTTAAGTTACTCAATCCCTTAAGCAATGATCTTGCATTCATGAGAAAGTCTTTGTTAGAAGGTCTTCTAGGAAATGCGATCTACAATATCAACAGAAAATCTGCCGACATCAAGTTTTTCGAACTTGGCAAAATCTATCACAAAAAAGAACAATACGAGGAGAGAAAACAATTGGCGATTCTTACAACAGGGAGAGAGGTTGCAGAAAACTGGCTTCAGCCAAAAAGCGCAACAGATTTCTACCACTTGAAGGCCTATGTGAAAATTCTTCTTGAAAAACTGAATCTGGATCTTCACGAATCTGCCCTGGAAGACGACCGTTTCTCAGATGCTCTGGAAATTACAGCGGAAGGAAAAACCCTGGCAAGATTAGGCAAAGTCTCTCCACAGTTACTCAAGGACTTCGATATCAGTCAGCAAGTTTTCTACGCAGAGATAGAATTGGAAAATTGCCAGTCTTTCAGAAGCAAAGAGAATCTCAAATTCGCCGATATCCCAAAATTCAATAAAATCAGAAGGGATCTTGCATTGCTGGTAGACAAGACGGTTTCTTACTCAGAATTGTACGAGTTGGCCAAGAAAAACAAATCGCCTTTTCTCAAAAAAATCAATCTCTTCGACGTTTACGAAGGGGAAAATCTACCGGAAGGCAAAAAATCTTACGCCATGAGTTTTGAACTGCTTAACGAGGAAAAAACCTTGGAAGACAAAGACATCTCAGAAGTGATGAATTCGCTTATAAAGTCTTTCACAAAAGAATTGAACGCAGAATTGAGATAATTTTTACTTTGTCAAAGTTCAGAATCTTTGACAAAGTTATTCATATAAAGGCCCTGTCAGATTTTCAAACGCTGACAGGGTTTTTTCTTTGTCAGTCTGAGGTTCTCGAAGACATATAAAAATAAAACTCCTTATAAATTATAACAAAATTAAATAATAAAGTCAAATTATTAGGAGCTGTTTCCCGCTATCCACTATATCTTTTTTGTCTTTATCCGGTTTTTTTTATCAATAGACCTTTGACAGAAAGACAAAAAAGGATGCCGTTTCTATCGGGGCTATGGGATTTGTCATTTGATAAAAATTTTGTCATCCATTATAGAAACTTCCAATCAAAAATCATCCCAAATCAAAAGCATTCCAAATGCAATTTTTGTAACTTTGCCTCAATGAATTCTCTAGTCGACAAATACAATATTCCAGGGCCCCGTTACACCTCTTACCCAACCGTTCCATATTGGAATGAAGCCGGTTTTACCGCAGATCTCTGGAAAAAATCCGTGATCAGATCTTTTTCGGAAAGCAATGCCGAAGAAGGGATTTCCATCTACATTCACTTACCGTTCTGCGAAGCGCTCTGTACATTTTGTGCCTGTCACAAAAGGATTACCAAGCAGCATTCTGTAGAGATTCCTTATATGGAAAGTGTACTGAAGGAGTGGAAATTGTATCTCGAATTGTTCAACCAAGAATCCCAGGCCCAGACTCAGAAACCAAAACTGAAAGAACTTCACCTGGGTGGTGGAACGCCCACTTTCTTTTCTCCGGAAAATCTGAGAACACTACTACAAGGTATTTTTGATACCGTAGACATTGCAGAAGATCAGGAGTTCAGTTTTGAAGGCCACCCGAATAACACCACAAAAGCCCATTTGCAGACTTTGTATGATCTTGGATTTACCAGAGTCAGTTTTGGTGTTCAGGACTACGATCCAAAAGTTCAGAAAGCGATCAACAGAATTCAGCCTTTTGAAAATGTAAAGAATGTAACAGAATGGGCGAGAGAAATTGGTTACAAGGGTGTGAGCCACGATTTGGTCTTTGGATTACCACACCAATCCTGGGAAGCCATGGAATTCACCATCCGAAAAACGCTGGAACTGAAACCGGACCGCCTCGCATTCTATTCCTACGCGCATGTACCTTGGGTAAAAGGCGTTGGGCAACGCGGTTTTGATGAAAATGATTTACCAAGTGGCGAGGAAAAAAGAAGACTGTACGAAGACGGGAAAAAATTGCTGGAAGATCTGGGATACATAGAAGTCGGGATGGATCACTTTGCGCTGCATCATGACGATCTTTATCAGTCTTTGATTCAGAAAAAACTGCACCGCAACTTTATGGGTTACACCTCCAGCAAAACCCAGTTGATGGTTGGTTTGGGAATGTCCGCAATCTCCGATTCCTGGTACGCATTTGCACAGAATGCAAAAACCGTAGAAGAGTATCAGAACATGGTAGAAGAGGGTCAGATTCCTGTTTTCCGAGGTCATATTTTGGATCAGGAAGACCTGATGATCAGAAAGCACATCCTGAATCTGATGTGTCAGTTGGAAACCAGTTGGGATCTGCAAACCTCTTTCCCTGAAATTGAAAACGCCATTGAAAAACTGAAAGAAATGGAATCTGACGGATTGGTAGAGATCGCAGAAAATCAAATTAAGATCACAGAAAAAGGACGCGCTTTTACAAGAAATGTAGCCATGGTTTTTGACCTCAGAATGTTGAGAAATAAACCAGAAACTCGGATTTTCTCGATGACCATATAATATATAAAGGAAGTTTTCATTAACTTCCTTTTTTATTTTAATACCATTCGGGATGAAACTGATGATACAAAATAACCTTATTCTAAAGAACGAAAAAGAGTTCTTGTCAGACGCTATTTTCCCGGTTTCTGAGGAGAAACTACCCTTACTGATTTTTGTTCACGGCTACAAAGGCTACAAAGATTGGGGAGCTTGGAAGCTGATGGGAGAGAAGTTCGCAGATGCTGGATTTTATTTTGTTACATTCAATATGTCACACAACGGCACAACAGTATTGCATCCAAATAACTTTGCAGACCTGGAAGCTTTTGGGCAAAACAATTATTCCAGAGAATTGGCGGATTTGGAATTGGTTATCAATCATTTTAAAACTCAAAAAGAAGTGGATTACGACCATATTACTTTAATTGGTCACAGCCGAGGTGGTGGAGTTTCTGTGATTAAAGCTGCTGAAAATAAAAGCATTACAAAACTAATAACGCTCGCCAGTGTTTCCTCACTAGACCGTTTTCCTAAAAATGAAGCTTTCGAAGACTGGAAAAAAGAAGGCGTTTATTTTGTGGAAAATGCCAGAACAAAACAGAAAATGCCTCATTACTTTCAGTTCTATCAGGACTTTGAAAATAATAAGGAAAGCTTAGATGTTGAAAAAGCGTGTAAAAAATTAACAATTCCCACCTTATTGATTCACGGTTCTACAGATGAATCTGTAAGCAGCGATCATTCAAAACAGCTACACCATTGGACCAAGCATTCAGAACTCAGGATCATAGGAAATGCAGGTCATACCTTTGGCGCCAAAGAACCTTGGGAAGGTGATTTTTTACCAAAAGAACTAGATAAAGCTGTAGAAATTTGTATTGATTTTTTAAAGAAAAAATAGCATCTATTGCTTCTTTTTGATCAGATTGTTATTCTCGATCCAGCGCTTGCTGCTGTTGATATCTTTCAGGTACCAGATGTTACTGGCGTTCATTATATAAAGATTATACACCAAAGGCATCGCTATTTTTTTTCCTTCCAGAAAGTTGGCACGTACAGATATTGCATTTTTCTTACGGATGTAATCGCCGGTGAAAATATTGGAAAAACTTTGTCCGTTGGATTTATCGTCAATTAGTTCTATCAGCGTCAAAGTACCGTCTGCATTGAATTCTAAAACATGACGTTCCGTATGATCTTCAAAATCTTCTACCAGGACGAACTTTTTGCCCTTCAGCTCGTAATTGCTGGCATCTTTCATTTTTTTGCCTTTTTCCTCGATTTTTTCAAGGATTTTATTGATGCCTGAAAAGTCCTGGGAATAGAAGTAAACAGAGGAAAGTAGGGTTAAGAATAGAATTGTTTTTTTCATTGTGTTGCTTGCGTTTTCAGTTACAAAAATAAGCATTTGGATAGTGGGCGACAAATCTTTTGTGAAAATTATAAAACGGATTTTTGATTATCTTTGCAGAATGATAAGGATAACCAAGATTTTTACTTTCGAGACGGCGCACGTGCTTTATAATTATGATGGGAAATGCAAGAATATGCACGGCCATTCCTACAAATTGTTTGTAACCGTCAAGGGAAATCCTATCAATGATCTGGATCACCACAAAAATGGGATGGTAGTAGATTTTGGGGATATCAAAAAAATTGTGAATGAGGAAATCATCGATCTTTGGGATCATTCGGTTTTGGTAAACGGTGCGTCGCCCCACAGAAGTCTTGGCGAAAGTCTGGAAAACCAAGGTCATCAAGTTATTTTCTGTGATTACCAGCCGACTTGCGAAAATATGCTTTACGACATTGCTTCCAAAATCAAATCAAAACTGCCTTCCGAAGTTCAACTCGCCTACCTCAAATTGCACGAAACCGAAAATTCTTACGGCGAATGGCTGGCTGAAGAGAATTGATAGTTAGGCGTTACTTTGGAAAAACTGTGTATAAAACCACTGAATTTCTAAAACTTAATCTATTTATTATTCTTAATATCCTTTTCAGGGATTTCTCAAACTAAAGAACTCTATGATTTAGCGTTCTCAAAAAAAGAAAATTTTGAATTGTTGAAAATAATGGGTGATAAAATACCAAGAAAGTTTCTGATAATTGATACTACAATAGTTTGGCAACCAAAAACATTCTACCTTGAAAATGTAGATTTAAAAGATCCGAAAGTGGTTGAAGAAATTAAAAAGGAAGAACACCATTATTATCATTCTTTATACTTATTACTGACAAAACTCTTGATCTTTTAATTGAAGATAAGGAGAAGAAAAAACTAAGCGCAAAAGCAAGCTTGATTTCCTCAAAAAAAAATCAAATTCAAGGCCGTAATTACAATACAATCAAAAAATTCGACGGAAAAGGTTTTTACTTTTTGGTTTCTGAACCTCAATACTCAACAAATGAAAAATTTGCTTTTTTATATATTGTAGCCAAAAGTAAATCAATATTCCTTGACGAAGATTGGGATCAATATTTCGCAACATTTACAATTATGTTCCAAAAAAGTGATAAAGAAAAATGGGAACAGATTGGAATCAAAAAACACTTTATACAATAAAAGCAACGCATAACAGGCGTTTGGCAAGATTGCGAATTTTGTAGTAAATTCACGTTTATTTCTCGCAAGAAATTTTATCTCGGATAGAAAATAATCGGTTCCGAAGCTCGCAACCTCGCCAAGCGCCGGAACGTTGTTGTAATAAGACCGTTGCGAAAGTTGCACTGCCCAATGAGGCTTATTATTTCAAGTCAGCATCTAAGGTAATGCCTTATTTGGGTTGGGGTTAGAAGATGTTTTTACAGTACAACAAATAACCCGCCACTTGGTGTTGATCTTAGTTTCGCATACAGCCATACTTCTAATCAAGAAGGAGCGGTGAAGCATGTAACTTACACGTCTTGTTTCAACGCTTGATTTTCGTATTTTTTTAAATAATATCGCAGATTTATATCAAAAGAAACCCCGCTTTTGTACGAGTTTTGTTAGTTTGGATAAACCAGATATTTCTGTCTTATTTTTTCAAAACTTTCAAGGTCTTTTTTCCAGCTTTCCTTAATTTCTTTCTCGGATGTTCCGGCAATGATTTGCTTTCTCAGTGCATCACTTCCTGCAAGCTTATCAAAGAAAAGATTCTTGAGGAAGAAATCCTGCTCAGGATTTTTGTAGTTTTTATAAGAGTTTAAAAGCCATCCGAGGTTCAAAACTTGTAAATCCTGACTGTAATTGCTTAGATTTTCTCCGTGACATAATTTGCCATTCAGGAAAGGATCTTTAGCTCCTGCAGTTGGCTTGGGCGTGAATTGGTAAGGAAAACCTTTCGTCCACGGGCTTCCATAGATCTGGAAAGGTAAATCTGTCCCACGGCCTACAGAAACCTGCGTGCCTTCAAAAAAACAAAGACTCGGATAGAGATTGATGGATCTGTCATTGGGCAGATTTGGTGATGGTTTATCAGAAACGCCGTAGCGCTTTTGCTTGTGATAATTCAGCATAGGGATCAGCGTGTATTTTGCAGTGATACTGTTCTTAAGCCACTTTTCACCATTGACCATTTTACCATATTCGCCAATAGTCAAGCCATACACCACGGGAACGTTGTGCAGTCCGACAAAGCTTTTCCATTGCTCACGCATCATTGGTCCGTCTGTGTAGCCATCGTGGGGATTGGGTCTGTCCAGGACAATCACTTCAATATTACTTTCTGCCGCCGCTTCCATAATATAGGAAAGTGTCGATATGTACGTATAAAAACGTACGCCAACATCTTGGATGTCAAATAATATCACATCGGCGCCTTTCAGATATTCTGCTTTTGGTTTTTTGTTGTCGCCATAAAGCGAGACAATCGGTAATCCTGTCTTGGTGTCGATACCACTTTTTACATGTTCTCCAGCGTCTGCCGTCCCTCGGAAACCGTGCTCTGGGGCGAAGATGGATTTGATCTTAATATTTTTTTCTACTAAAAAATCGACCAGATGTTTTTTGTCCTTCAAAAGACTGGTTTGGTTTGCGGCAACAATCACATTTTTATTCTTCAGAAGTGGAAGATAGAGTTCTGGTCTGTCCGCAGCAGTCGCAAAGCAGTCTTTTCCTGGTTTCTGACCTTTTATAAATGGGATTGAAGTAAAATAAATTAGCAGGATAAAAACTAAAGTTTTATTTTTGAAGCTTAATATCATTGATTTGAATTTTCCGTTATATTTCTCGAAAAAGATAGCGTTTTCCAAAGATAACAAAAATAATCTCTCGAAGGTCATCGTCTACATCGGCAGGCTTTCTGTGGCATTGGGCATCATTGTTTCTTTGATTACGATATCCACAGGTCTGGGTTCCAAAAAAGCCATCGAAGACCGAATCTCAAATTTCAGCGGAGATATTTCTGTAAAATCCACACGATCCAACTCTTCCTACAATTCCTCGGTTTTGGAAACACAAGGGCTGGATATCAACGCAGTGAAACATATTCCAGGTGTTGCAGGATTGCAGTCTTACGCTTCGGTAAGTGGCATTCTGCGAACCGAAACCAATTTTGCAGGTATCATTCTGAAAGGTGTAGGAAAGGATTTTGACAAAACCAGATTCCAGCCGTTTATGATCGCAGGCTCTATTCCTGATTTTAAGGAAGATGGTTATAACAACGAGATCATTCTGTCAGAAAAAATTGCCAGTGATCTTTCTTTAAAAACGAATGACAGCATTGTTACGATTTTCTCAAAGGAAGACCAGAAACCGATTTATAGAAAATTTGTAGTCAAAGGCATTTACAAAACGGACATCAAACTGGTGGATGATCTGTACATCATTGGCGATATCAACCACGTGCGCAAAGTGATGAATATGGACGAAAAGCAGGTTGGTGGGCTGGATGTTTTCCTAAAGAATACAAATCAGACCGATGAGGTTTTTCCTGAAATCGAAAAGTACATTGGTTACAAAAATTACGCAGAAAAAGTAACCGAAAAATATCCGCAGATCCTAGATTGGATCAATATTTTCAATCAGAATATCTCATTGATCATTACCATCATGCTTTTGGTCGTGGTAATCAATATCGTGATGGTGTTATTAATTTTGATCATCGAAAGGACCAATTCCATCGGGGTTTTGAAGACGATGGGTGCTTCCAATGCTCAGGTCAGATCCATATTTATCAATTACACTTTACTGATTATGATTCCAGGATTATTGGCAGGAAACGTGATCGGCATTGGACTGCTGTTGATTCAGAAATATAGTGGATTTATCAAACTGGATCCCGAAAATTATTTTATCAGCACAGTTCCGGTAGATCTCAACCCTGTTTATATCATTGCTGTGTCCGTTGGTATCTTTATTGTTTCAGGAATAGCGATGATCTTGCCAAGCTATTTGATTAGTAAAATTTCTCCTGTACGAGCGATCAAATACAGCTAATAAAAGACCAAAAAATCCTAAATGATACTCAAAAACCTTAATTATCCGCTTGATTTTAAGTTTAAAATTACAACCATTTCCAGTGATTTTAATATAGCAGACAGAGATGGAAATAATGTAGCCTACGTCCGCGAAAAAATATTCAAACTGAAAGATGACGTCATTGTCTATCAGAACGAATCGAAATCTGAGGAACTTTTCAGAATAAAAGCAAACCAATGGATCGATTTCAATGCCTCTTTTTCGATGACGGACCTGGTGAATGGGAGAACTGTTGGAAGGCTTGCCAGAAGAGGGATGCGTTCTTTCTGGAAATCACAATATGATATCATTGGTGCCAACGATCAGCCAAAATACCAGATTAACGAGGACAATGGCTGGATAAAAGTATTGGACGGGATCGTGAGCGAGATTCCTATTGTAGGAATGTTTACAGGATATTTCCTCAATCCATCGTACACCGTAAAGGATCATGCAGGGAAAGAATATTTCCGACTAAAAAAAATGCCTTCGTTGGTTGGAAGACGGTTTCAGCTAGAGCGATTAATCGATATTGATGATGAAGATGAATCCCTGGTTGTTTTAAGTTTTCTGATGATGGTACTTGTGGAAAGATCCAGAGGATAAGATTTGAAACAGAATAGATAAGAAAAATAGAAATATGAAATATTATAACAACATTGTAGAAACGATTGGTAACACACCATTAGTCAAAATAAACAGAGTTCTTGGAGAAGATTTCCCAGCTTTGGTTCTTGCAAAAGTAGAAACCACAAATCCGGGAAATTCTGTAAAAGACAGAATGGCGCTGAAGATGATAGAAGATGCCGAGAAAGACGGCCGTCTGAAACCCGGCGGAACCATCATTGAGGGTACTTCCGGAAATACAGGAATGGGCTTGGCGCTTGTTGCAATCCAAAAAGGTTACAAATGCATCTTCGTCACCAACTCCAAGCAATCTAAGGAAAAATGTGATATTCTTCGTGCGGTTGGCGCAGAGGTCATCGTTTGTCCTACAGATGTGAAACCTACAGATCCACGTTCGTATTATTCAGTCTCCAAAAGACTGGCTACCGAGACAGAAAATGGCTGGTATGTGAACCAGTATGACAACCTTTCCAACAGACAGGCACATTACGAAAGCACAGCTCCGGAAATCTGGGATCAGACAGAAGGGAAACTGACGCATTTTGTAGCTGGTGCAGGAACAGGCGGAACAGTGACAGGTTGTGGGACATTCTTTAAAGAAAAAAATCCGGGTATCAAAGTCATTGGTGTTGATACTTATGGTTCTATCCTAAAAGAGATCCACGAAACCGGAGAAATACATTTGGATCACGCCTACACTTATGTTACAGAAGGAATCGGTGAAGATATTCTTCCTGAAAATTATGATATGAGCGTCATCGACCATTTTGAGAAAGTGACGGACAAAGACGGCGCGATCTACGCAAGAAGACTGGCAAAAGAAGAAGGCATATTCTGTGGATATTCTGCAGGAAGCGCCATGGCTGCCTTGGTTCAGATGAAAGATCAATTCACAAAAGATGACATCATTGTCGTTCTGCTTCACGATCACGGTTCCCGTTATGTGGGTAAAATCTACAACGACGAGTGGATGAAGGAAATGGGTTGGCTGGAGTAGTAATTATAAAAATTGATAAATGATAAAAACCGCCTTGTTTTATAACGAGGCGGTTTTGTTTGTCTAATGAACTGTATTGAGGATCTATACAATTCCTCCGCCCAAAAATAATCTGACTAATCCAAAAAATGCTGCGATACTGCACATAATGATTCCAGCTGTTGCATTGTTTTTTGGCAAACCGTCTTCCTGAACATAAGCTGCGATGCCGATGACCAAACCGATCATAGCAAATGGAATATTAATCCAATTGAACGCTCCCAAACACGGGATAAATCCGAAAAACATTCCGAAAATTGATAAAATTCCCATCACGAGGCTTGCTGTTTTCATAGTTTTGTTTTATCGTTTTTGAATAAATGATTTAAAAATAAAAGTGAATTGATGATGAGAACGATGAACATAAACGGGCTTAACTTATTCAATGCGAAAGCACTTTTGAAATTTAAGTTTTTAAGTTCAAGAAAAGCGTGTGTCGATCCGCACAGTAAACATTCTGACCCTTTTTTCCTAGCCTCACAAATTGGAACTTTAGATAGAATGATTTGATCATCAATGAAAAATAAAATCAACAATATTAAAATGGAAAGAATCGCTGTGATCTGCCAAATAATACGGATTGCGTTTTTGAGTTCCTGGTTTTTTGAGAATAGCTTCAATAATAGAAATTAAATTTTAATCACTCAAAAACCTCAAAATCCACCCCATCAAAACTCGCAAAAACCATCGTTGGATAAGAGTCCTGATGGAAGATATTGCCCTCAGAATCGATACCAATCGCGCCAGCAAAACCATCAATTTCTTTCAGTTCTTCAAAGGTTCTGTCGAAGGCATTTTCTATGGTCAATCCGTCTGTCACTCTGGTAACAATCTTGGCTGAGGTCGCATTGCTTACGATATCTTCGCCAACGCCAGTACAACTTACCGCACAAAATTGGTTGGCATAATTCCCGGCAACCGTGGCAGAATCCGAAATTCTTCCCGGGATTTCAAAACCTTTTCCGCCAGTAGAAGTAGCAACGGCCAATTTTCCGTCTTTATCAATTGCAACAGCGCCAACGGTTCCTTTGCCGCCGGTTTTTAGTTTTTCTTCGTATTCTTTTCTTCGTTGTGGGATTTCGGTGGAGACGTTTTCAAAGCCGTTTTTTGTAGCATATTGTTTTGCGCCGTTTCCTCCAAGAACACGGTCGTCTTCCTTCATTAATTCCTTCGCTACAAAAATCGGATTCTTAACATCCTGAAGATTGATCACACCACTCATTTTCTGCGTTTCGCCATCCATAATCGCCGCGCTCATCCGGATGATGCCGTCACTTTGGATTTGAGATCCAATGCCTGCATTGTACAGCTCGTCATCTTCCAAAAGCGAAACCGCATAGGCGACCGTATCGAATGCTGAATTCGTCTTCATAAAATCGTATGATTTTTCAGCAATGGTTTTCAGAGAATTTTGTTTGGCAACTTTCACTTCGTGGCTTTGATTGCTTTCGGAGAAAAAACCGCCGTGGATGATGATCTTCATTCTTAGATAGGGAATTTTAGTTATGATTGGTCTTCGTCTTCGAAAGCCTCAGACTGATATTTTTGAAAGATTTACATAGGGATTACCAGCCTCAGCACACCTTGTGGAGCCACGATGCATTAATTTAAATTATAATATCTAACATCTTATTATGATTGATGCGGTGCGATCTGCGGAATGGGATTGTATTGGGAATTGACAATGGTCATTTCCCTGGATTTCATATCAAAAGTATCATTCATAGACAGCACATCTACGATGAGGTTTTTAATAGAAATGGGTTGTCCAAGTTCAACGTTTGTTAGATTGGTATCCTTAATTTGAAGTCCGTCTACAATGATTACCAAACCAGAACCAATTGCAGTCATTTTATCATCTTCGATGAATAATCCGGTGTCTTCACCCAGGCCAATTCCTAAAGTTCTGGGATTGTTGACCACAGCTTGGAACAACCTTCCGATTCTTCCACGCTGAACAAAATGGGTATCGATGATCACATTTTCTATAAAGCCAAGACCCTGCGTGGTTTTGATCTCACCTTTCAATAGTGCTTCAGAGCTGGAACCTTGGTAAATCATATTTTCTGATGCCGCCGCTGCACCGGCAGAAGTACCGGCATAAATAAAATCTTCTGTTTGATATTTCGTCAAAATGGTATCGTGAAATCTGGTTCCACCCAGGATAGAGGTCAGACGCAGCTGATCGCCACCGGTGAACATCACCACATCAGCCGCATTGGCTCTTGCAACAATTGCATCGCTATTCGCTTGTTCACGGGTTTGGATATCCAGAATATTGCAGGTTTTGGTGCCTAAAAACTCGAAAGCCTTTTTGTATTCCGGGCCAACAATATCAGGGATCTGAGAAGCCGTTGTAATAATTTCTATTACAGAATCTTCCTTAAGTTTGGATTCGTTGATGATTTTTCTGAGGATACCTCGTTCAAAAAAGTTGAGGTTTTTTTCGACGTTCTGGTCAAAATCGGTTTCTGTAAAACTTCCTTTGTTTACAGCGCCTCCAATGATGACAAGTTTTCCTTTTGATTTCATAGTTAACAAAAATAATAAATCATGATAGAATATACCTCATATTTTTAAGGTAAATCGCAATTAACTTTATTCGGTGTTTTGGTAATTTACCACTTATTTGTTTCGAAAAATAATTTTAAACCAAGAAATATTCAATTATTTTATAAAAATGGCAAAGAATGATTTTTATACTAAAATATTTATTTCTGATTTTTCGTGATTTAAATGCTTTTCTATTATCTTTGATAAAGTTGAACTGACTAATGATCTTAAGGAATAGCTTTCTATACAGTCGAGAAATCTTAAAAAGGTATTTTAAGACATTGATTTTAAGTCTAATATCCAAAGTCTAATATCTAACATCTACTATTAAATATGAAAATTGAGAAAATACAGGTTTTAAGAGGTCCCAATATCTGGAGTATAACCAGAAAGAAACTAATACAGATGCGCCTGGATCTGGAGGAAACGGAACATTTTCCAACCAACAAGATAGATGGCTTCCGCGAAAGGATAGAACTGTTGTTGCCATCACTGATTTCTCACAGATGCTCCGAAGGTTGCGTAGGCGGCTTTTTCAAACGTGTAGAAATGGGCACTTGGATGGGGCACGTGATAGAGCATATTGCTCTGGAGATCCAGACGCTGGCAGGAATGGATGTTGGTTTCGGAAGAACGCGTGAAACCAAAACACCAGGCGTGTACAACGTGGTTTTCAATTATAAAGAAGAACAGGCTGGGATCTTTGCGGCAGAAGAAGCCGTGAAAATTGCCGAAGCATTGATAGCTGCTACAGCCTATGATATCGAAGAATGTATCCACCACCTCAAAGAACTCCGTGAAAGCGAAAGACTAGGGCCATCCACAGGAAGTATTGTTGAAGAAGCTGTTTCCAGAAGAATTCCTTGGATCCGACTGGGTAAGAACTCTCTGGTTCAATTAGGCTACGGGATCAATCAGCAGAGATTTCAGGCCACTATTACAGGTAATACCAGCAGTATTGCAGTAGATATTGCATGTAATAAGGAGCTGACAAAAAAAATGCTGGAAGATGCCGCCATTCCGGTTCCATCGGGAAGTCTTGTTGTAGATGAAGAAGGTTTGGAACAAGCCATCAAAAAATTTGGATATCCTTTGGTAATCAAACCTTTGGATGGCAACCACGGAAAGGGTGCTTCTATCAATGTCAATGATTTTGAGACAGCGCGCACCGGACTGGAACACGCTCAGAAATATTCAAAAAAAGTGATCGTAGAAAGATACATCACAGGTTTTGATTTCCGTGTGTTGGTCATCAATCATAAGATGGTTGCTGCCGCAAGACGAGTTCCTGCACACGTGGTAGGCGATGGTGAACTCAATATTCAGGCGTTGATCGATAAAGAAAACACAGATCCAAGAAGGGGTTACGGCCACGAAAATGTGTTGACCGAAATTGATGTCGATAAAGACACCAATGAACTTCTTGAAAAACTGAATTACGCATTAGAAACTGTCCCTCATAAAGGAGAAATCGTCTACTTAAAATCGACCGCCAATCTCTCTACCGGAGGAACATCTATTGACGTGACAGATATGATACATCCGGAAAATATCCAGATGGCGGAGCGCGTTTCCAGGATCATCGGATTGGATGTTTGCGGTATCGATATTATGGCGGAAAACCTAACACAGCCGCTTAAAGAAAGTGGCGGCGCCATACTGGAAGTGAATGCTGCACCTGGTTTCAGAATGCACCTTGCACCAAGTGAAGGACTGCCAAGGAACGTGGCTGCGCCTGTTGTCGATATGCTGTATCCACCTGGAAAAGAATTCAGGATTCCAATCATCGCCTTGACTGGTACGAACGGAAAAACAACCACGACAAGGATCCTGGCGCATATCGTTAAAAATAATGGCAAAAGAGTAGGTTTCACAACATCTGACGGGATCTACATCCAAAATACACTGCTTCAGAAAGGCGATACCACAGGACCACAGTCGGCAGAATTTATTCTGAAAGATCCAACTGTAGAATTTGCTGTTCTGGAAACCGCCAGAGGTGGAATCCTACGTTCAGGTCTTGGTTTTGGAAGTTGTGATATTGGCGTTTTGACCAATATCAAGGAAGATCACCTGGGCATCAGTGATATTCACAATCTGAAAGACCTTACGAAAGTGAAACGTGTAGTTCTGGATAGTGTGAAGAAAGACGGCTGGTGTATCCTGAATGCTGATGACGAATATTCTATGAGAATTGCAGATGATCTGAAGTCCAAAGTGGCGCTATTTAGTCTGGATGAAAATAATCCCCACATCAAACGTTTTGCGAAAGAGGGGAGGATTACCTGCGTTTACGAAGAAGGATTTGTAACCATCAAAAAAGGCGAGTGGAAAATCAGAATCGAAAGGGTGAAAAATATCCCGATTACGATGGAAGGTAAGGCAAAGTTTATGATTGCCAACGTTCTGGCAGCGTCATTGGCGGCTTATGTTTATGGCTTCGAAATTCCGAATATTGCTTTGGCATTGACGACCTTTATCCCAAGTGCGCAACTGACACCGGGAAGACTCAATATCTTTAACTTCAAAAATTTCAAAGTGATGATCGATTTTGCACATAATCCATCGGGTTATGAAGCCATCGAGGATTTCCTGAAAAGTGTGGAAGCAAACAAGAAGATCGGTATCATCTCCGGCGTGGGTGACAGACGGGATAATGATATCCGTGAGATAGGAAAAATTGCCGGAAGAATGTTTGACCATATCATCATCAGAAACGAAAAACATCTAAGAGGACGGCCGGAAGAAGAGATCAACGGCTTGATC
This sequence comes from Epilithonimonas tenax DSM 16811, assembly GCF_000428485.1. Taxonomy (GTDB): domain Bacteria; phylum Bacteroidota; class Bacteroidia; order Flavobacteriales; family Weeksellaceae; genus Epilithonimonas; species Epilithonimonas tenax. The sequence continues at coordinate 119,839 of NZ_AUAA01000001.1, read as the reverse complement.
ATCGAAGGCATCCAGGATGCCAACAGAGATATCAGCTATGAATGTATCCCGAAAGAGATAGACGCACTGAAACACGCCATGAGTCTGGCAGAGGAAGGAACGTTCATCACTGCGCTAAGCGACGTTATCAACAATGCGATAGAACTCGTTCAGGAATACCAGAACAAAGAAGTTCAGGACGAAGGGATGTACTAGGCTTTTAAAGTGTTTAAAAACCAAAACCGCTCTGTTATATAGGGCGGTTTTTTTGCATTAATGAAGTGCCTGTGATTTTTACAGACTCAATCATGTTTTCTGGGATAATGATAAGATCTCCTACGGAAAGCTCTTAGCCCAAAAGAGCCTTACAGTAGCGGTTTTCCTTGTTTGTGTTAAATGATTATTTGTAAGTGTTGGTGTCGGAAAGATTTCTTTTTTTGTAATTGGTAAGGTACATTCCTTTATCAGACTTTCTAGAAAAATTACCGCTTAATTCCCAAAAATAACGGGCATTTGCTCTTGCTTTTTCATTGCTGAAATCTTCATATTCAATCCTGTAAATAGAACTGAATAATCTGGAACGCCCAACACCGTGGTGGCAATGGATCAGGACAGGGTAATTCTTAGGGTCGTCCATAATCTTCAGAAACTTTTTGACTGTACTGTCTGGTGGAATCTGATCTGTAGGCAAATTGAAATATTGTACACCTGCGATTTTGTTGACTGCGTTTTCCTCTGCAGTTACCTGTTTTTTGGTTTCGGGATTCAGTGCTGTACGTTCCAAGCCATCACGGAGATCAATCACTGTTTTGATTCGGTTTTCGCCTAAGACTTGGGGCAGTTCTTCGGGAGCGATGACGCCAGAATTGTAGACTTTGTTTTCCGAAATCGTTACCAGATTGTACCGTACTTTTTTCTGATAAAAAGCAAAACCAGAAACCAATACTACAACTGTAATCAGTAGAATTGCTGTTGTTTTCGTTGTTTTATTTTTAAAATTCAACGTCATAGGTTCTTAAAATATAATTTTTAATAAGCAGAAGCCAAAGACTCAGCTTGTCTTTATTCTTTTTTCTTTTCAGCTCGTCAGATCAATTTCCTATTTCTCCACCTTCTCGCAATAATGCTTCATCAGTACAAAAACAGCACCCGCAAAAGTGACCGCATATAGCACCGCCAACGCAGGCTTCTCCACAGTCATAGTTTTGAAATCAATTTGCCTGTATAATGCCACACCCACGATGATGGCAACCACACCCATCGTAAAAGTCATTGGATTTTTCTTTTCCATCATTTTTAAGTATTAAGATTAATCTGGTTTTTTTAAGTCACTAAAATACTAATTTTCAGAAATAAAACCCAATCTTATCGTCGGTGCAAGGCTCAGGCTCGCATCTTATTGTAGTTGTGCTTGCGGCAGCGCTGAGTGAGGCTGCAAGAACTGACAGAACTAAAAGGTTTTTTTTCATTTGAAGCGTTTAAGGGCCTTTTTGAATTTCAGCAAAATGATTACCTCAAACCTAAAAGGCGAAACTTTGACGAGATGTTCAATGCTTTTTTCGCCCTCTATGTTTGGGTAGAAGAAAAATATCTGAATAATTGAATTTTCAATTATTTGTCAACAAACGCTAAGTATTGGTTTTTTTGTTTGATTCAAATTTACAAAACAGTCAGATATCTAGTCCATTTTTTTTATTTAAAATATGACAAGTCAGTATTTTTAAAAAAAAACTTATTAACAATAATTTAACTTATGTAATTAGAAAAATTAAACCATCCAACTGGGCTATTTGTACTCATTGTTACAAAACACACCAAAAAAACCTTCTCCCACAGAATCCGGAATCGCATATGCCATCTCAGCCAAATATTGATTTTGTTTTAAACTGGTTAAGAGATTATCTTCTTTTGAGTAGACATTCCATTGGATAAGGCCTGTTTTTTTGTGTTCGCAGTCAAATTTCCATAGGGTTAATGTATAACCGTCAATCACCTTTAAACCGGTAGAATTTTTTGGATAGTATTCTGTTTTGACAGATATCATTTTTATCCACGCCGTATTTTCTGTATTGGGTTTGTAGTAAAAGGTATCAGTATTATTTTCAAAAATGTATTTCCAATCCTGCGAATAGCTGTAAGAAAATAGGATGAGCGAAAGGGCTAATAAAGGTTTGTTCATTTTGTAGTTTTCAATTGGTTAGTGAATTTAGTTTGTTCAAATTTACAAAATAGACTGATAATCAGATGATTAATTTATTAATTTAACATAATATCAATTAATAATTCCACATTGAATCCAAAAGCTGTTCATCTCCTGTGATCTTACGGAAATCATTCTTAAAAATGGTCTTTTATATGGATATCATCCCTGATCTGAAATTCTCTTTAATCATTAATATTTTAAAAACCAAAACGTTAGCGGAAAATTGAAACAACAGCATCGTCAAGTCTTTCGTGTAAATGCACGAGACTTTATTACAGCACAAAAGCCACCCTGATTCGGATGGCTTTGTTGTATAATTAAGGATAAAAGGTATCAATTCTAACTTCTGCAATCTAAGCTCTAACTTCTTCCTCTAGACTTTCTCATTCTTAATTTCCTCCACAATTTCCGGATTTAGCAACGTCGAGATATCTCCAAAGCTGTTGAAGTCGCCTTCGGCAATTTTCCTGAGGATTCGGCGCATAATCTTCCCGGATCTCGTCTTTGGTAACCCGGATACAAACTGGATCTTATCCAGCTTCGCAATCGGCCCAATCTGTTCAGAGATCAACTGGTTGATTTCTTTGGCCAGGTTCTCGCGGTTTCTTTCTTCACCTGCTTCTTTCAGTATGACAAAACCGTAGAGCGCATTCCCTTTGATGTCGTGCGGATAACCTACGATCGCCGATTCTGCTACCGCTGGATGCTCATTGATGCTGTCCTCAATGGGTGCTGTCCCCAGATTGTGACCCGAAACGATGATCACATCATCCACTCGGCCTGTGATCCTGTAATAGCCCACTTCGTCCCTCAGAGCGCCATCACCCGTGAAATATTTTCCAGGGAAAGCGGAGAAGTAGGTTTCCTTATACCGTTGGTGATCGCCCCATATGGTTCTGGCAATTCCTGGCCACGGAAAACGGATGCATAGATTCCCGTCCACCTGGTTTCCAGTGATCTCGTTGCGTTTTTCATCCATTAGAACTGGCTGGATTCCTGGCAGTGGGAGCGTGGCGTAGGTAGGTTTGGTGGGCGTTACAAACGGGATCGGCGAGATCATAATACCGCCGGTTTCTGTCTGCCACCAGGTATCGACAATCGGGCATTTTTTCTTCCCGACATTATCGTTGTACCAGTGCCAAGCCTCATCGTTGATAGGTTCTCCCACAGAGCCGATGACCTTCAATGAGTCCAGATTGTGTTTCACCACCCAATCTACACTTTCTTTCGCCAGCGAACGGATGGCTGTCGGGGCGGTGTAAAACTGAGTCACTTTGTGCTTTTCGATCACTTCCCAGAATCTTCCCGCATCGGGGAACGTGGGCACGCCTTCGAAGATGACAGTTGTTGCGCCATTCAGAAGTGGACCGTAGAGGATGTAGGAATGTCCCGTGATCCAGCCGATATCTGCTGTACACCAGTAGATGTCATTCTCTTTATAATTAAAGACATTCTTGAATGTGTAAGCTGTGTAAACCATATAGCCGGCGCAGGTGTGTAACATTCCCTTCGGTTTCCCTGTGGATCCTGACGTATAGAGGATGAACAGCGGATCTTCTGCGTCCATAATGACAGTCACAAAATCTGCAGAAGCCTTGTCATAATAGTCATCCATCCAATGGTCACGGCCTTCTTTCATCTGGACATCGTTGTGGGTTCGTTTGACCACCAAGACGTTCTCGACTGTTGGTGTCTTTTCAAGGGCTTCGTCCACAAGACTTTTCAAGTCAAGCACTTTGTTGCCTCTGTAACTGCCGTCGGAGGTGATGATCATTTTTGCGCCACAGTCATTCACTCTGGAAGCCACTGCTGAAGCTGAGAACCCTGCAAATACCACGGAGTGAACTGCGCCCAATTTCGCGCAAGCCAACATTGTGACCGCTAATTCCGGAATCATGGGTAAGTAGATGCAGACTCTATCACCTTTTTCAATTCCTAATCCGCGAAGGATATTAGCTACTTTGTTGACTCTGGTGTATAGGTCGTTGTAAGAGATGTGCTGTGCTTCATCCTTCGGGTCGTTTGGTTCCCAGATGATCGCTGTTTTGTCACCACGTACGGAAAGGTGCCTGTCCAGGCAGTTTTTGGTGATGTTAAGTTTCGCATTTTTGAACCATTTGATGTTGGCTTCCTGCATGTCATAATCCACCACTTTGGACCAGCGCTGATACCAGACGAAATTTTCATCCGCAATTTTATCCCAAAACTTCTTCGGATTCTGGATTGATTTCTTGTACTCTTTGAAATAATCCTGTAAATTCTGAATGTGATAATTTCTCATTGTTTATCTATTTTTAATTTTTAAAATCATTGTTTCTTTATTCTTGAATAATTCGCCTTGTCTGTTTTTATGTTATTTTTACTCCAGCATTAGCTCAATCTGTTGGATCAGTTTTTTGATAGAATAGGGCTTTGTAACATAGGCGTCAGCTCCCAGATCCAGACCTTTTGCTATGTCTTTTGGGTTGGTTTTGGCACTCAGGAAAATGATTTTTGAATGTCTCATTTGGTCTGATTTTTTGATTTCCTTCAGCGTGCTGTAGCCATCCAGATTGGGCATCATAATGTCGAGCAAAATGACATCCGGTGTGGTCGTTTTCAGTAGTTCCAAGACCTCTGTGCCGTCTCTTGCAATGAAAACTTCATACCCGATTTTCCTGAAACTGTATTCCAGAGTCATCAGGATTTTGTGTTCGTCATCTGCAATTAATATCTTTTTCATTGTTGTTGCTTTGTTGTATTTGTGGGTAGTTCTAATGTAAATGTGACGCCCAACTCATTATTTTCTGCGTCAATACTGCCATTGTGAGCTTCCATTATCTTTTTACAGATTGCCAATCCAAGGCCACTTCCGGAGGGTTTTTTCAGATTTTGATTCCGGGATTGATAGAACTTGTCGAAGATTAGATTCAAATCATCGTCCGGAATCTGTTTTCCGGTATTGAAGATCTTGATAAACAGTAGATTGTCTTTTTCCTGAAATTTTGCTTGGATCGTTCCCTGTTCATCCGTAAACTTGAAGGCATTTCCGAGAATGTTTTGGAAAACCTGGATCAGTCTGGCTTCGTCGTATTCAAAAAGGTGATTGGTCAAAAGATCAACTTCATTCAAATGAATGTTTTTCTGATGGATCAAGTGGCTGAGCGGATTCAGTGCCTTTTGGTAGGTAGAGGTGATGTTGTTCTCATGGATGTTCAAAGCAATCTCGCCGTGTTCCAGCTTGTCCAGATATAGGATGTCATTGATGATCTCATTCAGGCGGTCAGATTCTGTGATGATGTTGTTGAGGAATTCACGCTTAATTTCTAAAGGGATATCATCATCGTCCGCCAGAATTTCACCAGCAGAACGGATCGCGGTGATTGGTGTTCTCAGCTCGTGCGCCACAGAATCCAGAAAATCATCTTTCTGCTTGTCTTTGAAGATGAGGTTCTCATTGGCAAAACTCAATTCATCCGAAAGCTGACGTAATTCGCGGCTTTGCTCCGTGAGTTTTTTATTAAGACTGATGTTTTCTTTGGATTCTTCCAGGATTTCAAGAACTTCTTTCAGAGAAATCTTGTCTTCGTGCGTGACGCCTTCAATCAAAATTTTGGCGGAAGCAGTTCCTATTCTTCCGGATAACAGGTTTTCTGAGAATTTGATGAATCTTGCGTCTGCTGTTTCGGTTCTTGTATCGATGTTATATTTGAGGTTGAAAATCCGCATTGCCTGTTCGGTCTTCTTTTCTCCAAGAAATTTCACCAGGATATTCTGGATGTCGGAGACGTAAGCTTTTCCACGCCAGATGAATGCATTCTCGTGATTCTGAATATATTGATCAATATCAACATAGATCTCGGCGAAGTTCCGTTCCCGGTAATCGCCTTTTTGGCTTAATGAAATCACTATGAAAAGAGTGGTGTTGAGCAGAATGGACCAGAAAAAAATCTCGGAAATACTGCTCAGGTAAGGGATGTCGAAAAAGCTGAACCATTTGTAGAGTTCTCTCACAAAGCCTTTGAATTCCTGATTGTAAGAGAAATAGTACTGCGGGATAATCAACCCAAAATAGCAGATGATCAATCCAGCAATCATTCCGGTCACGGCGCCTTTATAGCTGCCTCGCCTCCAAAATATGGCGCCAAAAAAGGAGGGTCCCAATTGTGAAATAATGACAAACGAAATCAAGCCAACGGAGTATAAACTGTTCTTTAAAATAAAGTATTTATAGAAAACAAAGGCCGTAACGATCAGTATAAAAATACTGACTTTCCGGATGTTCATAATGCTTCTGGTATTTTTTGTTTCATTGTCAGATTTTAGTCTGTCCAGCCAGCCGTACGGAATGATGAGGTTGTTTGACAGCATAATCGATAATGTAATACTCGAAATAATCACCATCGAAATGGACGAACTTAGCCCTCCAAGAAAGACCAAAACTGTGATGATTTGATTGCCAAAATGTTGTGGAATTAAGATAGAGTAAAACTCGGGGTTCACGGTTTGTTCTTCAAAAATAAGCCGTCCTCCCCAAGCAATCGGGAATACAAATAGGTTGAATATCAGTAGATAAAGGGGGAAAAACCAAATGGCTGTTTTTAAATGTTTCTCCTGTCGGTTCTCAACAATCGTGGTGTGGAATTGTCTGGGTAAAAGAAAAATAGCTGAGGCAGAGATCAGGCAAAGGACCATCCAGTTGAAGCTGCCTTCCAATCCGTTAAACGTATTTTTCTCTTTAAAATCGGGTAGAAGACTTGCCTTCGCATAAATATCAGAAAAGCCGTCAAATGCGAAAAATATAACAAAAATGCCTAAGACAATCATGAAAATCAGTTTAAGGAAACTTTCCAGAGCCACTGCTGAGATAATGCCCAGTCTTTTTTCAGAAGCATCAACATAACGCGTTCCGTAATAAGAAGAAAATAGTGCCAAAAGAACCACGACGAAAGTCGCATTGTCTGTGAAAATATTTTGTGAAATAGGCGTATTCGTCACCAAATGAAACGTCTCCGAAATGGCTTTGATCTGCAAACCAATGTAAGGAATGATCCCGAAAATACAGACCAAGGTGATGATGGCCCCGAAGGAGCGGCTGTTTCCATACCTCAATGATATAAAATCTGCAATACTGCTTACTTTATTCACTCTGGATATTCTCAGGATTTTTTTATTAATATAAATCCAGGCAGGAATCACGATGATAGGACCAATATAGATCGGAAGATAATCCAGTCCATCGTTTACTGCAACACCAATGCTTCCGTAATAGGTCCATGCGGTACAGTAAACAGCCAGTGACAAAGAATAGATATAAGGATTGTTCACCCATATCTTGCTCTTCTTTTTCTCTGCGCTGTGGGCAACCAAAAAAAGAAGGGCAAGATAGACAATCACTACCACAAATAAAGCAATACTACTCATCGTATTTTTTGAAAATGATAAATGAAGTCACGATCGATAAAAACCAGATGCTGAACATGTAAGCAAAAAGCAATGGCAAGCCGAAAACCTCTCTTTCACTGTTGAACAAGAGAATAATGGGCGCGCTGAACAAGACCATCAGTGCAAAACTCAGGATAATCAATTTTTGTTCGTGTCGCTTTTTCATTAATGATGATTGATCAATGATAATTGATGAACAAACACTGTCATTCATCAATTATCAAATTATAATTGAGTGTTTGTTTAAATTTTCTCGTCAGAATATTCTCCGCTTAAGGCATAATACCCGAAGATGCCAAGACCACCGCAAACGATGGGTAAAAGGATGAAAACGATGATGATTCCGAAGACCAAATCTTCCTGTTTCCCGGATGTCAGTTTAGGAATTCCCATCACCGTCAGCCCAAAGTATAGAACGGCTAATGCCAGTAATATCCAAACGATGCCTAATATTTTTTTTATGCTGTCCATTTTGTTTGATTTAAAGTTAATTAATAATTCTTGAATTAATCGTGGATATTATTGTTTTTCGTCTTAAGATAGAACAATCCGATGATGAGACACACTGCCGCAACACCAATTGGATACCAGAGTCCTTCCAGATACCATCCCTCGTGCCCGGCATCTTTTCCGGTCGTCACCAGATAAGTTGCAACAGCAGGCAGTAATCCACCGAAGATACCGTTCCCGATGTGATATGGCAGAGACATAGAAGTGTATCGGATTTTCACAGGGAACATCTCTACGAGGAAGGCCGCAATTGGACCGTAAACCATCGTTACAAAAATCACCTGAATGAAAACCAGAAAGACAAGATACCATTTTGTATCATCATTGATCTTGACAGATGATGTGACTTTCGGTTCTTCAGCTTTTCCGTCTTTCATCACTGCGCCACCTGCTGACCAGTGTACAATACTGTCTTTTTTGAATAATGTTCCGTCTGTGTAAGCGATTTCTTTGTGGAAAGTGATGAGACTGTCGGTTGCAATTTTTGCGTGAACTTTCGAAGTCCTTTTCTCTGTAATGCCGTTGGTGGAGATCTCTTTGGTTTTTGTGTCGACAGAATTGAACATCGCGCTATAAATAGGTCTATAAGCAAATATGGCGATAACCATTCCGGTCATCATCACCGCTTTTCGTCCGACTTTGTCAGAGAGCCAGCCAAAAAATACAAAGAATGGCGTTCCTAGCAATAGCGCAATGGCCATCAAGGTATCGACTTGGGTCGTGTCAATCGTCATTACTTTTTGCATAAAGCTCATTGCGTAGAATTGTCCCGTGTACCAGATGACACCTTGTCCCATCGCAGCTCCGAAAAGTGCCAGCAATACAAATTTGAAATTGAACTTGTTTCCGAAACTTTCTTTCAAAGGATTGGTAGACGTTTTTCCTTCGCTTTTAGCTTTTGCAAAAAGAGGAGATTCTTTCATATTCTTTCGGATGAAATAAGAGACGACCACCATCAGAATCGATATCCAGAAAGGTACCCGCCATCCCCAATTGTCAAATTCTTCAGCAGAAAGAGAAGTCTTGGTTATTAGGATAACAATTAATGAAATGAATAAACCAGCTGTTGCCGTTGTCTGGATCCAGGAGGTCCAGTAACCACGTCTGTGAGGCTGCGCATATTCTGCAACGTAAGTCGCTGCACCGCCATATTCGCCACCAAGCGCTAAGCCTTGTAAAAGTCTAAGGATTAAAACTAAAACTGGTGCCATAAAACCAATTGTCTCATAACTGGGAATACAACCGATGAGGAATGTGGAGAATCCCATAATCAGAAGCGTAACCAGAAATGTATATTTCCTACCGATCAAGTCGCCTAATCTTCCGAAGAATAAAGCACCGAAAGGTCTTACAACAAATCCTGCTGCAAACGTTGCTAGGGTTGATAAAAAGGCTGCAGTCGGATTATCAGCCGGGAAGAATTTCGTCGCTAAAACAACGGCCAGACTTCCGAAGATATAGAAGTCATACCATTCGATAAGGGTTCCGAGTGACGACGCCATAATCACACTCCAAATGGTGCGGTTTTTCTGCTTATCGCTCAGGTTTTCGTACTGTTCGTGATGTGTGTCGCTCATTTTGTATTAATATTTGATGTTAAACGGTTATAGATAGATTTGGAATTGAAGGATGAATTCTCCCTTAGATTTCTGCTCGGCGGATGCGCTCATATAAGTTGGTCTGGTGGAGTATTGCGTCGTCAGTTTTGCGTGATGGCCGTCAATATACCAGTTGGCTCCAACATCAAACTGAGAAGAAGAATTTTCCAACGCTTTGAAGTTTTTATTTGTGTAAGCTGCAAAGGGCTGAATTCTGATTTTAGGTTGATCAGCATTGCTTGGCAATAATAATCCGGCTTGCAAATAATAAATAGTGCCACTTCCAATCATCGGCTGAAGATTTCCAGGACCAGCAATTGCTTTATCGCCGATGAAATTCGGGTCGTTGGAACCAATATTCATTATTCCAAGGTTTCTCAGATAATTGGGTCCGAAGTTGTAGTTGTAAAAACCTGTGTAAGCAGAAAGTGCCATTTTATTTTTGGCATTTCCTAAAGGCAAATCAGCAAAAGCATCGATGGCATAAAGTGCGATATCGTGTTTTTCGATTTGAGAATTGACAGAAGTTCGTGTTCCATCTTTTTGATGGTAAAAACCGGCACCCAGATTGAAAACCCTTTTGGTTCCGAGATAAGAACCAACTTTGAAAGGCAAAAGATTAGACTCCGAGTCCAAGAATTGATATTCCACATAGCCGGCTTTAGAGAATTTCGGATTTCCGTTATTGTCGACGGCAACTCTTGCGGCTGGATCTGTTACATTAACTGGGATCAGATTGGTTGCGAATGGTTTATTCAAACTAAAACGGTATTCGAATTTTCCATATTTTCCTTTCGCAAACATTCCCATTTGTCTGGCAAACTGGTCAGAATTGTCAATCAAAGGCCAAGTGAAAATTGGAGAATCAACAGTCAGGAAGTTAAGTGTAGAAGCCATCGTCATCCGGGAAAGTCCCATATAATAATGAAGACCGGCTCCAATTGATAAACTGAATTTCCCAGCTTCTCCTGGCAAAACTACCGCATATTCATTCCACGCATCGTGGAAAAAAATCTGAGGTTTTTTTCCGTTTCCGTAACCGCCAGTTCCGCTAGAACCAGATCCACCACCGTTGATGAAGGTCTGATTATTGATTCCGAAGTGCATCAGTATCATATACCGTTTGGTGATCTGTGCATAAGCAAGTGCTCGCAGTCGTCGGTTTCCGATGTTCCAGGAATTTTTTGTAGCTTCATCAGCAATCATTGTTCCCGGATTCATTTCCGTATTTCTCAACCAGATCTGGTTCCAAAGAATAAATCTTACATACTTATCACCTTCCGGATTGAGATTTAATTTTAAACCATTTCCATAATTAGGCGATCCTTGCGAGTATAAGTTGAAGCTCAAAAGTATTAAACCTATAAAACTGAGAATTTTATTCATAAATTAATAAGAATTTGGTGTGTATTTTGTGAATGCCAAATTGTTATTAATATTTTGTTTGCAAAAATTTAATATATATTAATGGAAAGCATATAGTTTTATTTGTAATTGATGAATGATATCATTTATTTCTTGAACCTTTCCCATTTGATCAACATATATTTGTCAGCAAACTGAGTGATAATCAATCCAGAATTTTCAAGATTATTTTCCTGCGAGATGTATTCTATCAATTCATTTTGTTTTAAGACTTTATAAACCGGGTGGAACTCAGAATGTGGCGGTCTGGTGATGTTGTATTTTCTGATCCAAGCACTGATGCTGACGTGAGAAACTCCAATAATTCTTTCGATTTCGCGGTAGCTTAATCCTTCAAGATAAAGTTGTAAAGCCTTGGTGACATAATAATCATCAATTTGTTTCCCCAATTTTTTAACGGTAAAATTATAGTTGCAAATCTTACAGAAAAATCGCTGTTTTCCTTTGATGATACCGCTTTTTGAAACCTTATCATTGTTGCATTTAGGACATTGATTTTCCATCACTATATCTTTTTAGCAAATATATAATAATTTAGCAATATTTAATATGGATTGAAAGATAATATTGTTGTTAAAGATTATTTAACAGATAAAATTATCTTTTTAATTTGCATATTAAAGATAATTGTATTTAAATTTGCGACTTAATTAGATAATATCAATGAATTTAGAAGTTTCCTCAGAGAAACATTTAGTGTATGTCGATGAGATCCGTAGCGAAATGGAAGATTCTGCAAAAAAGAGAGGAACTGGCATCGCAAAACGTTCCTCTGACTATTTGAGCAAAAAAATCTCAGAAGGCAATGCGGTGATCGCCATTCACGAAAACGGAACCTGGGCGGGCTTCTGTTATATTGAAACCTGGACAAACGGAGAATATGTCGCCAATTCCGGATTGATCGTTTCGCCACATTTCAGAAACGCCGGATTAGCCACTTTGATCAAAGAAAGAATCTTCGAACTTTCCAGAGAGAAATATCCCAATGCCAAGATTTTCGGCCTCACAACAGGAATGGCCGTGATGAAAATCAACAGCAGTTTAGGTTACAAACCAGTGATTTATTCAGAATTGACCCAAGATGAACAATTTTGGAACGGTTGCAAAAATTGCGTGAATTATGAAATTCTGATGATGAAAGAACGTAAAAATTGCCTGTGCACCGCAATGCTTTTCGTCCCAGAAAAAGTAAATATGAATAAAGAAAAAGATTTTGAATCTATAAATAACGACAATGAGTAAGAAAGTAGTTTTGGCATTTAGCGGAGGTTTGGACACATCCTATTGCGCCAAATATCTAAGTGAAACTTTGGGTTACGAAGTCCACGCAGTGACTGTCAACACAGGCGGTTTTGATAATAATGATGCGGTTTTGCTTAAAGAAAAAGCTGAGAAATTAGGCGTTGCTTCTTACAGATTTATTGATGCTTCTGAGAAATATTATAATGACTGTGTTAAGTATTTGATTTTCGGTAACGTTCTGAAAAACAACACTTATCCATTGTCCGTAAGTGCAGAAAGAACGATTCAGGCGCAGACCATCGCAGAAGTTGCTCAGGACATTGGCGCAGACGCCATTGCGCACGGAAGCACAGGTGCAGGAAATGACCAGGTTCGTTTCGATTTGATTTTCAACGTGATGTGTCCGAAGATCGAAATCGTCACACCCATTCGGGATTTGAGTTTATCGCGTGAAGACGAGATTCAATTCCTGAAAGACCACAACTACGAAATGGATTTTGATAAAGCCAAATATTCGATCAACAAAGGACTGTGGGGAACTTCCGTCGGCGGAAAAGAAACCTTGACTTCGCGATATAATCTTCCGGAAGATGCTTTTCCTTCACAAGTCGAAAAAAGTGAGGTTTCTCAATTAGAAATCGAATTCAAAAATGGCGAACTAAGTTCCGTTAATGGCGAGACGTTTTCGCATCCAGTTTTCGCAATTCAAAAAATTGAAGAATTGGCGTCACCTTACGGGATTGGTCGTGATATCCACGTTGGCGATACGATTGTTGGCATCAAAGGTCGTGTTGGTTTCGAAGCAGCGGCTGCTTCCATCATTATAAAAGCACATCATTTATTAGAGAAGCACACACTTTCGAAATATCAACAAACCATCAAATCGCAATTGTCAGATTGGTATGGGAACTGGCTTCACGAGGCTCTTTTCCTAGACCCAGTGATGAGAAACATCGAATCATTTTTGCAGGATTCTCAGAAAACAGTCAATGGGAAAGTATTTGTCACACTTCATCCTTATCGTTTTGTTTTGAACGGGATCGTGTCTGAAAATGATTTAATGTCTTCAAAATTTGGAAGTTACGGCGAAGAAAACCTCGCTTGGAGTGGCGGTGATGTCAAAGGTTTTACCAAAATCCTTAGCAACTCGCTCAACATCTATCATCAGGTCAACAAATTGAATTAGAATATTTTGGGCAGCTATTTGACTAGGTCGAAAGCTATTTACATATTTTATTATGGCAGCTTTTCCGTCTTCCACTCCCAATCTTTTTTGCAAGACTATTTCAGTTTAAATAGAACTTGAGTACAAGCAAAAAAGGATTTCCGTTCAAGCCGGGCTGCGAGTAATCCAATATTTAAGTTAGCTTTTGAAGCGTAAGCGTCTTTGCTAACTTAAAATATTTTCAATAATAATAAATAACCTTTGCGTTTAAGATATGAAAAAATCAGTCGGAATCATCGGAGCCAATGGCTACACAGGAAGCGAACTCGTTCGTTTGCTTGTATTCCACCCGAATATAGAATTGAAGTTTTTGTTCAGCCGTTCCAATTCCGGAGTGAAAATTTCAGAATTATATCCGGATTTGGAATCGATTTGTGAGTTGGTTTTGACGAACGAAATTTCAGAAACGGACATTCTTTTCCTTTGCCTTCCACACAAAGAAAGTCAAAACTGGCTGAATGAGAATCCAGTTTCAGATGGTACTTTAATTATCGATTTAGGAAATGATTTCCGTCTCGACGGCAATTTTGAAAATAGAAATTTTGTTTACGGTTTGCCGGAAATTTATTTTGATGACATCCAGAATTCGAAAAGTATCGCCAATCCAGGATGTTTTGCGACTGCTATTCAGCTCGCGTTATTGCCGTTAGCAAAAGAAAATTTGCTTAAAGATATTTACACAACGGGAATTACGGGCTCCACTGGAGCAGGCCAATCATTGCAGCCAACAACCCATTTCACTTGGCGAAATGATAATGTTTCAGCTTATAAAACGCTGAACCATCAGCACGTTGACGAGATTTTGAAACAAGTCAATTGGCTTAACGAGAAAGAAGTAGAACTCAACTTTGTGCCGTGGCGCGGTGATTTTGCAAGAGGTATTTTCACAAGTTCAATTATTGATTGTGATTTAGAATTAGAAAAAATTTACGCCTTATATAAAGACTTCTACAAAGACTCGCCTTTCGTAAGAATTTCAGAGAAACCGATTGATATGAAACAAGTTGTGAATACCAATTTCTGCGTCATCCAAATCGAAAAACAAGGCAACAGAATAGCAGTTCATTCCGCAATCGATAACTTATTGAAAGGCGCATCCGGACAAGCTGTTCAAAATATGAATATCGCCAACGGCTGGGAACAAAATTTAGGTTTGAATTTAAAACCAATTGCATTTTAAATAAATTAAGAGTCTTCGAGAGCCTCAGACTGACAACGTTTAGTATTAGAGCTGTCACGCTAAGCGTAGTCGAAGCATTTTTTAAAATTTATCAATAATCATTTATCGATTAGCATTTATAAAAATTATGAATTTATTAAACGTATATCCACTTTTCAACATCAATCCTGTAAAAGCTGAAGCTTCTTTCCTTTGGGATGAAAACGGCCAAAAATACCTCGATTTTTACGGTGGTCACGCTGTGATTTCCATCGGTCACAACCATCCGTATTATGTTGATAAATTGAAAAATCAACTGGATAAAATCAGCTTTTATTCTAATTCGGTTCAGAATCATTTGCAGACAGAACTGGCTGAGAAATTAGGAAAAATATCAGGTTACGAAGAGTATTCATTGTTCTTGTGTAACTCCGGAGCTGAAGCCAATGAAAATGCTTTAAAGTTGGCTTCTTTTCACAACGGGAAGAAGAAAGTGATTTATTTCTCCGAAGCTTTCCACGGACGTACTTCCGCCGCTGTTGCTGTGACAGATAATGCGAAAATCGTCGCGCCAGTCAACGAATCTGAGAATTTTATCAAATGTGAATTCAATAATTCGGAAGAACTGGAAAATATTTTTGCCGAAAATCAGAACGAAATCTCTGCAGTAATCGTAGAAGGGATTCAAGGTGTTGGCGGCATTAATCTGTTGGAAAAAGATTTCATTTTAACGGTTGAAAAACTTTGCAAAGAAGATAATGCGGTTTTGATTTTGGACGAGGTGCAGTCTGGTTACGGACGTTCCGGGAAGTTCTTTGCCCATCAGGAATTCGACATCAAACCTGACTTGATTACCGTTGCGAAAGGAATGGGAAATGGTTTCCCGATTGGTGGCGTTTTGATCAGTCCGAAATTCGAATCGAGTTATGGTCTGTTGGGAACTACATTTGGTGGCAATCATCTCGCTTGCGTGGCTGGATTGGCGGTTTTGGAAGTGATTGAAAAAGAAAATTTAATTAACAATTCTGAAAAAATAGGCGCATACATTGAAGAGAAAATTAAAGATTTCCCACACATCAAAAACATCAAAAGGCGCGGTCTGATGATTGGAATAAAGCTCGACCAAGCGTGCGCAGATGTTAGGAAAGAATTGCTGTTTGAACATTTTATTTTCACTGGAAATGCCAATGATAATACTGTTCTGCGGATTTTACCGGCACTCAATATTTCGGAAAAAGAATCCGATTTGTTCATCAATGCTTTAGAAAAAACCTTGACAGCCATTGATGAGAAAATATTAGAATTAAAATAACGCAAAGGCACAAAAGAGTAGTAATCTCACTGCTGAAAAGTCGCCAACATTGTGCGGTGAGATTTGCGACTTAAAATGTCGAATAATAAAAAAATAATGGCGCCTTTGCGTTCAAAACAATTAAGAAATGAAAAATTTCACTTCAGTTTACGATATAGAAAATTTGCAGGACATCATTGCAAAAGCCTTAAAAATAAAAGAAAATCCATTAGAAAATCCAAGCAAAGGCAAAGGAAAAACGATTGGTTTGGTGTTCCTCAATTCCAGTCTCAGAACCAGATTGAGTTCCCAAATTGCGGCTCAGAATTTAGGATTAAATGTCCTAACGCTCAACGCCGCTCAAGAAGCCTGGAATCTGGAATTCGCTGATGGAACCGTGATGAACGGCGACACAGTAGAACATATCAAAGACGCCATCGAAGTTCTGAACCAGTATTGTAATATCATCGCCGTAAGATGTTTCGCAGGAATGAAAAGCAAAGAAGACGACGTGAACGAAAGTATCCTGAGTCAGTTTCTGAAACACGCAAAAGTTCCGGTGGTCTCTTTGGAATCCGCGACGCGTCATCCACTGCAGAGTCTGGCCGATTGCATCACGATTAAAGAACATTGGAAAGACAATAGAAAACCCAAAGTGGTTTTGACGTGGGCACCTCACATCAAACCGATTGCGCAGGCCGTCGGAAACTCCTTTACAGAATGGATGCAGCAAATGGACGTTGATTTTGTGATTGCCAATCCGGAAGGTTACGATTTGGATAAGAATTTCACAAAAGACACGAAAGTAATTCACAATCAGGATGAAGCATTGAAAGATGCAGATTTCATTTATGTGAAAAACTGGTCATCGTTTGAAGATTATACAGCAATGCCGAAAGTTCAAGAAAACTGGATGTTGACCAATGAAAAATTAGAATTGACGAATGAAGCGAAAGTGATGCATTGCCTTCCCGTGCGTAGAAATCTGGAACTGAGAGATGAAGTGATGGACGGAGAAAATTCAATCATTTATCAACAAGCCAGAAACAGAATATTCTCTGCGCAAGCAGTGTTTTCTGAAATATTGGATGAATTAAAATAACAGATAAGGTTTAAGTCTTTGATGAGTATTACATCTTTGCGAACTTAAAAACATCGAATTAAATAAAAAAACTTTGCGCACTTTGCGTTAAAATAGAATGCAAAAGCTACACATCATCAAAATGGGAGGCGCTCTAATCGATGACAAAAAATCATTGAAAGCTTTCCTTGAACAATTTTCAAAAATCGAAGGTGCCAAAATCCTTATTCACGGCGGTGGCAAAATTGCGGAAACGCTGGCGGAAAAACTGAAAATGACGCAGAAGATGATTGATGGCCGAAGGATTACCAACAAAAAAACGTTGAAGCTCGTAACGATGGTTTACGCCGGAAGAATCAATAAAAATTTGGTGGCAAAACTGCAGAGTTTCAATTGCAACGCCATGGGGTTTTCAGGAGCGGACGGCAATTTAATTCAAGCCGAAAAACGTCAGCATCCATCCATCGATTTTGGATTTGTTGGTGATATTAATGAAAAAAGTATCAATCAAGAATTGATTACAAATATGATAAACCTGGGTTTGGTTCCGGTGTTTTCTGCAATCACTCACGATAAAAAAGGAAATCTGTTAAACACCAACGCAGACACGATTGCCGGAACTGTTGCCCAGGCTTTATCAAAAAATTTCGAGACAGAATTGTTGTTCTGCTTCGATAAAAACGGGGTTTTGGAAAATGTAGAAGACGAAACTTCAAATCTTAAAACCATTAATAAAAATGAATTTTCTGAATTAAAATCTCAAGGAAAACTCCACAAAGGGATTTTGCCAAAACTCGAAAATGCTTTTAAAGCCAAAGAAAACGGCGTTCAGAAAGTGTTTTTGATTAACGAGAAAAAACTGTCAGACCAAATAAAACAAGGTAATGAAGGAACTGAAATCTGTCTTTAGCAGAGAAGAATTGACGGAAAACGCCGTCAAATTACTGAAAAAACTGATCGCAACACCATCTATGAGCCGCGACGAGTACAACGTTTCGCTCATCATAGAAGGATTTTTCAATGAACATCAGTTGACTGTCAACCGATTCAAAAATAACATTTGGGCAACCAACAGACATTTTGACGCTGGCAAACCATCGATTCTCCTCAACACGCACCACGACACGGTAAAACCGAACAAAGCTTATACTTTGGACCCATTCATTCCGGTGGAAAAAGACGGCAAATTATTCGGTTTGGGAAGCAATGACGCGGGCGCATCTCTGGTGGCGATGGCGCAGACATTTCTCTATTTTTATGAAGCCGAAGATCTGTCGCACAACCTCGTTATTGCATTGACGGCCGAAGAAGAAATCTCAGGTTTGGATGGCATCGAAGCCTTGTTTCCACAGCTTCCGAACGTCGAATTAGCAATCGTCGGTGAACCAACCAAAATGAATCTGGCGATTGCAGAAAAAGGTTTGCTCGTCATCGATGGCGAAATGTTGGGAACGCCTTCCCATGCTGCGCATCCGAACGATGACAACGCGATTGTAAAGTGTATGAAGGATTTGCAAAACATCCTCGATTTCCGATTTCCAAAAGTGTCAGAATATCTGGGCGAAGTAAAAGTCACGTTGTCAGTAATCAACGCAGGAACGCAGCACAATGTGGTTCCGGAAAAATGCAACTTCACATTGGATGTCCGCGTGACTGACGAATACACGAATCGGGAAGTTTTTGAAATCATCCAATCGCAGATGAAATCCAAACTGACACCGAGGTCGTTCCGCTTAAACTCCTCGAAAATCGACGTTAACCATCCCTTTGTTCAGGCTGGATTGTCTTTGGACAGGACATCTTACGGTTCGCCGACATCCTCGGACCAAGCGATTATTCCGTGCACATCGGTGAAGTTGGGACCGGGTGACAGCCTACGTTCGCACACCGCAGACGAATTTATTTACATCGACGAAATCCGAGAAGGCATCGATGTTTACATCAAAATATTAGAGAAAGTTCTTTAACAGAAGGTAGAATTGAGAAATTAGATATTAGAAAACCAATTGTAATCTAACTTCTAACCTCTGAAATCTAATTTCTAAAAATTATTAAAATGAAAAAAATCTGGCAAAAAGACAATACGACAACCAATGGTTTGGTTACCAAATTCACCGTCGGGAAAGACCTTGATTTTGACGACAGATTAGCAAAATACGATGTGTTGGGTTCCATCGTCCACGCAAAAATGCTGGCAGAAGTGGGTTTGATCCGTCTGGATGAAGAACAAACTATTGTCGCAGTTTTGGAAGACGTTCTTTCGGAAATCGAAAAAGAAACTTTCGAAATCGATAAAACCGCAGAAGACATCCATTCCCAAATTGAAAATATTCTCATCGAAAAACTGGGTGAAACGGGTAAGAAAATCCACACCGCAAGGTCAAGAAACGACCAGGTTTTGACGGATATCAAGTTATATCTGATTGACGAAATCAGAGAAATTACAGAACTGACCGATTCGTTTTTTCAAATCCTGAAAGACAAAGCCAATCTTCACAAAGATGTTTTGCTGCCTGGTTACACGCATTTGCAGGTCGCGATGCCGTCGTCTTTCGGATTGTGGTTTGGTGCGTATGCAGAATCATTAGTTGACGATTTGGAATTGTTGTTTGCAACGAAGAATATCATTAATAAAAATCCGCTCGGTTCGGCTGCTGGTTACGGTTCGTCTTTCCCGATTGACAGAGAAAGTACGACTTACAAACTCGGTTTCAGAACGTTGAATCATAATGTGGTTTATGCCCAAATGACGCGTGGAAAATCCGAGAAATTGTTGGCGAATTCATTGTCGGTTTTAGCTGGAACTTTAAGTAAGTTTTCTTATGATGTTTGTCTTTATCTGAGTCAGAATTTCGATTTCATAAGCTTTCCAAAGGAATTTACAACTGGAAGTAGCATTATGCCACACAAGAAAAATCCGGATATTTTCGAATTGGTAAGAGCGAGATGCAACAGAATTCAGGCTTTGCCAAATGAGTTGATGATGGTGACCAATAATCTGCCGTCTGGCTATCACAGAGATTTGCAATTGACCAAAGAAATCCTTTTCCCAGCCATCGATTCTTTGAAAGAATGTCTTGAAATCCTGATTTATACGCTTCCAAACATTGAAGTGAAAGACCTTATTCTCGACGATGAAAAATACCAATACATCTTCAGCGTAGAAAAAATCAACGAAGAAGTGAAGAATGGAAAATCATTCCGAGATGCCTATATCCAAATCGGTCAGGAAATAGAAAATGGTTTGTTTGAATACAATTATAAAGAACTGAATCATTCTCATCAAGGAAGTTTGGGAAATCTTTGCCTCGATGAAATCGAATATCAATTCAATAAAGTCAGAGATAAATTATTAGGATAAAATCACTCCCATTAAGGTCGGGGAAATGATTTTAATCCAGCTTAAACTTGGTAGATTTTTTCACTTCAGCCAAAACAATAGAACTGTGATATTGCCCAATGTGCGGACTGTTTGAGATGACATTGACAGCGAAGTTGTTATAAGAATAAATATCATTGGCGAGGATTTTCAATTGATAATCATATTCGCCGGAAAGACTCGTGATTTCCTGGACTTCATCGTATTTTGAGATGTAATTTTCAAAATCTTTAAGTGTATTTTGAGATTGTTCTTTGAGACGGACATTACAGTAAACCACAATATTGATTCCGAGTTTTTCACGGTTGAGTAGGGCGACATATTTTTCTACGACGCCACTTTTTTCAAGGTTTTTGATACGCTCGTAAGTCGGCGTGAATGTGAGTCCTATTTTTTCGGAGATTTCCTTTACCGATAGCGTAGAATCTTCCTGAAGAAGCGAGAGAATTAATTTGTCTTTTTTGTCCAAACTCATAATATTAAATGGCTGATAGCAATTAGCTTTTAGCGATTGGCTTAAAAAGCAATGCTTTAATAGTTAAAAATATATGTTTAAATTGTTTCAAGTACTTGTCAATCTTTCAAATGTAAAGAAAATATTTGACTGGAGAAATTATAAGCGCAGAAGTTCATTGATTTAAATATTTACAATAGTTTATTTATACAATTTTGTAAGTTCGAAGTTTCTTAAACTTAAAGTATAGAATGGAATGCCAATGGCCAAAAGCCAATTGCTATAAGCTATCTATTAAAAAAAGTATGAATAAGATTTCATCATATAGAAAATATTGGTATCTTTGCACCCAATGAATCTGGTACAGAATTTAGCGACATTAATGTTTGGCAAATTTGCCGACAACAACAATATTTTTTATATTTAACGAAGTCTTTTAGGCTTCGTTTTTTTTATTTAAAAATTTCAGATATGATTAAGCTTGCACGCGTCTCTACGGAGAGTATAGAGAAAATTTTACAGGAAGCACAAAGGTTTGCAGATGGTAAAGTCAGCAAAATTAAAGGTGATGTTTTCGCCGCAAACCTCTTTTTTGAGAATAGTACAAGAACCAAAACAAGCTTTGAAGTGGCTGAGAAGAAACTCGGACTTCAGGTGATTGATTTCGAAGTCGATAAAAGTTCGATTGCAAAAGGCGAAACGATGCTTGATACGATCAAAACTTTGGAAGCTATCGGTGTGGAAGTGGCTGTTATCAGACATTCTGAAAAAAGATATTACGATCAGCTTCAAGATGCTAAGTTGAGTATCGTGAATGCAGGCGACGGCGTTGGAAGTCATCCTTCACAGGCACTTTTGGACGCGCTGACCATCATTCAAGAATTCGGAAAGATTGCGGGTTTGAAGATTGGAATTGTAGGTGATGTGAAACACAGCCGCGTGGCCAATTCAGGCGCAGGGTTGTTCAGAAGAATGGGCGCAAAAGTCTACTTCTCTGGCCCAGAATTCTGGTTTGACGAAGGAATGTTGGTCAACGGAACGTATATGCAGTTCGATGATTTGGTGAAAGAAGTGGATGTTTTGATGTTATTAAGAATTCAGCACGAGCGTCACGAGAGAACTTTCAATTTTAAATCCGAAGATTATCTGAAGAAATTCGGTTTGACTAAGGAAAGAGAAAAGAAAATGAAACCAGGTGCCATCATTATGCATCCGGCACCAATCAATAGAGGTGTAGAAATAGATTCGGAATTGGTAGAATGTGAAAGGTCCAGAATTTTCAAACAAATGCAGAACGGCGTTTTTGCAAGAATGGCGATTCTGAAATTCGACCTTGAGAATAAAGGATTCGAGTTTGTCGACTCCCAAAATTAAAAATTAATTCACGCTTTTCGGGCGTGTTTTTTTTGAGTAAAAATGAAATACAGAAACAAGAACAAAGAAAAAAGACGCAAGAAATCTTAATTCTTTAATCTATAAAAAGTAAAATGAAAAAGAAATTAATTTTAGAATCCGGAGAAGTATTCAATGGCGTAGGATTCGGAGCAGAACAGGAAACTGCAGGTGAAGTGGTTTTCAACACAGGAATGACGGGTTATCAGGAACTGATTTCCGACCCAAGTTATTGCGGACAAATCGTTTGTATGACCTATCCTTTGATAGGAAATTACGGCATCAACCGCGACGATTACGAAAGCATCGAACCTGCAATCAAAGGTTTAATCGTCAAAGAATTATGCGACTTGCCTTCCAATTTCCGAACTCAAATGACTTTGGACGAATTTTTTATCAAGAAAAATCTATCAGGAATTTCAGGAATCGATACCAGAAGATTGACCAGAATCCTTCGTAACAAAGGGGTTGTAAAAGGAAAAATCGTAAACGCAGAAACGGACGAAAATTCTGTGGTTGAAGAATTGAAAGTAACCAATTTTCCTATTAACCAAGTAGAACAGGTTTCCACAAAAACCGCTTACGCAAGTCCGGGAAGAGGCTTCAAAGTGGTGTTGGTCGATTTCGGTTCCAAGTTGGGAATCATCCGCGAATTATCTCAAAGAAATTGCGACATCATCGTGGTTTCTCAGGATACAACTGCAGAAGAGATTTTATTGATGGACCCAGACGGCATCATGCTTTCCAACGGTCCCGGCGACCCGGAAGATGTGAAAGGTGCATCAGAATTAATTAATGGATTGCTCGGAAAAGTACCGATTTTTGGGATTTGTTTGGGTCATCAATTGATTGGTTTGGCTTGTGGCGCAAAAACTTACAAACTGAAATTCGGTCACAGAGGTGGGAATCACCCGGTTTTGGATTTAGAAAAAAATAAAGTGGCCATAACTTCTCAGAATCACGGTTACGCCATCGACCAGGAATCATTGAAAGACACAGATTTAATAGAAACACACATCGCATTGAACGACAGAACCAACGAAGGTTTGAAACACAAAATCCATCCTTGTTTCTCAGTTCAATACCACCCTGAGGCAAGTCCAGGACCAGAGGATGCGAATTATTTGTTTGATGATTTTATAGATTTAATGTATCAATTTAAGAATGTAACAGTTTAACAATTAATCAATTCAATAAATTACTCAAATGATAAATTTTGAGAATAATCCTTTAATCACAAAAACAGTAAAATTTTCATTAGATATTATTGATTATTGTGAACTTTTGGTAGAGAAAAAGAAATATGTAATCGCCAAACAATTGTTGCGTTCAGGAACTAGTATCGGTGCTAATTCTTTTGAAGCACAAAATCCGTACAGCAAAAAAGATTTTATTCATAAAATAAAAATTGCAGCGAAAGAACTTGAAGAAACAAAATACTGGCTATATCTCTGTAAACATTCTCCTAATTATCCTTTTGATGAAAATTTGGAATTGCAAATAATTGAAATAGGAAAAATAATTTATAAAATATTAAGTACAAGTCTATCAAAAGAAAACGGCTCGTAACATTGTTACACTGTTAAATTTATACATTGTTATATTAGTTAAAATGAAAAGAACAGACATAAAAACAATTTTAGTAATCGGCTCAGGTCCCATCATCATTGGCCAGGCTGCGGAATTTGATTATTCGGGAACACAGGCTTGTCTTTCCTTGAGAGAGGAAGGTTACAGCGTGATTCTTATCAATTCCAATCCGGCGACGATAATGACCGACAAGGAGATTGCCGACAAAGTTTATATCGAACCGATTTCTCTGGAATTTGTTTCCAGAATCATCAGAAAAGAACGTCCGGATGCTTTGCTGCCAACGTTAGGTGGACAAACCGGACTTAATATGGCGGTAGAATTACAGAAATCCGGAATTCTGGAGGAATGTAAAGTTGAAGTTTTAGGAACCAAATTAGACGCCATCAACCAAGCTGAAGACAGAGACCTTTTCCGTGAATTGATGCACGAATTGAACGAGCCGGTTCCAGATTCCGACATCGTAACGACCGTTGAAGGCGCGGTCGCTTTTGCTGACAGAATCGGTTATCCGGTGATTGTTCGTCCCGCTTTTACAATGGGTGGAACAGGGGGCGGAATAGCTGCCACAGAACCTGAACTTCGTGAAATTGCCGAATTGGGATTGAAGTATTCTCCAGTGACGCAATGTCTGATTGAGAAATCCATCGCAGGTTTCAAAGAGATAGAATATGAAGTGATGCGTGACAAAAACGACAACGCCATCGTGGTTTGTAATATGGAAAACATCGATCCGGTTGGTGTTCACACGGGAGATTCCATCGTGGTGGCTCCTTCGCAGACACTTTCTGACAGAGAATATCAGATGCTGAGAAATGCATCACTCAAAATAATCCGGGCTTTAGGGATCGAAGGTGGCTGTAACGTTCAGCTCGCTCTCGACCCGCATTCTTACCAATATTATATCATTGAAGTAAATCCGAGAGTTTCGCGTTCATCGGCTTTGGCGAGTAAAGCAACGGGGTATCCGATTGCGAAGATTGCAGCGAAAATTGCCGTTGGATTGACCCTTGACGAAATCAAAAATCCTGTAACCGGAACTTCTTACGCTTGTTTCGAGCCAGCTTTAGATTATGTGGTGACCAAGTTCCCAAGATTCCCTTTCGATAAGTTTGAAACGGCTGACAGAAGATTGTCAACGCAAATGAAAGCTACAGGCGAAGTAATGGCCATCGGAAGAAACTTCGAAGAGTCTTTGCACAAAGCGATTCGTTCTCTAGAAACCGGACTTCGTCATTTGGGATTAAAGACAAAACAAGCTTTGGCACTTACAGACGAGGAAATTGAAAGAAGAATCCGGGTTTGTGATGACGAAAGATTGTTCATTATCGGAGACGCTTTACGAAGAGGTTATGATTGGGAACAAATTGTGGAATGGAGCAAAATCGATAAATTCTTCATCTGGAAAATCAAAAAATTAATTGATTTCGAAAAGACAATAGCTGATAATAAATTCGATAAAGAAACGCTAATTGAAGCTAAGAAATTAGGTTTTGCAGACTTGAATATCGCTCATCTTTGGGAAACGACTCAACGTGAAGTTTTCAATTTTAGAAAAGAAAACGGCGTGATGCCAGTTTACAAAATGGTGGACACTTGCGCCGCAGAATTTGAATCTGAAACGCCTTATTTCTACGGAACTTACGAAGAGGAAAATGAAAGCGTGGTTTCTGACAAGGAAAAAATCATCGTTCTAGGTTCAGGTCCAATCAGAATCGGTCAGGGTGTTGAGTTCGATTATGCAACGGTTCATTCGGTTTGGGCAATCCAACAGATGGGTTACGAGGCGATTATCATCAATAATAATCCTGAAACGGTTTCCACAGACTTCTCGATTGCGGACAAATTATACTTCGAACCTTTGGCAGAGGAAGACGTGATGAACATCATTGAACTCGAAAAACCAAAAGGCGTTGTGGTTCAGTTTGGAGGACAGACAGCCATTAATTTAGCAGATAAATTAGCAGCACACGGCGTTCAAATCTTGGGAACTTCACTCGAAGATTTGGATAGAGCTGAAAACAGAGATAAATTTGAGAAAGCACTTCAGGAACTGGGGATTCCGCAACCATTGGGGAAAACTTCGACTTCAAAAGAAGAAGCGATTGTGATTGCCAACGAAATTGGTTATCCGGTTTTGGTTCGTCCAAGTTATGTTTTGGGCGGAAGAGCAATGGAAATTGTTTACACCGAAAAGGAACTCGCTTATTATATGGAAAATGCGGTAGAAGCCAGCCCGGATCAGCCGGTTTTGATCGACCGATATCTGACTGGTCAGGAAGTAGAAGTGGATGCAATTTGTGATGGCGAAACGGTTGTCATTCCTGGAATTATGGAACATATCGAAAGAGCTGGTGTCCATTCCGGAGATTCTATCGCAGTGTATCCGCCACAAAATCTGACGGAAATTCAAATCAAAACTTTGGAGGATTACACAATAAGATTGGCTAAAGGATTGAATGTGATAGGATTAATGAATATCCAATATGTTATTTCCAAAGGCGAAGTTTTTGTGATAGAAGTGAATCCGCGTTCGTCCAGAACCGTTCCTTTCTTATCCAAAATCACGGATGTTCCAATGGCGAATCTTGCAACCAAAGCAATCCTCGGCGCAAAACTGAAAGATCTTGGTTACACATCAGGATTAATTCCAAACAAAGAAGGCATTTTCGTGAAAGTTCCGGTTTTCTCTTTCAGCAAACTGACGAAAGTAGACATCCAGCTAGGTCCTGAAATGAAATCGACGGGCGAAGTGATGGGGAAAGATTCCACTTTCGAAAAAGCTTTGTACAAAGGCCTGATCGGCGCAGGAAGAAAAGTGCCGACGCACGGTTCTATCTTATTCACTGTTGCAGACCAGGACAAAGAAGAAGCGGCTGAGATCGCCAGAAGATTCCATACCATTGGTTTCAGAATCTGGGCAACGGAAGGAACTGCGAAGTATTTCGAAGAAAAAGGAATCCCGACCAAAATTGGTTACAAAATAGGAGAAGAAAGTGTCAATCTGATCGATCTGATCCAAAAAGGAAAAGTTCAATATGTGGTGAACACGACTACCAAGGGAAAGCAAGCAGAAAGAGACGGTTTCCAGATCAGAAGAATGAGCGTAGAAAACGGCGTTCCTTGTCTGACCTCAATGGACACGGTCGAAGCAATTTTGAAAGTGATAGAAAGTATGACTTTTAAGATGGAAGCGATGTAATTTCCAAAATAAATAAAAGTGAACGCATCTTAATTTTAGGATGCGTTTTTATTTTATATCTTTAATTCACAATAGATATCAAGTTATGAAAGCAGCAAACATTTTAATTCTAGCCATTTCCGCATTATCATTTTTATCCTGCAAAGCTGTTCACGACAGATTACAGACGGGAACCATTGTAAGAGATTGTACCGGAACTTACGTGCGAGTGGCAGAAAATGAAGATTATCTGGTTTGTAACGCCCATATCTTAGCACAGAAAAAAGACGGCGATAAAGTATCAGTAGTTTACGATGATACAGAAGAATGTACAGAAAGAAAGGACAAGATTTTGTGTAAGATGTACCACGAAAACAAAGGGATGATAACTGTCAAAAGCATAAAATAAGCTTTGGAATACATAAAAACCTCATCAAATCTGATGAGGTTTTTCAGGATATTACTTTTTCAAAAGATTGATACTCACAGTGGCCAACTCAGAATCCGGGAATTTCTTGAACAGATTAATGTCCGGTTCCAAACCGGATTCTTTGCAAATCCTGTGAAAAACATCCACTTCCAGAATGTATTGGTCAGAAAATCCGTGTGTGGCGTCGTAAGCAGTTGAAGCCGTCAAACCAAGATTTTTTGAAGTGATTTCTGGCGAAAGTGTGTGAAGCTCTATCAAGAGTAATCCGAATTTTTCGACATAAGGTGTCCATTTCTTGAGATGATTCAAAAGATTTTCTTCCACACATGCGTTGGACAATCGTTTTCCACGAAACGCAAATGCGCCAGTTGAAGTGCTGATTCTTTGGCTGTTGGTTTCCAAAACATCTTCCCAAATCCTGTTGTGGTCGAGGAAAGTTCTGATATTCAGCAAATCTCCCAATTCGATATTGTAATCGGATTGCAAATCTTCGGCAAGTTGTTTCGGATTTCCAATGTCGCCCCAAATCACTTTTGCCCAAATATCATTTTTAATGAGATTGGCTCTTGTCACTTTCAATGCCGCTTGATTGTAATCTGCGCCAACCAAAAATAAAGGATGTTCTTCTAGGAATTGTCCCCGCAAAGTCTGCCTTTCAATCACTTCATAAAGATGCTGGAGTAGCGCACCATTTCCGCAACCCATATCCAAAATTCCCTTTGGTTGCTCATTAATTGGTCGGTTGAAAATATCGATAATGAATTCATCAATCACTTTGAAATAAGTCAGATGTGCGCCTCCGCTTCCCCATACATTCATTTCCCGGTTCACGTGGATTTCATCTTCACCATCTTCGATTTCCCGAAGTTCAGCTGCTTTACCAAAAATCAATTGATCCAGTTTTGAAAACATCGGAAGATAGGAAACCGTTACGCCATAAGCTGTGGCGCGTCTTGCAAAGAAAAGACCTGTTTCTGTAAATTGAAAATGATGTCCTTTTTTGGAAAACCAACCGATTTCTGAAAGGTAATTAAGAATGATCTCAAAATATTGAGGGGTTTTATGAAATTCTTCCGCACTGAAACTGGCTTCCATAAAGTATTTGTGAAACATTCCGCTCATTCCCAGTTTGATGATGATGGGACCAACTAAGGCGCCTTCGATGTGTTTTTGAATTTGGTATCTGACTGATTTTTCATCTGTATTTTCACTTAAAAATGATCTGAATTTTTCAAAGATTCCAATCCATTTTTTACAAAGTTCTTCGGTGAGTTCTTTGGAATTGATGACGTTTGAATCGGCTAAAAACTCGGCTAGATCACAATACAGATGTTGATAAGAAAAAGCTTCTTCGGTTTTAGAATTAGTGGAGATTCTGACAATATCTGCTGTATTGTCCAGATGATATTCCAAAAAGCCCTGAGATGCTAAAACCCGCAACGCCACATTCAGATAACCTTCGTTGGAAGGGAATTTTTCATGGATAGCAGTAAGCTCTAAACGCTTATTATCATTGATGAAATCTAATACATTTTTCTTTGATAAAGCCGAGATAACGGGCGCTGTCACGATGCCGTCCAAATGTCTGAAGATCGATTCCCGAAGTTTTTTCTTATCCATATAAGTGTTGATTTTGTGTTTTTGGAAGTTAATATTTTTCCGCAATATCTAATAAAAAAATACCTGTTCATTTTTCGGTTGTTGATTGGCTGCTAAAACAGCTAAATTTGTCATCACTCATCAACCATCATTTATCAATTATGAATATTAGCTTTGAACAGATGTATCAGGCCTCGTTCCAGAAAGATCCGGAGTTTGAAGGTGTCTTTTGGATGGGCGTAACAACCACGGGCATCTTCTGCCGACCAACTTGTACCGCAAGAAAACCGAAACCCGAAAATGTTGAGTTTTTTGAGAATACAAAAGACGCGATCCTGAAAGGTTATCGGCCTTGCAAAGTTTGTAAACCATTGGAGAATCCTAACGAAACGCCATCTGAAATTCAGGAATTAATGAATGAATTGTCTCTGAATCCGGAACTTAAATTCAAAGATCTTGATCTGATACAGCGCGGATTGCAGCCTGCGACAGTAAAATGCTGGTTTTTGAAACACCACGGCATGACTTTCCACGCGTTTCAAAGAATGTTCAAGATCAATTCTGCCTTCAAGAAACTTCAACAGGGCGAGAATGTGATGGATGTTGCTCTGGGAAACGGATACGGAAGCCTGAGTGGTTTTAACGAAAGTTTCAAATCGATCATCGGTACATCTCCGAAAAATTCAAAACTTGAGACCATAGTTGATCTCAAAAGAATCGAAACACCTCTAGGACAGATGATTGCCTGTGCCAATGCCGAAGGAGTTTGTTTGCTGGAATATTCTGACAGAAAATCACTTTCAAAAGAATTACAAGACATTTCAAAATATTTCAAAGCCAATATAATTCTGGGTGATAATCGGCATTTCAAAACTCTGGAACAAGAATTAAGTGAATATTTTGAAGGGACAAGACTGGCGTTTACCGTTCCTCTTGCGCCGGTTGGAACAGATTTTCAGAAGAGCGTTTGGGAGATTCTCAGAACAATTCCTTATGGAACAACCAGAAGTTATCAGCAACAAGCCGATATTCTGGGGCATCCAAAAGCTGTAAGAGCCGTTGCCAATGCGAATGGACTTAATAAAATATCCATCATTATCCCTTGTCACAGAGTGATTGGAACAAACGGAACTCTAACCGGTTACGGCGGCGGAATCTGGCGAAAACAGAAATTATTGGAACTTGAGAAAGCGATACTTTTTTAATTCAAAATTTTAACTTTGTTACTCAATATTTTCTAATTTTGAACCATCAACCATCAACCATCAACCATCAACCAAATGAACCTTCAGCCCACTCTCGAAAACGAAAAAGTAAAGCTTAGTCCTTTGGATCAAAATGATTTTGAAGCTTTATTTTCCGTCGCATCAGATCCTTTGGTTTGGGAACAGCATCCTAACAGAGACCGTTACAAAAAGGAAGTCTTCGCGAATTTTTTTCTGGGTGCGATGGAAAGTGGTGGCGCTTTCAAAATCATTAATCTAAAATCTGATGAAATCGTGGGAAGTACCAGGTTTTATGATTACAATCCGGAAGACAATTCCATCTTCATTGGTTATACTTTTTACGGAACCAAATTCTGGGGTTCCAAACTGAATCCTCAAGTCAAAAAACTAATGCTGGATTACATCTTTCAATTCTTAGATCAAGTGAATTTCCACGTTGGCAAAGACAACATCCGTTCGCAAAAAGCCATGGAAAAACTGGGTGCAAAAAAAACAAATGAAGTGAATGTGGCGTATGCTTACGAACCAGAACGATTGAATGTAGTTTTTGAAATTAAAAAAGAGAATTATTAGAAGTTAGAGGCTGTTTAAAATTTCATCAAAATTATTTCCCCAACCCTAAAGGGAGTAATTGCGATGAAATTTCTAATTGATTTTTGCTCCCTGTAGGATTGGGGTAAACAAAAATCAATTAAAAAAAAATATGAGGTTTTCTACACAGAATCTTTTCGTTCAAAATGTTTTCACAAAACCAACTCCTCAAACAACCGCTCAAAGGTTTTTTCCAAATCTAGACTTGCACCAGGATGTGGGCGGGAAGTCTGAATGATAGAACTTTTCACAGCCGTCAACCATCGGAATCTCTCAGGAATCTCTAGTTGCGCAATAGAGCCAGCAGATTTTTCCCCCTTGGCAATATTGACAAAAGATTCAAGGTGTTTTTTCACATCTTCATATGCAATTTTGGACTGGATCACCCGGAATTTTTCCTTACAAAGATGAATCTTCACCTGGATAAATTTCTCTCTTTTCGAAAACAAAATCAATCCTACGTTGAAGAACTCTTCACGTTCCGGCCTTGGAACCAGCCGGATCACCGCATACTCATACAACTTTTGCTCTTGCATTTTTGGCTTCATTTAAAAAATTAGCAGAATGATTGCGTCTCAGTATCAGGAACTGGAAATAAACATTTTTTATTTCGGCTGGCGTCAGTTCGGTATCGTTCCATTGCAACCAGTCTTCGGGGAGCAGTTCCACGATTGCTCTCAGAACGTCATCCGTCAGTATCGCTTTGAATTTGTCATTCGCCGCATCCAGTTCAGACGCTTGCGGCAGCAGAACGTGATCCTTGATCATCGTAAAAGGACTTACTGCATTGTTCTCCCAGTTGTCCCAGGAATGGTGGAAATAGAGCGATGCGCCGTTGTCTATCAGCCACAATTCCTTGTGCCACATCAGCATATTGGTATTTCGGAAAGTACGGTCAATATTAGTAAGGAAAGCATCCAGCCAAACAATCTCGGAAGACAGTCTGGGATCAATTTTCACAGCACCCGGATCGTAAGTGATGGCGCCGGAAAGATAATGCAAAGCGAGATTCAGGCCACAGCTGGCTTTCAGAAGATCCTGGATCTCCTCATCAGCCTCGCTTCTTCCAAAGTCAACCGAGAGATTGGCCAACACCAATTCCGGAATTCGGAAGCCCAAAACCTGCGCTATTTTCCCACCGATCAATTCGGAGATCAAAGCCTTCACGCCGTGTCCGGCACCTCGGAATTTGAGCACATATTTGAAATCATCGTCCGCCTCTGCCAACGCCGGCAAAGATCCGCCTTCTCGCAGAGGCAAAATATAACGAGTGACGGTAACTGTTCTTAAGGATAAGTCCAATTTGTAATTTTTTGTAAAAATAAGTTATAATTTTTATTCGGGCGCCTTTATCCGCCCTCCGTTCCCGCTTTTTTCTGTCATTGCGATAGACGATTTGCTATGTGTAGGAATTTTCAGCAATCGCAATAACACAAAAAGAGCTCCACTCAGGTCGGGGCGCGCTTCGCAGCGTTGAGAGATTTGTCATTATATAAAACTTTCAGCATCGTTTTACTTTTCCTATTTTTGGAAAAAATAAAACAATGTCCAGTTTCATAGACTTTGGATTTGCCAAAAAATCATTCGAGAAACAACAATCAGAGATGAACAGAATTACCCAGCTTTTTAATATCAAATATCCCATCATCCAGGGCGGAATGATCTGGCATTCCGGATGGAAATTGGCTTCTGCGGTTTCCAACCATGGCGGCTTGGGACTCATTGGCGCTGCAAGTATGTATCCGGATATTCTCAGAGAAAATATTCAGAAATGTAAAGCAGCGACAGACAAGCCTTTTGGTGTCAACATCGCGCTACTTTATCCCAACATCGAAGAAATTATCAATATTATTCTGGAAGAAGGCGTGAAAATTGTTTTTACTTCTGCCGGCAATCCGAAAACTTATACTGAAACTTTGAAGAAAGAAGGCATCAAAGTAGCGCACGTTGTCGCAAGTGCCAAGTTTGCTGTGAAATGTCAGGACGCTGGAGTAGATGCTGTGGTAGCAGAAGGTTTTGAAGCGGGTGGGCACAACGGTCGTGAAGAAACGACAACGCTTTGCCTGATTCCGAATGTCAAAAAACACATTGATATTCCATTAGTTGCAGCAGGCGGCATTGGACTTGGAAGTCAGATGAAAGCAGCGATGATTTTGGGTGCTGATGGCGTACAGATTGGTTCCCGTTTTGCAGCAACAGTTGAAGCAAGCTCACACGATAACTTCAAAAATAAAATTGTGGAACTGAAAGAAGGTGACACACAACTGACTTTGAAAGAATTGGCACCAGTACGATTAATCAAAAACAAATTCTTCCACGATCTGGAAAGTCTTTACGAGTCTGGCAGAAATGTGGAAGCCCTGAAAGAAACGCTCGGAAGAGCGCGCGCAAAACTGGGAATGTTTGAAGGTGATCTTACGGAAGGCGAACTGGAGATAGGTCAGGTTTCCGCATTGATCGATGAAATTCTTCCCGTAGAAAAAGTATTTGAAAATTTGATCAGAGAATTCAACGAAGCCAAAGTGGATCTGACGTTGTAAGAAGAAACAAGAGAATAAACCAAGAGTCAAAAAATCATAAGATAGGCTTCTAGATCCTCAGCCTTATCAAGATTGAAATGATCACCATTTATCATTAAAAACGTGTTTTCAAAACAAGAAGCTCAACAACTTAAAACTGAATTCTGGACGGCTTTCGGAAAAGCATTTCCGAGAAAATGGCTTTTGTACGATACAAAAATCAAGGATTTCTCTTTTAAATTTTCCGCAGATCATAAAAAAGCTGAGGTTTCTCTCAACATCGAGATGAAGGACGAGTTATTCAGGAATGCCTATTTCGAGAAGTTTCAGTCTTTGGAACATTTGATGAGAGATGAGGTGGGCGAATTTTTTATGGATGAGTGTTATACTTTGGACAATGGGAAAGTCATCAGCAGGATCTGGGTAGAAAAACACGGAATCAGTATTTTCAACAAACAAACCTGGCCAGACACGTATGATTTTTTTGTCGAAAAGATGAGTGCCTTCGAAATGTTCTATTACGAATACGAGGATTTTATAAAATCAGTTTGACAAACAACAAAACGCCGCAGCCCGACTTGAACGGACTCTTCGAGAGCCTCAGAGTGACAAATTGGGAGTGGAAGGCGGAAAAGCTGCCCAAATTAAATTTAATACCAATATTTAAAATGAAAAAAATCACAATAAAAGCCAACGACTTCTTCGAATTACTGAAACTGAAAGGCGAATCGATGTGGGATATTTTTGCACAATTAATGGGTGATGAAGAGAAAGAAATCACATTTGTAGATGATAACAGCGAATCTCTTTTCCACTATGTTTTGCCGACCAGTTTGGAGAAATTAAATTCAGATAAAGAGCTATTTGCCAAAGAATACGCTGATAAATTATCAGGACTTAGCTAAGCTTTTTTTCCATTCCACATAGCCGATAATGGCCATTGCAGTGAAAATCAAATATTGGAGTCCAGTTAATGCCAATCCTTTTTGAAACATCATCGGAACACAAATGATGTCAGCAACGATCCAGAAGATCCAGTTCTCGATGTTTCGTTTTGCCATAAAATACATTCCGACAAAAAACATGGATGCAGTAATGATATCGGTATAATTTGCCCAATCGAGATGGTAAAGCCCCAACTTGACTTTTTCCATAGAAAATCCATTGTCGGTAAAAGGTTTGTAGTAATAAATGATTCCGATGAAGATCAAACTTGCTGCAAACAGCAAAGTGCCCATTTTCCACTCATCAAAACTTGCCTTTTTTACCACCACATGAACATCATCTTCCGTATTTTTTGACCATAGGATCCAACCGTAGATACTCATCACACTGTAATAAAAGTTGATAATCATATCGCCCAAAAGTCCAAATTGATAGGTAATATATATGAAAAGGACTGTAGAAATGATACCGGTGGGATAAACCCAGATATTCTGTTTGATAGAAAAATACACACTTAATAGACCAAAAAATACAGCAACAGATTCAAAAATAATAAGATAAGTCTCGTAAGATGCGTATTGTGCAGTGAGTGTTTGTAAAAAATCCATTTTCAAAGATAATTATTTAGCGTCGAAAAGTGTGTCGAAATCACGAATTAACATAGATAAGTAAAATAAAATAGTTAAAAAATGTTAAGGCTGATATTTTTTTAATATTTTCGTAATTCAAAACAAACAAACAAAAGAAAAGCGCCTCATTAATACTGGGGATTAAAAATTTAGATTATGGCAAACATTTGGATTAAGAAGCCAATGGAAGCGTACGAAGCCGACATCAAAAAAAGTCAGCTGAAACGTGTATTGGGGAAATGGAGTTTAACGGCTATTGGAATTGGTGCTATCATTGGAGGTGGTATTTTTGTTTTAACAGGTACAGGAGCTTACTATAACGCTGGCCCTGCTTTGGCACTTTCATTTGTGGTGGCTGGTATTGCTTGCGTTTTTGCGGCGCTTTGCTACGCAGAATTTGCATCAATACTTCCTGTAGAAGGTTCAGCTTACGCGTATGCTTATGGAACCGTGGGCGAGATCTTCGCTTGGATTATCGGTTGGGGACTTATTTTGGAATATGCGATGGGTTCTATGACAGTCGCTGTTTCCTGGTCGGGTTATTTTGGGAAATTGCTTAAGATGTTCGGTCTGCATTTACCTTATTGGATGACAACAGACCCGGGGACAGCCAAAAAAGCCTTTGGAGAAGCCACTTCGCAGATTGCTGCCGGAGGCCTGCCATTAGAAAAATTACAGGCATTTCAGGAAACTATCAATAACTTCAATGCAGCACCTGAACTTTTTAATATCAAATTATTCCTCAACCTTCCCGCATTAGTGATCGTATTATTAGTCATTTCAATTTTGGTAAGAGGGACAAAAGGAGCTGCAAAGGCAAATAACGCCATTGTCATCCTAAAAGTTTCCGCTATCATTTTCGTGATTGTTGCCGGAGTCTTTTTCATCAATATCGAAAATTGGAAACCATTCATCCCTGCAGCAACTACAATTACAGAAAACGGTGTCTCGCATCCTGCCTATGGTTACCAAGGTATTATTGCCGGAGCCGCCGCTATTTTCTTTGCTTACGTAGGTTTCGATGCCGTTTCCACACAAGCTGGTGAGGCGATTAACCCGAAAAAAGATGTGCCCTTTGCCATCATCACTTCATTGGTGGTTTGTACGGTCCTGTACATTTTGGTATCATTGGTTTTGACGGGAATGATGCATTACACAGACTTCAATCCACTGGGTAAATATCCGGACGCAATCAAAGCACCAGTTGCCTACGCCTTTGATATTGCAGGGCAGGCTTGGGCTGGTTACATCATTACGATTGCAGCCACAGTAGGTTTGATTTCCGTATTGATGGTCATGATTATGGGACAATCCAGAATTTTCTTGGGAATGTCAAAAGACGGTTTGATTCCTTCTACTTTTTCGAAAGTCGATGCGGAAGCAGGCGTTCCGAAAAAGAATCTTTACATTCTGGGAGCCGTGATTGCTGTTGTTGCAGCATTTACACCAATCAATGATTTGGCGCATATGACCAGTTTCGGGACTTTATTCGCTTTTACAATGGTATGTATCGCAGTTTGGATCCTGAGAAAAAAAGAACCGAATCTACAAAGAAACTTCAAAGTTCCAATGTTGCCGGTTGTTGCCACTTTAGGGATTTTGATCAACGTTTATTTGATCTTCAACCTAAGTCCGGAAGCACAGAAATATTCTTTGATTTGGCTGGCTTTAGGATTCGTGATTTACTTCCTTTACAGTAAGAAAAACTCCAAGATGCAGAACGGTGGATTTGGCGAGACTTTCAAAGCAGAACAACAGCCTTTGGAAGATGTAGATGTCAATATCGACAACAAAGACTAAGATCTTTCATAAAACTATAAATTCCGCCTCGTGCGGAATTTTTTTTTGGAGCTGTTTGACTTCGTCGATTGCTAATTTTTTTTTTTTTTTTTGGAAGCAATTCCCGCTATCCGCTATATCTTTTTTGTTTTTTCGAGGTTTGTTTTTCAGTTGAAATTCAGGTCAAAAACAAAAAAGGATGCCGCTACTATCGGGGCTATGTGTTTTGTGTTTCAAATGACCTTTTGTCAAAGCTGAACTGATAAAAGTCTCAATTTCATTTCAAATCTCTCTAGGAATCCAACAAAATTCCACATCTTTTCCAAACTTTATTTAAATTTATAAAATGAAAAAACTAAGCTTCCTTTTCCTCTTAATCGCAACATTCTGTTACTCTCAGAAATTCAAAATAGAGACATTGCTGACGGATAAAATCAGCATCCGAGCCATCCAACTTTGGGACGGGAAAGTCTGGTATGCCGGGACAGACTCCAAGTTTGGATATGTGAATATGAAAGATAAAGCTGATAAGAAACAAATTTTACTTTCTGATAAAAAATTACAGTTCAGGACTTTAGCGCAAAATAATAAAAATTTTTACGCCATCAATATCGAAAGTCCTGCTTATTTTTTTCAAATCGATAAAAAAACTTTAGAGTTCAATATTGTTTTTAATGACAATGATAGCACTGCTTTTTATGACGCCTTCAAATTTGTAGATAATGACTTTGGTATTGCTTTCAGTGATCCTACTGAAAACCAACGCCTCAATATTTCACAGACCCGAAATGGCGGTGCAAAATGGGTTCACTGCAACGATTGTAAAGATTTCCCATACCTAGAAAAAGGTGAAGCTGCTTTTGCTGCCAGTAATACCAATATTGCAAGCTTTGGTGATGCTATTTGGATTGCAACAGGAGGATCGAAGTCCAGAATTTATAGAATGAGATACAAAGATTGTGATTGGAAGGTTTTCGAGACACCATTCATCCAAGGAACATCCTCTCAAGGCATTTATTCCATCGATTTTTATAGCAATACTGCTGGAATAGCAGTCGGCGGCGATTACACCAAACAAGCCGATAATACCAACAACATCGCCACCACAAACGATGGCGGACAAACCTGGCAGATCCAATCAAACGGACAAAATGCCGGCTATATGACCTGCGTCAAATTCCGTCCCAAAACCAAAGGAAAAGAGATCGTAGCAGTTGGCGATCAACACATCAGCTTCTCCTTAGACTACGGCAAAACCTGGACAAAAATCGCCGACGAGAAAAATCTCTACGCCTGCGAATGGGCAGATAAAAATACATTGATCTTGGCTGGAAAAAATAAAATCATTAAACTGACCCTTCAATAAATAATAAAGAGAAATAGTGGTTTCTATTTCTCTTTATTGGTTTTATAATGTGATGATTAGTCTTTGTCTATATCAGATTTTTCATTAATGAATTCTTCCTCTTCCCTAGACAAAAGTATGTCGCCTTTTTCATTGCTCACTTTCAAATCTTGCCAGTAAGCTTGATTGATTTTCACAGGAGTTTGAACACCGTTTAATGTCGATTTTTCAACGTTTTTGAAGATGATTTCCCTTGCAGAACGGTTTTCATAAATCTTATCTCCGACAAAGGTTTTTAAATTTTCTACTACGAAACCAATTTTCGACGGCACATATTTATCTCCATTTTTATAATAATCAAAACTAAGGATTCCATCTCCCAACTGTCGTAGATATTCTATACCATCCTCATCTTTTAATGGGAAAGGTTTGGTAGAACTTTGATTGAAATGTAAGTCAAAATGCGTGATAGCTTTATCTGTTTTGTTATACAAAATCCGTCCTTTGTAAATGTGTGTAGAATCTAATTTGATAAGAAAAGAAATGTCTTGCTCGGTTTCATTATCTTCCAATAATTTTCCAGTAGTTTTTGCTTTTTTCGATTTAGCAAGACTTAAAGTTCGGAAAAGTTCATAATTTAAGAACAAATCTCCAATTTTGTCGTGAGAAGTATCTTGTTTTTTGGTTCTGATTTTATTCTCATAAGTTTCGGATTTCAAATATCGCAAATCATCTATCTGAAGTTGAACGAAATTATCAAATCTGTCGTTGAAAGCATCTTTTGCATTGTAACATCCATCTTTACTCCAGAAGTTTCCATCAGCAATCATCAGAAGTTTCATTTTGTTATTTTCGAAAGCTCTTTGTTTTATCGTGATGTCATAAAGTTGAGGTTGGTCATAATAGAGTTTGGAGTAATTGTCAGAAACATCTTTCAATATTTTTTTGATGTCGATGGAAACAATTTTTACTTCATCAATATTCTGATATTTTGGTTTTAAACTAATTGTCTGTTTGTAATTTTTCACTGTTTCCGACAAATAATCAATTGCAGAAATCTCTTGTTTATCACTATTTTCTATTAAGAGAATAAAGCCATCATCATTGGAATAATAGACTTTTTGGTTGGAGATGATTCTGGCATTAGGAATCGGTTTATGTGTTTCGGAATCTAAAATCTGTACTTTCTGTTGAGCAAAAAAAAGAATGGGGAACTGTAAAAAAACAAATAGTAGTCTTTTCATATAAAAACGGTTTTAATTTTTGATAAAAATACTTTAAATACAACGCTTCCTGTTATAAAAAATTACTAAAATTGATTTGCTAAATGTTAATTTGTACCAAATAATTAAAGCTTAAAATTGATAATTTGAATCGTATTTAATCAAAACAACCCATTTAGAATCCCTATTTTTGCACGAATTAATGAATTAAAAAAAAGAGAAATTTGCAGATGAAGAACACGGTTATTTTTGATATGGACGGCGTGATTGTAGATACAGAACCACTTCACAAAAAAGCTTACTACCAACATTTTGGAGAATTGAATATCGATGTTGATGCCGAATTATTCTCAAAATTTACCGGCAAATCTACCCGAAATGTCTACCAGATGATCAAAGATATTTTCGGGATTGATACCAATGCAGAAGAACTGATCCAGAGAAAAAGAACCGTTTTTTATGAGCTTTTTGATACAGATCCAGATTTGAAATTGTTAGATGGTGTAGGGTCTTTGATCAATCAATTATATGCTCATGATTTTCAGTTGATACTGGCATCTTCCGCAGCCAAATCTACCATAGATCGGGTCTTCAGACGTTTCGATTTGTTTCCTTTTTTCTCATACCTCGTGAGTGGTGAAGATTTTCCGGAATCAAAACCACATCCTGCCATTTTCATAGAAGCACAAAGACTTTCCGGAAACGACAGATCGAAGTGTATCGTGATAGAAGACAGTACCAACGGTATCCTGGCCGCCAATGCTGCAGATATATTCTGTGTGGGGTACAAAAGTGCCAACAGTAAAAACCAGAATTATGAAACCGCAGATCTTGTGATCCACCATTTTGATGAATTGGATGTCGAAAAA
Organism: Epilithonimonas tenax DSM 16811; assembly: GCF_000428485.1. Lineage (GTDB taxonomy): Bacteria > Bacteroidota > Bacteroidia > Flavobacteriales > Weeksellaceae > Epilithonimonas > Epilithonimonas tenax. The sequence goes on along the minus strand of NZ_AUAA01000001.1, from coordinate 79,551 downwards.
CTGAAAATCTTTTAGGAGATCCTTTTTTTGTTGGAAGATTCTACCCATTCATCTTTGCCACAAACTTTACAATGGCTTTTTCCGTGGATGTCAAATTGTTCTGTATAACCACAAAAAGTGCAGGAATAATGTGCTTTTGCAGTGAATGTCTTTACTACGCTTTCTAATGAAGTGGGCATGATGGGTAGACCATACTTAATGTCGTGGTCTTCAAAGTAGAAAACACTTACCTCTCCGGAAATTTCCTCAATCGCTTTTTCGACTTGTCCCAGATGAGAAATGCCCTTCAGTCTCAGTTCAGCAAAGAATTCGTCTTCGCCGAGCGCTTCTTTTTTGAAATCTTCAATACAGAAAATACCGTTGTCTATCAAGCAAATCGGCTTTCCTTCTACCAGTTTTTCGAACTTTTTACTTCTCCCAATAATGTAGGTAATGATACTGTACAGACTGATGATCATTGTGAATACCACCAAAGCCGGCAGAATTCCAACATCCTTATAAAACATCGGATCACCAGCGGCAGAACCTAATCCGATAATTACTACCAACTCAAAAACAGATAATTGTTTGACGCCTCTTTTCCCCAGAAGCCGAAGTCCGAAAATGATAATGAGGAACATAATACTTGTCCTAAGAACCGTTTCCAAAAGGAAACTCCATTCTTCGGAGCCGAGTAAAATTTGTTTTAAGTCGAATGATTCGCTAGTTAGGAACATAGTTTTTTGAGAAACTATGTCAAAAAATAAGCCAGAGGAAATTTGAAAAAATCAACTGCGAATAGTTTTTACATTGAAATTGATATAACTAATCCCCAAAAAACGCCATAGAACTGCCGATCCAAATCGCATCCTTCTTATTGAAATCGACGTTGACCATTTCAGCTTTCGTCATCCTAACCAGATTGACAAGAAGTTCCGGATCTTCTTTTGTAGGCTCCCAGCCAAATAGCAAACGTATTTCTGCTTTGGAAAATTCCCCATTGATGTCTTCAAAAAGTGGTGCGTAAGTTACTTTTCTTTGGAGGATGTAATTTTCTTTATCATTAATTTGATCAATAATTTCCTGAGTCGGATTCAAGTTAACGCCGCTTCCTGCAAAAGAGAAAAGTGGTTTTAAAACAAAGTTTTCAAGTGTTTCATTTTCTGGGAAATCAGACAAGAAGTAACTTTTCGGGACAAACGCGTGTTTCAATTTGGGAAGAATATATTTTGAAATTTTGAAAAACCAATTGGGATGCGTGATCCATTCTACGTCCACATCCTCGCGGAAATCAAACTCAGTTTTCAAACCTTCGATTTTATCCAATTCGTCAAAAATAACGCGATTGTAAATACGATGGATTGGAATTGATTTCCCATCCTTTTCGTAGAATAATTTTTGACCTTCCTTTTTAACTTTCGTCAGACAAACTGTTTTGATTCCTAATAGTTGTTCTGTCAGCACAAAATCAACCGCTGTTTTTTGTTTTTCAGGATAGATTTCCAGCAAGATTACATTCTCAGGATTCTCATCGCCAACAATCACAGCTTTCAGTTTTTTAACAAATGCTTCCTGCGAAAGTGACTTTTTCAAATCATTAAGAAAAGGATAAACTTCTGTGATCACTTCCTCAAACAACCTTTGAAATCCAAACAAGCTTGGGAAAGCCTGGAGTTCTATTAATTGCGGAATGATCTCGCCATTTTTATCCTGACAAATCCCAAAATCGATAGCCAGAAAATGAGGTTTTTTGGTGTCATTCGGAACATTGCAATTGGCGGGAATCGCTTTGCTTAATTCTTCGTCAGACATAGTTTTGATTTGCGAAATAATGGATTTTGAAGTGTCGTCCAGCTTGTTCCAAAAATCGTTCGTCAGAAAAATGGGACTTTCAGAAAGACGAAACGCGGCTTCCTGACCGCATTTCTCCATGATGAGCTTATTTGTTTTCTGATATTTGTCGTGGGAAAAGTCGTTGTTAAATTGAGTTCTGTATTTTGGGATCATAGTTTAATTGTGTTTTTAGTGGTCAGTTGATCGTTATTGGATTTTAGTCTAAGTGGTAAAGCTATCGGCCATCAACCATCAACCGAGAACTATTTTTAGTGATCTGCTCAGATGCGAATTTCAAAAATCGAGGAATGATCTGAGCCTGTGTCAGAACGATTTTGTCATCGTCATTCATTCTATCAATGGTTTCCAGATATTTTTCCATTCCGAATGTTTCGATCATTGCTGTTTTATTTTTTTCGTCTTCAAGGTTTTTTACAAAGCCTGTCGGGTCGGCTTCGGGGTGAAATTGCGTTCCAAAGATTTCCTCAGAAAAACGAACGGCCATCAGCGCTCTTTCAAGATGCACAGTGGGGCGGTACTTTTCCAGAGCCACGACTTTCATTCCCAGTTGATCAATCTTTTCCTGGTTCGGTTCGATACATTGGTAAGCTCGCGAATCGACTGCATAGAAGGGATCTGGAAGATTTTTGAACAGAAATTCTTTTTCGGCATCTTCAGATTTGTGGATGGGCATGACGCCAAAAGAATACGATTTTCTTTTACAAACGTTAGCAATTCCAAAATGGATCACTGCCAATTGAAAGGAATGACAAACCAAAAAAGCATATTTTTTCTGCTCATTGACCTGATTGTGTTTCCAAATCTGATCTAGAAATCCAGCATATTTATTTTCCCATTCGTGGCCTTCTGGGTGCGGATTTCCAGGACCTCCTGAAGATAAAAATATATCAAAATCAGCCATATTCGGCATTTCGTTTTTGTAACGAACGTCAAAGATCTCTACCGAAACGTTGTCATCAGACTGTTTTTGAAAAGTTTTGGATAATTCTTTGATATTGCGCATTCCTTGGTTTGGGTGGTTGTTGTTCATATCCAAAAGCGCAATTCTTACATCGTTTTTACTCATATCGGTGAAATTTTTACAAAATTAAGAATTTTAAATTGGAGTTAATTTGGAGTGACAAAACGAGTGTGATTTATCACGCATTAGTGAGCATCAAATTAATCCTTTTTCAGTTTCATAAATCATGTAATCTACTACTTTTTTAAGATCACCACCAGTTTCATTATAGACTTTCAATTGACGGTCTGCTCCGGTTCCCATTTTGCAAATCTCTCTCGCATATTCTACCTCTTTTCTGCATCCCAAATCGTCCACGACGTCATCAATGAAAGCTAATAATTCTTCCAAAAGATCTCTGTACGGAACACTGGCTTCTTTACCAAAATCAATTAGATGCGCATCGATTCCGTCCTTGGAAGCACGCCATTTGTTTTCGGTTAAGAGTAATCTTCTGTAACTTCTATAGCTGGTATTTTGCTGGTGCATTTTATAAATTTTCGCTACCAAAGCTTGCATGATTGCTGCCAGACAAACGGTTTCATCAATGGTCATCGGCATATCACAGATTCTAAATTCGATGGTTGGGTAGAAGGGATGAACTCTCAAATCCCACCAGATTTTCTTGGCGTTGTCAATCGTTCCGGTTTTTACCATTAGATTGACATAAGCATCAAATTCTGCCACGCTTGCAAAGTAACTTGGTAAACCAGTTCGCGGGAACTTGGCGAAAACCTCCTGTCTGTACGATTTGAAACCAGTCAGTCTTCCCACCCAAAACGGTGAGTTTGTAGATAAAGCATAAACGTGAGGCAAAAAGTAACGCATCACATTTTGAATTCTGATTCCTTCTTCACGATCCGGAATCCCAATGTGGACGTGCAAGCCAAAGATCAGGTTGGATCTGGCAACGTCGCCAAGATCGCTCACGATTTTGTCGTAACGTGCATCTTTTGTGATGGGATTATCTTTCCAGTGAGAAAAAGGGTGCGTTCCGCCGCCGGCAACTCTGAGACCTTGGTCGTGAGCCGTTTTTACAAGATGTCTTCTGAGGTCAGTCAATTCCTGACGGGCTTGCTGGATGTTTTCGCAGATTCCGGTTTCCATCTCTACGACAGATTCGTGCATCTCGTGTTTTAGGTTTTCGCTCAAAACTGCTTTTCCGCCTTCTATTATTTTGGAAACGTGTGAGACGAGATCCCGTGTTTCGGCGTCTATGATTTGATATTCTTCTTCTACACCTATCGTAAATCTGTGCATATTATTTGTGTTTGTTAGTTAAAGTTAGTTAGTAATTAGTTTTGTATTTTTAATTTTTAACATTGAATTACAGCAGCCCGACTTATCTCTTCTTTTCTATTTTTTCATTTGAATCGATGAACCACTTCGTTAGGTTTGAGCGGAAATCCTTTTTTGCTTGGACTTGAGTTCTATTCAAACCAAAATCGTCTGCAAAAAGATTGACTCGTCGAACCACTTCGTTAGGTTTGGGAGCGGAAGTCGGATTAAGCTGCCATAAATAGTAGTGAAGTTTTAAAGTTTGTTGGTCACAAATTTCCCCCAGTTGATATTCACTTTCCCTGGTTTGTAATCTTTGGCTTTTTCGATGGCCAGTTTTGCAGCGTGTTCTACAATCCATTCAAAGTTTTCTTCACCAACAGAGTTTTTGTCTGCATCTGGTGCAGGATTGCAGAAGTCGATGGCGTAAGGAATGCCATCTCTCACAGCAAATTCTACCGTGTTGAAATCGTAGCCCAAAGCTTCATTCATTTTCAACGTGTAATCTGTGATTTTTTTCAGTAATGCTTCAAGTTCTTTACCTTCTGTTTGATGCGTGGTTGCATATCTCAAATGGTGCGGATTTCTCGGTTCGTACGGCATAATGTGAACGTACTTTCTGCCTAAGCAATAAACGCGGTAGTAATCTTCAAAAACAATCTCTTCCTGTACCATCATTACCAATTGCTCTGTCTCAGCGTGTTTTGCCCACATGTCTTCTGGACTTTCTACACGGTAAACATTTCTCCAGCCGCCACCGTCGTGCGGTTTCATGTAAGCCGGAAATCCAACATAATTAAAGATGTAATCCCAATCGTGCGGAAATTTCAGGTTTCTGAATGATGTTTCTGAGGTATTGGTAGGTCTTTCATAAGAAGGGAGCAAAACGGTTTTCGGCAATGGAATTCCTATTTTTAGCATCAACGCATTGTTGAAAAATTTCTCATCTGCACTCCACCAAAATGGATTGTTGATCACGTAAGTTCCGCTAACCGCCGCATTTTTAAGATAAGCTCTGTAGAATGGTACGTCTTGCGAAATCCTGTCAATGATCACGGCATAACCGTAATCTGCGCCTTGTTCCAATTTGTCTATTTGTACTGGTTCAGCAATGTATTCGCCTTTTCCCAACTCATTGACTTTGTCGATGAATGCCCACGGGAAAGTGTCTTCCATTCCGAATAAAATTCCAATTTTTTTTGCCATAATTTTTTTGTTTTTGATTGTCAGAAATCCTAATGAAGAACTCTGCAGTTATTGTGATTTGTTGTTGTTTTTAAATTTGATTTAAGCTTGGCTTACCCGAAAAATCGCCCAATAAATTTTGGAAAAACCATTCTCCAAAGCACCCAATCGTGGTCTATCCATTTCTGTTCGTCGTACCAATGGTTGATGCCTTTTGCTGTGAGAATTCCTGCCATTCTCCTCGTTGGTTCCAGACAGATATCACGATCAGAAGTGCTGAGGATGATGTGCATATGCTTGTATTTCCAGGCATCGTCGTTCTTTAGAAACTCGTCCGGACAGTTAAAATAAACCAGCTCATCCTGGATCCCGTCCATAAAATTTCTGATCGAAAAGGCACCAGACAAACAGAAAAGATGTGATACTAAATCTGGGTATCTGAAGGCAAAATTAGCAGCGTGATAACCTCCAAAACTTGCACCCGCAACCACAACTCTATGCGTGTTGTGCGTTTTCTGGATAAAAGGAATGAACTCCTGAACTAGAAACTGAACGTACAATTCGTAGTTTCTGATCCTGTCGTGCGCCGAAATATTTTTATTGTAAAAGCTTAAAGCATCAATGGTTTCCAGATTGAAGAGTTTTAGCTTGCCATTGTCTGTGAACCATGAGATGCTTCCGTTCAAATGGAAATCTGCATTTTGGGTGTAAGAACCCTGCGAAGTCGGAAACATAATGACCGGAGTTCCGAAATGTCCTGTGACTTCTACCTTGATGCTTTTCCCAAGGATTTGTGAATAATAGTCTGTATGTGTGATTTGAGGCATATGTATTTTATAATTGATCAATGATCATGGGTGAAAGATTAATTAAAACTGTCCTTATGAAGTCTTCAAAGTCAAAAATTTAACTCGTGGATTTGTCTTTCGGAGGTAGAATATTGAGGATTCTTTCTGTAACAATTACTGCAGCTTGGTCCAGTCTTTCCTGTATTCTTTCTTCGGTTGTTGCTTTGTAAACAATTCCAATGTGGTAATCGATTGGTAGGAATTTTTCAACATCTTCATTTTGAAGGTCGCTTGTATCAGAATGTTTTTCTTTGGCAAGAGAAACAATTAAACCTGAAAATAGTTTCCGAGTTTCTTCAACCGCATATTTTTCACCGGCTAATAATGCATTTTCCAGTTTTGCCCATTCTCTCCAGATATTAACGCCAGTCGCCGCTTCCACCATATCGGGAATGTGTGCGCCACCAACTCTTGATGATGTCTCGAGGAAGTAATATTGCCCGTCGATTCCCCGAATATATTCGCTGTGAGTTGCACCGTTTTGAATTCCGAATTTGTCTAACACTTCTTTATTAATTTTTTCCAGACCCATTGCTTCTTCTGAATCTTTCGCTAAAGTTTTGGTGCGGAAAACACCGCCTTCGTGAGACACTTTCATTGGTGGAGAAAGGTACTTTGAAAAGCAGGAAAACACAATTTCTTTGTTGTAAACCAAGCAGTCAACGTGATAAACATCGCCTGGCTTGAAGGCTTCCAGCAAGAACTTATAGCGTTCGTTGCCTAGCGTTTCTACCGCAGGCCAAAGTTCATCGGCTGAATTAATTTTGATGATTCCGCTCGCCGACGCTTCAGAACGTGGTTTTAAAACCCAAGGTCCAGCCACATCTTGCGTAAACTGATGCAGTTTTGCATCATTGAAAATCGATGAAAATTCTGGCACAGAAATACCGTTGTCTTTGGCCTGCTGGCGCATTGCGAGTTTATCACGGAAATAGCGGTGTGTCGTCTGTCCCATTCCCGGAATGCGGTAAGTTTCACGAATCATTGCCGCTTTTTCCACATCAAAATCGTCTAACGCAATCACAGCATCTATCTGATGGTTTTTCATCAGATAAGCAAAACCCTGAACAAGATGATCCAGATTCCAAACCGATGCTTCAATTTCTGGCATATAATAAACCTCGTCTATCGCGTGCCAAGGCCACGGTTTGTCTTTCAGGTTTTCTGAGGTGATGAGAATGACTTTGTTTCCAAGCTTTTTGCACTCGTCCATAAAGTCGTAACCTTTGTAGTAGCAGGAAATGCAGACCATTGTTTTTTCCATATTCATTTTCAAATTTGTATTGTGTAGAAGTAAAATGATTTACCTTTTATTATTTTTTATGTCAGTTTTTAAAAGCCGTAAGCTTCAATTCTTTCTTTGAATTTCTTCTTTTCTATGACCCATATTACTTCATAGCTTCCTGCTCCATCACTGTTTGACGAGTAGATGTATAAAATGTCATTTTTTTCATCATAATTTGCTCCAGCAAATAGTAGGTTTGGCTCGTACAAATTTTTCAAAGCAATATGTGGGAGTCGTATTTTTTCATTATTAATTTCAATGTTAATTGATTTATACTCTTTTTTAGGAATATTTCCATCTGTTCCAAAAATTGGCAAATCATCTATTTTATCTAATTGATTTGTATTTTTGTAGAAAGTCAACTTATACTTTTTCCTTATAAAATTGGTTCCACTGATTTCAATTTTCACATTTTCATCTCCAATTCTATAACTCCACCATAATTTGATTTATGAACTACCTTTGTAAAATCAGTGATAAATTTTATTCTATTTTAATAAATATATCCGTTTAATTCTTTCCCATTCTTTTTATAATCAATATTAATCCAATTACCCTTTGGCTCAAAAGAATATATTACAAAACCATTTTCCAATTTTTCAGAAATATTGTTTCCAATATTTGCGGAATTTCTAACGTTTACGAAACCATCTTTATCCGAAATAATTGCAAATTGTCCAAATATTGCTTGAGACATTATCAAAGTAAATATGAAACTCGCTATTATTTTCATTAATTATTAATGTTGTGTTTGCTCTGTAACTAATTATAATTTTCAATAAAATCCAACAGCAATTGAACGCCGTAACCAGTTGCTGCTTTGTCTTTCGCATAACCAACATTTCCAAACGCAACACCAGCAATATCCAAATGTGCCCAATTCTGATGGCCTTCTATAAATTGCTCCAAAAATTTGGCAGCAACGATGCAATCTCCAAAAGGTTTCATCGAGATATTCTTAAAATCAGCGACATCCGACGTGAAATCGTCTTTCCAAATGTCCCAAAGCGGGAGATTCCATATTCTCTGATTGGTTTTATCTGCCGATTTTTCCAAGGTTTTTTTCAGATCATCATTGTTGGAAAAGTAAGCGCCACAAGTGTAACCAAACATTCGGACAGCACTTCCCGTCAAAGTGGCCAAATCAATCAAAACATCGGTTTCATAGTTCTTTGATAAATAGGAAAGTCCGTCTGCTAGAGTCATTCTGCCTTCAGCATCAGTGTCCAGAACTTCAATCGTTTTTCCATTGTAAGCTGTGATGACGTCACTTGGTAAATACGCTTTTTCCGAAACTGCATTATCTGTAATGGGTAGAATCGCCACGATATTAACTGGTAATTTAAGCTCCGAAGCTGCGATGAGTGCGCCGATCACTGCACTTGCGCCACCCATATCGCTTTTCATATAATGCAAGTTGGCAGAAGGTTTGATGGAAATGCCACCAGTGTCGAACAGCACACACTTCCCAACCAAACCAATGGTTTTTGCACTCTCTTTTCCGGATTGATATTCCAAAATTGTGAAGGCGGCTTCCTGTGAACTGCCTTGGTTGACTGCTGCAAATGCGCCTAAACCTTCTTTCACCGATTCTTCCCGGTTCAGAGCTTTATAATCTAAACCGTATTTTTCTGCTGTTGACTTCAGAAATCCTGAGAGGTGATTAACCTTCTTGTGGTTTGCTGGTTTATTCAGCCATTCCATTCCGGCAAATTGTCCGTTGCAGAGTGCTTCTGTTTTTAAGGCTAGATTTTCAGCATCACTATCCGAAATATTTTCGAAATGAAGTTCAAAGTTTTCCTGCCAAAACGGATGGGACTTTTCAAAAGGGTACAGGTAGGTTCCCAAGAACAGACCTTTCACCAATTCCGCTGTCAAATCCAATCCTAATTTTGAATGAACAGATGTCGGAACTGCCTGTAGGTTTTTTTTGTAATCATTCGAGAATTTGTTTGCAATCTCCTGAATTTCAAAGCCTTTCGAACCGTTTCCAATGCCGATGAAAAAATGGATTTCATTAGAGTCAGTTTTGATGAAAACCTCGTTCTTTTTTCCGGTGAAGAAATGTTCTGTATTCGGGTAATTTGATTGAACCTGCTCCCAGTCGTCTTCGCTGAACAGAAATATATTTTGCGTTGTGCTTTCTGTTTTATTATTAATTCTAATCATTGGCTTCGTTCTTTTCTAATTCATTTTTAGCTTTTACCGGACTTTCCAGACTGTCGATGTAGAGCCACTCTACAGCTCTAGGAAATTCTTGCGACCAGAAAAATTCCTGATGGATGCCGCTGTCACTGATGTTGGTTCTTACTTCAAAATCATATAATTTCTGAAGACTCAGTTTTTTTAAAGATTTTTCAAAAAGCTTTATTCGGCTGACCATTTTGGAGCCTTCCTTACGACCTCCGTAGACGTAGACTTTGATCTTATAAGGATTGCTGAAGCTGATCATCGGGAAGTTGTTATCCGGTTCTACCCAAAGCGATGGCGAAAAAATCAACAGTTTTGAGTAGACTTCTGGATAGAGGAAACCACCATAAATACTGATTAGTGCGCCCAAAGAACTCCCGCCAATTCCCGTGTTTTCCCGGTCTTTTTTCGTGCGGTAATTTTGATCTACCCAGGGTTTCAAGGTATCTGTGATAAATCTCAGATATTTTTTACCTTCTGCATTTTCAGCAACTGCATCATTATCGAAGATATATTCCTTGATTCTGTCATCATTCCCGTGTTCAATTGCGATGACAATCAATTCGCCTCTTCCGTATTCCGCTAAAAGTGCTAACTTTTTATCGATCTCCCAATTTCCAAAAGCCGAACCTTCGTTAAAAAGATTTTGCGCATCCTGCAGATACAGCACCGGATAGCTTTTCTCTGATTCATCATAATCGAAAGGTAAAAGCGCCCAGACTTTTCTGGTTTTGTCAAGCTGAGGAATGTAAAATTCTTCATCAATCAATTCAACTTTTGGGTAAAATTCTTCCTTGAAAGGTCCCCAGTTCAGTCTCCATTTTTCTACATTACTCTCCATTTTCCCACTTGCTTTTTTCGCCTTCCTGTTGGGTGTGATGTTGTCATATTTGTCAATTTCAACATTTTCCCAGCCACCTTTTGTGAATTTGAATTCTATCACATCATCCAGCCAATCATCAGAAATGGCGATGTGATAATTGCTGTCGTCCAGTTTGTCCAATTTGAATTTCGGATCTTTTGGATTCCATTTGTTAAAATTTCCTGTTATGAAAATTGCTCGGTCATCATTATCTTCTGACTTCAGAAAAAACTCCATTCTTTTTGATTCTCTTTATATCTATAAATTTATAAAATTATTTCAATTATCAAACTAATGTTGACTATTTTTATATAAAAAAAGAAGTTTATTAATTAATATTAACATAATGTTGAAAATCTTTGAATTAATGAAAATTGAAAATTTCAAAATAATATGAGCAAAAATAAAAAAGCCTTCGGGGAAATACACCGAAAGCTTGAGTTTATGCTGATAAAAATTAAATATTTATTCTGATTTTACAACGCCGGTTCTTTCAGAAATACCGTTGGCGTTAAAGGCTTCGATTTGAAAATAGTAAGCATCCGTTCTGTCTGCACCCGTGAAAAAGTATTCGTTTTTACCGTAGACCATTATACTGCCGTACAATTTGTCTGGTGACTTCCCCCAATAGATGACGTAACCGTCGGCGTCAGAATTCTGCTGCCATTTGAACCAGATGCTTCTTCTTTCGCCATATTTTTTAGCGTCAGCTCGCAATGGAACAAAATTTTGAACTTTTTCGGGTTTGCTTCCTGCGCCTTTTCCAAAAACACGGAATCCGCTTAAAGCAAATTTTCCGGTTGGCATTTTCAGATTTTCCATTTTAAGGAATCTTGCTGTTGCTGGTTTTTGTAATTCTATGTAGTCGTGCGGGACATCTTGTTGATTTTTAGATTTGTCAACGATCACTTTCCAGCTTTTCCCGTCATTAGAACCATAGATTTTGTACTGATGCATTTTGCCGAGCGTTTTTCCCATCAACTCAACATCCTGATCCGCATAATTAATTTGAATGGCATTGATGTTAGAAACTTCTCCCAAATCGGTTTGAAACCATTCTCCGGAATTGCCTGTTTTTGCAGACCAATAGGTTTTAATATCTTCATCAACCGCAAGATTGGGCTGATAACCGCCTAAAGTGGAGGAAACCTGAACTGGTTTATTATAATTGAGCAACATCCAATTGGTAAATAAACCTTTCGAGAAATCTTTTCCCTGAGCGTATTGCGGAAGCAGGGTAGGATAATCGCCGTAAGCTGTGTTGGTGTACATCACGTCGTCTTTGTCAAAGCCAGTCGGCCAGATGCCCAAACGTCTTTCAAAATTGTTTTTTGTGGAGATGAAGATGGTTGAAACATGCCACCAATTCCCAAAATTATCTTCGAATGTGGCGCCGTGACCAGCACCTCTTGCGAATCCGCCTGGTTTGTAGGAAAATGGATTGTGTTGTTGGTATTCAAAACCTTCCAATGGATTCTTGGAAACATAAACACCGTCTGAGTAACCACTGAATTCTGTGGCTGGTGCGCCATATTGCAGGTAATATTTGTCTTTGTGCTTCGTCATCCAGGCACCCTCTACAAAGGGCTGAAGGAAAACGTTGTCGTTGTATTCGCCAAATCTTTCCCAGCCGTGGTCTTCTGGTTTTAATCTCAAAATAGGTTTTACGAAACCTTCGGACTGCAACGTTTTTACTTTAACTTCAGTTCCCAGAAGAGGCCATTCATTGCTTGATCCCCAATAGAGGTACAGTTTGTTTTTGTCTTCGTCGTAATGGAATGCCGGATCCCAGGCGCCTACTTTCAAAGTGTCAACAGCGATTTTCCAATCGTTTTTTGTGGGATTTGTACTTTTCCAAATCGGGAAATCCTGTTCCCAGGTTGAGCCGAAAACATATAAGGTGTCTTTCATTGCCCAAACTGCCGGCGCATTCAGATCGTGGATGTATTTTTTGTCTCTCAGGAATTTTCTGTGGACAAATTTCCAATCCAGCATATTGTCACTGTACCAATAGCCTTCCTGATTGGTCGAAAATAAAAACAATTTTTTTTGGAAATTGACAATCACTGGATCTGCCGTGGCGCGGTGTTTTCCCTGTTTTGAAAAAACTTCGAAAGGCGTGTAGCCATAATCTATATTGATAGGATTGCAATAGGTCTTTTGCTGGGCCGAAATCCAACTAACAGACATAATGAAGAGAAGTGTTGCTATCGTTTTTAATTTCATTTTGCTTTTATTCTGAGATTTTACTGTAATGTTCAAGCATGTTATTGTCAAATCTGAAGGTGTCCTGCTTTATTTTCATACCATCTGCCTGATCTCTGTAATAAAAAAGAATATGGTCTTTGTCGTCCACCACCAGTTTTTTGCCGGCAGATTTGCCACCGTAGAATTTATCTAATTTATAGATGACGTATTTTCCGCTTTTCAAAGTCATAATGATAGGGAAGAACTGTGATGGTGCAACACCGCTTCTGTTAAAATCATTGACCACATTGGCTATATAATCTTCCTCGCCATCCTGGTTGAAGTCACCGTGATCTATAGTCACTACCTCGTTGTTGATTAGGAAATCTTCAAATTTGATGTCTTGCACACCATCTGCTCTGTAATACTTCATGTCATCATTGATATTAAGCTTGTTGGTAAAACTGTTCTTGCTGATGATGCTTTGGAGGGTTTTGAGATCCATATCACTTCTGACGCAAGAAACAAGGCCAATTGTAATTAATAAATAAGATAAGATTTTCATTAAGGCAGAGATTTATTCCAAATTAACTAAAAAAAGCGGAAATCCCGCTATGTTTGAAAATTAAATAGTGTCGTCCCATTTTTTTACGATCAGATCCATGAGATAATCCGGACATTTTACGATCTTATTGGTTTGAGAATCCAGAAAAAAAAGTGTGGTAGAAGCTTCTGTGATTTTCACCTGATCTTCGTTGAAAATTTCATAATCGAACTCGATCCGGATGCCCGGAATTTTTCTAACGTAAGTCCGTATTTCCAAAAGTTGGTCATAAAGTGCTGGTTTCAAATACTTAATTTTATATTCGGAAACGGGAAGGAAAATGCCACGCTTTTCGATTTCGTCATAAGACATCCCGAGGCTTCGGAAAAGTTCTACTCTGGCTACTTCAAAATATTCTGCATAGTTCCCATAATAGACATATTTCATAGGGTCTGTTTCGCCGTAACGCACTCGTAATGTGGTGATTGTGTGTATCATTTTAAGTCATTAATAATTCATACAAATATATTTTTTAATAATCAATAGTGAAAAAATTTTTTTTAGAAAATTAATAATTGGATATTTGTTGTCTTCTAAAAAAACTAAAATCTTACCGGAAATAGCAGCAGAAAAATGAATGAAAATTTAGTATTGATCTGGGATAGATGTCTCCAATTCATGAGAGACAACCTAAACGCAGCGGAGGATAATACGGACCTCAAAAAGTTAGAAAATTCTTTTGACTTGTTGTTTGATAAAGTTCAACCAATTTCTTTGGTGAACAATAATCTGACCTTGCTAGTTCCTAGTGATTTTTACAAAGAATATATAGAAGACAATTACCTGTCTTTACTGTCTGCTGCGCTCAAGAAAAACATCGGTAAAGGGGTAAAGTTGTGGTATTCTGTGATGGAAAACAAACCATCCGGGAAAGAGAAACCAATTACGATGAACGTCAAAGGAATCTCTACCCAACAGCCAAAAATACAGGAAGCAAGACCAATTCTTAAAGATACCAACGTCAATCCTTTTGTCGTTCCAGGGATCAAGAAGATCAATATTGATTCTAATCTGAAAGCAGATCAATCGTTTGACAATTTTATAGAAGGAGAGAGCAACAAGTTTGCGTCAACTGTTGCAAGATCTATTGCGAAAAGGCCAGGTTCTACAGCGTTCAATCCTTTGTTTGTGTATGGAGGTTATGGTGTTGGTAAAACCCATCTGGCGCAAGCGATCGGTCTGGAAGTAAAATCTTCTTATCCCGAGAAAGTGGTTCTTTACCAATCGTCAGAAAAATTTATTCAGGATTTTGTAAAAGCAGCAAAGTCTCAGAACAAAACAGATTTTCAGCATTACTATCAGATGATCGATGTTTTGATCATCGATGATATCCAGTTCCTTTCTGGTAAAGCAGCAACCCAGGACAGTTTCTTCCATATTTTTGATTATTTGCATCAGAATGGGAAACAGATTATCCTGACTTCTGATAAAGCGCCGGCAGATATCCTTGATACGCAGGAAAGAATTATTTCCCGTTTCAAATGGGGACTTTCTGCAGAGATCAAATCGCCAAACTTCGAAACCAGAAGAAAAATCATTGTTGATAAATTAAGCCGAGACGGTATCGAATTGACAGACGATATGCTGGATTATCTGGCTTCGGAAGTTAAAACGAACGGTGTGAGAGAACTGATAGGTGTTGTCAATGCTGTAATCGCTTATTCTACCGTTTACAAATCAGATTTCAGTCTTGACCTGTTGAAAGACACCATCAATAAACTGGCGACAACCCAGAAGAAAACCATCAATATTCCTTACATTCAGGAGATTGTTTGCGATTATTTTGGAATCCAGAGAGAACAGTTGTTGTCTAAAACCAGAAAAAGAGAAATTGCTTTGCCTAGACAGCTGGCTATGTATTTTGCAAAAGAGTACACCAACGCAACCTTCACAAAAATTGGTGAGGAAATGGGCGGAAAAGACCACTCAACGGTGATGTATGCCTGTGATACGATCAGAGATGTTTCGAAGATTGATAAAGAACTTAAAAAATATATCAAGGATCTGAAAGAAAAGATCGCTCAATAACAATCAACAATGTCTGGAGAATTATTCAGACATTTTTTTATGCTGTTTTTCCAAAGGTTTGAGGGTGAAGTTTTCTTTCATTTTGACATTGGTTTCCTGCACGAAGAGATAGCTGCTATTCTTCATTCTGCTCAGTTGAATGCAAGATCCAACAAAGAATTTTACTGACTAAGCGTTTTTAAGATATGCAAAGGCGTCAGCTTTACCAAGAACTATCACGTGTTTGCCATGATTGAGTCATTGCAGGTGATCACATTATAAAACGAGAACAGTTAACGGTAGCATTTTTTTCTTAACCACAAACTCACTTTTACCAGCAAAATCAGAACCGGAACTTCTATCAGCGGCCCAATTACCCCAACAAAGGCCTGTGCAGAATGAATTCCGAAGACAGAAATAGCCACCGCAATAGCCAGTTCAAAATTGTTTCCGGTAGCCGTGAATGAGATCGCTGCATTTTTGTCATAAGGAACATTCATAGATTGATTGATGAAAAAACTTACGAAAAACATTAATATAAAATAAATAACCAAAGGAATAGCTACTTTCACCACATCCATCGGCAATTCTACAATTTTATCACCTTTTAAACTGAACATTAAAACGATGGTAAACAGTAATGCATACAACGTCAACGGTGAAATTGCAGGAACAAATTTTATGTTGTACCATTCTGTTCCTTTTAATTTGACCAAAATAGATCGGCTGAGAAAACCTGCTAAGAAAGGAATTCCTAGATAGATCAAAACACTTTCTGTCACATCGCGCATCGGTACCGAAATATGGAAATCTCCAAAACCTAATTTCTGCGGTAAAACATGAATGAAAAGCCACACAAAAAAGCTATACGAAAAGATTTGAAAAATACTGTTGAGTGCTACCAAAAGTGCAGCATACTCACGGTTTCCTTTTGCCAAATCATTCCAGACGATCACCATTGCGATGCATCTTGCCAAGCCAATTAATATCAAGCCGACCATATAGTCCGGTTCGCTTTTCAAAAAGATAATGGCCAAAATGAACATCAAAATCGGACCCACGATCCAGTTCAGCAACAAAGAAAGTGAAACTGTCTTTTTGTCTCTGAGAGCAACGGGTAGCAGAGAATAATCCACTTTTGCCAATGGCGGATACATCATCAGTATAAGTCCCAATGCCAGCGGAATATTGATGGTGCCCAAGGTAAACGAATCTACAGTTTTGGAAATGTCTGGAAAAACAAACCCTAATCCAATGCCAATGGCCATGGCAAGGAAAATCCAAACGGTGAGAAAACGGTCGAGAAATTTTAGTTTCGTCTGCATCAATTTATTTTTTAATTAAGGAAAAAACATACAGGCATTCCATGGCGATTTGATTGCTTCTTTCGTTATATTTTTCGTTTTCAAGACAAGAGTCATCGTAAGATTTCGGATCAAAATAGGTCGTTCCAATCCGCAGATCGCATCCTGGAATGAAAGGGCAATTATCGTCTGCATCACCACAAGTCATCACGGCGACAAAGTTTTCTTTCGGCAGACTGGCGTGCTCTATCGTTTTGGAAAAACAGAGATTCGATTTGTTTTCTCCAAAAATGACTTGGTATGTTGGATTATCAGATTCATCCAGCTTTTTTACCTCAAAACCTGAAAAGATGAGTGCGTCAATGGCGTTCTGGTTAAAAGCTGTCGCCTCTGTACCTGCTGAAAATGTTTCAATATCAAAGCCGTAAAAATCTGCAGCAACCTTCGCCCAAACCTGTCCCAGATGACTTCTGCGCGAGTTGTGCGTACAAACATAAAGCAAATGGATTGCTTTGCCGGAGTCTGATTTTCCCTGAATATGATCTGCTAATTTTTCCAATCGCATTTTCCGTTCAGCATTGATCTCTTTAAAGTTTTGGCTGATAATTTCGCAACGGTCTTTGATGGTAGCATTCATCGGATTTGATTTTTAGATTTTTGGTTTAACAGCAGCCACTTCCTGGTGTACAGGAGTTTGAAGGATTGGCTGTGAAGTCAGACAGGTTTTTCTTTTGTTTTTTTGCAGGAATGCCGCACGCATCCTGAGCCAAACAAGCTGTTGTTTTATTTTTCAGGACAAATGTTTTCCCGTTGAATGCCAGATCGTACTTCCCGATGGTTTCAGATTGGTATTCGACTTCAATTTCATGATCTTCGATGCCTAGTTGGTCTTCAGCAAGTTGAATGATATTGAGAAGTTTGCTTGGCTTCAGGCGGTGATCAAGATCATCTGCATTCCATAACTGGAAATTGACGACTTTTTCACTTCTGATGACGCCACCACAGTCGATGAAGTTTTTCGTGATCATTCCGACTTCTGTCACGTGGAAGTGTTCCGGAACCATTGTTCCATTTTCCAGCTGAAATTCCACATTTTCCAACGTTGGTAAGATCTGTTTTAGGTCTGAAAGTTTCATTTTTTTATATTTTAATTTTGTTTGATTGCAATAGGACGATGGATTGGGTCAAAAAATGCCTAGCAACATTTCCCTTCGGTGACGCTAATGACGTTGGAGAAATAATTTTTCAGGATAGCAAACGTGGTTTCATCTATACAATAGCAGATGGATGTTCCTTCAATATTCCCCTTGATCAGTCCGGCATTCTTAAGTTCTTTCAAATGCTGAGAAACGGTTGGCTGAGCCAGAGGCAGTTCGTTCACAATGTCGCCGCAGATGCATTCATTCACTTTCATTAGATATTCTATGATCGCAATTCTTGCGGGATGTCCCAATGCTTTGGTGATGTTGGCGATCTGATTTTGACGGTCTGTGAAATGTTCTGTTTTGCTAGCTCCCATTATTCTAATTTAATATTGCAATATTACGATAATAGATTTAACGACAAAATGTTTTTGAATTAAATTTTAAATCAATAAATTGAGGATGTTTTTAATTTTAATTAGATACTTTTTACAATGAAAATACTAATGGTCTGCCTCGGAAATATCTGTAGAAGTCCTCTGGCTGAAGGGATTTTGAAACACAAATTGGGAGACGGTTATCTGGTAGACAGCGCCGGCACCATCAATTACCACGAGGGAAGTCAGCCAGACGAACGCTCCATCCGAACCGCCATCAAAAACGGAATCGATATTTCTAACCAAAAATCAAGGCCAATTTCAAAACCGGATTTTGATAGGTTTGATCTCATTTTCTGTATGGACAAAAACAACTACAAAGATGTTTTGAAACTCGCAAATGATTCTCAAAAACATAAAGTCAGATTAATCCTTAGCAGTGACCAGGAAGTTCCGGATCCTTATTTTGGAGGTATCGATGGTTTTGATCAAGTTTATAAAATGCTCGACGAATCCTGCGAAATAATTGCTCAAAAAATCAAGAACAATACCGTATAACGCTGAAACAATTCTAAATTTGTAAGACAAGCCACTCTTATGAATTTTGACATTGAACAAAAACAGCTGAAACCCAAAAAGTTCTATCAGCATCTGTATATTCAGGTGCTGATTGCCATCCTATGTGGTGTTTCGCTCGGTTATTTTGATCCAGATCTGGGCGAGAAGATGAAACCTCTGGGCGACGGATTTATCAAACTGGTGAAGATGATCATCGCGCCAGTGATCTTCCTCACGGTTACCACTGGAATTGCCGGAATGAGCGATCTCAAAAAAGTCGGAAGAGTCGCTGGGAAAGCGTTCATCTATTTCTTCACGTTTTCTACCTTGGCTTTGATGATCGGTTTGGTTGTCAGTCACATTGTTCAGCCCGGAAAAGGTCTCAACATCGACCCGAGTACGCTCAACGGCGCAGAGATCGAGAAATATGTCCAAGCGGCGCACGACAATTCTTTGGTCAGTTTTATTTTCAATATCATCCCGGCAACCCTTTTCAGTCCTTTGACAGGCGATCATATTTTACAGGTTCTTTTGGTCGCCATTCTGTTTGGGGTGGCATTGGCTATGACCTCTGAGAAAAGCCAACCGGTCCAGGATTTCCTACAGACTTTGACGATTCCGATTTTCAAAATTGTAGAGATATTAATGAAACTCGCTCCCATTGGTGCTTTCGGAGCAATGGCCTTTACGATTGGGAAATACGGCGTGGCGTCTCTGAGAAATCTCGCCATGCTGGTTGGTACATTTTATCTCACTTCTGCCTTGTTTGTCATTTTGATTTTGGGAAGTGTGGCGTGGTACAATGGATTCAATATGTTCAAATTGCTTAGATATTTAAAAGACGAAATCCTATTGGTTTTAGGAACCAGTTCATCTGAACCAGCCCTTCCGGGACTCATGAAAAAGCTGGAAAATGCGGGCTGTGAAAAAGCCGTGGTCGGTTTGGTGGTACCGACAGGCTATTCCTTCAATCTGGATGGCACCAATATTTATATGACTCTGGCGGCGCTGTTTATCGCTCAGGCTTGCAACATCAATCTCACTTTGGAGCATCAGCTGGGTTTGCTTTTAATAGCGATGCTCAGTTCCAAAGGTGCAGCGGGCGTTTCCGGTGCAGGATTTATCACGCTCGCAGCAACTTTGGCGGTCGTGCCCGAAGTTCCGATTGCGGGGATGACTTTAATTCTCGGGATCGACAAGTTTATGTCCGAATGTCGTGCAGTGACCAATGTCATTGGAAATGCCGTTGCAACGGTAGTCGTTTCCAATTGGGAAAATCGCCTCGACAAAGACCGATTGAAGGAAGTTTTGAACTAACTTTGTCATTAATGAAATTTGACTACGTTGAACCACTGCGTTAGGTTTGGGCAGCTTAATCCGCCTTCCGTTCCCGCTTTTTTCTGCCATTGCGATCGAAGTGAAGCCATCTATAGAACTTTTCTACAATCGCAATGGCAGAAAAAGAGCTCCACTCAAGTCGGGCTGCAGATTCAACATATAACAAGATTCAATATTAAAAACATAATTTTGTCATTCCGTAGGAAACTCAGCGGTTGAGATTGATTGCGCCACCACTACGTTAGTTTTCATACGCAATGACCATGAAACAGTAAGTACTTTTTACTATAGACAATATACTTTTTACAACAAAAATATGCTTTACCTTTTACCAGCTTACCTTTCCGAGAACTCACCAATCTGTTATTTTGCACCAACGATTAAAGACATCATTATGAATGTCGATCATTACTTTGTGGAAAATGAAAAAACGGCCAGAAAAGTCATCAGGTTTTTCGCTACGGAAAAGAAGCAACCAGAACTAAAATTGTATCTTCTCGACAAACATACCGAAACTGCAGATCTTAAAGAAGCCCAAAAACTCATGAAAGAAGGTGTGGATTTCGGATTATTGTCAGAAGCGGGTTTGCCTTGCATCGGTGATCCGGGAAATATAATCGTCGGTTGGTCTCATAAAAACAATATCAAAGTGATTCCTGTCAACGGGCCAAGTTCTTTCGTTTTGGCTTTGATTGCAAGTGGTTTCAACGGTCAGCAGTTTTCGTTCAACGGCTATTTGGCCATCGAAAAAGAGAAGAAGAAAAAGGAAATCCAACATCTGGAAAGTCTGGTGGATAAAACGGGCTTCACGCAGATCTTTATGGAAACCCCTTACCGCAACAATCCACTTTTTGAAGATCTTACAAAATTCCTGAATGCGAATACAAAACTATGCATCGCAGCTAATATCAATGATCCTGAGAACGAATTCATCCAAACAAAAACCGTCAATGACTGGAAAAAACAAAGACCTGAGTTGCATAAAATCCCTACTGTTTTTTTGATTGGGAAATAAGATGTCATAGAAACTGGATTTTGGTCTAACTTCTAACCTTTAAAACCTAAGCTCTACTCTTATGAAGCAAACTTTCCCTTTTTACCTCAAACTTTCGTCTGTATTAATAAGCATTGTGATTCTGGGTTTTCTTGCCATCATTGGTGAGCAGATCCTGATTCCGATGGTTTTAGGATTGCTGATCGCTATTTTGCTTTTTCCGCTGTGCCGTTTTATGGAGAAAAAGCTCCGGTTCCCTAGGGGTTTGTCCTCTATTATAGCCAGTCTTCTGGCATTAGCCATCATTGGTGGTGTGATCTATGGTTTATCTATCCAAGTGGCGAAGCTGGCAAACGACTGTTCATCATTTCAAAAGCAGTTTACCGCATTGATAGATGATCTTCAGGGTTGGATTTCCCGAACCTTTGGCGTGAGAAGAAAAGAGCAGTTAACTTACCTGAATGATACCGCCAAAAAATCGATCAGTACAGGAACTGCCATTCTGGAAACAGCACTCAAATCTGTGGGTTATGTGCTGATGCTCACGGGTTTTACATTTCTGTTTACCCTGTTTTTTCTGTTGTATAGAACCCATCTGCTGAAGTTTCTAGTCGCCAGTTTTTCAGAAACTCATCACAAGACAGTCTTTGAGATCATAGAAAATATTCAGTTTATGGTGAAAAAATATCTGGTAGGATTGTTTCTGCAAATGCTGATTGTGACTGTTTTATCCCTGATTGCTTATACGAGTATTGGTGTCAAATATAATTTTATGCTTGCGATTCTCACAGGAATCTTGAATATTCTGCCTTATATCGGCATTTTTACAGCTTTGTTGGTTGGTGCTTTGATCACGTTTGCTACCTCAGGCGTCAGTCATGTTTTGTTTATTGTCATTGCAATTGTTGTAATCCACGCCATCGACGGGAATATCATTATGCCAAGAGTTGTTGGCTCCAAAGTCAAGATCAATTCTTTGATTGTGATCATTGGTCTGGTGATTGGAGAGATGCTTTGGGGCATTGCAGGAATGCTGTTGACAATTCCTGTTTTAGCGATTCTTAAAATCATTTTTGATAGAGTAGAGGGTTTGCAGTCCTGGGGATTTCTGATGGGAGAAGATGATGATGTTCCGGTATTCAAATCAACTTTTGACAAGTATTTTTTGGTGAAGAAAACGAAGATCGAAAAAGTGGAAATAATTTCTGATCCGAAAGATGAACCGACTAAATAATGTTAAAACTTCTAAAAGTATACAATCCCGCAGCCCGACTTGAACGGAAATCCTTTTGCGAGGAGGAACGACGAACAAAAGATTGGGAGTGGAAGGCGGATTAAGCTGCCCAAATATTAAAATGAAAACGATGAAAAAACTAAGTTTACTATTCGTAATATGCTCTTTGTTTCTGAATGCTCAGACCAAAAAACAAAATCTTGCTGCTGTTAAAAAGTTCCAAAAAGAACTGAATGCGGAATATCTGAACCCCAAAGAATCGCCGTTGCGAGGCGATAACCAGGCGAATTTCAAAAAACACCCGTTCTTTCCGGTGGATTGGGACTACAACGTTACATCAAAATTTGTAAAGACTAAAAACCCTGTTCCGTTTGAGTTGCCAACTTCTTCCGGGGCATTCAAACAGTATCAGGAATATGGAAAAGCTGAGTTTCAATTAGATGGTAAAACATATACTTTAACTGTTTATCAAAGTCTGGATCTGATGAAGTTGGAGCAGTATAAAGACCATCTTTTTCTGCCCTTTCGCGATGAGACCAATGGCAAAGAAACCTACGGCGGCGGAAAATATATGGATCTGAAGATCCCGAAAAATGACGAGATCATTCTGGATTTCAACCTTTCTTACCAGCCCTATTGCGCTTATAACGCTTTTGATTACAACTGTCCAATTGTTCCGGAGAATAACAAATTGCCTGTGAGAATAGAAGCCGGCGTGATGTATGAAGATGTTTATCATCCTTAATTTCCAACTTTAACTTCCTTTAACAGCACATTAGCACGAAGCTTGAAACCTATCCCTTAAATCAAAAAATTATGAGCGATAAAAAAGCAGCTGGACTATGGATAGACAGCACAAAGGCAATAGTAGTAACTAATCACGATGGACAGGAAGTAACAGAGTTTGCAGTGCTGGATACGGTAAAAGCGGAAATCCAACACGGTAACTCCAGCGAGAATGCAGCGAACAACGCAGAGCAATCCAACAAACTGAAATTCTACAAAGAGATAGAAAAACTGATTACCAACAGTACAGATCTGTACATTACAGGACCAGGAACTTCTCAGGAAGAGTTGAGAAACCACCTTTTGGAAACGCCTCAGTACAAAAACCTGACTATCAAACTAGGAACAGATTCGCAACTGAGCGAAGAACAAGTTCTTGAGGAAGTGAAATCACATTTTCACGCATAAAATTAAAAGCGATCAAAATTTTGATCGCTTTTTTTTTTTAAATCCTCTCCAATTCCCCGGAATCGATCGTGGTTTTGAACGTTCCGTAGTTCACGGTGACTTTACTTTTCTTGATCTCGTCTATGGTTCCGACGCTCGCGCTGCCTTTGATTCGGACGCGTTGGCCAACTTTCATCCAGACGGCTCTTTCTGCGACGCGTTTTTCTTCCAGCTTCTCGTTGGTTTCTACGATTTTTTCCTGCACATCTTCTTTTTTCAGCTGTTGCGTAATTTTACGCTTGATGACTTGCAGACGCTTGCTTTCGTCTTTGTCTACGCCCAGTTTTCTGTATTTTTCTTGTTCAAGAATTTTTACGAAATCTTTCACCACATCTTTTCTGGATTTCCCTTTGACGTAGCTGTCTATGAAAATTTCTATCTTGTTTCCGAACTGCAGTTTGCGGTGTTCGTCTTCATATAATTTTTGGAAATTGTGCAATTTCTGCTGAAGCTGTTCATTCAGTTTGTGAAGGTTATCACGCTTATCTTCTACAGAATCTCGTTTTTCTGACAGATCAGATTTGATTTTTTCTATCTCGAATTTTTCCTGCTGTAGTTTCACGATCGTCTTATCAAGGTTCACGATGTCGTGTTCCACTTTTTTCTTGGCAGAATTGATGATGAATCTCGGGATTCGGTTTTTCTCTGCTACTTCAAAAGTGAAAGAACTTCCGGCTTGGCCAACTTCTAATTTATACAAAGGTTCTAGCGAGTTTTCGTCAAAAAGCATCGCCGCATTGGTGGCTGCGGGCAGATTTTCTACAACAATTTTGATATTGGTGTAATGCGTTGTAATGATCCCGAAGCTCTTTTTGTCATAGAAGAATTCCAGAAAACTCTCTGCCAAAGCGCCGCCCAATTCCGGATCCGATCCTGTCCCGAATTCGTCGATCAGCAACAGTGATTTTCCGTCGGCCTCTTTGATCATTCCGGACATCTTTTTCAGTCGGGAAGAGTAGGTAGAAAGGTGGTTCTCTATGGATTGATTGTCGCCAATATCTGTCATTATTTTCTCGAAGAAGAACATCTCGGATTTTGGATGACAAGGCACAAGGATGCCACTCTGGATCATCAGTTGCAGAAGGCCAACCGTTTTCAAGGTGATGGATTTTCCACCGGCGTTTGGTCCGGATATACAGACGATTCTGTTGTGTTCTGTTAATGAAATCGTTTGCGAAAATATTTCTTTTTTCTCTTTTTTGTTTCTTATCCAAAGTAACGGATGAAAAGCTTCTCTCAATCTCAAAGTCTGATGACGGTTGATTTTTGGTAAAATGCCATTGACTTGGTCTGCAAATTTTGCTTTGGCTCTGATGAAATCCAGATCGAAGATATAAGACTGGTAATCTGTGAGTTGTGGCTGGAATTCTGCAATGTCGGCGGTCAGTTTTCTGAGGATCTTATCGATTTCTTTTTTCTCTTCTTCCTGATTTTCTTTCAGTTTGAAATAATGTTTTACCACGCTTTCCGGCTGGATAAAGGTGATAGAGCCTGTCTTTGAAATCCCTAAAACCCTACCCGGAACTCTTTTCTTAAATCCCGATTTGACTGCCAAAACGCGTTGATCCTCAATAATGCTTTCCTTAATGTCATCCAGAAAATCGCTTTGTCCGTAATTGAATAAGGCGCGGTTGAAATTTTCACTAATGGCTTTTCTGGCGTGTTGGATCTCTGTTCTAAGGGTTTTCAGTAGTGGTGATGCCTCGGTTTTCACTTCTCCGAAACGGTTGAAGACTTTGTCGATCTTGTCAACAATTTCTTTTCGGAATTCGAGGTGTTTGATTTCTTCCAGAAGGGTTGGGAAGATCTCGGAAAGCTGAGGAAAGAACCGCTGCAGTTTTCCGACTTGTTCCGTCATTGTTTTGATCCTGATGAAGGATTTGTTTTCCAGTCGGAAATTCTCGATCAGCATCAGTTTCAGTTCTTCTTCGATGTCTTCGTATTCATCGAAGGGAATGGCCGCTGCGCCTTCAAAACTTGAAAGGAATTCTGAGGTTTTTTTTAATGAGATTTCGGCTTCGTCAATCGGCATTGGGCGAAGTTCCATGATTTTGTCTGCCGTTTTTGGCGAGAATGCGAAAGGTGCGATCTCCGAAAGAAGTTCCGGAAATTCTAGTTCATTAAGGTCTGCTTGATTGATATTCACAATGCAAATTTACGAATTAGAATTGATGTTGTCATTTGATTTGGTTGTGAAATGTTGACCCTTGCGAAGCGCGTCCCGGCGCAAGCGGAGCTCTTTTTCTGGCATTGCGGTTCTGGCCATGTTCTACAGATGGTTTCACGGCGATCGCAATGCCGGAAAAAAGCGGGAGCTGTAGACGGATAAAGACGCCCCAATAAAAAAACAGCATCACCGGAAAGCCAGTGATGCTGCAATGAAAAATCTAATTATATGAAAAAGTATTAAATTTTTGTGGATAGGCTGAAGGTGAGGTTGAGATCATCTTTGACGACGATCATTCCGCCCATTTTTGTCGGTGGTGTGATGTTGAAATCACTGAATTTGACATTCTTACGCCCTACTAGTTTGCTGTTTTCTATCCCAAATTCTACATTGTATCTTCTGCTTTGGTTCATCATTTTCACTTCGATGACGGCGAGAAAGCTGTTTTGTGTCTTTGTGAAGTTGATGAATCTGACGGTCATATGGGGATATTTTTCGGCATTCAGTATTTTTTGAAAATCTTTTGTCATCATCTTGTTTCCGCAATCAAAATCTGCGACCCTTAGAATGATATTGGGCAGTTTTTTTTCGGAAAAATTATAAAGACCTGTTTCTGATTTGAACTTGTTGTTGACGCATTGGAAATGGTTTACATTGGTACTGCCATTGATCTGGACGTAGTTTTCCTGGGCGTTTGCAAAAAAAGTACAGCATGCGAAAAGTAAATAAAAAATTTTCATTGGGGTGATATTTAGTTTTCTGAATAACCTGCGCAGTCGTTGGTTTGAGTGGTTGTTTGTGCGCTTCAATTAGTTGATTGCTAAGGCTTTATTTTAAAAAAGCAGAGGAAGCCCGCGAGTTTCCTCTGCTGTGTAAAGTGGATGTTTTAGAAAGAGATGATCGCTTCTACGACAACGCCGCTGAATTTGCCATCTCTACGGATGTTGGTTGTTGGGTATCCATCGTATTTCTGATTGACGTATTCTAGTTTTGTAAGAATGTTTTTGGTCATAAACCAGCCGCCGCCAATGTTATATCTGTCTACACTGATGTCCTCTCCTGAGACCAGTTTTCCGTCTACCTTGTTGTATCGTCCGCCGAAGTAGAAGTTCTCTGTGTTGCCAAATCTGTAAAGCAATTCTGCTGCATATTGGTTGTAGGTTCTTCTTTCTGTTTCTACAAGATTACGTCCTGAAGCAGATTCAAAGATGCCGAAGAATTCCAATCCTTTGTATTTCACAAACGGGTTGATCATAAATGTGGTCAAGGTATTTGAGAAGTCGGGATCTACCATTCCAGATCTCATCTGTGCAGAAGAGGTGGCTGCTGTATTTTCCATGACGAAATAATATCTAGAACCAGCTCTGTCTCCGTTGTAGAAATCCAGTCGAGGTGCTCTTGCGATGTTATAGACAGATCCTGTTAGTCTAATTCTAAGGTCCTCGTTGATCTGTTTGTCGTAGCCCAATTTCCCATAGATCCCGGGACTTGTGCCTCCTGTTGCCGTTTGGTTCAGTCTGCCGTTTGTAACGCCGCCCATGACGATCACGTTGTTTCTTCTGTAATAGACCTCTGCGAAAGGGAATGTTGCATAGGCATCCATTAGGTAATTGCCTACGAATGGGTTCAGGATGGCATAAGCATTATCGGTTCTTCTGAGTTGTGCATCACCGTAGTTGATCTGATCTTGACCTACTTTGATGGTGGTGTACTTCATAATGTTTTCTGCAAAACCTTTTTCTATAAAGTCCAGTTTGTCGATTTGTAAATAACCACCTTTCACGTAAGTCTCATTGTGGTGACGGGATGATAGGAAGGTTCTCAGGTGAAGGTTGATCCCGTCGTACAAGGCCACATCTAAGTCCAGGTTTGCGGTAGGAAGGTTGATATTGTTTCCTATGTCAAATAATTTGGTGGTGTTCACGCCGGCTACCATGACAGGTGTGGCGTTGTTCTCGTGTTGTATGGCCTGAAATTGTAAGGCAAATGCGCCACCCACTTTCACTCTCAGGTGATCAAAGGTTGATACGGTATCTTTTGGGTTTTCGAAAACAGTAATCCCTCGTTTATCTCTTGGTTTCAAATTATCCAGTTTGCCTTCCTGTGCGAATCCCAATGTGGCTGTTAATAAAGCAGTGATTAAGCTTGCTTTTAGTAGATTTCTTTTCATGATAAATAGATATTTAATGTTAGTTAGCGGCGTTGATCGTGATGTCGATAGAAAGGTCGTCTCCGGTTTTGATGGTTCCCATCATAAATGTGGGTGCTTTGACGCCGAATGTTGACATTTTAATTTTTGCATTACCTTTAATACTGTAAGAAGCACCTGTTTTAGTAACTGTTACCGGTATTTTTACTGTTTTGGTCACATTAGCGATGGTCAGATTCCCTGTGATTGATGCTGTTCCGCTTGCCGGAAGTGAAGCCGTTGTAAAAATAAGTTCGGGATATTTGGAGGTTTGCAATGCTTTGTAGGCATTTTTATCCATTGCATTTTCTTTACTTTTCAGGCTTTCTGCTTTCATGACAAACCTAACATCTGTAATGATGTTTCCGCTAATGGTTCCGGTAAAATTCGACTGTGTGGAAGTCATGTTCCAATCGTGCAAAGTAGAGGTGCCGTTTATTTTTACATTGGTAGATTTTTGAGTTATTTTTTGAGCATATGATAATTGTGGAAGAAGAGTTACGCCTAATAATAATGCTAAACTGATTAGATTTTTCGTTGTTTTCATTTTAATAAAATTTTATTGTTATAATTAAATATTTTTCATTTTTGATATGTCAAAGGTATAAGATTAATAACAAATACAATATTATATTATGATGACAAAAATCTTATAAAGAGGTATTGTTGTTGCTTTGATAATTTTTATCGATTTATCTTATTGATTTCATCTAAATGTTAAAATTTTATTTATATCATGTTTGCCTTTATTCATAATATTTGACGAATTGTGAAATATGACATTTGTTAGGTGGTGCATAGCTGATTAAAATCAGTATTGAAATTTTTTAAATATTATAAAAAATGTTAAATTATTAATGAATTTATAAAATGTCACACTGGATGCTGATTGTATAGCTTCTTGTAGGGCTTAGCATAGTAATAAATGCCTGTAATTGTTACTTTTGTATTTTAATGTACAAAACTTACTAATGCATAGTCTTTTACCTTTTTTCCTGGCCATGGTCGCGGTCATCGTTATTTTGAATATGTTTGCGGCCAAACTTAGAATTTCTTACCCTATCTTATTGGTTGTAGGCGGTTTGGGAATTGGTTTTATTCCAGGCTTACCTGTGGTGAAAATTGATCCTGATCTTATTTTTTTTATATTCCTTCCACCCTTACTGTTTGAAGCTGCTTGGTCTATCTCTTTCAAAGAGATGAAGAAATGGTGGCGCATCATTGGAAGTTTTGCCTTTCTGGTCGTCTTTTTTACGGCGCTCTCTGTAGCATTGATTACCAATCACTTTATCCCTGGATTTACAATAGCTTTGGGGTTTTTGCTTGGCGGCATCGTTTCTCCACCAGACGCGGCAAGTACGGGAGCAATTACCAAATTTGTGAAAATACCCAGATCCACATCCACCATTCTGGAAGGTGAGAGTCTGTTGAATGATGCATCATCACTGATTATTTTTCGGTTTGCTTTGGTGGCAGTGGGAACAGGGCAGTTCATTTGGCAGGATGCCATAGTGAGTTTTGTGTGGATGCTTGTTGGTGGTCTAGGCGTGGGCTTGCTTTTGGGTTGGTTGTTTGTAAAAGCACACAAACTGCTTCCCACAGATGCACCGTCTGATATTGCTTTGACGATCATAGAGCCTTACGTGATGTATTGGATTGCGGAGCAAGTTCACAGTTCTGGTGTCTTGGCGGTTGTCGCTGGTGGGCTTTTTATGTCGGTAAGGCGGCTTCAATTTCTAGACAGCACCAGCAGAATCCATGGGTACAGCGTCTGGGAAAGTTTCATATTCATTCTCAATGGTGTTGTTTTTCTCATTATTGGGCTGGAACTTCCGGAGATCGTAGATGGACTGAGGAAGGATCAAATTCCGCTGGAGACTGCGATAGGCTATGGTGTTTTGGTGACGGTGATTCTGATTGTGGCTAGAGTCATCAGTTCTTACGCTGCATTGATTTCGACCATCATTTTCCGGCCAAGTGTAAAGCCTTATGCGTCATCGTGGAAAAAAAGATGGCTCATGCCTCTTCTTCTTGGCTGGACGGGAATGCGCGGTGTGGTTTCTTTGGCGGCGGCTTTGGCAATTCCTCTCACTTTGGGCAATGGCGATCCTTTCCCGTACAGAAATTTGATTTTATTTATCACCTTCGTTGTCATTCTTCTGACGCTTCTGGTGCAAGGCCTTACGCTGCCTTATATCATCAGGCGGTCTGGATTGTTTGAAGGTATTTCCGACGGGGAGAGTGAAACGTTGACAAAACAAAGGATCAAAAAAGAACTGAAGCAGCACGTTTATCATATCCTCAAGAATAAATACGAGAATGAGCCCAAAGGTCATTCCGGATTGGAAATGTTTCTCAAACATTGGGAGGAACGTGCGCAAGCGACAGATGACAGCTGGATGAATGAAAAGACAAAAGGCATCTTTATAGAACTGCTGGAAAGTCAACGGGAATATCTTACAGAATTGAATAAAGATCCCAAGATCAATGAAGAGATCATCCGCCAGCAATTGTTCCAGCTCGATCTTGAGGAAGAGCGGTTGAAAATGATTTGATCTGATGAAATGATGGTGATAAAGATTGCTAAAAATAAGCTCATTCGTTTTGGCTTCTTTAGTTTTGATCAATGATAATCTTGATTAAATATCAGAATTCAGCTGCGGGGCAAGAGTTTTACAAACAGCTTTTTTTTTAAAAAGATCAATTGCGCTTTGTGTATTTTGAATAGTGAAAACATGGTTTTAATTAAAAAAGATCCACTTTTTACGAAGCTGAGTAAACAATTTGGGGTTTTGCAATCACATTTTGCCCAATAATTAAGTGTTAAAAACACATTTTTTAAATAAAAAGTGCTTTTTTCTCTCTCTTCTTTAAAAAAAATACAATTTATTTTAAGTTTTTCTTATCATAATTTATATTAAATATCGATAAGAAAATTAAATGCATCGATGCGGATTACGCTCATTATCACAACGTATTTATATGATGATATCATTATTTATATGATAAGCTTATCATATATTTGTTGCGAATCTTATCATCATAAATAGATATGTAAATTGTTGATAGATAGTAAGTAATTGAAAATTTATTTTTTTTTATCGATTGTATTTTTATATTTGTGATGTTACGTAAATGTTAACAGTCAAATGAATCCAAATTTCATTCATACCTATTTATCCGTTGATTGTGTTGTCTTTGGTTTTGATCAGGAGAATAAACTTAATATTCTTTTGGTGCAACGCCACGTGGACGATGTACCTATTGTTCAGCAAAAGAAATTGCCAGGGAGTTTAATTTTCAGTGATGAAGATGTAGATGATGCGGCGAATAGGGTGTTGTATGAGCTTACGGGGATCAAAAAGATGGTGCTGAAACAATTCAAATGTTTTGCAGATCCAAACCGCGCCAGCAATCAAAACGATATCAGGTGGATGGGCAAAGAATATAAACATAATATTGACAGAATTGTCACAGTGGCTTACCTTTCTCTGTGCCGTATAGATCACAAAATCAACAGTACCAAATATGATACGGTTGACTGGCATCCGATCGATAAGCTTCCAAAATTACCATTTGATCATAACAAGATCATCGAGGAGTCTCTAATGGAAATCAAAAAATGGATTGATTCTGATTTTTCGATCATTTTTGTGCTTCTTCCAAAGAAGTTTACCATCAGACAATTGTATCAGCTTTATAACGCTTTGAGCGAAAAGAAAATTGATATCAAGAATTTTCATAAAAAAATATCATCATTCAGCTATATCATCGCATTGGATGAGATAGAAAGTAATGTTTCGCACCGTGCAGCCAGATATTACAAATTCGAACCCAAGATCTATAAAAAGACTCAAAATAAATTAATCAAATAAAATAAGCTTCTTACAAATTATGTATTTATTAGGATATGATATTGGCAGTTCTTCTGTAAAAGTTTGTCTCATAGAAGCTTCTAGTGGAAAAGTGATAGCTTCTGATTTTTCTCCGAAAAAAGAGATGAAAATAACGGCTATTAATCCCGGTTGGGCAGAACAGAATCCCGCCGATTGGTGGACAAATCTGAAACTGGCACATCAGTCCGTAATGTCGCACGCTGCGATCGATGCCGAAGATATCAAAGGTATCGGAATAACCTGGCAAATGCACGGATTGATTTTGGTGGACAAGGATCAGAATCTTCTGCGCCCATCCATCATCTGGTGCGACAGCCGCGCTGTTCCTTACGGCGAAAAAGCCTTCAAAGCAATTGGAGAGGAAAAATGCCTTTCACATCTTCTCAATTCCCCAGGTAATTTTACAGCTTCAAAATTAGCTTGGGTTAAGGAAAATGAACCGGATATTTTCAATAAGATTGATAAAATAATGCTACCCGGAGATTACATCGCGATGAAGCTTTCCGGAGATATAGGCATCACAGTAGAAGGTCTTTCTGAAGGTATATTCTGGGATTTTAAAAACAATTGTATTTCCGAAGATGTGATCAATTATTATGGGATTCCCAAAAGTTTCTTTCCAGAAATCGTTCCCACTTTTGGGATCCAGTCAACCGTATCTACATCGGCAGCAGTAGAATTGGGATTGAAAGAAGGAACACCTATTTCCTACAGAGCTGGTGACCAGCCAAATAATGCCTTGTCTCTTAATGTTTTTAATCCTGGTGAGATTGCTTCCACTGCAGGTACGTCTGGTGTAGTTTATGGCGTTTTGGACAAGCTAGATTATGATAAACTGTCCCGAGTCAACACGTTCGCTCACGTCAATCATTCGGAAGAGCAGATGAGATTGGGCGTTTTGCTTTGTATAAACGGAACCGGCATTCTTAACTCCTGGCTGAAGCACAATTTTGCAACATCACTATCCTCTTATGGTGATATGAATGAGTTGGCATCACTCTCGCCAATTGGATCAAAAGGTTTGAGTATTATTCCATTTGGCAACGGTGCAGAGCGCGTTTTGGAAAATAAAGACACCAGATGCTCTATCCACGGGATCAATTTTAATATTCATTCCAAAGGCGATGTGCTCCGCGCAGCACAGGAAGCCATCGTTTTCTCTTATGAATACGGGATGAATATTATGAGAGATATGGGAATGGACATCAATGTGATCCGTGCTGGTAATGCCAATATGTTTTTAAGTTCAATTTTCCGCCAGTCACTGGCCAGTGTGAGCCATGCTGTTATTGAACTTTATGATACAGATGGCGCAGTAGGCGCAGCAAGGGCAGCGGGTATCGGAATCGGATTTTATGAAGATTCTGACGAAGCATTTTCTTCACTTGAAAAAATAGCGGTGATAGAACCGGAGTTGGAAAAAAGAGAACAATATCTGGAAGCCTACGACAGATGGCAGGAGCATCTTAGAGAAATTTTATAATCAAAATCACAACCGAATTTGCAACAGACTTACTGGTCTCAAATATCAGTAGGACAGGAATTCTGTACCAAAAATCAAAGAGACAAACTAAAAATAAATTAAATAAATATGAGCATTTTAACACAAACAAAAGAGTTTTTTCCGGGTATCGAACAGATCAAATTTGAAGGCAAAGAGAGTAGAAATCCTTTGGCATTCAGGTATTATGAAGCAGACAGAATGGTGATGGGGAAACCGATGAAAGAATGGATGCGTTTTGCTATGGCCTGGTGGCACACCCTATGTGCAGACGGCAGTGATCCGTTTGGCGGACCCACGATTCATCATCCTTGGAGTCAGTCCACTGATGCTGTTTCCAGAGCCAAATACAAAATGGATGCAGGCTTTGAATTTATGCAAAAAATGGGATTCGGGTATTACTGCTTTCATGATACGGATCTTGTAGATCCTGCTGATAACTGGAAAGATTATGAAAAAAATCTTCAGGCCGTGGTAGATTACGCAAAAGAAAAACAAACAGAAACAGGCATCAAACTTCTTTGGGGAACAGCCAATGTTTTTACCCACGAGAGATATATGAACGGTGCCTCTACAAATCCAAATTTTGACGTTGTGGCTTGTGCCGGAACTCAGGTCAAGAATGCTATCGATGCAACGATTGCGTTGGGAGGAGAAAATTATGTTTTCTGGGGAGGAAGAGAAGGTTACATGAGCCTTCTAAATACCGATATGAAGCGTGAAAAAGAACATCTTGCCCAGTTCCTGACGATATCTCGCGACTACGCTAGAAGCCAAGGGTTCAAAGGGACTTTCCTGATCGAGCCCAAACCGATGGAACCTACAAAACACCAATATGATTATGACGCAGAAACGGTGATTGGATTTCTGAAAAATTATGGTTTGGATCAAGACTTCAAACTTAATCTGGAGGTGAACCACGCGACGTTGGCAGGTCACACCTTTGAACACGAGCTTCAAGCTGCGGTAGACGCCGGTATGTTGGGAAGCATAGATGCCAACAGAGGAGATTACCAAAACGGATGGGATACAGATCAGTTTCCTGTAGATTATTTAGAATTAGCACAAGCGTGGTTGGTTATTCTTCCAGGT
Organism: Epilithonimonas tenax DSM 16811; assembly: GCF_000428485.1. Classification (GTDB taxonomy): domain Bacteria; phylum Bacteroidota; class Bacteroidia; order Flavobacteriales; family Weeksellaceae; genus Epilithonimonas; species Epilithonimonas tenax. The sequence continues at coordinate 45,248 of NZ_AUAA01000001.1, read as the reverse complement.
GGTGGCTTGGGATCCGGAGGTGTCAACTTCGATGCGAAGATCCGTAGAAATTCTGTAGATGCAGATGACCTTTTCATCGCACACGTTTCCGGGATGGATGCATTTGCAAAAGGATTATTGGTAGCAGCCGACGTGCTGGAGAATTCTGATTATAACAAACTGAGAACAGAAAGATATTCATCTTTTGACAATGGAAATGGGAAAGCTTTTGAAGAAGGTAAACTTACGTTAGAGGATTTACAAAAGATAGCGCATACAACAGGAGAGCCTCAGCCAAAAAGTGGCAAACAGGAATTATTCGAGGCTCTTGTGAACATGCACATCTAAAAAAACAATAGAGAAGCTGATTTACTTATTTCAATGAGATTGGCTTTTTTATAACACTAACTTTAAAATTAACTAAATTATGAATCTATTTCATTTAAGTAAAACCAACAGAGCAGCACTCTTCTTTGCAATGGCTCTGCTACCTTCTGGGCTGACCTATGGACAGAGTAAAAAAGATACCGCTGCAAAAGAAAAACAGATAGAAGAAGTTGTTGTCATCGGGTACGGAACTCAGAGAAAAGAGTCTGTGACGGGATCAGTAGCTACTGTAAAAGGTGATATACTAAGAGAAGTGCCCACTGGGAACGTTACCCAGGCATTGCAAGGCCGAACGGCTGGTGTAGAGCTGACGCAAACCTCCAGTAAGCCTGGTGCTCCAATGCAGATTAGAATTAGGGGAACGCGATCTCTTTTGGCTACTAATGACCCCTTGATAGTTTTGGATGGTATTCCTTTTATAGGATCAATTGCAGACATCAGTCCAAATGATATCCAAAGTATGGATATCTTAAAAGATGCTTCTGCAACAGCAATCTACGGATCCAGAGGTGCAAATGGCGTCATCATCATTACTACCAAAACAGGAAGGAAAAGACAAAAAGCGATTTTTTCTTACAATACATTTACAGGTCTTACGACTATCTTTTCAAAGTATCCTATGATGGATGCCGCAAAATTTATAAAACTTCGTCAAGATGCGAATCTTTTTCCTCAAAATGGAGTAGACGAATCTAATGATGTGGATATAGATTGGCAAGATTTGCTTTACAGGAAGGGTATAACCACCAATCATGATATAGGAATTTCTGGCGGATCAGAAACAAGTTCTTACAATTTTGGATTGGGGTACAACAAGGAACAAAGTGTACTGCCAGGTCAGGATTTCGAAAGATTTAATCTACGAGGTAGCCTTGATCAGGATCTGGGACCATATTTTAAAGTTGGCATAACAACTAACAATTCATACACAGTTACAAATGGGAGTAATCTGGGGCTCTACACCAGTTTGAGTAATACACCGATTGCCAATCCATACAATGCAGATGGCAGTTTAAAGAAAATTGTCCGGATGTCTGCCGATAATCAGTTTGTGTATACAAAAGATATTATTGATAATTTAGGTGACGCTTGGATTGACAGAGCTATAGGTTTTAGTTCCTACAACAATATATTTGGTGAATTCAAATTCCCTTGGATCGATGGGCTCAAATTTAGAACTAATGTCGGATTGAATATACGGTTCAGAAATACTGGATCTTACACAGGAAAAGGGATTTTCAGTTCAGAAGAAAATAACCCATCTGCCGCATCAATAGGAAATTCTATCACAAGACATTGGGTTAATGAAAATATTTTAACCTATGACAAAACCATTGATGGCAGACATAAGATTAATGTTGTAGCGTTACAGTCTCAGGAACAAAATCAATTCAGTAGTTCATCTATTTCTGCTAGAAATATACCATCAGATGCCTTTCAGTTCTATAACTTGGGACAAGCTCCGCAAGCTGATATTACCATTAATCCAAATAACCAAGGTTATGAAGTGAGAGGATTAAGCTCTTGGATGAGCCGTGTGCAATACGAATTTGATAAAAGATATATGTTTTCTGCCTCTATAAGAGGTGATGGATCATCTGTTTTGGCACCTGGATACAAATGGTTTATATACAATGCTGTCTCAGGAGGATGGAATATGGGGAATGAAAAATGGCTGGAAGATTCCAAATATATCAGCCAAATGAAGCTCCGTGTAGGTTATGGTCAAACGGCCAATCAAGCAGTTAATCCCTATTCTACATTAGGAGAATTAAGCACATATCCTTATAATTTTGGAACTCAGAATACGACAGGATATTATGTCAATAAACTGCCAAATCCTACATTAGGATGGGAAAATTCAGAAACCTTTAATTATGGTTTAGACTTTGGCTTGTTCGATAACAGACTTTCTGGTACAGTAGAATATTATGTGACAAAAACAAAGGATCTTTTATTAGATGTTGATTTGCAACCCACAAGTGGCGTAGGTAGCTTTACAGGAAATGTTGGAAGTACAGAGAATAAAGGTTTTGAAATTTCACTAAATGGATTGATTTTTAATAATCCACAAGGATTTACTTGGGAATTAAGTGCCAATTTGTACACAAACAAAAACAAAATCACTTCGCTGGCATCCGGTCAACAAGATAACAAATCCTTAATGCTATTTGTTGGACATTCAATTAATTCAATTTATGACTATCAAAATATTGGGCTATGGCAACAAGGAGATCCTTACCTGAGCACTTTGGAACCAGGAGGAAATGTAGGAATGATCAAAGTGCTTTATACAGGAGGTTATAACGCTGATGGAACGCCAATACGTGCCATAAATCCTGACGACAGACAGATTCTGAATGCAGATCCTGACTTTCAAGGTGGTTTTACCAGCAGAATGGGTTACAAAAATTTTGATCTTACAGTGGTGGGAGCATTTAAAAGTGGAGGTATACTGATCAGTACATTATACGGAAACAACGGCTACCTCAACATGTTGAGCGGCAGAAGAAACAACGTAGATGTTGATTATTGGACTCCTGAAAATACAGATGTAAGATATCCAAAGCCAGGAGGTGTTCAGGAAAGTAATAATCCGAAATATGGTACTACACTTTCTTATTTTGATGCATCATATCTGAAAATTAGAACCATTACTCTGGGCTATAATTTTAATCAAAATATTTTTCAAAAAGCAGGCATCAGTAAATTAAGATTATATGCATCAGTAACAAATCCTTTTGTTTTGTTCTCCCCGTATCACAAAGAATCAGGTTTAGATCCTGAGCCGAACTCTTATGGTAATGAAAATCAAGCTGTGACTTCCTTTCCAAATCGTTTCCTCGTTGTTGGAACGAACTCACCTGCCGTTACAAATTATATGCTTGGACTAAATGTAACTTTCTAAAAAAAAATAATATGAAAAATTTTAACATAACTAAAGTACTAAAGATTGCAGCAGTTGCGGTATTATTGACGGGCTGTACTAATGATCTTTTGGAAGAAAATCCGCGTAAAAACTTTACGCCAGATTTTTTTGAGACCAAAGATGGGGTTTTAGGTGGTGTCACCTCTATGTATGCCCACTTGAGATACATGTACGGTAATGGATATTTTCTAAATGCTTTTGAAACAGGTACAGATGAGTACACGTATGGTCACGGGGCAGATGGGAATTTTAAAAGCCTGGATATGACCAATGCAGGTTCGCTTAACTCCTCTACCAGCCGGTCAGATATTTTATGGAATACAGTCTTTAGTAATATCAACACAGCCAGCGGTATCATTGAGAAAGGTTCTGCTGTCGGGGTTGAGAACCGTATTATCGCAGAAGCAAGATTTTTTAGAGCATTTGATTATTTCCTTCTAACGCAGACCTTTGGTGGTGTTCCTTTAGACTTAGGTTCTGGAGTTTTGAAATTTAACACCAGCACCAGTAGAATGTCTGTTAGAAACACGGTTCCAGAAGTCTACAGTACTGCCATTATACCTGATTTGCAACAAGCAATAGCAGATCTTCCTGTGACACCAAGAGTTGTGGGTGGTGTTACCAAAACTGTCGCCAGACTTTACTTAGCAAAAGCTTATTTGACCTATGCGTGGTGGCTGCAGAATCCTAATAATATCCCAACCTATCCAGCATCTCAGAGAGTAGATCCCTTAGGAAAAAGTGCTCAATGGTATTTTCAAGAAGCGTATAATATTGCTTTGGAGGGCATTAATAGTGCAGGAAGCAGCTATCAGTTACAAACTACTTTCTACGATGTCAATGTTGGCTCTAATGATAGAAATAAAGAAATGTTGCTGTTTGCAGATCATACAGAGAATAGCGAATTTTACGACGGATCTAGCGCTTCTTACAATTCAGGAAGTGCGCCAGGTAACTTTGCATCTTGGATGATGACTTGGGATTACACCTTTCTTCAGAGCGCACAAAATCCTCAGTGGTCAGGAACATTCATCAGATCAGTACAAAGAGAAGCCGCACAGGCTTATGGACGTCCTTGGAAATGTATGGCTCCGCCAATCGAAGTGATTAAAAATACATTTTCAGATAAAGTTAATGATTCAAGATATGATGGTACTTTTGTAACAACTTTTCGGGCAAATTGGCAAAAAGCTCCTTTGAATTATACGACGCTTTATGGAGCAAACGGTTTGCCTGTAACTCCTGGAAGTGCAATTCTTACATTTTTAAATGATGATCCTTCAACCAACATAGATTATTCAAACGCTGTTTATAAGAGCAATGTGGGTGCCGGAGTGCTTCCAAGTAGAGCAGATTTTGTAATTGCTCCTAGTGGAATCAGCAGGTATGCATATCCTAATTTATGGAAAATAGGCTATTACAGATCTAGCTACACCGGCCTGGGGCAGCCCAATGGAGGTAGTCCAAGACCATTTCCAGTCGCGAAATTTTCAGAGTTTTATCTAGTTGCGGCAGAAGCTGCAGTGAAAGGCGCATCTGGTTCAATGACTGCAAGAGACTTAGTGAATGTGCTAAGAGCGCGTGCCGGAAAATGGAGATTTGACAACAATGGAAATGTGCCCAAAGTGCAGGATAACGCTGCTGCGATGATAGCTGCGACGCCTTCGAACATAACAATAGAATATATCTTGGCTGAGAGATCGAGAGAGTTTTTTGGTGAAGGCTACAGATGGTTCGATCTTGTAAGAACCCAGAAATGGTCACAGCTGTCACAAACATATAGTATTGGCGGAACAGCAGTGGGTGATCATACACCAGTGACTTATACAAGAAGTATCCAGCCATTCCATTACTTGAGACCAATTCCACAAATTCAGTTGGATAGAATGGATATGTCGGCGGCAGAAAAGGCTGCTTACCAAAACCCTGGTTACAATTAATCATTTTTAAGTTCATATCAATCAAAAACAAAGTAGGTGTCAATTTTACGCCTGCTTTGTTTTAATGAAAAAAAATAGACAGTTTATGGAAAAAACATGGCGGTGGTTCGGGAAGAAGGATAAAATCAAATTAAATATGCTCCGCCAAATTGGAGTAGAGGGCATCGTTTCAGCACTGCACGATATTCCCAATGGAGAAGTCTGGTCGTTGCAAGATATTAATGATTATAAAAAGGATATAGAAAGTTTCGGACTTCGATGGTCTGTCGTGGAGAGTCTTGCCGTGAGCGAGTCTATCAAATACGGAGGTGAGGACAGAGATCAATTAATAGAAAATTATATCAAAAGTCTGGAAAATCTGGGAAAAGCGGGCGTAACAACGGTTTGTTACAACTTTATGCCGGTTCTGGATTGGGCTCGTACAGATTTGTTTCATCAATGGGAAGATGGTTCGTCATCACTCTATTTTGATAAAGCCAAATTTGCTTATTTTGAAATTCATATTCTGCAAAGAAGAGGTGCAGAAAACGATTATAATACAGACATTCTTCAAAAAGTAGAAGAACTCAAAAATACTTTGACAGAAGAGGATAACAATGATCTGATAGATTCTGTCATTGTAAAAACACAAGGGTTTGTGAACGGAAACATCAAGGAAGGAGACGAAAATCCCGTTCAGCTATTCAAAAATTTACTGGCATTATACGACGGAATTGATAAAAACCAGCTCCGTCAGAATATGAAATATTTCCTCGAAAAAATAATGCCGGTCTGCGAAAAATGGAACATCCAGATGTGTGTGCATCCAGATGATCCACCATTTTCATTATTGGGTTTACCAAGAATTGTGACCAACGAGGCGGATATCGACTGGATCCTGAATGAAGTGGACAATCCACACAACGGACTCACATTCTGTGCAGGATCATTAAGTGCTAATCTGCAAAATGACGTTCCCAAGCTGGCTCAGAAATTTGCGCACCGAACCAAATTTGTTCATTTAAGAAGCACCAACGTTTTCGAAAATGGAGATTTCATAGAAGCGCATCATTTAGGTGGAAGAGGGAAACTGATTGACGTGATCCGCGTATTCGAAAAAGAAAATCCGGATTTACCAATGCGTATCGACCACGGGAGATTATTAACAGACGATATTGATAAAGGCTACAATCCTGGCTATTCGTTCCTTGGAAGGATGCTGGCTTTAGGACAAATCGAAGGTGTAATGGCAGCCGTCAATTCTGAGCAAAAATAAAACAGAACCCCAATGGGTTTCAATATGATCATTAATCAACTATCAATCATCATTTTTATATGACAATGAACGACATATTCTGCATCAAAGATAAAGTAGCCGTCATTACAGGAGCTTCAGGCGTATTGGGCGGCAGTCTGGCGAAAAGTTTTATTGAAGCCGGAGCCAAAGTTGTTGCTCTTGGCAGAAATCAGGAGACTCTGGATTCTCGTGTAAAAGAACTGGCAGATTTAGGTGGCGATGCATTTGCGGTAGAAGCCAATGTAATGAATATCGAAAGTCTTGAAGCTGCTTCAAAAAAAGTCCTAGAAAAATACGGTAAAATCGATATGCTGCTGAACATCGCTGGAGGCAATATTCCTGCCGCAACACTCTCTCCCGACCAGTCTTTTTTCGATATGAACATGGACGGATGGGATGAGGTTACCCATCTCAACATCAACGGAACCGTTTACCCAAGCTATGTTTTCGGAAAACTAATGGCAGAGCAGGGAAATGGAAGTATTGTGAATATCTCATCTATGGCAGCCTATTCTGCAATCACAAGAGTTGCTGGTTATTCCGCAGCAAAAGCGGCGATTACCAATTTTACACAATGGCTGGCTTCGGATGTAGCATTGAAATTTGGCGACAAAATCCGTGTCAATGCCATTGCTCCGGGATTTTTCATCGGCGACCAGAACCGGGCAATTTTATTGAATCCCGATGGTTCTTTAACCGACCGAAGCAAAAAAGTGATTGCCAAAACCCCAATGGGACGTTTCGGAAACGCAGAGGAACTCAACGGCGCTGTCCAGTTTCTTTGTTCAGATGCCGCAAGTTTTATAACGGGTGCCTTATTGCCTATTGATGGTGGTTTCAGTGCATTCAGCGGTGTTTAAGATTAATATTATTTTCTTCATATGGTTGCAAGGCCTTAATGACTTCTCACTCAGTTAAGGTCTTGTTTTTAAAGATTTTTAATAAAAATCAAATCAATTTTAAATTTAAAAATGAATCATTCTATCAGCAATAAAGAAGTTTTCGGAGAATCATTTTTGCTGGAATCGGCAAAGGCAGAACAGCTCTTTTTCAACTATGCGAAAGAAATGCCGATTATTGATTACCACAATCATCTGGAACCGGACGTGATTGCAAATAATCAGAATTTCCATTCTCCGACAGCAATTTGGCTGGATGGTGACCATTACAAATGGAGAGCGATGAGGAATTTCGGGATTGATGAGCAATTCATTTCCGGCAAAGCTTCAGACTTTGAAAAGTTCAAAAAATGGGCAGAAGTGGTTCCTTTTACGCTTCGTAATCCCTTATTTCACTGGACACATCTGGAACTCAAAAATCCTTTCGGGATCAAAGAATATCTGTCGCCGAAAAATGCAGATTCGGTCTATCAAAAAATGAATGAAAGCCTTCAGGCACAAGAATTTTTACCACAATCCATCATTCAGAATTTCAAAGTAGAAGCCTTGTGCACCACAGATGACCCTGCAGATGATTTGAGTTATCATAAAGCTTTAAAGAACAGTGGCTTTAATACAAAAGTTTTACCGGCTTTCCGCCCGGATTCTTACATCAATATCACCAATCCCGAACAATATTTGTCAGGCATTAAAAAGCTTGAAAATGTTAATGGTATTTCAATTCAGTCAATTTCAGATTTGTTGAATGCGCTTCAATCCAGAATCAATGATTTCGCAGAAGTTGGAGCTAAAGTCGCCGATCACGGCTTCGAGTATTTTCCCGATACCACAAAATGGAACATAGAATTAGAAAACGAATTTTCCGAATTTTTGAAAGGCAATATTCCGACATTCTCCAATCCGGAAGCGTTGTGTGGTTATCTGTTGAAAGAGCTTTGCAAAATGTACGCTGAAAAACGTTGGGTGCAACAATTTCACGTGGGAGCAACCCGAAATAATAATTCTGAAATGCTCAGAAAAATTGGAATGAATGCGGGTTACGATGCCATCAGCGAACAATATTTTGCCCAAAGATTGAGCGTTCTTCTGGATGACCTGAATTCTGCTGGACAACTCACCAAAACCATTATTTATAATCTTAATCCCACTTTCAATGAGGTTTTAGCAACACTTGCAGGCAATTTCAATGAAGGCGGAATGAAGTCTAAAGTACAGTTTGGTGCGGCGTGGTGGTTTCTCGACCAATTAGACGGAATGAAAAAACAGATGAACACACTTTCCAACATTGGTCTCATCAGCACTTTCGTCGGGATGCTGACAGATTCCCGAAGTCTGCTGTCTTTCTCAAGACACGATTATTTCAGAAGGCTTTTGTGCAATATGTTCGGCAACGAGATGGAAAGGGGATTGCTTCCCAATGATGAAGAGTGGATAGGCAAAATCATTCAGGACATCTGTTATCACAACACGAAAAATTATTTTGAAATTTAATACAATGCAAGATTCATTTTCCAATAAAATATTATGTTTCGGGGAATTGCTTTTGCATTTTGCTCCAGATTCCGATGGAAACTGGCTCAATGAGCAGTCTATGAAAATTTTCATTGGTGGTGCAGAATACAACGTGGCTTCTGCGCTTGCACAATGGAAAAACCCAGTAAAACTTCTCACAGCTTTACCCGAAAATTTTATCGGAAATCAATTGGAATCTCAATTAAAAAATAAAGAAATCGAAATCCTTGCGGAGAAAAATAACGGGAGAATCGGAACTTTTTATCTTTCTTCGGACGGTGATATGCAGAATGCATCAGTGGTTTATGACCGTTTTCCGTCGGTTTTCACAGAATCGGATTTTAGTACTTTTAGCTTTGATGAAATATTTTCAGAAGTAAAATGGCTTCACATCAGCACGATTACGCCTGCGTTAAGTGAAAATGCGTATCAGAAATGTTTGGATTTAATGAAAGAAGCAGCCTGCAGAAACATCACGGTTTCCCTCGATTTGAATTACCGTTCCGCCCTTTGGCATGGCAGAAATCCGTCGGATAGAATTAAAAATCTGATGCCTTTTGTGAATGTTCTGATGGGAAATATCTGGTCAATCCAACAGTTTTTGGACATTCCGATAGACTATGAATTGAATGGGAATTTTGATGATAAAAACCTATTAAAGCAAGCGAAAAAATCAGCATTGGAAATTCAGAAGCAATTTCCGAAGGTAGGATTGGTTGCCAATACATTCCGGTTTACTAGCGGTGAAGAAGTCAATTATTTTGCGACTTTGTTTGCTGAGGATGAGCTGTTGGTTTCAGAGAAATATCATTCACACAAAATTGAGGAAAGAGTAGGAAGTGGCGATTCTTTTATGGCCGCATTGATTCACGGAGCTTTAAAATCAAATCCGGCTCAGCAAATTTTAGAAGATGCTACAAAAGTCGCTTTCAGAAAATTGTTTGTAAAAGGTGATACGATCAATGACAGTATTAATATCGAAAAATTATGAATGTAATATTACAAAAAATAAAAGACCAGAAAATCATTCCGTTGTTCTTCAACGAGTCATTTGAAGTTTCAGAGAATACCGTAAAAGCCTTGTACGAAGGAGGAATCCGTGTGATAGAATACACGAATCGTGGCATTCGGGCATTGGAGAATTTCATTAAACTAAAAGAAATTGCTGCAACCAAATTTCCCGGACTTTTATTAGGAATCGGAACCGTGAAAAATATTAAAGAAATGGATGATTATGCCAATGCCAACGCAGATTTTATCATTACACCGGTAATCAATGACGAACTTATTAAACACGCTGTTGCGAAAAATATCAGTTTGATCCCGGGTTGTTTTACACCTTCTGATGTCAATTTGGCTTACCAAAACGGACTTCGCTTGGTAAAAATTTTCCCGGCAGATGCTTCGGGTAGAAATTATATCAAATCCATACAACCCGTTTTTCCGGGAATGCAATTTATGCCAACCGGCGGAGTTGCTGCTGATTTTGATGACATTACAGAATGGCTCAAAGGCGGCGCAATGGCAGTCGGATTGGGAAGCTCGCTCATCAAAACAGATTTTACGACAGAACAGCTGACTGAGAAAGTTCAGAATTTATTAAAACAACTTAATCAAAACTAAATGCAGTCACCTAGAAATCATAATATAAGATGGTTTATGCTGTCTTTGGTCTTTCTCGCTACGACGATCAATTATCTTGACCGTCAGGTCATGGGTTTACTGAAACCTGTTCTCGAAAAAGAGTTCAGCTGGGACGAAAAAGATTACAGCTACATCGTAATGGCATTTACCACCACTTACGCCATCGGCTATCTTGCGATGGGAAGATTTATTGATAGGGTAGGAACCAAAATCGGTTACGCTGTTTCCTTAATTGTCTGGAGTCTGGCTTCCATAGGACACGGTTTTGTAAAGAGTACCGTTGGATTTTTGATTGCAAGAAGTACACTCGGAATCAGTGAAGCAGGAAATTTTCCGGCAGCGATAAAATCAGTTGCAGAATGGTTTCCTAAAAAAGAAAGAGCCCTGGCAACCGGTATTTTCAATTCAGGAGCCACAGTCGGAGCTATTTTGGCACCGCTTCTCGTTCCGATTATTTTAGCGCATTACGGCTGGAGAGAAACTTTTGTTTGGATTGGAGCGCTCGGTTTATTATGGATAGTCCTTTGGTGGAGATTTTATTCAATTCCGGAAAAAACAAAACAACTGAGCCAGGAAGAATTAGCATACATCAAAAGTGATCAGGACGGAAAAACGGAGGAACAATCCAAAGTGCCGTTGTCAGAAATATTAAAATACAAAGTCACCTGGTCTTTTGCTATCGGAAAGATTCTGACCGACCCGATTTGGTATTTCTTTATGTTTTGGTTGCCGGCTTACTTTTCAGATGTTTTTAGAATGGATATGACAAAACCTTCCATTCCGTTGATTATCATTTATAGTGGAACCACAATTGGAAGTATTGGCGGTGGTTATCTTTCCTCATTTTTAATTAAAAAAGGCTGGGCAATTGGAAGAGCAAGAAGTGTAACAATGCTTTTGTTTGCTTTGATGGTTGTTCCAGTAATGTTCTCAAAATATGTAGACAATATGTGGCTCATTACCATTATCATTGCTTTCGCGACCGCAGCGCACCAAGGTTGGGGCGCAAACTTGATGACGACTGTCGGAGATCAATTGCCCAACAATTATGTAAGTTCGGTTATTGGATTCGGCGGGATGCTCGGTTCGGCAGCAGGAATTATTTTTCCGCTTTTCATCGGTATTGTCTTAGATAACTTCAAGAAAGCAGGTAACATCAACGGTGGATACAATATTATATTTTTCATTGCTGGCGTATCTTACGTTGCGGCTTGGGGGATTATTTGGTTCATTAACAAGAAAAAAACTGAGATCATCATCAAATAACAATCACATCAAAAGAAAAAATATGCAACAGAACATAATGAATAGGTCATTTTTTAGGCATAAAACCAATGTATTTGCAGCGGCGACTTTGCTTTCCGTGAGCAGCATTTCCGGACAGACATTTTCGGACTTTTCCTATCGCGGGAATGATAAAATCTACACAAACAATCCACTGAAAGAGAACGAATTTTATTCACCAATTCTTCAGGGATGCTATCCGGATCCAAGTATTACCAGAAAAGGAGATGATTATTACTTGGTCAATTCTTCATTTTCAATGTTTCCGGGCGTTCCTATTTTCACTTCAAAAGATTTGGTGAACTGGAAGCAAATTGGTCACGTTCTGGACAGACCTTCTCAGCTTAAAGTAGAACAATCAGGTGTTTCGGCAGGAATCTATGCGCCCGATATCAAATATAATAAGTACAACGATACATTTTATATGATTACCACGCAGATTGCTGCTGGAGTAGGAAATATGGTCGTGAAAACCAAAGACCCTGCAAAAGCTTGGAGCGAAGTTCAAAAACTGAATTTTGACGGCATCGATCCTTCCATTTTCTTTGATGATGATGGTAAAGCCTATATCGTTCACAATGATGCGCCACCAAAAGGAACTGAGCAGTACAATGGTCATCGCGTGATCAAAATGTGGGATTATGATTTGGCTAAAGATCAGGTTGTGGCTGGTTCAGATAAAATTATTGTGAATGGAGGCGTTGATCTTTCTCAAAAACCAATTTGGATAGAAGGTCCGCATTTGTACAAAAAGAACGGGAAATATTTTCTGATGTGTGCAGAAGGCGGCACTGGTGGCAATCATAGCGAAGTTGTGTTTATGTCAGATTCGCCGAAAGGTCCCTTCATTCCTGCAAAAAACAATCCTATTTTAACGCAGAGATATTTCCCGAAAGACAGAAAAGACAAAGTAGATTGGGCAGGTCACGCTGATTTGGTGGAAACTCCTGATGGAAAATATTTTGGTGTATTTTTGGCCATACGTCCCAACGAAAAAGGACGCGTCAATCACGGAAGAGAAACTTTTATTCTTCCCGTTGACTGGAGCGGAACGTATCCTGTGTTTGAAAACGGTTTGGTGCCGATGAAACCCAAATTAAAATTACCGGAAGGCGTAAAGAACCATTCTGGACAAAACGGATTTTTCCCGAACGGAAACTTCGCGTACAACGATAAACTGAGTGATAAAACCCTTGATTACAGATGGATTGCAATGCGTGGACCGCGTGAAAGCTTTATTACAACCGCTAAAAATGGCGTAAAAGTAAATCCTTTTGAAACCAATATCAAAGCGTTGGCTCCGGTTTCGGCATTATTTCACCGGTTGCAGCACGAAGATTTTGAAACCTCCGTAACGCTTGATTTTAAACCAAAATCTGAAAAGGAACTGGCTGGAATTACTTGTTATCAAAGCGAAACATTCAACTATGTTTTTGGAATTACGAAAAAAAACAAAGACTTCTACATCGTTTTGGAAAGAACAGAAAAAGGCGAGTCCAAACTAATTGCCAGCGAAAAAATTTATCTTTCAAAACCCATTAAATTGCAGGTGGTTGGTGAAAAAGATGACCTTAATTTCAATTACTCTCTGGATGGCAAAACCTTCAAAAACCTTGGCGGTGCGGTGTCCGGGGATATTCTTTCTACCGATGTTGCAGGTGGATTCACAGGAAGTTTGATGGGTTTGTACAGCACATTGTCCAACGATATTAAACCTAATAATTAAAGGGTTTTTGACCTCTATTATTGCCTACGCTCTGGTCAGAACCTGGGTTTTTGAAAATTTACAATCTTTTTAAATCGATGCAGTTCTGGCTCATAGTATCCGTGATCATGGATCCAGCCCAATTTAAACGCTTATTAGCAAAACACCATTCATATGAAAATTAATAAAATATTTCCCATTTTTTCTTTAGTAGTCTCATCTCTTTTGGTGGCGCAGAAATCAATGCCTCACCTGGAAACGAAGGGAACTGCTGTCCAATTAATTGTTGATAACAAACCATTTCTTGTTTTAGGAGGAGAATTGGGTAATTCATCTGCGTCATCTGCTGCGGACATAGAGACTTATTTTCCTAAACTTGAAAAGATGAAACTGAATACGGTTTTAGTTCCTGTTTCCTGGGATTTGATAGAACCAAAGCAAGGCGAATTCGACTTTAAAACAATTGATAAAGCTATCGACCAAGCTCGAAAAAATCATTTGAAAATAGTGCTTTTATGGTTCGGTGCCTGGAAAAATTCTATGAGTTGTTATGCGCCTTTATGGTTTAAAAAAGATGATAAAAAATATCCGAGAGCATATACAAAGGCTGGAAAACCTCAGGAGATTGCAAGTGCTTTTTCAGAAGATGTCTTTAATGCAGATCATAACGTCTACACACAATTATTAAAACATATTGCTGCAGTGGATCAATCCGAAAACACCGTTATTATGATCCAAATTGAGAACGAAATAGGAATGTTGGAAAATGCAAGAGACTATTCTAAAGCTGCCAATTCTTCATTTAATTCGAAAGTACCGGAATCGCTGATGAAATATCTAATTAAAAATAAAAAGAGCCTTCACCCTTCGCTTGTAGAAAAATGGGGCAAAGAAGGTTTTAAAACAACAGGTAACTGGAAAGAAATCTTTGGAGATGATATCTTTACAGAAGAATATTTTACAGCTTATCATTATGGTTTATATGTGGAAAAATTAGCCAAAACCTCGCGTTCCATCTATAATGTGCCTCTCTTTGTTAATGCGGCAATGAACAGTAGAAGCCGCCTGCCGGGTCAATACCCATCAGGTGGGCCTTTGGCGCATCTAATTGATTTGTGGCACGCCGCTGCTCCAAGTATTGATCTTCTAGCGCCCGATTTGTATGACGGTGATTATGCTAATTGGGTAGCAAAATATAGGCTGCACAACAATCCTTTATTCGTTCCAGAAGTTAAGATGACCATCAACAATGGTGTACAAGCATTTTATTCTTTTGGTGAACACGATGCCATTGGCTACAGCCCTTTTTCAATAGAAAATAATTCTGATGCAGGCAGCGAAAGATTGGCAAGCGCCTATTCTAAACTGAAACAGCTAACTCCTATTCTTACAAAATATCAGGGTGAGGGCTTTTCAAAAGGACTTCTATTTGATCAGAAAAATACCGAAAGAATATTAAAATTTGATGACCTGCAAATTACGGCAAGACATTATTATACACTACCCTGGGATCCTAAGGCAAAAGATGGCAGCATTTGGCCAGAAGGTGGCGGGCTAATACTCAGATTGGCAAAAGATGAATATCTCATAGCCGGTAGTGGAGTTGTAATTGAATTTGAGAAAGAGCTAGAAAAAAAACAAATTGTTGCTAAGAATTTGGGTGAAGATGGTTTTGTTGCACAAGGCGGTGCAGATCAGAAACAAAATGCTTGGTATGGTGGGAAAAGAGCAGGAATCGGAACTGTGGATGAGATTAGCATTAATGATGATGGAAGTTTTACATTTATAAGAAGGTTGAATGGAGATCAGACGCACCAAGGAAGACACGTTCGGATAGGTGTAGAAGAATTTCAGATTTTGCACGTGAAACTGTATGAGTATCAATAGGATTTGATGATTCAAAAAACCAAATAAACATGGTGGATTTTCAGAATCTATAACATTTTCAATCATAAAAAATAAAGATTATGAGTAGATTACCAATGCTACTTCTTGTCATATTACTGTTTGCTACTAGTTTTACTGTAAAGGCAACCGAACCATTTATCACCACAGAGAAGACCACTGATGCTATTCTACTGAAAGACAGATCCGTGAAGGTTTCTTTATTGGCAAACAATCATATTGATGCAGGAATTCTGAGAGCTGTCAAAAACCTGCAATCCGATTTCCGGAAAGTGACAGGCGAGCAACCCAACATTCTGAATCATCCTTCGGGAACGAATTCTCCTTTAATCATCATCGGAACGGTAGGGACAAAGTCTGTCATTGATGATTTAATCAAACAAAAAAAGATCGATGAAAAATCTTTAACCGGAAAACGTGAAAAATACATCATCCAAAACGTTAGCAATCCGTTTCCCGGCGTTTCGGAAGCGATTGTGATTGCGGGAAGCGACAAACGGGGAACAATTTACGGAATTTATGAAGTTTCTCAGCAGATTGGTGTTTCGCCATGGTATTTTTGGGCAGATGTTCCGGTTGCAACCAAAGAAAATCTATATTTCAAAAAAGGAATTTTTACCGACGGTGAACCGGCTGTAGAATACCGCGGGATTTTCCTGAATGATGAAGAACCGTCGCTCGGCGGTTGGGCAAGAGCAACTTTCGGCGGTGTCAATTCTCAATTTTACGAAAAGGTTTTTGAACTGTTGCTTCGCTCTAAAGCCAATTATCTATGGCCTGCAATGTGGGGAAAAGCCTTCTATGACGATGATGTTATGAGCGGACCTTTGGCCAACGAAATGGGTATCATAATGGGAACTTCTCACCACGAACCAATGGCTCTGGCTCAAACAGATTGGCACCGATACATCAAAAAAAACAATTTGCCGAACGTTTGGGACTATTCAAAAAATGCTAAAGTGTTGCAGGATTTCTGGAAAACTGGAATCGTACGAAGCAAAAACTGGGAAAAACTCGTTACTATGGGAATGCGTGGTGATGGCGACCAAGCAATGGGAGAGGGAACCAATATTTCTTTATTGGAGAATATCGTCAAAGACCAGCGGAAAATATTAGCGGAAGTGACTGGAAAAAAAGCCGATAAAACACCACAGGTCTGGGCATTGTACAAAGAAGTGCAGGATTATTATGACGAAGGAATGCGCGTTCCGGATGACGTGATTCTGCTGTTTTGTGATGATAACTGGGGCAACGTCCGTAAACTTCCGGATCCTACAAAGCCTTTACACAAAGGCGGTTACGGAATGTATTATCATTTCGATTATGTGGGCGGACCGAGAAATTCAAAATGGATCAATATCAGTCCGATACAACGCGTTTGGGAACAGATGAATCTTTCCTATGAACACGGTGTGGATAAAGTGTGGGTGGTGAATGTTGGCGATTTGAAACCAATGGAATTTCCAATCAGTTTTTTCCTGGAAATGGCTTGGAATCCGAAACAGTTTAACTCTAAAAATCTTCTGGAATATACCGAGAAATGGTCTGCTCAGCAGTTTGGTCAAAAACATTCTAAGGAAATTGCAAGAATGATTAACCTTTATGCCAAATACAACCGCAGAGTTACACCGGAAACGCTTGACAGCAAAACATTCAGTCTGGAAAAGTACAATGAATTTGAAACCGTTTTGAATGATTACCGAGCATTGACAGTAGATGCGTTACGTTTGAAAGACCAGATTCCCGCAGAGTGTCAGGATGCTTATTACCAACTGGTTCTTTACCCGATTGATGCCTGCAGCAATTTGTACGAAATGTATTACGCCGTTGCTAAAAACAAGGAATTGGCTGCTAAAAATGATATCAAAGCCAACTTTTATGCAGATAGAGTGAAAGAAAGTTTTGAAAGAAATGCGTATCTTGATGACCAATACAACCACGAGATTGCTGCCGGAAAATGGATACATATGATGGATCAGATGAAGATAGGATACAAAGCCTGGTTCGATGGAAAAGAAAACATAATGCCTGAAGTCACTTACCTTTCTGAAACCAATATGCCGAAGGAAAAAGTATTTCAAGAGAAAGACGGTTATGTTTCTATCGAAGCAGAAAATTTTGCAAGAATGAATAGTTCTGACCGGATTCATTGGGAAGTCATTCCTGATTTCGGGAAAACAAAATCTGGTATTACGACTTTTCCACAAAATGTTTATCCTAAAGCTGATGAAAAGATCTATTTGGAATACGATATTAATTTCGAATCCAAAGGTGAGTTTGAAGTTCAGTTGCTTTTAGCTCCAACCCTTAATTTCAATTACAACAAAGGATTGCGTTATGAGGTTTCTTTCGATAGCGGACCTCCGCAAATCGTTAATTTCAATGGGCATTACAAAGGTGAATTGGGAAAATGGCAGTCGGAACACATCATTAGATCCATTACAAAACATCAGATTTCGCAACCGGGAAAACACACGCTTCGCTTCAGAGTATTGGAGCCGGGAGTTGTATTGGAAAAAATATTGATTGATACGGGCGGACTTGAACCAAGTTATTTGGGAGCGCCTGAAAGTAATTTTTCAGTAAAGTAAAAAGCTTCCTAGTTCAAATATCATAAGGAGATAGACCCTTTCAGATTTTCAAATACTGAAAGGGTTTTTTATTGGTCTATCAGTTTTAGACAAATATCATTCGCCTTTTATCGAAAGAAAACAATGGGCTTGTAATGGTTTTCTGTCAGCAAAAAAAACAGCGTTGGCAAGGAAAAATAAGCGACGGTAGAATTTGCCTTGTAAAGGGCCAATTTTGGAGATTCTAATGGGCTTTTTATGACATTTATAACGCCAAAATCAGCAGTCAAACATTTGTTTTTTTGTTATTATCATTTTTTTTTAACTTAATTCTTAAGAAGCTTATCATCATATCAATAACTTATGAAATACAGTCGGAAATCTTGTCTTGTTCAAAATTTCCTTCAAAGACTACGTTCCTTATTACGTAATCATTAACTGAATGATAACATAATCATATATTACCACTTTAAATGATTGCGTATTTTAAATAAAAACAACTGTATTATTATCGATATTTCAAATAAATAGATTTTTTTGGTTATTATTTGTTATATTAGTGGTGTATAATGATAAAATTAATATAAATGCGATGAGGCTTATTAACTAATTGTAGTCAGTTTTTAACAACTGCTAAAATCTGCTAAAAAAGTATAAGGCAGATGCTAAGTTTGATTCTGTAAACGTCATTCAAAAAATTTCACATCAGTCGGACAGGTGCTTTACAACAGAGCGTCAGGTAAAAAAATGTGTTTTTTTTTAAAAGATGAAGAGACAGAAAAATCTTTGAAATTCAAAAAAAAATATTGGAAACAAAACTTGACGTTATGAAAAAAACGATCCTAAAATTAATCGACAGAATTGCTCTTATTGCAATTGCTCTCCTGGCCTTTCAGATCAGTGCGCAAACGCCAAAAGTCCGTATAGACAATACCAGGCCAAGACAAAAAATCACTGGTTTCGGAGGTTTTGTATGCAGTCCTCAGTTTGCCTATGATCATATGACTCCTTCCGAAATAGATAAAATGTGGGGTACAAACAGCGAGGCAGGATACAATATGATGCGACTCTATATTCCCACAACCCGGGCAAACTGGAGTGCAGTATTAGCCACTGCGCAAAAAGCAAAATCTTTGGGACTTATTATTTTTGCCAGCCCATGGTCTCCACCTGCCGAGTGGAAGACCAACAGTAACGAGGCCGGAACTTATAACGGCGTTGAAGGGTTTTTAAAAGAAGAAAATTATGCAGATTTTGCCAGTTATCTTAATGACTTTGTAGTCTATCTTAGAAATAATGGTGTAGAACTGTATGCTATATCACTTCAGAACGAACCGGATTATGTCGTAAGTTATGCGGGCTGTACCTACACACCGGCGCAGATCACCAATTTTTTAAAAAATTATTCAGATGTTATATCCTGTAGAATTATTGCGCCAGAAACGGTAGGGATGTCCAATAATTATGCTAGTGCTCTCCTCGCGACCGATGTATTACCGAAATTTGAAATCTATGCAGGGCATCAATATGGCGGAATAGGATCTGCATACAAAGGTTTTCTGACTGCTAATAAAGAAATCTGGATGACAGAGTTTCTGCTCAACTGGAACGCAAATGGTGGAACAAGAAATTTCTCTTGGAGTACAGATGCATTTGACTTTGCAAAAAGTGTCAATGATGTTCTGGTAGGTGGAGGAAATGCCTGGATCCATTACGCCACGAAAAGATATTACGGTATGATGGGAGATGGCCAGTTTGGAACCGTTGCAGGTGAGATCACCAAAAGAGGTTATATACTTTCGCACTTTGCAAAATATACCACAGGTTCCAAAAGACTGGATGCCATATGGAGCGATCAGGGTTCTATGCAAGGATCGGCTTATATCAATGAAACAGCTGATAAAGTGACATTGATGGTTTTCAATTCCTCAGCTAGCACCTATTCACTTAAAGTAGATTTACCTTTTTATGCAACATCGGCTCAGAAGATTCTGACCAATGAAACAACGAATATGGTGTCATCAAACCTGAGTTTTACAGAGACCTTCCGTCCTACCATTCAGGTGAATCCTTCCAGCGTTATCACCTTTGTTTTCAATAAGAGTAATGTGAGACAAGTATCCAGTATGACCGGTCAAGATCTTAATTATAATAAAATCGAGACTCAGACAGTTACCAATTCCGCATTTGGAACAACTTACCAGTTGAGTGGCAAAACGGCTACCTTGTACAACTCTACGCCATTAATTAGTTCCAACACAACTGATGCCAGCGGATATGTCAGCTTAGATGATCGTTATAACAAATTGGTTTTCCACGTGAATAGCTATACCACCAGTAACCTTGCAACTTCCTCTAATACAACATTATATTACGTAGATAATGCTGGAGTTGTGAAGTCGTACAACTACGGAACGGTAAACCTGCCATCATCTGGATCTGCTAATTTTGACTTGGTTTTTGATATTTCCAGAGCTGTGCTTACGACTGGTTGTAAAGGAATTATTGGACTTAGAAATGGGAACTTCAGTTCAATCCTGACCTTTAATTTTGGAGATGTTTATTTCAGTATTGCAAATGAGAAAGCAATGAGATTTGCCGGCGTTTACTCCGACGGAGACAGCAATCTGATGGATGTTTATGAAAACAGTTATTACACATCATTGGATTTTACCAACGTAACAAATATCAACACCTCCGCAAATTGGAAAAGCAAAATGACAAATACCAACAGCCTTTTCTATGTCAGCAATGGGTCTGGTTTCCGTACCAATACCAAAGCAGCAAGTTCAAATGTTGTTTCAGGAAATACCTGCGCTTCATTGGAATTGTCAGATCAGGGAGGGGATTTTAATGCGCCGATTAATTTCACGGCAACCACTGCTTCGTACACCAAGACCATTAATGGATATGCCGTTATCGTTATTCCGTTTGAGGCTACTGTTCCAAATGGCGTACAGGCTTACCATATGATGATTTCGTCAGCTAAAGTTGTATGCACAGCTGTTCAAAATGGGAAAATCCCAGCAAATACCCCTGTATTGATTACAGGAAATGGAACTTTTACTTTCACAGGCTCAGGAGCAGTTTCTACACCAAAGGCGCTTGTTTATAATCAACTCAATGCAGGTTACAGTACGGTAAAAGTTTATTCTGGAGGCTATGTTTTGAAAACAGTCAACGGGACCACGGGATTCTACAAAATTACTTCTGGAAACGAAAGTGTCTCTTCTTTCAGTGCTTATGTTTCTGAAGAAAATGCCTATTCATCGTCAATGCTGCCATTAGAATTTGGAACTCTTGCTGCGGGAGATGCTTTTAATTCCAAATTTCAGATCTATCCCAATCCCGCTAAAAATGAGGTTTTTATAGATTGGAAATCGGCTGATGCAGTCTATTCTGTCTTGGATACAAAAGGTAGCATGATCTACTACAAAGGCAGACTTGGCAATGGTAAAAACAAAATTGATGTTTCTAAACTTCCTTCTGGACTGTATTTTATAGAGATTTCAGGATCAGGAAAAACAATCAAAAACAAATTGATCAAGCAATAATATCAGTTATATTTTTTCAAATTATTTTTTTAAAAAAGGTCATCGGGTGATTCTGATGGCCTTTTATTTTGAGGAATACAAATAAGTGTGATTTTTAAAACATAAAACCTCCTGAAGAGAATTCTGTGATTAAAAAAGGGAAATTTTCTGTTCAAATCGCACCCAACTCTTTTGTGGTTTTAAAGATAAAATAAGTGAAAAGCACCATTAATAATAGAAAAAACAATATTAAGTGTAATATTTACATTTATTAAAAATAAAAATTTATATTTGTTTTAATCTCCCAACTGGAGAAGTGTAAACATTTTATTAAAATTTAATTCAGCGCAACAATGAAGAAATACGTTATCGGATTAGATTATGGAACAGATTCCGTACGTGCAGTACTGATTGATACAGAAAACGGCGCCGAACTCGCAACAGCCGTAAGCTATTACCAAAGATGGAAAGAAGGAAAATTCTGTCAGCCGGAACTCAATCAATTTCGTCAGCATCCACTAGACCATATCGAAGGCTTGGAAAAAACCATTTCCGATGTGGTAAAAGAAAGTGGAGTAGCTCCTGAAAGTATGGTCAGCATTTGCATTGATACCACAGGTTCATCACCGCTTCCGGTAAATAAAGATGGAATTGCATTGGCTTTAACGCCTGGTTTCGAACATAATCCTAATGCAATGATGGTATTGTGGAAAGACCATACGTCCATTGATGAAGCGGAAGAAATCAACCATTTAGCGAGAAACTGGGTGGGCGAAGATTATACGAAATTTGAAGGTGGAATCTATTCTTCCGAATGGTTTTGGGCAAAAATCCTTCACATCAACCGAGAAGACGAGAAGGTGAAAAATGCCACGTACAGTTGGATGGAGCATTGCGATTATATCACATTTCTGCTTTCCGACCATCAGGATTTGGCAAGCTTCAAAAGAAGCCGTTGTGCAGCGGGTCACAAAGCGATGTGGCACGAGTCGTGGGACGGACTTCCATCTAAGGATTTCCTCGGTCAGTTAGATCCGTCTTTAGCAGAACTTCGAGACAGATTGTACGATAAAACCTACACTTCCGATGAGGTTGCAGGAAATTTAAACGAAGAATGGGCAGCAAAATTGGGTTTAACTACCAATACAGTGATTGCCGTAGGAACTTTCGACGCCCATTCCGGAGCAGTTGGTGCAAAAGTGGAAGAACATACACTGATCCGAATTATGGGCACTTCCACCTGCGATATTATGGTGGCGCCCAACCAAATGATCGGAGACAAAACGGTGAAAGGAATCTGCGGACAAGTTGATGGTTCAGTCATTCCTGGATTGATTGGTCTGGAAGCGGGTCAGTCTGCGTTTGGAGATTTGTTGGCTTGGTACAAAGATATTCTGATGTGGCCAACGCACAATATTCTGATCAATTCTAAGGTCATTGATGACCATCAAAAACAACAATTAAAAGAAGAAATAGAACACAATCTCATACGAAATCTGACTTTGGAAGCCGAAAAAATTCCACTTTCCGAAGCTGTTCCCATTGCCTTAGACTGGATTAACGGACGTAGAACACCCGATGCCAATCAGGAACTGAAAGCCGCTATCAGCAACCTTTCGTTAGGTACAAAAGCACCACATATTTTCAAAGCATTGGTGAATGCCATTTGTTTCGGTTCCAAAAAAATCGTCGACCGCTTTGAAGATGAAGGCGTGAAAATCGAAAAAGTCATCGGAATTGGCGGTGTTGCCAGAAAATCGCCGTTCATTATGCAGACCTTGGCAAACGTCCTCAATATGCCGATTATCGTCGCAGCGTCTGATCAAGCTCCGGCTTTGGGCGCCGCAATTTATGCAGCCGTTGCAGCAGGGATTTACCCAAATGTGCAGGTAGCGAGTCAGAAAATGGGTTCGGATTTCGAAGCCGAATATTTCCCGCAGGCAGAACATGTAGAAAAATATGCAGAATTAATGAATCAATATCAGATTCTTGCCGACTTTGCAGAAAACAATATCAAATCAAAAAAGAAGTTGAAAGTTGACATTTTATAGTTGATAGAAATTTTAACCAGGATTTGATAGCTCCGTAGGATCGCACTGTTAATAGCCAAATATAATCCATACACATCAAGCCTCGTAGAGGCGACTTGTTAATTGAATAGATAATTAAAACCAACGATCAACAACCAAAAAACAATAACCAAAATTTTTATGGCAGCTATATCCGCCCTCCGTTCCCGCTTTTTTGTTTCGCTTTGCTACACAAAAAGAGCTCCACTCAGGTCGGGCTGCAGATTCATCATAAAACAAGAAGGTTATAACCAAGAAGTTTGTCATTCCGTGGGAATCTAAGCGGTTTAGATTCCTACGGAATGACAAAGAAAACTTTAAAAAATAAATAAAAAACTTTGCGCTTCTTTTGCGTTAAAAAATATAATAAAATGAGCATCTACAAAGAACTCCAGAGACAATGCTACGAAGCCAATATGCAGTTGGATGCCTTGAAGCTCGTTGTTTACACATTCGGAAACGTCAGTGCAGTCGACCGTGAAAAAGAAATCTTTGCCATCAAACCAAGCGGTGTGCCTTACGAACTTTTAAAACCCGAAGACATCGTGATTTTAGATTTCGATGCCAATGTGGTTGAAGGAAATCTAAGACCTTCTTCCGACACCAAAACCCACGCCTACCTTTACAAAAACTGGGAAAACATTGGCGGGATTTCCCATACGCACGCCATTTATTCGGTCGCTTGGGCACAAGCACAAATGGATATTCCTATTTTCGGGACGACACACGCAGACCATCTTACGACAGATATTCCCTGCGCACCACCAATGTGCGATGATTTGATCGAAGGAAATTACGAGTACAACACAGGAATCCAGATTTTGGATTGCTTCAAAGAAAAAAAGTTGTCTTACGAAGAAGTGGAAATGGTGCTTATCGGAAATCACGGCCCATTCACTTGGGGTAAAAATGCGGACAAAGCCGTTTACAACAGCAAAGTTCTGGAAACGATTGCGGAAATGGCTTATCGCACAAGACAAATCAACCCAGAGGCACCTCGATTAAAGGATTCACTCATCAAAAAACATTACGAAAGAAAACACGGCAAAAACGCCTATTACGGACAGTAAATGGCTCTTAGCTTTTGGCGATTAGCAATTGGCTTAAAAAATCAATCATCAGTTATAATTTATCATCTATCATTTATCATTTATAAAAATATGTTAACACCTCTCAATACAAAAGAAATCTGGTTCATCACCGGAAGTCAGCATTTATACGGACCTGAAACCTTGGCTCAGGTTGCGGAAAATTCAAAAAAAATCGTGGAAGCTCTCAATGCTTCTTCATCTATTCCGGTAAGGGTTATTTTAAAACCAACCGTAAAAACCACGGAAGAAATTTTCGAAACCCTTACAGCTGCCAATTTTGCAAAAGATTGTATCGGAATCATAACCTGGATGCACACTTTTTCACCTGCAAAAATGTGGATTCGTGGATTGACGGCTTTGCAAAAACCAATGCTGCATCTTCACACGCAGTTCAATCAGGATATCCCGTGGTCCACGATGGATATGGATTTTATGAACCTGAATCAGGCAGCACACGGCGACCGTGAATTCGGATTTATGGTAAGCCGTCTTCGCAAAAACAGAAAAGTGGTTGTTGGACATTGGGCAGCCGAAAGAGTTCAGAAACAAATCGGAGATTGGAGCCGCGTCGCAGCAGGCTGGGACGATTGGCAAGGTGCAAAATTCGCCCGTTTCGGGGATAATATGAGATATGTGGCCGTGACAGATGGCGACAAAGTAGAAGCAGAAACCAAATTCGGATTTTCAGTAAACACTTGGGGAATCGGGGATTTGGTAAACGTTGTTAATTCTATTGGCGATGGCGAGGTTAAAACTTTGATGGAAGAGTATGAGGCTTCATACAAAATGGCAGAATCTCTTCTTTCAGGCGGAAGCAACAGAAAATCGCTTGAGGCCGCTGCCAGGATAGAATTAGGTTTAGAAAAATTCCTCAAAGACGGCAATTTCAAAGGGTTCTCAGATACTTTTGAAGACCTTCACGGGTTGGATCAGCTTCCTGGAATTGCCGTTCAGAGGTTGATGGAAAAAGGATATGGTTTCGCCGGAGAAGGCGACTGGAAAACAACAGCCCTCGTTCGTGCGATGAAAACAATGGGACAAGGTCTGGAAGGTGGAAATGCCTTTATGGAAGATTATACCTATCATTTCAATCCTTCAAATCCTTCGGTTTTAGGATCTCATATGCTGGAAGTTGATCCTGTTTTGGCGGTTGGAAAACCGTCTTGCGAGATCCATCCTTTGGGAATTGGTGGAAAAGCAGATCCCGTACGTTTGGTTTTCAATTCCAGAGGAAATATTGATTCTTTAAATGCTGCTCTGATGGATTTTGGAAATCATTTCAGGCTTTTAATTAATAAAACAAAAGCGTTGGAAATCACCGAAGAATTACCCAAACTTCCTGTGGCAAGAGTTCTATGGAAACCGCTTCCTGATTTGTACACTGCTGCGGAAGCTTGGATTTTGGCTGGTGGAGCGCATCATACGTGTTACAGCGAGAACATCAGTGCAGAACAGTTGGAAGATTTTGCCGAAATGGCAGGCATAGAATCATTGGTTATTGATGAAGATACAAAAATTCGTGATTTTAAGAATACGCTTCGATGGAATGAAGTATATTATCGTTAAACTTGCAAAATCATTTAAAGTATGAAAAAAATAAGTTATAATTTGATTATTATTGCATTTTTAAGTGTTTTAGGATGTGATAAAAAAGAAAATGGTAATGAGATTCAAAAAAAAGAATATGGAAAATATACAGGTTTCAAACTACGGAGTGACAGCGAAAGGTGATTCCATTCAAAAATATACCTTGACCAACAAAAATGGGATGAAGGTAGACGTTATCAATTTTGGAGGCATTATCACTTCACTTACCGCGCCCGACAAAAACGGAAAGTACGAAGATGTTGTTTTAGGTTTTACGAAACCTGATGATTATTTCAACGGAAATCCCTACTATTTCGGTGCTTTGATTGGCCGTTACGGAAACAGAATTGCCAACGCCAAATTCACTTTGGAAGGCAAAACGTATGACATTGAAAAAAACGACGTACCCAACACGCTTCACGGCGGAAAAGAAGGTTTCCATACCAAATTCTGGAATATCGAGCCTGTAAAAGATGCAAAATCTCCCACGTTGAAACTGACTTATACAAGTGCAGACGGCGAAGAAGGCTATCCAGGGAAATTAACGACAACGGTTCTATATACTTTGACGGATGACAATGCCTTGGAGATTTCTTACGAAGCAACCACGGATAAAGCAACGGTTGTGAATCTTACCCAGCATTCGTATTTCAATCTTTCAGGAAATTTTTCTAAAACAATTACCGATCACGAATTACAAATTTATGCAGACAAATTCTTACCTGTGAATGAAACCTTGATCCCGACGGGTAAAGAAAAAGCAGTACAAGGAAGTCCGTTTGATTTTACCACTTCAAAACCAATCGGAAAAGATATTAATGCAAATGATGACCAATTGAAAAAAGGAAAAGGCTACGATCACAACTGGGTACTGAACGGAAGCGGAATGAGAAGCATCGCCAAAGTATACCATCCGGAATCGGGAAGAGAAATGGAAGTTTTGACAGATCAGCCTGGTGTTCAATTTTATTCAGGTAATTTCTTGGATGGTAAATTCGATACCAAAAGTGGCGGCAAAAATGAATTCAGAACTGGTTTTTGTTTAGAAACGCAACATTTCCCGGATGCTCCTAATCAGGCTTCTTTCCCTTCAGCAGAACTGAAGCCTGGCGAAAAATACCAGACTAAAACGATTTATAAATTCTCAGTTAAAAAATAAAATATGGGAAACTTAGCGACGATTGATATCATCATATTTCTTATTTATTTTGTGGTGGTAGCCGGATACGGAATTTGGATTTATAACAGAAAAAAATCCGCATCTACAGGCAGTAAAGATTATTTTCTGGCAGAAGGATCACTCACTTGGTGGGCGATTGGTGCTAGTTTGATTGCATCCAATATTTCTGCGGAACAGTTTATCGGGATGAGTGGCGAAGGTTTCTTCGTGGGAATTGCCGTTGCAGCTTACGAATGGATTGCTGCCATTGCTTTGATTATCATTGCGATTTGGTTTATTCCGATTTATCTTAAAAATAAAATTTATACAATGCCGCAGTTTCTGGAAACCCGTTATAATAAATCGGTTTCATTGATTATGGCGGTTTTCTGGCTATTTCTATATGTGATTGTAAACCTGACCTCGATTCTTTATCTCGGCGCTTTGGCAATCGATACTTTGTTGGGCGGAGATCATCTGCACATCATTATGATTGGATTGCTTCTGATGGCTTTGCTGATTGGTTTGGGCGGAATGAAGGTAATCGGTTACACCGATGTGATTCAGGTTGCCGTTTTGATCATCGGAGGTTTTGCAACGGTCTATATGGCTTTGCAAATCGTTGACCAGAGAATCAACGGAGCGGCTGTAGGAAATGCTTTCGCAGGTTTCCAGACCTTGATGAAAGAGGCACCACAGCATTTTAATTTAATGCTTGATAAGCCGACCACAACAACTACTACTTTGGCAATGCCAGAAAATTTGAGTGTTCAGAAATATGTCGTTCTCCCGGGATTAGCGATGTATTTTGCCGGTCAGTGGATTGTAAACTTAAACTATTGGGGTTGTAATCAATACATCACACAACGTGCTTTGGGAGCTGATTTGAAGACCGCAAGAACCGGAATTTTATTCGCTGGATTTCTGAAGTTGTTTATGCCGATTATTGTAATGCTTCCGGGGATTGCAGCGTATGTTTTATATACAAAAGGTCAGTTGCCTGGTTTCAACGGTGTGAAGGATGGTGCATATTCTGCTATTTTGGGATTTTTACCTTCCGGTCTGAAAGGTCTTGCAGTAGCAGCACTTACGGCAGCAATTGTAGCATCTTTGGCGGGAAAAGTAAACAGTATTTCTACCATTTTCACTTTGGATATTTATAAAAAATACCTGAAAGCAGATGCGACCGAAATCCAGATGGTGAGAACGGGGCGTTGGGCAATTATCATCGCAATGGCTGTCGCTTTGGCATTTACGTGGACGGATGTTTTGGGAATCGGAGGCGAAGGTGGTTTCACATTTATTCAGAAATATACAGGATTTATCAGTCCGGGCGTTTTTGCAATGTTCTTGTTGGGAATGTTCTGGAAGAGAACCACAGGAGCTGCTGCTTTGGTGGGCGTTCTTCTGGGCTTTTTACTGGCTATTTTCTTCAACAGTTTCGCAGTCGATATTTTCGGGAAAGAAACTTGGTTGTACACCGCTTTCACGTATGAAAAACTAGAGAACGGCGTGGTTCAAACCATTACAGAAATTCCATTTTTGATAAATATGGGATGGTCGTTCGTTATCACAGTGGCTGTGATGGTGATGCTAAGTTTGGCAGGTCCGAAAGTGAATCCAAAAGCTTTTGCGATTGATGCAACGATGTTCAAAGTAGATAACAGAACTTTGGTGATGATTGTGATTACATTACTAATGCTTACTGCTCTTTATGTAAGATTCTGGTAATTTGATCATTGGTAAAAATAGGATGTCGTTTTGGCATCCTATTTTTTTATATTCTAAACATAAAACCTTCCGCAATTTTCTTATTGTATTTTTCTTCATCAAAAGTGTAGAGAAAAGACCCTTTTTTAGAAGAGCTCATATCTTTCTCATTGGTATTAACCAAGATGTCCAATGCATTGATTTTGCTGGTAAAATTACGCTTGTCATATTTTTCGTCAAAAATAGCTTCATAGAGATTCTGAAGGTCTTTCATTGTGATTTTTTCAGGCAGGAGTTCAAAGCCAATGGGTTTTGTCGTTGTCTTTCTTCTCAATCTCAGAACAGCATCTTTTACCATTGCATTGTGGTCAAAAATAAGGTCGGGACGGTCTTTGAGGTCAAACCATTTAGCACTGTATTTTTCATTAATCTGAATATTGTCCTTAATGTTAATCAGTGCATAATAGGAAATCGACATAATTCTGGCAGTCGGCTCACGGTCAATATCTGTGTAGGTTTTCAGCTGTTCAAGGTAGATGTCCTCAAGCCCGGTCAAGGTATTCAGGACACGGTTTGCGGCCTGGTCAGAACTTTCTTCATTTTCTATGAATCCACCCATCAGTGACCATTCTCCTTTTTGAGGTTCAAAATTTCGTTGTACCAGAAGAATTTTCAGATTTTCTCCGTCAAAACCGAAAATAATACAATCTACTGCAACAAGATGTTTGGGATAACAATGATAATTTTCTTCCATCAGAAATGATTTGATACAAAGTTAATTGTTTTAAAATAAATTTTTATCCTGATAATGAATAAGTGTGTATTGAAAACTTGATTTCCCGTAGTCGCCTTTCTTTTTAACTATTTGATGGTGTTAGAAGTGATTTGGGGGATTGTTTTCATCGTTTTACCAATTGATTTGCCAAAATAGCTATGAATCCCATATGAATGCAATGTTAAAATTATGTTAAAGTTTTAGGGATGATGTCGGGTAAATTAGCTGGCGGGATATTGTTTAAAATACGATAAGTATGACGGTCAAATTTTCAATGTTTTTTATAAAGCGACTCTGTGTATTTTGATAATGACGAGATTAAGTTTATTGAATTGATATTCCACTATTTGTCTATTCTTGTTTTTTATGATAAGGTCGGGTTTTTTATAGCCTTACGGCATCGTCATCATGTGATTTTTCGATGGCTTTTATTTCCAAACGAGGAAAGTTGTTTGCCATCTGAATACTTTCTTTTATTTTAGAAATGTAGAAATGACATTTATTAATGGATAAAAAGCACTGGTCTTTTTTTGGGGAATGACTTCGCTTGCCTTTTGTAGATTAAATATCAATAGGAGCAGGCTTTAGACCGTCTTAAAGAAATATCAACATAAAAAGTCTTCAGCCAAAATTTATGATAGGGCTAAAGCCTGAAGCAATTGAAAAAAATAAGCTTGGCCAGGTTTGACGTTGATACAGAACTTGTCGAAGCGTCTTTAGGAATCTTAATAAGCGTTAATTGTGTAAAAATAGGTGCGGACTCTGCATTGAAACAAAAATAAAACTGATTTAAATATTTAAAATAAATATGAACGAGAAAAATTTCACCAACGTTATGGTTTTGCTTCTTTGCACAGTCTGCATTTTCATTGAAGCTAAAATCACGCTTCCGGCACTGGTTTCAGACGGAATGGTTTTGCAGCGTAACCAAAAACTGAATGTTTGGGGAAAAGCTGATGCCGGAGAAAAAGTAGTCGTGAAATTCCTCAATAAAAATTATAACACAGCTGCCGACCAAAAAGGAAACTGGAAAATCATACTTCCAAAACTGAAAGCCGGTGGTCCTTACACAATGACCATCAATGAAATTACCTTAAAAGATATTCTCATTGGTGACGTCTGGCTGGCTTCCGGGCAATCGAATATGGAATTGCCGATGCGCAGATTGACTCCGCTTTATGCCAATGAAATCAACAATGCGAATAACCAAAACATTAGATTTTTCACCGTTCCTCAGAAGTATAATTTTAAAAACCCACAAACCGAGCTTGATGGCGGAAAATGGGAAGCGACAAATCCACAAACCATTCTTAATTTTTCGGGTGTTGCCTATTTTTTTGCTAAAGAATTAAGTGAAAATAATAAAGTGGCGGTTGGAATGATACACGCAAGTTTGGGAGGTTCACCGATTCAGGCGTGGATGGATGAAAACAGTCTGAAAAAATATCCTGAATATTTGGACGAAGCCAAAAAATGGCAGAATGATGATTTGATAAAATCTACAGAATCTGGCGAACAGGCGTTGAGCAAAGCGTGGTATGCAGAACTCGACCAAAGCGATATAGGATTAAACCAGCATTGGGAAAATTTTGACAGCAATGATTCTGATTGGAAAACGATGATTATTCCCGGTTCTTGGGAAGATGAAGAAGGTTCTTTTGAAGGTTCTGTCTGGTTCAGAAAAGAAATGAATTTAACTAAAAATCAGGCTAGGAAAGCCGCCTTTTTAAATTTAGGAAGAATCAAAGATGCAGACGTCACTTACATCAACGGCGTAGAAGTAGGCAATGTCACCTACGAATATCCGCCACGTTGGTACGATATTCCGGAAGGCGTTTTAAAGGAAGGAAAAAATGTGATTGCGATTAGAATTTCCAACGGTAGCGGAAAAGGTCAATTCATCGCCGGCAAACCTTATTATCTGGAAATTGACGGTCAGAAAATAAATCTGGAAGGCGAATGGAAATATAAAATCGGTGCTAAAATGGAAAAAATAGCTCCAGGACAAACCTTCATCCGATGGAAACCGACAGGATTGTACAACGCAATGATTAATCCGCTTATCAATTATAGCATCAAAGGCGCCATTTGGTATCAAGGCGAAAGCAACACCGCAAAACCAAAAGAATACGGCGATTTGCTGACCACAATGATCACCGATTGGCGAAACAAATGGAACCAGAAAGATTTACCTTTTTTCACCGTACAATTAGCCAATTTTATGGAACCAAAACCACAGCCTATTGAAAGCAATTGGGCAGAACTGAGAGAACAGCAGCGTCAGGTTTTTCTGAAAGTTCCGAACACCGGATTGGCTGTAATTATCGATATAGGAGAGTGGAATGACATTCATCCTTTAAACAAAAAAACAGTGGGAGAACGATTGGCTTTGCAGGCGCTGAAAGTTGCGGATAAGAGAAATATCATCGCCGATGGACCGGTTTATCAATCAATGAAGGTAGAAGGAAATAAAATCGTTCTTTCCTTTAAAAATGGAACTGATGATTTTGCACCAGTTTCAGAACTGAAAGGCTTCGCCATCAAAGGGAAAGACGGAAAATACGAGTGGGCAAAAGCAAAAATGGAAGGCAACAAAATTATGGTCTGGAACGAGACGATTTCAAATCCCGTTTCTGTAAGATACGACTGGGCAGACAATCCTGACGGAAATCTGAAAAACAAAACCAGTCTTCCCGCATCACCATTTACTACAGAATAATTATTAATCTAAACAGAATAAAATAAAGACAGAAGATTTTAATCTATCATCTATTTGTCTATCATCTAATATCTAATTTCATATGAACAACTCATCTCAAAAAATATCTGTCGTTGAAAAAATCGGCTACAGTTTAGGAGATTTAGCCGCCAATCTGGTATTCCAGACTTTGGTAACGTATTTAGCTTATTTTTACACCGATATTTACGGATTAAAACCAGAAGATGCATCCATCATTACCCTTACCGTCGGCTTATTGGCTGGTTTTGTCTTCAATCCGATGGTTGGAGCTTTGGCAGACAGAACCCGCAGCAAATGGGGGAAGTTCCGTCCGTGGATTTTATTAACGGCAATTCCACTGGGTGCAGCGGCACTTTTTGCGTTCAGCACACCCGATTTTTCTTACAAAGGAAAAATGATTTATGCGGCAGTTACCTATTCGCTTTTGCTTTTGCTTTATGCAGCCAATAATTTGCCTTATGCTGCTTTGAGTGGCGTTATTACAGGCGATATGAGCGAAAGAAACAGTATTTCTTCTTACCGTTTTGTGGCTGTGATGTTTGCGCAATTCTTCGTTCAGGTATTTATGTTACCCATCATTTTATCTGCGGGACAAGGTGATAAAGCAGCAGGAATCGAGGTGGTGATGACTTGGTTAGCAATTATCGGAACGGTAATGTTATTAATCACTTTTCTCACAACCAAAGAAAGAGTCATTCCAAAACCCGAGCAGGAATCTACTTTAAGTGCTGATTTAAAAGATTTAAAGAAAAACAAACCTTGGATCATTATGTTAGTTGTTACGGCATTGATTTTCATTACATTGGCAATGAAAGGTGGTTCCTATGTTTATTATTTTAACAATTATGCAGACGTAACTTCGCTTCAGCAGTTCATATCACCTATTACCAATTTCTTCAATTCCATTGGAATGAATTTCTTTGGAGAAGATCCTCGTTCTGCAGGTTTCGGATTGTTCAACGCTGGCGGAATCATTATGATGATTGTCGGGATTACATTTTCCAAAAAATTTGCAGATAAATATGGCAAAAGAGATGCGTTCATCGCTTCACTGTTCATTTCAACATTATTTGTATTGGCATTTATATTTTATCCGCCAAAATCGGTTGGATTGATGTTCTTGTCCCAAATTTTACACGGTTTCTTTTACGGAATCGGAACACCATTGCTTTGGGCGATGATTGCCGACGTCGCCGATTATTCAGAATGGAAAAACAACAGACGTGCAACTGCCATTATCTTCTCAGCGATGATGGTCGGTTTGAAAGTTGGATTAAGCATCGGAAGTTCATTGGTGGCATTCATTATTGGAAAGTATGGTTATATTTCGTCAGAAGGTGCAGTGAGCGTGGTTCAACCAGAAACCGTTTCCGCTGGAGCCAAAATGCTGGTCAGCGTATTCCCGTCAATCCCGTTCTTTTTAGCGTGTGGACTGCTAATGTTCTACGAAATCGACAAGAAAAAAGAAATAGAAATCGAGCACGATCTTAAAGAAAGACGAAAATCGAAAGATTAGTAATATAATAGAAATTTGGGCAGCTTTATCCGTCTTCCACTCCCAAACCTAACGAAGTGGTTCGACGAAGTCAATCTTTTTGCCTAAGCTTTTCCAGTCGCAAAAAAAGGATTTCCGTTCAAGCCGGGCTGCGAGATTCAGCATAAAATGAGCTCCGTAGGAGCGATCTGTTAATAGCACATAATAAACATCAACATTAAGCCTCGTAGAGGCGATCTGTTAAGGATACGATAAATTATAAAAGAAATTAACAATGAAAAAAATAGTCGCATTATTAGGAATTCTAGCCCTGAACGTTTCTTGCAAAACTGCAAGTTCAGCAGCGTCAGACAATTCTCTGAAAAATGCATTCAGAAATAAATTCTACATCGGAACAGCGATGAGTCTTCCGCAGATTCACGAAACTGATGTAAAGTCTGTAGAAATTATTAAAAATCAGTTCAGTTCCATTGTTGCAGAAAACTGTATGAAATCGATGTTTCTTCAACCTGAAGAAGGGAAATTCTTTTTTGATGATGCTGATAAATTTGTGGCTTTCGGAGAGAAAAATAAAATGTGCATCATCGGCCATACTTTGATTTGGCACTCGCAATTACCAAAATGGTTTTTCGTAGATAAAGATGGAAAAGATGTCTCTGCCGAAGTCTTAAAACAAAGAATGAAAAATCACATTACAACGGTGGTTAAAAGATATAAAGGTCGAGTAAAAGGTTGGGATGTGGTCAACGAAGCTATTATGGAAGATGGAACTTACAGAAAATCTAAGTTTTACGAAATTTTGGGCGAAGAATTTATTCCATTAGCATTTCAGTATGCGCAGGAAGCTGACCCCAATGCAGAATTGTATTACAATGATTACAACGAATGGTTTCCAGCAAAAGTTAAAACCGTAAACAGAATGGTTCAAAACCTGAAATCCAGAAAAATCCGCATCGATGGAGTAGGAATGCAGACCCACGTTGGTCTCGACACACCTTCAATTGCAGAATATGAAAAAGCAATTCTTGACTACGCAGCAAACGGTGTAAAAATCAATGTGACCGAAATGGAAATCAGCGCACTTCCGTCACCTTGGGGAACTTCTGCCAATGTCTCAGATACTGTAGAATATCAGGCAAAAATGAATCCCTACACAACAGGACTTCCCGAAAATGTAAAAGCAGAATGGGAAAACCGTTATCTGGCTTTTTTCCGCGTATTCCTGAAACATCAGGATAAAATCCGAAGAGTAACCTTGTGGGGAACGACCGATTCCCAATCCTGGAAAAACGATTTCCCAGTCAAAGGCAGAACCGATTATCCGTTGCTTTTCGACCGGCATAATCAGGCAAAACCTGTGGTAGAAAAAATCATTCAATTAACAAAAGAAAAATAAGTCTAACATCTAAAATCTAACTTCTAAATAAAGCAATGAAACAAGCAAAATATCTATTTCCAAGTGATTACATGGCAGATCCTTCTGTTCACGTTTTTGAAGGCAAAATTTACATTTACCCATCTCACGACCGCGAAAGTGGCATCGAAGAAAATGATAACGGCGACCATTTTGATATGAATGATTACCACGTTTTCTCTCTTGATGATGTTGAAAAGGCTGAAATTACAGATCACGGTGTTGTCCTTTCTGTACGAGATATTCCTTGGTCGGGAAGACAACTTTGGGATTGCGATGTGGCTTTCAAAAATGGCAAATATTATATGTATTTTCCTTTAAAAGATAAAAATGACATCTTCAGAATTGGCGTTGCGGTAAGCGATAAACCTTACGGGCCATTTGTACCCGAGAAACATCCAATGTTGGGAAGCTACAGCATTGATCCTTGTATTTTCGAAGAAGATGGCAAACATTATATGTATTTCGGAGGAATCTGGGGCGGACAGCTGCAACGTTACAGAAATAATAAAGCATTGGAATCTGCAATTCTTCCTAATGATGATGAGCCGGCAATTCCTTCAAAAGTTGCAATATTAAGCGAGGATATGCTGGAGTTTGGAGAAGAACCAAAGGACGTTCTGATTCTCGACGAAAACGGAAATCCTTTGCTTCACGGCAATAAACACCGTTTCTTCGAAGCGTCTTGGATGCACAAGTACAACGGCAAATATTATTTTTCTTATTCTACCGGAGACACGCATTTGCTTTGCTACGCAACAGGAGACAGTCCTTACGGCCCTTTTACTTTCCAAGGTGAGATTTTGACGCCTGTTGTAGGATGGACAACGCACCACAGCATCGCAGAATTCAAAGGGAAATGGTATCTGTTCTTCCACGATTCTGTCCCAAGTGAAGGCAAGACATGGCTCAGAAGTATGAAAGTGGTGGAAATGGAATACGATGAAAACGGGAAGATAAAAACCATAGAAGGGTTAGAATAAAAATCCCTCAGAACCCGA
The DNA here is from genome assembly GCF_000428485.1 of Epilithonimonas tenax DSM 16811. Classification (GTDB taxonomy): domain Bacteria; phylum Bacteroidota; class Bacteroidia; order Flavobacteriales; family Weeksellaceae; genus Epilithonimonas; species Epilithonimonas tenax. The sequence goes on along the minus strand of NZ_AUAA01000001.1, from coordinate 8,644 downwards.
AGAGTTCAATAAATAATAGCCATAGGTGAATCCTATGGAGTATGTAAGAGAATCAACCGAACCCGAAGGGTTCAATATCCATAAATGTAGGTACAACCTATAGAAAAAAGTTTTCAATGAAAAATTTCCGACTTTATGTTCTATTATTTCTAATGATTCCACTCACAACTTTTGCAGAAGACGGTAGCCAATTGTGGCTTCGGTTTCCGGCAAAGCATGGGATTTCGGCAGATAAAATGATTTCCAAAGGGAACAATCCGACTCTGAATATTGCCAAAAAAGAACTGATGAATCATTGGCAAGGTCAGGAAATTGAACTTCGAACCGAGAAATCATTAAAAAATCTGAAAGACGGTTATACAATCAAATCGAGTTCAGGTAAAATTATTATTGCTGCGGAAAAAGAAATCGGTTTGCTTTACGGTGTCTATCATCTTTTGCGTTTGCAGCAAACCCATTCATCAATAACAAATCTCAATATTACCGAAAAACCTTCCTACGACGTCAGAATTCTCAACCATTGGGATAATCTGGACGGAACCATCGAGCGCGGTTATGCCGGGCATTCACTTTGGAAATGGGAAGATTTGCCCAATACAATTTCACCGAGATACAAAGAATATGCAAGAGCCAATGCTTCCATAGGAATTAATTCTGTGGTGCTCAACAACGTGAATGCGTCTCCCAATATGCTTAGAAAAGATTACTTGGAAAAAGTGAAAGCTTTGGCAGATATTTTTCGCCCTTACGGAATCAAAGTTTATCTTGCTGTGAATTTCTCATCACCCAAAGTTTTAGATGGGTTAGAAAATTCTGACCCATTGAATAAAAATGTTCAAAAATGGTGGAAAAATAAGGCATCTGAAATTTATAAACGGATTCCAGATTTTGGAGGATTTTTGGTAAAAGCCAATTCCGAAGGTCAACCCGGTCCACAGGACTACGGCAGAACCCACGCAGATGGTGCCAATATGATGGCAGATGCTTTGAAACCGTATAACGGCATCGTGATGTGGCGTGCTTTTGTTTACAGTCCGAGTAATGAGGATCGTGCTAAGCAAGCATATTTGGAGTTTGTTCCGTTAGATGGCAAATTCCGTGATAACGTCATCATCCAGATCAAAAATGGGCCCATAGATTTCCAGCCCAGAGAAGCTTTTAATCCATTATTTGGAGCTTTGAAGAAAACACCCGAGATGGTGGAGTTTCAAATCACTCAAGAATATCTAGGGTTCTCAAATCATCTGGTGTTCTTGGCGCCATTATTTAAAGAAAATCTTGACAGTGATACGCATGCACTAGGCCAAGGTTCTACGATTGCAAAAATCACCGATGGAACATTGATTAAAAATAAAATCACTGCCATTGCAGGCGTAGCCAATATTGGGGAAGATACCAATTGGACGGGACATCATTTCGCTCAAGCCAATTGGTATGCTTTCGGACGTCTGGCCTGGAACCACGATTTGTCTTCCGAACAGATTGCAGATGAATGGATCAAAATGACTTTTACAAATCAACAGGATTTCGTAACACCGGTTAAAAAATTAATGCTTTCTTCACGAGAAACAGCTGTGGATTATATGATGCCTTTGGGGCTTCACCACATTTTTGCTTCAGGACACCATTATGGTCCGGAACCTTGGGGCGACTACAAAAACGGCAGACCAGACTGGTCACCAGTTTATTACCACAAAGCGGATGCTAATGGAGTAGGGTTTGACAGAACCAAGACAGGAAGTAATGCCGTTTCGCTCTATTTTCCCCCATTAAATGAAACTTACGGAAACATCCAAACAACGCCAGAAAATTTGATTCTATGGTTTCACCACGTGCCGTGGAATTTCAAAATGAAAGACGGAAAAACGCTATGGGAAGAATTGTGTTTTAAATATGACATAGGTGTGAAAAACGTTCGGGATTACCAGAAAAACTGGGATAAGCTGCAAACTTATGTAGATGATGAGCGATTCAAATCTATCAAGTTAAAATTGGAGATCCAAGAAAAAGATGCCGTCTGGTGGAAAGATGCCTGTCTGCTGTATTTCCAAACATTTTCAAAACAAGCAATTCCAAATAATATTGAAAAACCTGTTCACAATTTGGAAAACCTAAAGAAAATAAAACTGAATATGGGACACCATAATTAATAGATTTCTCGAAGAAAAATTAAATAAATATTAAAACCTAAACTTAAATGAAATTTTTTATTGACACAGCCAACTTAGAGCAAATCAGGGAGGCTAACGACCTCGGAATTCTGGATGGCGTTACAACCAATCCATCCTTGATGGCAAAAGAAGGCATCAGCGGAACAGAAGCGATTTTGCAACATTACAAAGATATTTGCGAAATTGTTGATGGTGCTATTTCTGCGGAAGTCCTGTCCACAACTTACGAAGAAATGATTGCAGAAGGTGAAATCCTTGCAGCGATTCATCCCAATATTGTCGTGAAAATCCCAATGATAAAAGACGGCGTGAAAGCGCTCAAATATTTTTCTAATAAAGGCATCAAAACCAATTGTACCCTTATTTTTTCAGCCGGACAAGCTCTTTTGGCGGCAAAAGCGGGTGCGAGTTACGTCTCTCCGTTTTTGGGAAGATTGGATGATATTTCGACAGACAGTTTAAATCTTATTGAAGAAATCCGTCTTATTTTCGATAATTACGGCTTCGAAACCGAAATTTTGGCAGCATCGGTAAGACATAGTATGCACATCATCAACTGCGCAAAAATCGGTGCCGATGTGGTAACTTGCCCAATTCAGCCGATTCTTTCGTTATTGAAACATCCTTTGACAGACTCAGGATTGGAGCAGTTCATCAAAGATTCACAAAAAATGAAATAATTGATGGAACACGATATTTCAAAACTTAATCATATCGCTTCTCAGGTAAGAAGAGATGTTGTAAGAATGGTTCACGCCTGCCAATCAGGTCATCCCGGCGGTTCGCTTGGTTGTGCAGATTTTTTGGTCGCTCTCTATTTTGATGTGATGAAAAGAAAAGAAGGATTTGATATGAAGGCCAAAGGTGAAGATGCTTTTTATCTTTCCAACGGTCATATTTCGCCTGTTTTTTACAGTGTTTTGGCACACGCAGGTTATTTTGATAAATCAGAATTGGTGACTTTCAGAAAACTGAATTCCAGATTGCAAGGCCATCCAACCACACACGAGGGTCTTCCGGGAATCCGGATTGCATCGGGCTCACTTGGTCAGGGCTTATCTGTAGCCATTGGTCACGCAATTGGTAAAAAACTGGATAAAGATGAGAATCTCATTTTCAGTCTTCACGGCGACGGCGAATTGCAGGAAGGGCAAAACTGGGAAGCCATCATGTATGCCTCTCACAATAAGGTGGATAATCTCATTGCAACCATAGATTACAACGGTCAGCAGATTGATGGTCCAACTTCAAAAGTCCTTACTTTAGGAAATCTTAAAACCAAATTCGAAGCCTTCGACTGGAAAGTTCTGGAAGTAGAAAACGGAAACGATATAGAAGAAATTCTCAAAGTTCTGGACGAAGCAAAATCATTAACCGGACAAGGTCAGCCAATTTGTATTCTCCTGAAAACCGGAATGGGCTACGGTGTCGATTATATGATGGGAAGCCACGCCTGGCACGGAAAAGCACCTAACGACGACCAGTTAGCAAAAGCATTAAACCAACTCGAAGAAACTTTAGGCGATTATTAGGCATTAAATAATTTGACTACGCCGAACCACTACATTAGGTTTGGGCAGCTATTTCCGCCCTCCGTTCCCGCTTTTTTCTGTCATTGCGAACCACTTGAAGCAACCCGTAGAACTTTTAGACCATCGCAATAACAGAAAAAGAGCTCCACTCAGGTCGGGCTGCGAGCAATTCGCTGTTAAAAAAATATCTAAAAATCTAATGATTAAATTCCTTTGCTGAGCAAAACCGAAGATTCGGCGAAGTCAAACGCCTTTGCGACTGAAAATTTTTCCCAATAAGTTAAAAAAATCTTTGCGCTCTTGGCGTTTAAAACAAATATCAACAGATTAATCACATGAAAAAATACACCTACACAGAAAAAAAAGATACCCGAAGCGGTTTCGGAGCCGGATTGGCCCAATTGGCAGACAAAAATCCTGATGTCGTAGCACTTTGCGCCGACCTTATCGGCTCTTTGAAAATGGAAAAATTCATCGAAAAAGCACCGGAACGTTTTTTCCAGATTGGGATTGCAGAAGCCAATATGATGGGCATCGCCGCAGGTTTGGCCATCGAAGGAAAAATTCCGTTTACGGGAACTTTCGCCAACTTTTCTACCGGAAGAGTGTACGACCAGATCCGTCAGTCGGTGGCATATTCTGATAAAAACGTGAAAATATGCGCTTCCCACGCGGGACTGACTTTAGGTGAAGATGGTGCAACACATCAGATTTTGGAAGATATTGGCTTGATGAAAATGCTTCCAGGAATGACCGTTATCAACACTTGTGATTACAATCAGACCAAAGCGGCAACGATTGCTATTGCAGATTACGAAGGTCCTGTTTATCTGCGTTTCGGCAGACCTGTGATTCCTGTTTTTACGGATGAAAATCAAACTTTTGAAATCGGGAAAGCCTGGATGGTGAATGAAGGAAAAGATGTAACGATTATTGCCACCGGACATTTGGTTTGGGAAGCAATAAAAGCCGGAGAAATCTTAGAAGAACAAGGAATTGATGCAGAAATTATCAACATTCACACCATTAAACCTTTGGATGGTGAAGCGATTTTAAAATCTGTAAAGAAAACGGGTTGCGTGGTAACTGCAGAAGAACACAACAGATTAGGAGGTTTAGGAGACAGCGTTGCTCAACTTTTGATTACAGAATATCTTGCGCCTCAGGAATATGTTGCCGTAAACGATAGTTTCGGAGAAAGCGGAACACCCGATCAACTGATGGAAAAATACGGATTGACTGCCAATGACATCATTGAGGCTGCAAAAAAAGTAATGAAAAGGAAGTAATTGCTGGATTTAAAATCTGCCACGAATTCACGAATGAAATTTGATATTTTTTCTAAAAAAATTTTTGTGCATTCCTGGCAAAAAAGATTTAAAATCATAAATTGCAGTCATCTATGCAGGAGAAGTTAATCAATCGTACCAAAGAGGCGTTTCAATCAAAATATAATGCAGAACCGAAACATTTTTTTCTGGCGCCGGGAAGAATTAATATGATGGGCGAACACGTCGATTACAGCGATGGTTTTGTGCTTCCTGCCGCCATCGACAAACATATTTGCTTTGCAGTGAAAAAAGTGGATGACTCAGAAATTTGTACTTTTTTTGCGAAAGACTTTGATGATTCTTTTAGTTTTAATGTTACTCAAAAACAAACTCCGGTTTCACAGACTTGGGTCAATTATTTGCTGGGTGTTTTCAATGCTATTCAGGAAAGAGGAAAAAAGATTGGCGGTTTGGAGATCGCTTTCAGCAGTACGATTCCGATGGGTTCCGGCTTGTCGTCTTCGGCAGCTTTGGAATGCGGATTTGCCTATATTCTCAACCACATTTTTGATTTGGATTTAACCAAAAAAGAATTGGCACTGATTGGTCAGAAATCCGAACACACCTTTGTTGGCGTCAAGTGCGGCATTATGGATCAGTTCGCATCCGTTTTCGGCAAAGAACGCCAAGTCATCTTGCTGGACTGCAATTCTCTGGAACATCAATATTTTGAAGCCCATATAGACGGTTGCAGTCTGTTGCTTTTCGATAGTTGCGTAAAACATACACATCTGACTTCTGGCTACAACGACAGGAGAAATGATGTTGATAACGGAAAGAAAGTGTTGTGGGAAAAGTTTCCTGACATAGAAAAATTCCGAGATTTTAGCTTTTCAATGCTGGATGAAGTGAGAGCGGAAATGGGAGAGACGTCTTACAAAAGATGTCTGTATCTTCTCAAGGAAATCAATAGGGTTGAAAAAGCTGCCAAAGCTTTATCAGAAGGTGATGTGCAATACTTGGGACAGCTGATGATCGAAACGCATTCCGGACTTTCAACAGAATTTGAAGTGAGCTGCGATGAACTTGATTTTATGGTGGAAGAAACTTTAAAGGAAAACGGCGTTTTGGGTGCAAGGATTATGGGCGGTGGTTTCGGCGGATGCAGCATCAATCTTATTAAAGATGAAAATGTGAATGATGTGATTGAAAACATCACCGCAAAATACAAAGCAGATTTTGCTATCGAAATGAAAGTGTACCGTGTAAAAATATCGGATGGAATTAGAGAATACAAAAGAAATGAATTTGTCGTTTAATCAGAAGCAGCATCCTCACAGAAGATACAATCCGCTTTTGGATGAGTGGCTTCTGGTATCTCCGCAAAGAGCCAACCGACCTTGGCAGGGACAAACAGAAAAAGTGACCGAAGACCAACTTCCCGCTCACGACCTAAACTGTTATTTATGTTCCGGAAATGTACGAGCCAATGGGGAAATAAATCCCGATTATAAAGGTGTTTTTGTTTTTGAAAACGATTTTGGTTCTTTGATGAAAAATGAGGTTGAATTCTCTGATAAACAGTCAGATTTTTTTTCATTAAAACCGGAACGTGGCATCAATAGAGTCATTTGTTTTTCGGAAAATCACAACCTTACTTTACCGGAAATGGAACAAGATGACATCAAAAAAGTGGTAGATGTTTGGCAAAAGCAGTACGAAGAGTTGGGAAATCTGGAGTACATCAATCACGTACAGATTTTTGAAAATAAAGGAAGTGTGATGGGTTGCAGCAATCCGCATCCGCACGGACAAATCTGGGCGCAATCTTCGATTCCGTCAACCGTTTTGCGAAAGCAAGGAAATCTCACGGCATATTTTGAAAAAAATGGAACTTCTCTTCTCAAAGATTATGTAAAAAAAGAGTTGGAAATCAACGAAAGAATCATTCTGGAAAATGAAGATTTTGTCGCATTGGTTCCGTTTTGGGCAGTCTGGCCGTACGAGACCATGATTGTCAGTAAAAAAAACGCTGAAAATATTTTAGAATTTTCTGACTCGGAAAAGCTTTCTTTGGCAGGGATAATAAAGGATTTAACCACAAAATACGACAATCTTTTTGAGATTTCGTTTCCATATTCAGCAGGGATTCACCAATCGCCGACCGATGGAAAACCACATCCGCAATGGCATTTTCATATGCATTTTTATCCGCCATTGCTGCGTAATGCTGAAGTGAAAAAATTTATGGTAGGCTATGAAATGTTAGCAGAACCGCAACGGGATATTACACCGGAACAAAGTGCAGAAATATTGAAAAATGTTCCGCTTACACATTATAAAAACCAATAATATTTAAACAGCAAATTTTAATTTTAATTAAATCAAAAAGATTCGTTTAGTCTTTTTTACAAGATACTTATGACAGATATTAAACTGATTGTCACAGATATGGATGGTACTTTTCTTAATTCAAATTATGAAGTCAGTCCGGATTTTCCTGCTATTTATGAAGAGCTAAAGAAAAGAAATATCCTTTTCATTCCTGCCAGTGGCAGACAGATGCCGGGAATTACGCACTATTTTAAAGCAATAGAAAACGAAATCGGGTTCATTGCGGAAAATGGTGCTTATGTCATTTATAAAGATGAGGAGCTTTTTGCTGACGAATTAGAAAATTCATTCGTACAGGAAATCATCCAAACTATTAGGGAAATTCCTGGCGCAAGAGCGGTACTGTCTGCAAAGAAAAAAGCCTATTACGAAAGTGACGATGAAAAATTCATCAATTATTTTACCAGATATTATACAGAAAATCAGAAAATAGACGACTTAACAGAAGAGGTGGATGATAACGTATTTAAAATTGCAATCTATCATCCGGAAGGTTCCGAAGAAAACCTTTTTCCTTATCTCAAACATTTTAAAAATAAAAATCTTGAAGTCGTAGTTTCCGGGCAATATTGGGTTGATATCATGAACCGAAACATCAACAAAGGAAAAGCACTAGAAATCATCCAGAAAAAAATGAATATTTTGCCCTCGGAAACGATGGTATTCGGTGATTACATGAATGATATCACAATGCTTGAAAAATCAAAGTATTCTTATGCGATGGAGAACGCACATTCTTCTGTGAAAGAGGTGGCATCTTTTTCTGCTCCTTCCAATAATGACTTTGGTGTGGTGGAAATCATAAACGAGTATTTAAAATCAAAATGACAACGATGGCGTTACAATTTTAGTTCAAGGTATCCCGTCAAAAAAATATTTTGACAGTTGACGATTATGAGGAAATGGGGAAAGCAAATTGACTCAAGAACAAAATGATGAAAAATAGATTTTCCAATATTATTGGAGCTAATGTTTTGCTGTATTTTATGGGATCAATTCCAAAACTTGGGGAGAAAGATAAAAATTAATAATTTTGAAGGATGTTAAATGATGTCGAACTCCTTAAATTATTTTTACCGGAACTTCTCATTGAGTATTTTGAGATTGTAAAATTTGAAGAAGAAAACCAAATCCTGCACATCTATTTTGAAGAGAAAAATACTGCTCCGAAAGAGTTTTCTTCTCTGCTATTACAGTCAAAAGGTTTTGTTCCGGAAATAACCGTTGATGATTTTCCTCTGCGTGGAAAAACAGTAAAACTCCACATCAAACGCAG